>JAFRIV010000013.1 GCA_017432615.1 Oscillospiraceae bacterium
GTGTGTCGCCGGATGCGATGCGGTAGAAGGTCATGCCGCCCTGCGTCCATTCCGGGCCTCTTGCGCTGCCGCCTACGGTGCCTTCCAGATCTGCGTCTTTAATGATTTCTGCCATGATAGTAATCTCCTTTTCTTTTTTCCCGTCAGCCCCTTGGGGCTGCTCTTTTTTCCCGAGATGCTCTGCATCTCTTGTTTACGGGCACAGTATAGCACAGGAAAAGTCACACTACTGTCACATAAAACTGGGTAATTCCACGGTTTTTCTGCTTTGCAGGTTTTCCTTGAATTTTTCGGATCTTCTGTTATACTGAGTCTTCCTGTCGCAAAATGCGTTTACCAATAGGGAGGAGAATTCCATTGAACAAAAGAGAAATCAGCGAACTGAGCCGGCGGCTCAAACCGGAAAAAGCAAACATCGGCAGAATTTACGGCTGCTATGTAAACAGCAACAAAGAGATCATAGCCTATCTCGATGAGTCCGTCGCTTTGCTGCCTCAGGAGGAATCCCGGCAGTATCTGGCTCTTCTGAAAAAGGTTTTATCCGGCTCTCTCAGCCGTAATCTGACGGATATCATTTTTTCTACCGAACAGGTTGCTGACAGCGAAAACCACCGCCTTCTGATGGCTTTGCGGGAAGACAGGACCGATGCCCGCCGCGCCTTTTTCGAGAAGGTGACAGATCACCTTGATATGGGAGATGACAATTATCTGATCCTCTGCGCAAACGATGCCTATGATGTGCCTTATCACAGCCACAGTGATGTGGATCGTTCCGCACAGGACTTTGCTTCCGGAGAATCCGACCAGGTATTCCGTTATTTCCTCTGTGCGGTATGCCCGGTGAAAGACGGGAAGCCGGAACTGGGATACTTCCCGGGGGAAAATGAGTTTCATCATTTCCTGGCAAGGCAGATCGTCGGCAATCCGGAACTGGGTTTCCTGTTCCCGGCTTTTGATAACCGGGCAACCAACATTTACAATGCCCTTTTTTATTCCAGAAAGCCCGATGAAGTGCATTATGAATTTATCGAAGGGATCTTTCAGACGGATCTTTCCATGACCCCTGCCGAGCAGCGGGAAGCTTTTGAAGCTGTTCTGAACGATTCCGTTGATTGCAGGCTGGATGTGATCCGCGCTGTTCATGAACAGCTGACAGCCCGGGTCGCAGAGCATGCGGAGAGCCGGGAAGAGGAACCCCTTACCGTCTCCTGCAGGGAGATCTGCACAATCCTTGCCGACTGCGGGATCCAGGAGGACCAGCTGACCTCCTTCCGGAAAGGCTACGAAGACCGGTTCGGGAAAACCGTACTGAATCCGGAAAATATCGTGGATATCCGGCACTTTCAGGTAAAGGCCGGAGAAGTGACGATCACGGTCAGCCCGGAACAGAGTTTTCTGATCGAGACGCGGGAAATGGACGGGAGGAAATACATTATGGTCCCCGCAGACGGCGGCGCTGAGCTCAACGGTTTTGCCGTAAGAGTATAAAAAGTTTCCATGGCATATGGCAGCTGCCCGGCATATCTGCTTTCTCTAAGTACAACTTATCTGAACCTGCCTTGACAAAGGACAGGTACTATGATATAACCTATTTATGCTATAAGTATTAAGGGCTTTTCTTGGGGATCCCCTTTGCCTATCCTTGCCTTGAATTTTCATAGGGCTTATGCTATAATTTGCTTATAAAATACAGCACGTCCTGCTGAAAAAACCGAGAGGAAAACAGAGGTGAGCCGTGGAAAAGAACAGTAAAGAATACCGGGATTATCTGAAGATCCTGGAAGAAGAACTGATCCCCGCAATGGGATGCACAGAGCCGATCGCGGTGGCATACTGCGCCGCTGTCGCCAGAGAAACACTTGGTTTTCTGCCGGAGAAGGTGGAGATCTTTGCCAGCGGGAACATCATCAAGAACGTGAAAAGCGTCGTTGTGCCGAATACAGACGGGATGCGCGGCATTGCCGCAGCTGCAGCCGCAGGCATCGTTGCCGGAGATCCGGCAAAGGAACTCCAGGTAATTTCCTCTGTTACGGCGGAACAGAAAGCCGTTGTTCATTCCTTTTTAGAGAATACCCCCATTACGATCGATACGACGGATTCCGGACTGGTATTTGATCTGGTGGTCGTTCTCTCCGGGAAGGGGCATACCAGCAAAGTACGGATCGCGAACTACCACACAAACGTTGTTCTGATTGAAAAGGACGGGACGGTCCTGCAGGAGCAGGAAGTCCGGGAGGAAACAGACGGCGAACTGACAGACCGCACCTTCATGAAAGCGGAAACGATCCTGGATTTTGCTGATACCGTAGATCTGACAGATGTGATGCCGCTGATTCAGCGCCAGGTGGAATATAACATGGCCATTGCGGAAGAAGGCGTCCGGGAGAACTACGGAGCCAATATCGGATCCGTTCTGCTGACGTCCTATCAGGATGTTGCCTCGCTGGAGAACGAAAACAGTATCCTGCTGAAATGCAGAGCCTACGCGGCGGCGGGCTCCGATGCGAGAATGAGCGGATGCGAACTGCCGGTCATCATCAATTCCGGGAGCGGGAATCAGGGGATTACGGCATCCGTTCCTGTTGTCATTTATGCACGGGAAACCGGTGCCTCCGAAGAGCGCATGATCCGCGCCCTGGTGCTTTCCAATCTGCTGGCGATCTACCAGAAAACACCGATCGGCAGGCTGTCCGCTTACTGCGGAGTAATCAATGCGGGCACGGCAGCCGTGTGCGGCATTGCCTATCTCAAGGGCGGCGGCTTCAAGGAGATTGCCCATACCCTGGTCAATTCCCTTGCCATTTCTTCCGGTGTGATCTGTGACGGGGCAAAAGCCTCCTGTGCCGGCAAGATCGCCCTGGCGCTGGACAATGCGATCCTCGGATTGAAGATGTATGAAAACGGGCAGCAGTTCTACGGCGGAGACGGCATTGTGAAAAAGGGTGTAGACAATATGGTGTCCGGGGTAGGCCGCCTTGGCCGGGAAGGCATGCGCGGCACCGATGAGGAGATCCTGAAAATCATGCTGGCGGATTGACTTTTCGTCTGCTTTGCGGGTTTTGTTTATAAAAAAATCATTTGAACAGGGAGAATACCTTTATGACAAAAGAGGAAAGAGTTCGTGCCGTACTGGCCGGTCAGGAAGCGGACCGCATCCCGGTAAGCGTCTGGATGCATTTAAGCGAGTATGACCAGGATCCCCGCTCGCTGGCGGAGGCCATGGTCGCCATGAATAAGAAGTTTGATTATGACTTCATCAAAATGATGCCTTTCGGGGCTTATATGGTTCCCGACTGGGGCGGAAAGCTCGATATCTACTGCGACAAATACAAGGAAGTCGAAATCGCCGATGCCGGGCTGAAAACCGTCGAAGATTTTTATGCCATTGAGCCGCTTCCCCCTGTTTACGGTACCTGGGGAAAAACTTTGCAGATGGCCCAGTGGACGGTGAAGCTCGCCGATGCGGATACCCCGTGCCTGCAGACCGTCTTCTCCCCTGCCTCGTCTCTGAAAAAACTGGCCGGGGCAAAAATGCTCTCCCTGATGGTGGAGGAGCCGGAAGCTGTGCATCATGCCCTCCAGGTCATCACAGAGACGACCGTTAATTTTGTGAAGGCGAACATTGACGCAGGCGTGAGCGGGTTCTTCTTTGCCACGCAGTGTGCCACCTATGACCTTTTGAACGACGTGACCTTTGCCGAGTTTGTCAAACCCTACGACATGCAGGTCATCAATGCCTTCAAGGGAAAGACCTGGTTCAACGTCTGCCATATCCACGGGAAGAATATCATGTTTGACACCATGATGAAATATCCGATCGACGTGCTCAACTGGCACGACCGTCAGACCGGCCCGACGCTCAGGGAAGCTCGGAAAAAGACCGATAAAGTGTTCCTCGGCGGTCTGCGGGAAGGCCCGGAAATCGTCGGTTCCCATCTGGTATACGACAGCATTATGGCAAAAGAAGACGCTACTCCGGAGAGCATTCGTGCCCATATCCGGGAAGCCATTGACATGGTTGGCGGAAAAGGCCTGATGATCGGCCCGGGCTGCGTTGCCGATCCGCGTGCGTCTGATGAATGCCTGATGGCCGTGAGGAAAGCAGTGGAGGCATGACAGACCGCAGAAAAGCCCTGCTGCTCATGATGCTTTCCACCGCAAGCATGAGCCTGATGCAGCTTGTGGTAAAGCTTTCCAACGGCGTTTTCCCTCTGTGGGAGCAGGTGTTTGTGCGCAATTTCGTCACGCTGATCATCGGTTTTGTGATGGCAAAACAGGGCGGGATGCCTCTTTTCGGGCATAAGGAAAACCGCATTGTGCTGCTGCTGCGGTCGGTCCTCGGGTTTATCGGCGTAGCGGGATACTTTTACGCCACTTCCCGTATCGGCCTTGCGGATGCAAGCCTGCTGCACCGTTCCTCCCCCTTCTTTGTGATCATCTTCTCCGTGATCTTTCTGGCAAAACCGCTTCTTCTGTCGGAACTGATCGGACTGGTTCTGGCTTTTACCGGGGCAATTCTGGTAATCAACCCGTCGTTTTCCAATCTGAATCTCGGCCCTTCACTGATCGGGCTGCTGTCTGCTGCAGGCGCGGGCGGCGCCTATGTTGCCATCGCTGCGCTGCGGGGAAAGGAAAAAAACGGAACGATCCTGTTTTTCTTCTCTCTGGTATCCTGTATGCTCAGCGCGATCTTCGGTTTCGGCACGTTTGTACTGCCGCATGGCAGTGAGTGGCTGATGCTTGCCGGGATCGGTCTGTTTGCGGCAATCGGACAGCTGACGCTGACGCAGGCTTATAAAATGGCAAACCCCGGCGAAGTCAGCGTGATCAATTACCTCGGCATTGTATTTTCGGCAATACTGGGATTGGTGTTCTTCCGGGAGGTTCCCGGCGGGCGCAGCATTATCGGCATTCTCTGCGTGTTTGCCGCTGCCCTGCTGATCTATTTCCTGGAAAACAGCAAACCTGTTTATTGTAGACAAAAATCAAATTGAAAAGGAGAAAACCATGAAAAGAATCCTCAGCATCGTATTGTGCCTTGTTCTCGTTGCATCGCTCTGCGCCGCAGCAAGTGCAGATTACAAGCCCGGCCAGTTTCAGATCAAGATCGCTACCGTGACCTCCGGCACGCATCCCTGGGTCCAGATGGGCGATTATATCGCCAAAGAACTCAACGAACGCTCCAACGGCGCCATTGAAGTGACGGTTGCACCGGGCGGCCAGCTCGGCAACGACGAAGCCACCATCGACGATATGCGCCTCGGCACACTGGATATGGTCATCGGCGGAACGCAGAACGCCGCACCGTTTGTTTCCCAGCTGCAGGTGCTCAGCATGCACTACCTCTTCCCGAGCCGCGACGCTTTTGAAGCTGCTCTCGTACAGGGCGGCGATGTATTCAATTACATCCAGGGCAAGTATGAAGAGCAGGGCCTCGGATTGCATCTGCTGGGCCTGTGCAACTCCGGCCGCAGAGACATGCACACCACCAAAGAAGTCAAGTCTCTGGCTGATATCAAGGGGCTGAAGATGCGCGTGACCTCTTCTCAGACGGAATCCGATGTATGGTCTGCTCTCGGCGTGATCCCGACCTCCATGGCCTTCAATGACATCTACAGCGCAGCACAGTCCAACACCGTTTCCGCTTTTGAGTGCACCCTCTCTGCCTACAACAGCAGCGCCCTGTATGAAGTTGCACCGTATCACGTAGCAACTGCTCACCAGTTCACGCCTTCCCACGTCACCATCAGTGACATCACCTGGAACCGCCTGCCTGCAGAATTCCAGGATCTGCTCTATGAAGTCATCGGTGAAGCCTGCCTGCTTGGCAACCAGATCGCCGACGATGCGGATGACAACCTCCTCGACACGCTGGTCGCGGAAAAGGGCGTTATCGTCTGCGAGCCGGATCTGGAAGAGTTCCGCAGTGCTGTGGAGCCTCTGTGGGATACCATTGCGAAAAACTGCAAGGGTGAAGACTTCCTCGCTCTGATCCAGGCACAGTTCTGATCAAACTTTTTCGGTAAGAACTTCATGTAGTATTCCGAGCTCCGATTTGCGGGGAGATCAACACAAATCGGAGCTCTCTTTTTCTTACCAGAAAGGCTGAAGAAATGAAAAAAACAATCGATACCATATCCAACGTGATCGAGGAGGTCTGCAAGTTCATTGCGGCCTTCGCAGTAGGCGCGTTTGTGATCATCATCTGCATGCAGGTATTCTCCAGAAACCTGTTCAAAGTGCCGATGGTCTGGGCAAACGATCTGAGCGTCGTGTTTTTCGTATGGGCTGTCTTTTTCGGGAGCGCCATTGCGGTGCACCACCGCGCCCATTATGATGTGGCGCTCTTTCCAGAAAAATTTGCCAAGACCAACTGTGCTCTGGATATCCTGGCGGATCTGGCCGGCATCGTACTGTTTTATATCATGATCCGTTACGGATACAAGTATACGGTTATGGGCCTGAAGCGTCTCTCTCCCTCCATGAATATTCCGCAGGCCTGGTTTTTTGCCTGTATCCCTGCCTCCGGCTGTTTTATGATGTGGTATACCATCCTGAACCTGATTGAAGACCTGAAGAAAATGAAAAACCTGACGAAAGGAGAACAGAGCGCATGAATACCGGCGGCCTTCTGCTCCTTCTCCTGATCACCTTTGTGGTGATGATCGTTTTGAAGATCCCCATTGCCTATTCACTGGGGCTTTCCTCCGTACTGGTGATCGCGACGATGCATCTGCCGATCACCTCCGCTGTCAATGCCATGTACAACTCCGTCAACAGTTTTTCCCTGCTGGCGGTCCCGCTGTTCATGCTGCTGGCCCAGCTGATGGATAAAGGAGGCATTACCGACCGTCTGTTTGCCATCTGCGATGCGTTCGTCGGCCACATTCGCGGCGGACTGGGTCATGTGAACGTCGTCATCAGCCTTCTGTTCGGCCATCTGTCCGGTTCCTCCCAGGCGGATGCTGCAGGGATCGGATCCATGATCATCCCTGCCATGCAGAAAGCCGGATATGACACCGGCTTTACCGTAGCCATTACCTGCTGCTCGGCAACCCTGGGCGTGATCATTCCGCCGAGTGTGCTGTTTGTTGTCTACGGTGCTATGAGCGGTGCCTCCATCGGAGCGCTGTTTATCGGCGGTTTTGTACCAGGTTTTCTGATTGCCCTTTTCCAGTGTATTTACACCTATCGTATGGCTGTCAAGCACAATTACCCCTGCGGCCGGCGATACACCTGGAAAGAGCGCGGACTGGCAACCAGCAAGGCACTGCCTGTCATTATCCTTCCGGTCATTATTCTCGGCGGAACAACGAGCGGCCTCTTTACCGCTACGGAATCTGCCGCCATTGCCTGCATGTATGCACTCTTCCTGATGTTTGTGGTCTACCGCAACTACCATGTGAAGGATCTGCCCAAGCTGCTGGTCAAAACAGCGCTGGATTTTTCGCTCAGTATGTTTGCCGTCGCCATGGCGGGCATTACCGGCTGGCTGATTGCCTATCTCAACGCGCCGGAAATGATCTGCAGCGCCATTTTGAGTGTGACGCATTCCTATCTCGGTGTGTACACCCTGCTGGTGCTGTTCATGCTCTTCCTGGGAACCTTTATGAGCCCAATCACAGCGATCATCATCTTTATGCCGATCCTGCAAAAGCTGGGGGCGATGGTCGGGATCAACGATATCCACATGGGTCTCGTTGTTGTGCTCACCTTATCACTGGGCATGGTCACCCCGCCTTACGGTTCCTGCCTGCTGATCACGGCACAGATAGGAAAGATCAAACCGGTAGAGGCGTTTCGCAGCTGTATTCCGATCATCGGGCTTACGCTGCTGGTCATTTTTATCGGGATCCTCTTCCCGGATGTATTCCTTTTCCTGCCGAGGATCTTTGTCCCGACGGCATTTCCGGCATAACCGGTATTTATTTTTCTGTTCATATAAATGAGAGCAGCCTGTCCCCTATAGTGGGAACAGGCTGTTTTCATTTTATATTGGCTTTCAGCCGATAAAGTTATTAAGATACTGTTTACTGAGCCGAATCGAAGTAAGGATATCCTCCCGGCTACTTTCAAAGGCCTTGTCTTCCACCTCGATCACTGCATCACCGCTATAGCGGATGTCATGGAGTGCAGAGACAAAAGCCCCCCAGTTGACATCCCCGAGACCGGGGATTTTCGGACTCATATAATCGAGAGGATAGGCAAGCACTCCGCACTCCGCCAATTTCTCCGGATAGAGCTTGATATCTTTGAAATGGATATGGAAAATCTTCTCCTTAAAATCATAGAGGGTTTTAATATAGTCCATCTGTTGCCATACATAGTGGCTTGGGTCAAAATTGATGCCAAAATTTGGAGAAGGGATTATCTCAAACAGGCGGCGGAAGATTACTGGGGTACACATGAGGTTCTGTCCTCCCGGCCACTGATCTTTCCCAAAAAGCATAGGGCAGTTTTCAATAGCAATTTTCACGCCATTTTCTTCCGCCAGAGCTATAATAGGCGGCCAAATTTTCTCGAAGAGGTCGATATTTTCTTCCACGCTCTTTGTCTGATCACGGCCAATAAACGTTGTTATCATATTAACACCGAGTTTTGCAGATGCGCGGATCAGCGCCTGCAGATGTGCAATCGCAGCAGTCTGTTTATTCAGATCCGGATCCATTGTGTTGGGATAAAAGGCAAGGGAGGAGATGTGCATGCCTTTTGCCTCTACCACTTTTTTTACATAGTCTGCATAGGCATCTTCCTCCAGTACGCGTTCGGCATCGATATGGGAAACCCCCGCATACCGCCGCTCTGCCTTGCCAGATGGCCAGCAAGCGACTTCAAGGCATTCAAACCCCATTCCTGCAGCGATATCGACGGCTTCTTCAAAACTCCAGCCATCCAGAATTGCAGTCAGTAAACCAAAATGAAACATTTGCTTTTTCCTTTCTATATAACAGATCTGCTGCCGGTCATTCCATGTGGGAGGCAGCGAGGCGGCGTTTTCTTGAACGCTGAAAACTTTCCTTTATGGCAGGGCCGGCTGTCTGAATCAGAATAACAATGATCAGCACGAGCCCTTGGAAGGTATCCTGAATATCCACACTAAGGCCGGGAATTGAGACAATGATAAAATTAATCGTAGTGTAAGAAAGTGCACCGAAAATAACACCGAGCATATTCCCTTTGCCTCCTGCCATGCTGACGCCTGCCAGAACTACAGAGGCAATGGCATACATTTCATAGCTCTGCCCGGAGGAAGCCGGTGTTACATTCCCGATTTTGCAGGCCTGCAGGATGGATGCAATACCGACGAGAATCCCAGTAAGAATAAACACGGAGATTTTGACCCAGGTGACGTTTATGCCGGCGAGACGGGCACTCTTCTCATTAGAACCTACAGCATAGACACTCTTTCCGTACTTGGTCTTCCGGGAGACGATAATCAAAAGAATAGCCACCAGGAGGAAGACAAAGAAAATATACGGGATAGAAAACGTTCCAAATTTCAGCTTTCCGGTGCCAAACTGCATACGCAGGAAGTTGTAATTGTTTTTTTTGCTGATCATTGCAAACTGACTCGAAGAAGATCCGCTGATTGCCGGATCGATCTTACGGACTACAGAAAGGGTAAGCGACCGGTAAATCAACATTGTGCCGAGTGTAACCACAAAGGGAGGCATTTTTCCAAGGCCAACCAACAGCCCGTTGATCAGTCCGCAGAGAGCCCCGGTTGCAAGTGCCGCAAGAATCATGAGGGGGATAGAATCCGTCATATTGAATACCACTATGGTAACGCCTGTACACAGAACAAGGGAGGAACCAACAGAAAGGTCGATCTGCCCAGTGATGATGACAAAAGCCATACCCAGCGCTATCGTACCTACAATACAAGTGTTCTGGCTGCCAAGGATAGCGGCGATGTGACTGAATTTAAAGGTGTTGCCGTTGGATTGAATAGTAATTGCATAGCCAATCATAATAATCAGAAGAACGAAGATATAACTGTATTGGCCCCAGACTCTGCCAAGCTTTTTCCCGAAACTATTATTGTTCATGGTCTATTTGCCTCCCGAATTGTCTCAATAGCATTGGTGGAATACATCATGACGTCGTGCTCGTTTACTTCGTTGTGGTTGAAGATTTTTACGATTTTTCCTTCATAGAAAACAACACAACGATCTGCAACCTTCTGAATCTCCGGAATTTCAAGCGTATTGATGATGACCGTTTTCCCCTGCTGAGCGAAGCTTAAAATAAGCTTATAGATTTCTTCTTTTGCACCGACATCGACGCCTTGGGTAGGGTTGTCAAAAAGGAGGACGTCAGCCCCAATATTCAGCCATCTTGCGAGGAACACTTTCTGCTGGTTTCCGCCGGAAAGTGAGGAAATGCTTTCTGACGGATCGCCAGCCTTGATGTGCAGCGCATCCTTTTGAGCGGAATACCGGGCAAGTTCTTCTTTCATATTGATAAACGGCTTTTTCCTCTTGGAAAGCTCATGCTCCGCCAAATAGAAGTTTTCCATAATGCTCATATCAGGAACGACGGAGTTTTCTTTCCGATTGGAAGGGAGCATTGCCACAGAGTTCTTCATAAAACTGACAATGGAACCATGCAGATGTTTTCCATAGACGGAAAATGTACCACCAGTGGGAGGCAGGGATCCGAACATCGTTTGCATCAGTTCAGAGGCACCACAGCCTGCCAGGCCAGTAAAAGCGACAATTTCCCCGCGTTTTGCTTCCAGATTGATATTTTCAAATCCATCGCCGGTAAAACCTTGCAGTCTCAAAATAACATCCCCAAGGGGGCGAGATTCATACACTTCGGTATCGGCATATTGCCTCCCGACCATAAAAGAGGTGATTTCATGCGGATTCGTGTCACAAATATTACCAGAGGCTATGAATTCCCCGTTGCGGAATACTGTATAACGATCTGCAATTGCAAAAACTTCCGGCATTTTATGCGAAATAAAGATAAAAGACTTTCCCTGATTACGGAGTCTCCGGAGAATACCGAAAAGATGGTCAATTTCATTATTGGAAAGAGAAGTTGTCGGTTCATCCAGAATCAACAGCTGTGCATCTGCATAAAGCGCACGGCAAATTTCCAAGAGCTGTTTTTCGCTGGTCTTCAATTCAGATACCATGACAGTTGGATCCATGTTGACGCCAAGGTCATCGAACAGCTGACGTGTGCGTTTGACCTGCTCTTTCTGATCGATCAGGCCAATTTTTGTTTTGATTTCACGGCATAGAAAAATATTATCAGAAACGGAAAGGTCATTGATGACATTCAGCTCCTGATGCACAAAAGCAATCCCTGCTGCCTCCATTTGCTGGATGGTCGGGCTGGGATACTGTTTTCCAAGGAAGGAGATGGTCCCATTATCGGCGGGGATAACTCCGGTCAGAATATTCATAAGTGTGCTTTTACCCGCTCCGTTTTCCCCTAAAAGAGCATGAATTTCACCTTTTTCGATAGAAATATGAACATCTGAGAGGGCTTTTGAACCGCCAAATGCCTTGGAAATATGGTTCATTTCAAGGATAGTCATGAATGCGGTCTCCCTTAAAAGCGGTTTGTTTTTCAAAGTGAAAAAGGAGGAATGGTGTAATAACTGTAAAGTAATAAGAGGTGCGGATGCAGGAACACCTGCATCCGCATGAATCAATTAATCTTTAAAGCAGTAACCTCAGAATCAGTGACCCTGGAAGCCTTCTACCTCTGCTGCATTGGTGCGATCAACGATGAAAACAGGCTCATAAGAACCAGAGCCGGTTTCAAAATCCCAATTGCCGTTGACATAGTCAACACCAAACTGGATGGCAGACTGCATCATCTTCGGGTTGAAGGAAACAGACATCATGTCATCAAAGTACTTGGCAGCAAGATCACTCTTCTCATCCGTGCCTGCCATAACGTTGTAGAGTTCCTGCATGCCGCCGATAGCGGAAATGTAGATTTCAAGAGCTTCTGCATCGGCGAGCGTCTCCGCTGATGCACCTGCCTGCAGGTAATTGAGAACACCAAAGGTCATCTCATCGTCCATAGAGTAGATGAAGAGCTTGCCCGTGTTGGCTTTTGCGGCAGCAACGATTTCATCGAATTTCTGCTCGATGTATCCGTAGGCGCCGTCAGCGGACCAGTTGCAGACGACTGTGTAGCCGTTGAAGATATTGTCGATATCAGCCTGCTCCCAAACCTGGGTAGTTTCAAACTCGCCGTTATTCAGATCGGAATATTTGATTTCACCGCGAAGGAACTGCTCAAAGCCTTCCTGACGGCGGGAGCACACAGTACCGTTGTCACCATAGAGGACAACTGCAGTGTCACCCGGCTGCATGCCGTTCTTCTGGAGCCAGTATGCAATACCTGCACCGCACTGCCAGTTGTTACCAGAGTAGTTGAGCGCAGCATAAGCTTCTGTGGCTTCAATGATACGGTCAAAAGAAATAAAGGGAATCTCTTCTGCATAGAGGGCTTCCTGACCAGCCTGGGCGGAATCGTCCAGAGCCATCATAACAACAACTGCTGCGTCACCGTTGGCAATGATGGTGTTGATCTGGTCAACCTGCTCTTCACCGGAAGATGCAGGAATGTAGACAGCTTTGTAGGTACCTTCAGCGGTGATCTCGTCGCATTTTGCTTGAGCATAGGCACCGGCCTGTGCCGTCCAGCCATGGTCAGGAGTGGGGCCGAGAACGTAGATGGTTTTGCCGTCTGCAGATGCGGAAACAGCGCAGAGCGCAAATACCATACAGAGTGCGAGAGAAATTGCGAGAATCTTCTTCATGTTCTTCCTCCTAAAAAATAATTTATAACAACTGGATTTACAGTTATTACCCTTATATATCAACCGGAGTCCCGGTCTCACTGGATAGAATACTGGCAAAAACAGCTTTCATGGAATTCAGTACCTTTTCTGCATCCAGAATACTCGGGCGGTTTTCTTCAATAGCTGAGACAAATTCATCAATGACACCGGACGCCGTCTGGTTGTCATTGGTCTGAATCTGTTCGACATCATAAAACTGCTCTGTGCCATCAGCCAATTTGACCACAACAGAATGGGCCGGATCATCATAAATACGCATGATACCCTTCGTCCCGTAAAGGATAGTGGAATTATCCTCTGCACCGTAATACGTCCAACTCACAGTCATCGTACCGAGAATACCGCCTTCCATCTCATAAATGCAGATGGCATTATCATCCACACCGATGAGCTCCCCGTCTTCCCCTCGTTTATCCAGTGTTGTGAGCCGTGCCGTCGTCCTTACAACATTTTTCCCAAGAAGATAACGGATTAAATCTGTCTTGTGGATGCCGAGATCGGCCATAGATCCCATAGCAGCACGTTTTTTATCGAAAAACCATGTGCCTTTACCTGGAGTGATTGACCATGTTTCCGGTCCTCCGTGGCCGAAAGTTGTACGGAACGTAAGAATGTCTCCAATCAACCCGTTCTGTAGCAATTGCTTTGCCATAATGTGTGCTTTGGCCAAGCGCTGATTCTGTGCAATCAAAAGCCTTTTCCCGGTAGTTTTCGCTGCAGTAATCATAGATTCACAGTCTGCCAACGTGGTAGCCATCGGCTTTTCACACAGAACATGTTTTCCGGCCTGAAGCGCAGCGATAGAAAGAGAAGCGTGCGCATAATTGGCAGCGCAAACCGAAACAGCATCAATTTCCGGGTCGGCAAGCAACTCTTCTGCAGATTGATAAACCACTCCGCCGTACTTTTTTGCCATTTCTTCTGCCCTGCTTGCAGTAGGATTATAAAATGCAGAAAGAATAACCCTTTCATTTGCAGCATATTCCGGAATATGACGCACCTGTGCAATCTTCCCGCAGCCTAAAACGCCAACTTTCAGCATATCTGTTTCCTCTTCCATTTTTTATATTTTCAGTAAATTTTCACAATAGTGGAGATATGAAAAAAGAATAATAGATAATCTTATAGTAGCAATTACCAAAAGAAAAGTCAATGCAAATATGAACTGCTGGAAAAATATTTATTTCACAATTTCCATCATAAAAAACGCCGTATCAGTTCGGTACGGCGGTGGCGTAATAGAGGATATCACTGGTGTAGCGTTCATTGCCGAACTGAACGGGGCTGACCAGTTCACCGTTGACGATCGTACAGCAGGTCTGCCCGCCGTCGAGGGTATAGGCCTTGATACAGCCGCGCTCAATCATTACGTCCGCTGCCTGGCGAAGTGTGGCATAGTTGTAAAGGGCCCCTGTACCGCAGTTGAGATTCATGTTGAGATAATGGTGCTCACCCAGCATCCCGACGGCTGCACGGGCATAAGTATCCCAGATCTCCCCATACGGATACTGGCTGGCTGTGACATCCTCCCCGTTATCGATCATAACCGGGCCAAAGCAGAGAGAAAAGAGGATATCGTTTTCATTGACAAACTGCTGTGCCTCTTCTTTTGAGGCAAACTGATTGCGATAGGAAAAAAGCATATCCCCGTCCGCGGTAATGTAACAGTTGTCCACACTCTGGTCAAACCGGCAGACCTGGCGATCATACACAACGATGCCGCAGCTCCTGCCGTGATGATAGAGATCCCCTCCGGTAGCGAGGACGGCATTCGCCTGCTGCGCAAGCTGGGTAGCCAGGAAGAAATGCTGGTATTCATAGGCATCTCCGGCAATTTTTCTCCTGATCTGGGATCCGTCTGCTATGAAGACTTCGGAAAACGTCCCCACCATTTTGCATTCTTCTTCCTGCCATTCGATCATCAGGATGCTTTCATCCAGGTAGTAGCGGATCGGCATGCCGGGAAGAAATGCGATATCCGGTGACCAGCAGAGGGATTGCCCTCTGATCAGGTTCTTTGCATAAACGGTTTCCAGAAGAGCAGAGACCACCGAGGGATCCTCCGTTGTTCCGAACCCGGCCGGGTTCGGAACAGGAGCGGCCGTGGCGGTCTCTTCAATCGTATATTGCTTGCTGTGATAAGGCAGATCCTGCGCGGCAGCTTCACGGAGCTGCTGTGCGCGAAGATCCAGCGTATTGGTCACTTCCGCAGTGTTGGTAATGTGCCATTGCCTCTGATAAAAATCCAGACTGATCACGGTCGCGACGGTTACGCTGTATTTTTCCCTTGCATCGGCACTTACCGTTCCCAGCGCACTCCAGAAAGCCTCTTTCAGCACCTCACTGCGAGGATTCTGGTTTTCATCATAGACTTCTTCGCTTCGCTCGGCCGCCTCCACCTTCTGAGCAAGATACCCATCCATGCTCTCCCGCAGCGGATCGACAAAGAGCGAGGTATTCGGACAGATGATGTAAACTTTTACCGTGGCTGACGTGTCCTGGATCACTGCCGGCTCGATCTGGAACGACCAGGCATTTTGAAGAAGCTGATAAAGCAGGCGGCCTTCTTCTCCGTCCGGTCCGCAGTCAAGATACAGGCGGGAGCCGTCGGTGGAAACCGTCAGTTTTTCCCCGTCCGGCGCAACATCCAGCGCCCGCATATAATCTACGACGACACTTTCCGGAGGGGCAGCGTTTTTCATGCCCGCTGTAGAAAACAGACGGGAGAAAAAGCCCCCGAAATTTCCCTCCCCTCCGTTGGAGGGACTTCCTGCAGACACCGGGGTGCCGCCGATTGCGAACAGAGCGGCGCCAATGATCCCCAGCAGCAGCGCGCTGACCAGAAAAAGCAGGATCAGCGACGGGATTTCTCTTTTCATGCCGACCGCCATCAGAAATCAGCGTTTCCGGTCGTGCGCGGGTGAAGCTCCACATCACGAATGTTGCTGACACCCGTGAGATACATAACGATCCTCTCAAACCCAAGGCCGTAACCGGCATGGCGGCAGGATCCGTAACGGCGGAGATCCAGATACCACCAGTAATCCTCTTCTTTCAGCCCCAGCTCCTTCATGCGGGCGGTGAGTACGTCCAGGCGCTCTTCACGCTGGCTGCCGCCGATGATCTCGCCGATACCCGGTACCAGGCAGTCTGCTGCGGCAACGGTTTTTCCGTCATCGTTAAGGCGCATATAAAACGCCTTGATCTCTTTCGGATAATCCGTGACGAAAATCGGTTTTTTAAAGACCTCTTCCGTCAGATAACGCTCATGCTCCGTCTGCAGATCGATTCCCCATTCCACAGGGTACTCAAATGCTTTTCCGCTGTTTTTCAGGATCTCGACCGCCTCGGTATAGGTCACACGGCCGAACTCATTGTCCGCAACATTCCGCAGCCTTTCAATCAGCCCTTTGTCCACGAATTTATTGAAAAATTCCATTTCCTGCGGGCAATGAGAAAAAACATAGTTGATGATGTACTTCACCATTGCCTCGGCCACTTCCATATCGTCTTCCAGATCGGCAAAGGCCATTTCCGGTTCGATCATCCAGAATTCTGCCGCGTGCCGCTGCGTATAGGAGACCTCGGCCCGGAAAGTAGGGCCGAACGTATAGACATCTCCGAAAGCCATGGCAAAGTTTTCGGCATTGAGCTGGCCGGATACCGTCAGGTTGGTCTCTTTCCCAAAGAAATCCTTGCTGTCATCCACCGTGCCGTCTTCTTTTCGCGGCAAATTATTGAGATCGAGCGTAGTAACACGGAACATTTCGCCGGCTCCTTCACAGTCCGACCCGGTGATAATGGGCGTGTGAACATAGACAAACCCTCTGTCACGGAAAAATTCATGGACGGCCTGAGCAGCTGCGGCACGGACCCGGAAAGTTGCCGAGAACAGATTCGTTCTCGGGCGAAGATGCTGGATCGTACGCAGAAATTCCACACTGTGGCGTTTTTTCTGCAGAGGATAGTCCGGCGTGGAGATGCCTTCCACCGCGATCTCTTCCGCCTTCATTTCAAAAGGCTGCGGCGCATCAGGCGTCAGGACAATTTTCCCCCGGCAGATCAGGGCCGCACCCACGTTCTGCTTTGCGATCTCATCATAATTGGAGAGGTTGTCGCGTTCAAAAACAACCTGCAGCGATTTAAAGCAGCTGCCGTCGTTGAGTTCAATAAATCCGAAATTTTTGATGTCACGGATGGTTCTTGCCCAGCCGCAGACGGTAATGCTCTGCCCTTCAAAGGCCAATGCGTCGGCATAAAGCCCCGCTATCTTCTGATGCTTCATACGGCACCTCTTTCTCCTGTCTTTCCCGAATGCTGCAAAACCCTGCAATGTTTCAGGACGGTATGTTTTCTTTGCAGGAATGAATTATATCCTGCTTTTTCTTTCTTTTCAACTTCTTTTTCAGAAGATCATCTGCACCGGGCGATGATAATTGACAAGGGTTACCTCCTGGTGCATTCCGCCGTCTTCTCCGTCTCTCGTCCAGGCAACGGGACGGTCAAACAGAAATCTGGCCTTTTTCGTATGCAGAATGATCAGTTTGTCCCCGTCAAACCGGCCGGAGAGAACCGAAGAAATAATATCGCCAAATCCGCCGACGTCTTTCGGATCCTTCACAAGCACAAGCTCGGAAAAACCGTCTCCCAGGCTGACCATACTGTCTTTGAATTTCACGATCCCCGCAACAGAGGTGGAGTTCGACATGCTGCCGTAAATCAGATCCGTCTCTATCGTTCCGTCATCAAATTCCACCCGGGTATGGATCGGTTCAATATTCGGAAGCTCCGCCATCCCCTGCAGTACATATGCCAGATGACCGAGAGCTGCCTTCTGGTCCTGCGGGGTAGAATAGCTGACATTGGTAAAAGCACCAAACCCGGCAATATAGGCAAAGTATTTGTCCTTTCCAAAACCGCCTACGTCATAGGGGTGCGCCTCGCCGTTGAGAATCATTTTGACCGCTCCGACGGTATCATTTTTGGGAAGACGGAGCGTTGTGGCAACGTCGTTTGCCGTACCCATCGGAATATAACCGATCGGAGGAGGATTCGGAACTTCCATCAGCCCGGCCAGGACCTCGCTGAGCGTCCCGTCTCCCCCTATACAGGTTACAATATCGTAGTCGGAAGCATTTTCTCTGGCAAAACGCGTTGCATCCTTTCTGTTTTCGGTAAAGAAAAGAGTCGGCGTATAGCCGCCATGGCTCAAAACCCGCATGGCTTCTCCGAAATTCAGCGCATATCCTCCCCGTCCGGCGACGGGATTGATGATGATCATCATTTTTTTTGCCATGATTCTCTCCTAAAGAAAAAAGGGCCGCGTCATTGCGCGCCCTTTATTATCCTATTTCAAGATTACATCTCGTTGAGTTTGACCGTCAGAGTTGACTTTTTATGCGCTGCATTGTTCTTGTGCAGCAAGCCTTTTCCCGCTGCGCGATCAACGGTTTTGACTGCGACTTTATAGGCATCGGCAGCTTTTTCTTTGTTGCCTTCGGCAACTGCTGCATCAAACTTTTTGATCATGGTCTTGAGCTCAGTCTTATCAGCACGGTTCTTTGCACGAAGCTCCTTGGATTTCTCATCCCGCTTTGCAGAAGATTTAATATTGGCCATGTTTTGCTTTGCACCTCCTCCTAAAAAATTGCGTTCTCATACCGCGATTAAAGATTATAGCAAATTCAGATATAAAAAGCAAGAATTTTCTTTTCATTTTTTGAATTTTTTTCATAAATTTTGCTGTTTTTGTATTTTGTGGTTTATCGCTTTCATAACCACAAAATATAGATTTTTAACTGTTTCACGTGAAACAATTGCAAACCCGGAAGGAATCTGTTATAATCCACACGGCAAAAAGAGAGGAGGCTGTTTATGGCAAAAATCATCGCCGTAGCAAATCAAAAGGGCGGTGTAGGAAAAACGACCACCACCGTAAACCTGTCTGCGGCCCTCTGTCTTCTCGGAAAGAAGATTCTCCTGACAGACTGTGATCCGCAGGGAAATGCCACCTCCGGGATGGGTGTTTCAAAATCAAAAAGCCCCGGGACCTATGAAATGCTGATCAGCGGAGCGGACGTGATCTCCTGTATCAGCAAAACAAAATATGGGGATGTGATCCCTGCCGGGAGGAATCTCGCTGCTGCTTCCATCGAGCTCGGAGAACTGGACAACCGGGAACGGACACTGCGAAATGCGCTGATCCAGCTTTACAGTGATTATGATTATATCTTTATTGATTGTCCTCCCTCTCTGGAACTTCTTACCGTGAATGCTCTTGTGGCGGCTGACAGTGTGCTGATCCCGATGCAGTGCGAGTATTATGCGCTGGAAGGAATTGCGGATCTGATGAACAGTATCAAACTCTGCAAACGTCGGCTGAACCCGCGTTTGGAGATAGAGGGGATCCTTCTCACCATGTATGATTCCCGGGCAAATCTGACAGTGCAGGTCGCCAATGAATTGCGTCACTATATGCCGCACAAAGTATATGAAACGGTCATTCCGCGCAGTGTGCGCCTTTCAGAGGCGCCAAGTCACGGAAAGCCCGGGGTGGTTTACGATACTGCAAATCGCGGAAGCAAAGCATATATGACTCTCGCAGAGGAATTCTTACAAAAAAATGCGGTTGGCCGCAGATTGATCTGATCCGGATGCCGGAAAACCGATCAAAGAACAGAAAGGAGAACGATGGCAAATAAAGAAAGAAAAGCTCTTGGAACCGGATTAAGCGCTCTTTTTGGCAGCGAGACGCTGGAAGATGAAAATGTCACGACGCTGCCGCTTTCCAAAATAGAGCCTCGCACGCAGCAGCCGCGGGAGGTTTTTGAAGAAGATGCTCTCCAGACACTGGCGGAATCCATTGCGCGATACGGTGTGATCCAGCCGATTACGGTACGCCCGCTGTCCTCCGGTTTTTATCAGATCATTGCAGGGGAACGCCGCTGGCGCGCTTCCAGACTTGCCGGGTTGATGGAGGTCCCTGTCAGGATCCTGCAGGTAGATGACCGCACGACGGCAGAACTTGCCCTGGTTGAAAATCTTCAGAGAGAAGACCTGAATCCGATTGAAGAAGCAAAAGGATACCAGACGCTGATGGAGGACTACGGTCTGACCCAGGAAGAAACGGCAAAAAGCGTCGGAAAATCCCGCCCGGCTATTGCAAATGCGCTTCGCCTGCTGACACTCTCTCCTGCCGTGCTGAAGCTGGTGGAAAACGGGGACCTCTCTGCCGGACATGCCAGAGCCCTGGTTTCCGTACAGGATCCCGCAGTACAGCTGGAAGCGGCAAATGAGATCATGGCGAAGGCCCTGTCCGTAAGAAAAGCCGAACAGTTGGCCGCCAGGACGGTAAAACGAAATACCCAAACCGCTCTGCCGGAAAAACAAAGCAGAAATAATGAAATTGACTATGCAAAAGAAGTTTCTGCAGAACTGTCAAAAAAACTGGGAAGACGTGTTACTCTGTTTTCCGGAAAAACAGGCGGAAAGATCGAACTGGATTATTACAGCGACGATGATCGGGAAGTTCTGATCGATCTGCTGCGGTCTTTAAGCGTAAGAAAATAATTATAAAAGAGGATAAATCAATGCTTGACATCAAATTCATCCGGGATAATCCCGAAGCCGTCAAAGAAAACATCCGCAAGAAGTTTCAGGACGCAAAATTGCCAATGGTCGATGAAGTTCTCGATCTCGATGCAAAAAACAGAGCCGCCATTACAGAGGCAAGCGATCTGCGCGCCCAGCGCAATGCTCTCAGCAAAGCAAACGGACCTCTCTTTGGAAAGCTGAAAAAAGCCGCTGAGGAAGAGAAAGCCGCTATTCAGGCACAGATCGACGAAAATATGGCCAAAGTGAAAGCCAATGATGAGCGCCTTGCCGAACTGGAAAAGCTCGAAGAGGATTATGCATCGCGCATTCATGCGATTATGCTGCAGATTCCGAATATTATCGATCCCTCCGTCCCGATCGGTCCGGATGACAGTGCCAACGTGGAAGTGGAACGTTTCGGCGAACCAGTCGTTCCCTCTTTTGAAATTCCCTATCATACCAGGATCATGGAAAGCCTTAACGGCGTCGATATGGATGCGGCAGGGCGGGTTTCCGGCAACGGGTTTTATTATCTGATGGGCGATGTGGCGCGTCTTCACTCTGCCGTACTGGCTTATGCACGTGATTTTATGATCAACAAGGGATTTATTTACTGCATCCCTCCCTTCATGATCCACGGCAATGTAGTGGAAGGCGTGATGAGCCAGACGGACATGGAAGCGATGATGTATAAAATCGAAGGGGAAGACCTTTATCTGATTGGCACGTCAGAGCATTCCATGATCGGTAAATTTATTGATCAGATCATCCCGGAAGAAACACTCCCTCAGACGCTTACCAGTTATTCCCCCTGTTTCCGTAAAGAAAAAGGGGCACACGGCATTGAAGAACGCGGCGTATACCGGATCCATCAGTTTGAAAAGCAGGAAATGATCGTTGTCTGCAAACCGGAAGATTCCATGGCGTGGTATGAGAAAATGTGGAGATTCTCCGTTGAGCTGTTCCGCAACCTGGATATTCCCGTGCGGCAGCTGGAATGCTGCTCCGGCGATCTGGCAGACCTGAAAGTGAAATCCTGTGATATTGAAGCCTGGTCTCCCCGGCAGCAAAAGTATTTTGAAGTCTGCTCCTGCTCAAATCTCGGAGATGCACAGGCACGCAGGCTGAAAATGCGCGTAAAAGGAGAAGACGGAAAGACCTATCTCCCCCATACGCTGAACAATACCGTTGTAGCGCCGCCGCGTATGCTGATCGCGCTGCTGGAAAATCATCTGCAGGAAGACGGCTCTGTTACCATTCCGGAAGTTCTGTGGCCTTACATGGGCGGCACAAAACTTCTCACCCCGAAAAAATAAGAAACGTCCGATATGGAAAACCGGAGGATCTGTTAAAACGGCAGATCCTCTTTTTTCTGTTCTTTTCCTACATTATTATATTTTAGTTCTTATTCTTTTCTTGCATTCATAAACGGGTTCTGGTATAATAATTTGAATACACATTTCATAGAACGTATGAGGTAGAATAATTATGAATTCCGTGCAGGATATCTGGAATGAAATACTGAACATTCTCTCCCAGGAACTTACTCCTACGGCTATGAAAACCTGGTTTTCTGCCTGCAAACCGGTGGAATGGACGGATCTCCGGCTTGTTCTGTGCGTACAAAACGAATTCACCAAGAATATTCTTGAAAAACGTTTTGCGGCAAAAATCAAAGAGGCAATGAAAGAGCTTTTTTCCTGCGATTGTGAACTGACGATCCTCGCAGGAGAAGATGAGTTTGCCTCCTATATGGAAACAAAAACGATCGCTTCCAAAACGGACATTCTGCCTGAAATGCAGGGGTTTACGTTTGATCGCTTTATCGTCGGAAATTCCAACCGGTTTGCCTATGCCGCAGCAATGGCGGTCGCTAAAAATCCCGGCGGACGGGATTACAATCCTCTCTTTATTTACGGAAATTCCGGCCTTGGGAAAACCCATCTTTTGTTTGCCATCGGTCAGGCGATCCATGAATCGGATCCGAAAAAAAGCCTTGCTTACGTAAAGGGCGAGGAATTTATGAATCGCATGATTGATTCTGTTCAAAGCCACAAAATGAAAGAGTTTCGGGAGGAATTTCGCAATGTTGACCTGTTTCTGGTGGATGACATCCAGTTTATTGCCGGAAAACAGCAGACGCAGGAAGAATTCTTTCATACTTTCAATTCTCTCTATGAAGCCGGAAAACAGATCGTTATCACTTCCGACAGACCGCCGATAGAAATGTCCCTTCTTGATGACCGACTGCGCACAAGATTTGAAGGCGGCGTGATGGCGGACATCCAGCCTCCCGATCTGGAAACCCGCATGGTGATCACGCGGGAAAAGGCGGCGCAACTCGGGCTCATGCTTTCCGACGAGGCAGTCAACTATATTTCCTCCAATATCACTGCAAATATCCGCCAGCTGGAAGGCGTCATCAAAAAACTGACTGCTTATAAGGACATCCTCAATGAGGTGATCACCACCGATTCCGTAAAACGGGCTATTGAAGACGTAATCCGTATCGGAGACGACATCCCGAAACCGGAAAAGATCATTCGGGAGACGGCGCGCTATTATTCCATCAGCGAAGAGGAACTGCGGGGACAGAATCGTGCAAGGCTGCAGACGGAAGGCCGCCAGGTAGCCATGTATCTCATGCGAAAACTCACCAATCTTTCCCTGATGGAGATCGGAGAACAGTTCGAAAACCGAAATCACACCACCGTTCTTTCCTCGATCCGTAAAATAGAAGACATGCTGAAAACGGATTCCTCCATGGCGGCCAAGATAAGAGATATCAGTTCCAATATCAATTCCTATTAATTTTTCAACAAAACTGTTTTGAAATGTGGAAATAATTTTGTGGAAAAAAATCGGTTGTGGAAAATGAAGAAACTGTGAACTTTTTTTGAAGAAATTTTCAACAGAAGAAAATCCCTGTATGACGGGCTTTTCCCGGGTTTTCCACAAAAAATTCCTTTATTACTATTATTACTAAAAAAATTAAAAAATATTGATTCATTAAACCGGACAGGAGAAAGACAAAATGAATTTTACAGTTGAAAAAGCCGAATTGCAAAATGCCGTTCTGATTGCAACAAGAGCTGTGCCCTCCAAAAGCCCGATCTCTGCTCTGGAAGGACTCCTGATAGAGGCAGGGCAGAAAATCACCATCACCGGATATGACCTGAAAGAAGCCATCTACACAACCATAGAGGCGGAAGTAGCGGAAAGCGGAACGATGGTCGTCAATGCGAGATTCTTCGGAGAACTGATCCGCCGCCTGCCGGACGGGATGGTGAATATTCAATGCGATGAAAACAATAATATTATCCACATCAAATGCGGAAAGAGTGAATATGATATTTCCGGCCTGGATGCCGGAGATTATCCGGAAATGCCCCGCTTCAGTGAACTGAAAACCGTAGAGATCCCGCAGGATGTTCTTGCCAACATGATCAGCCGTTCTCTTTTTGCCGTGTCCAAAGAAGAGACGCGCCCCGTGTATACCGGTACGCTCTTTGAAATAGAAGGCAATGAACTGACCCTTGTATCCGTCGACGGGTATCGGCTGGCACGCAGAGTGGAGCAGATCAAAAGCTCCCGTCTGGAAGACTGCAGCTTTATTGTACCCGGTTTTGCACTTTCGGATATCGAGAAGATCTGTGACAACAACGAAGATCCCGTAAAAATTGCAGTCGGGGAGAAACATATTTCCTTTACCATGGGAACAACGGTTGTGATCACCCGCCGGCTGGAAGGGGAATTTTTAAATCACAGAAAATCCGTACCGGAGAACTTCCGCTATACCGTAAAAGCAAACCGGCAGGAGCTGATTTCCGTGATCGACCGTGTGGCATTGGTTCTCAGTGAAAAGAACGGAAATCCGGTCCGTATGATATTCGGAGACGGCACGATTGACTGTAAGTGCATCACGCCGATCGGAAAAGCGGAGGATATCTGCACCTGTGAAGGAAGCGGCGAGGACCTGGAGATCGGATTTAACGACAGGTATCTTCTGGATGCTTTGAAAGCGGCTGAAAAAGAGGAGATCATGATCTGTCTGAATACTTCGTCTTCTCCCTGCATCATCAAAGCGGCAGACGGAAGTGAAAACTTCACCTATATGATCCTGCCTGTCCGGCTGCACACCTGATAGGAAAGACGATGGAAGAGATCAATATTCAAACGGAATTTATCAAGCTGGATGCACTGCTGAAGTATTCTGCACTTGTCGCCACCGGCGGAGAGGCAAAACAGATCATTCAGGATGGAATGGTTTCTGTAAACGGAGAGATCTGCCGGATGCGGGGAAAGAAGATTTTTCCGGGGGACACGGTCTCTCTTGAAGGGCAGAAGATCAGGGTCGTACATGAGACTTGAAAAATTAGCGCTGAACGGTTTTCGCAATTACGAATGGGAAAGCGTTTCCTTTTCCGGCGGAACGAATGTGATTACCGGGAGAAATGCGCAGGGCAAGACAAATTTGCTGGAAGCGATCTATTTTCTGGCTTACGGGAAAAGTTTCCGCACCAGATTTGATAAAGAACTTGTGCATTTTGATTTCAGCTCTGCTGAAATTCTGGCAGATCTGTACAGCCATGACAGAGAACAGACAGTCGGTATAACGCTGCGGCCGGGCAGTGCAAAAAAGATACTGGTCAACGGTGTAAGAAAAACAGCTTCCGAATTGTCTGAAACAGCGAATATCGTTCTGTTTTCTCCGGATGATCTGGAACTGATCAAAGACGGTGCGGCTGTTCGACGGCGTCTTCTTGACAATGCGATCGGTCAGATCCGGCCGCAGTATCAGGCAATCCTTTCTGAATTCAACAGGCTTTTGGAGCATAAGACGAGGATCCTGAAGGACTGGAAGGAAAAGCCGTCTCTCCTGGAGACGCTGGATGATTTTTCTGACGGACTGTGCCGCTGCAGCGCGAAGCTGATCCGGTACCGGGCTTCCTATACACTAAAGCTCAATGAGGCGGCTGCACCGATCCACGAGGATTTTTCCGGAAGCGGCGAAAAACTCGGGATCTATTATAAAACGGTCAGCAGTGTTACAAATCCTTTCGCTTCCGAAAAAGAACTGTATTATGAGATCTGTGCTCACCAGGAGAAACACCGGCAGGCGGAGATAGAAAGCGGGCAGTGTCTGACAGGTGCGCATAAGGACGATCTTGAAATTCTGATCAACGGAAACCCGGCCAGAAGTTTTGCTTCTCAGGGGCAGACCAGAACGGCAGCGCTTTCCATCAAGCTTGCTGAAAGAGAGCTTCTGCTTGCTGAAACAGGAGAATATCCGATCCTTCTGCTGGATGACGTGCTTTCCGAACTGGACGGAAAGCGGCAGGAATTCGTGCTCAATCGCATCGGAGGCGGACAGACACTGATTACCTGCTGTGAAGATGAAGGGATCTCCCACCGGACGGGAGGCTGTGTTTTTTTTGTAGAAAACGGAAGAATCAAAACATAGAAAATGTATATTGCGATCGGAAAAGAAAAATGGATCGATTCCGGTGATCTGATCGGGATCTTTGATCTGGATATCACTTCCCAGTCTTATCGGACAAGAAAATATTTAAGAGAAGCGGAAATGCGCGGAAGTGTTCAAAATGCTGCCGAAGACATTCCGAAATCCTTTGCGGTATGCAGGGAAAACGGAAAAGAACTTGTTTATTTAAGTCAGATGGCGACAGCCACTCTCGCAAAGAGAATACGATAACATGAGGTTGAGTTAATGGCGGAACTTACAGAAAAGGTTACACAGGAATACGATGCCGGCCAGATTCAGGTGCTGGAAGGGCTGGAAGCCGTCCGGATGCGCCCGGGAATGTATATTGGTTCAACATCTTCCTCAGGACTTCATCATCTGGTATATGAAATTGTCGACAACGCGATCGATGAAGCCCTTGCCGGATACTGCAGTCATATTGAAGTGACGATTGAACCGGGGAATATCATCTGTGTCAGCGATAACGGCCGCGGGATTCCGGTGGATACCCAGGAACAGACGGGAAAATCCGCACTGGAAGTCGTATTTACGGTGCTTCATGCCGGCGGCAAATTCGGCGGCGGAGGGTATAAGGTATCCGGCGGTCTGCACGGAGTCGGTGCGTCGGTAGTCAACGCGCTTTCCGAGTGGCTGGAAGTAAACGTACATCGGGGCGGACAGATCTATCAGATGAAGTTTTCCCGGGGAGATATCACACAGCCGATCACCGTAATCGGGAAAACGGACAGGCGCGGTACGACGGTGCGTTTCAAACCGGATCCCGAAATGTTTGATGAACTGCTGTACAATTATGAAACACTGCACACAAGAATGCAGCAGCAGGCTTTTCTGAACGCCGGCGTGACCATTACCATAGAAGATGCCAGACCGGTGGAAGAATGGTATCCGGAAAAGAAAAAGGATGAGGAAACGCACAGGGACGTTCTCTGCTATGAAGGCGGGATTCGGGAGTATGTGGCATTTCTGAATAAGAACAAGGCACCGATCACGGAAGACATTATCTATATCGGCGGGGAAAAGGACGACGCCTTTGCAGAAATAGCCTTTCAGTATAATGACGGATACAGCAGCCAGATCATCTCCTTTGCCAACGATGTAAACACCCCGGAAGGGGGCATGCACGAAACCGGCTTTAAAGCATCCCTGACGCGTGTTATCAACGATTACGGGAAAAAGAACAATATCATAAAAACAGATGCGGACAAACTGTCCGGTGACGATGTGCTGGAAGGAATTGCGGCGGTGATCTCCGTGAAGCTGCCGGATCCCCAGTTTGAAGGCCAGACCAAACAGAAATTGGGAAACGCCTATATCCGTACGCTTGTCAATTCTCTGATGAGTGATCAGCTCAGTGAATATTTTGAGGAACACCCGCAGGCGGCAAAAAGTATTCTGGAAAAGGCCATGATGGCCAGCCGCGCACGGGAAGCGGCAAGAAAAGCGAAAGAGTCTGTGCGCAGAAAAACCGGGCTGGAAAGCGGGCAGATGCCGGATAAACTGCAGGATTGCAATGAGCGGGATCCAAAACTTTGTGAAATTTATATCGTTGAGGGAGACTCGGCAGCGGGCTCTGCCATTCAGGGCCGCGACAGCCGTTTTCAGGCTATCCTTGCCATGTGGGGAAAGATGCTCAACGTCGAGAAGGCAAGGGCGGATAAAATCTACGGAAATGACAAACTCTATCCGCTGATCGTGGCACTGGGTGCCGGGATCGGGGATGAGTTCAACATGGAAAAACTCCGCTATCACAAGATCATTATCATGGCGGATGCCGATGTAGACGGCTCTCATATCCGCACGCTGCTGCTCACCTTCTTTTTCCGGTATATGCGACCGCTGATCGAAAACGGTTATGTGTATTCCGCTGTACCGCCTCTTTACAAGCTGACGCGGGGAAAACAGCAGCGGGTAGCCTACTCGGATGAAGAACGCGACCGTATTTCTGCGGAGATGCGCGGGGACAATCCCAATCAGAAGATCGATATTTCCCGATTCAAAGGCCTCGGCGAGATGGATCCGCATGAACTTTGGGAAACCACGATGGATCCGGAACAGCGATCCCTGCGCCGTATAACGCTGGGAGATGCCATAGCGGCAGACCAGGTGTTTACCGTACTGATGGGAGAAGATGTGGAACCTCGCCGGGAATGGATCGAACAGAACGCAAAATATGTGGTCAACCTTGATATCTGAGGAGAAAATGAATGGCACATAAAAGAGATTATAAGCCTGAGGATATTGCATTTCCCAATCAGGTGATCACAGAGTCTGAACTCGTCGGTGAAATGCAGAAGAGCTACATCGACTATGCCATGTCGGTCATTGTAAGCCGCGCTTTACCGGATGTGAGAGACGGCCTGAAACCCGTGCACCGCCGCATCCTCTATACCATGTATGAAGGCGGCCTGACCTCCGACAAACCGTTTAAAAAATCAGCGACCTGTGTCGGTGATGTACTGGGTCATTACCATCCCCACGGGGATGCTTCTGTTTACGACGCCATGGTGCGCCTTGCGCAGGATTTTTCCATGCGTTATATGCTGGTGGACGGGCACGGAAACTTCGGTTCTGTGGACGGAGATCCCCCTGCTGCCTATCGTTACACGGAAGCAAGGCTGTCCAGGATCTCCAACGAAATGCTGCGGGACATCGATAAGGAGACAGTGGACTGGGATCCGAACTTTGATGAATCCCGAAAAGAGCCGCGTGTACTGCCGTCCCGTTTTCCGAACCTGCTGGTCAACGGCTCGAGCGGGATCGCCGTCGGTATGGCAACCAACATTCCGCCGCACAATCTGACGGAAGTGATCAATGCCTGCGTCTGTGTACTGGATAATCCGGAAGCACAGCTGAGTGATCTGATGGAACACCTGAAGGGTCCGGATTTTCCGACGCGGGGGATTATTATGGGCAGGGCCGGTATCCGGCAGGCCTATGCCACCGGGCGCGGCCGGGTGACGGTGCGTGCCCGTACGGAATTTGAAGAGTACGGGCGGGACAAGCGAACGCGCATTATCGTCACGGAGCTGCCGTATCAGGTCAACAAACGGAAGCTGATCAAAACGATTGCCGATCAGGTCCACGAGAAGCGGCTGGAGGGCATTTCCGATCTTCGCGATGAAACTGACCGCAACGGAATGCGCATCGTGATAGAGCTCAAGCGCGATGCCAATCCGCAGGTGGTGCTCAACCGCCTGTTCAGCCAGACGGAACTGCAGACAGGCTTTTCCATCAATATGCTGGCGCTGGTCAATAACCAGACGCAGCCGAAGATCCTTTCTCTCCGGCACATTCTGGATGAGTATCTCACCTTCCAGGAGGAACTGATCGTCCGGAGGACGAGGTTTGACCTTCGCAAGGCGGAAGAGCGTGCCCATCTGCTGGAAGGGCTGCTGATCGCACAGGACAACATCGATGAAGTGATCCGGATCATCCGCACCAGTTATGACAATGCCAAGGCACGCCTGATGGAGGCTTTTGGGCTGGATGACGGGCAGGCACAGGTCGTCTGTGATATGCGCCTGATCCAGCTGCAGGGGCTCAATCGGGAAAAACTGGAAAATGAGTATAAAGAGCTGGAGGTGAAGATCCGGTATTATAAAGATCTTCTGGCAGATCCGGAAAAGATCAAGGCGGTCCTCAAGGAAGAGCTGATCGCCATCCGGGATAAATTCGGGGACAGCCGCAAAACGGAGATCCAGGATGTTGTGGAAGATCTGGAAGATGAGGATCTGATCCAGGAAGAGCTGTCGGTCTATACCCTGACGCACGGCGGCTATATCAAACGCCTGGCGCTGTCAGAGTACAAAGCCCAGGGCAGAGGCGGAAGAGGAATCCGTGCCATGGCCACAAAGGAAGAGGACTTTGTGGAGACGGTTTTCACGGCCTCTACCCATGACAATATCCTCTTTTTCATGAATTCCGGCCGTGTGTATCTGAAGAAAGGATATACGATCCCCTCTGCCGGCAGAGCTTCCAGAGGAACGAACCTTGTCAATATCCTCCCTGTGGAAGCAGGAGAGAACGGGGAAAAGGTCAGTGCAATGATCGCCGGCAGGGGGTTCAGCGAAGACAGCTTCCTTGTCTTCGTGACGAAAAACGGCACGGTCAAGAGAATGGAGCAGTCCGCCCTGCGGAATATCCGCTCCACCGGTATCCGTGCGATCACGCTGGATGAAGGGGATGAGCTGATCTCCGTGATCCCGACGTCGGGACAGGATACCATTATCATTGCAACGCATGACGGAATGGCGGCAAGTTTTCTGGAGACGGATGCCCGTTCCATGGGCAGAACGGCAGTCGGTGTGCGCGGCATAAAATTGCGGGAAGGCGACTATGTGATCGGTGCAGGGTCCTCCGCAGAGGGCAATGCGGTACTGACCGTAACGGAAAACGGTTTCGGAAAACGGACCGATTTTGATTTCTACAGCGTACATCGGCGCGGCGGTCTCGGTATTAAAAACTATAAAGTCACAGAACGCACCGGAAAGATCGCCGGGATCAAGATCGTGGATGAGAGTGACGACCTGCTGGTGATCACCGATGACGGAACGATCATCCGCGTTGCGGTGGCAGGAATCAGTGCGCAGGGCAGAAGCGCGCAGGGCGTGCGTGTGATGAAGCCGGTCGGAGATGCGAAAGTGATCTGCATTGAAAAAACGGAGCATTTCTCTTCGGAGAATGAAGAAGAGGAAGCCCTCCCGGCAGAGGAAGAAGCGCCGGATGCTCCGTAAAAAGAAAGTAACGATCTATACCGACGGCGCCTGCAGCGGCAACCCCGGTCCCGGCGGCTGGGGTGCCGTGCTGTGCTACAAAGAAAAGGAAAAGGAACTGTCCGGCGGGGAAAAGCAGACGACAAACAACCGTATGGAGCTGACTGCGGTGATCGAGGCGCTGCAGTGCCTTAAAGAACCCTGTGAAGTGGATCTCTATTCCGATTCCAAGTATGTGATCGATGCCCTGGAAAAGAAATGGGCGGAGTCCTGGAGAAAGAAGGGCTGGATCAAAAGCGACAAACAGCCTGCCCTGAATCCGGATCTGTGGGAAACCCTTCTTCTGCTCACCTCCCAGCATGAAATGCACTATCACTGGGTCAAGGGGCACGCGGAGAATGAACTCAACAATCGCTGTGACGCCCTGGCCGTGAGGGAGCGGGACAAGGCCGCTGAAAAAAATAACTCGGAGCAGATCTGATCTGTTCCGAATTTTTTCCGGCAGGGACTGTCTTTTCAGACGGAAAAAACGGTACAAAAACCACAATATTCTTCCGACAGGCGTTTTGTGGTTTCTGTACCGTTATTCTTAAACATATTTTACTTTATATCCCGCCCGTCCCGATATGAGGCGATTTTAACGATTTATCCGGCTTACAGGTAACGGCGGAAAAAATCACATTCCTCCGTATTGCAGCGCAGGGCATCCTCAGAGCGGATATTGCAGTGGAATACATGGCCGAGAGGGTTCTGTTCATTGCCGTACAAACGATAGACGACAGGAATACCGAACGCTTTCAGCTTTTCCGCCATCGGCGGAGCAGCTTCTCGGAGAAAATCCTCGTTGGCAGTCATAATAAAGCTTGGCGGGAATGCGGCGGTCACATGGCGGAGCACACTGAGCTTCTCCAGTTCCTCGTCGCTGCCTTTATTCGGCAGGTAATCGGCCATCAGGCGGGTGCTGAGATCCCATTTGCCTCCGCGTGTACCTTCGTATACGCCGCAGTTAAGCGCCACAGCTGTGGGGACAAAGCCTTCAGGCACACGGAACGGAAACTGTGAGGCATATTCCGGATTTGTGCAAAGGCAGCAGTATAAGCCAAGCATATGCGCACCTGCGCTGTCACCCACCGCAAAGATCTGGGCAGCGTCAAAGCCGTATTCCGCTGCATGCTTCAGTACCCAGTGGAATACAAGGTTTGTATCTTCCAGAGAGACGGGGAACTTGTACTTCGGAGCCAGGCGGTAAGTGAAGTTGACAACGGCGAAACCCTGCTGTGCAAGGCTCATACAGTAGAACTGATACCGCTCTTTATCCCCGTAGACCCAGCCGCCGCCGTGAATGCTGACGATTACCGGAAGCTTTTCCGCGGCCGCCTTCGGGCGGTACACATCGAGCACCTGCCAACGGGCATCCGTTCCGTAGAGAATGTCATCATAACGCAAAATATCTTCGGGCGTGGTCAGGCCGGCATCCCTCCTGTCATCGCTCTTTTTAAAGCGTTTACAAAGCATCATGCTTGTAATGGACATATAGGCATCTCTCCCTTTTTCTTTTATAACGAAATCATATCTTAAATATAGACATAATACAAGAGAAAAACGAGAAGGTTAAAAGAAATTGCGGTACAAAATACACAGAATTCCTGCTGGAGGAATACTGCACTAGTCAACAAAAATTGGACACGAGAAGCTGAAAAATTAGAATGAGAAAAGCGGGGAATCAGGCAGTGACCGCAGCAGAATTGGACTGACGGTACTGTTTCGGCGTCAGGTAATTCAGGGAATAGGCAGGGCGCTGTTCATTGAAGAAAAGGATGTATTCGTCAATCTCGTTTTGCACAGGCTTTTCACCGGTCACATGCAAATCCATGAACAGTTCAGCCTTGATCCAACCGTTGATGGCCTCCATCGCTGCGTTATCTGTGGGCGTGCCGGCGCGAGACATGGAACGTGTGATGCCGTACATCGGCAGCAGCTCATTGAAAGACTTAGAGGCATATACGGAGCCTTGATCGGAATGCAGGATCATCTGGTATTCAGGATGCTGCCGTTTGAGTTCGATCAGATCTTCCAATCCGCTTATGTAGGTCATACGGTCTCCACGTTTGGAAGAAAGGGAATGACTGACGATCTCATTGTTCCAGAGATCCATATACAGAGTGAGTTCGTAATAGATGCCCTTCACATAGAAAGCCGTCATGTCACTCACGATGCATTGCAGCGGCCCGTCGATCTGCATTTCAGACAGAAGCAGATTGGGAAATACACGGAAAGGATCGCCCGGCTTCTTGTACTTGTAGTGCTTGGCCTTGCTCTTAATACCTGCGGTTTTGCAGCATTTGTGTGCATAGGGATCAGAGAGGACAAGGCCGGTGTCCAGGCGGATCTTGGCATTCAGCCAGCGGTATCCGTGCGAAGGATACTTAAGGTGGTATTCCTGAAACAACAGGATGTTGCTGACGAAGGCTCTTGTTCTGTTGGATGGATCAGAGAGGTGCTTTTTCCAGCTGTAAAAGCTGCTGCGTTGGATACCCATGGTTTCACAGAGCAGCTTTACCGGGAATTCTCCCGACAGCTCCATGATCACTTGGTATTCCCGTTGCCGTACAGAATTACCGTACCATCCCCCTTCACCTCGTATCCTTTTTTTAGCCGGGCTTCTGTGATCCGCGCTTTTACAAGCTCCTGGATGAGTTGCTCCTTCGTCATGGACTCCAGTTCTTCCATCCCGGCCGGATCCGTCTGAAAGGATGGGGCTTTGATCGTGTTCTTTGCGGCTCGTTTCGGGGGAAGCTGCTCAGCGTCGCGGTACAGTCTCATATAATCCCGTGCCGTCTGCTCGCTGATGTCGTAGATTTCGGCGGCCTGGTAGCGGCTTATCTCTCCGTCGTAGATCCGGCGGCCGATGTCCAAGCGTTCTTCTTTTATGTATTTCACGGTAAGCCTCCTGTTCACTTCAGGGCTGTCCTTGTCCAGAGATGTATTTTTCCTGTCTCCCATTATACATCTTCTGCACAAAAATTACCCCCTCCGTGTCCAATTTAAGCTTACCACTGCAATACTGTGTATTCTGTACTGCTTCGTCAAGTGCCGGTCAACTATTCTCTCCAACAGCGAAGGAAAATCGTCAGTTAAGGGGGTAACTTTTGCAAAAATATAAAAAGGTACCCCCTTAACCGGCTCTGTTTAAAAGGCGTTCCCTCGAAGCTTTGCACTTCACAGGGAACGTCTTTTTAATAATTCTGCGCGCGAGGTAACACCGTCCCGCAGCAAAGCAATCAATCAGCGGCAGCCGCGACCGCTGATTATAAAAATCGCCTGCGTAAGGATTTCTGTATTCCGGCTGGAAACCATTGCATTCTGTTTGACGATTTGTTAAACTTTAATGGATAAAAAACGATTGTCCGACAGGAAGGCGGGACAATCCTGCTGACTTTGATAAACGGGAGGGACTTATGGATATTCAGGATCTTCAGACGCCGGCATTTCTGGCGGATCTTGATGTGATGGAAAACAATCTGAAAAGGGCGGCAGATGCAGCATTAAAATATCAGAAGCAGATCTGGCCGATGATAAAAACGCATAAAAGCACAGAGCTTGCTCTGCTTCAGAAACAGTATGGATGTACGGGTTTTCTGTGCGGTACGCTTGACGAGGCGGAAGCACTGGCAAAAGCGGGGCTTGGTCCCATCATGTATGCCTATCCTGTTGCATCGGAAAACGCAATCAGACGCGTGACGGCACTGTCAAAATGCTGCCGTTTGATCCTTCGCCTGGATGATCCTGCCAGTGCGGCGCTTGTGGAGCGGTATGCACAGGAAGAGCAGATAACGCTTGATTATACCGTCATCGTCGACTGCGGACTGCATCGCTTCGGCGTTCCCCCTGAGGAAGCGGGCTGTTTTGCGGAGAACCTGAGGCAGTTTCCTCATCTTTGCTTCAAAGGCATCTCTACCCATCCCGGTCATGTATACGCATCCCGTACGGCATCGGCCGCAGCACAATATGCACAGGATGAGTGCAGCGCACTCAGGACGGCAAAACAGTCTCTCCTGAAAAAGGGATTTGTACCGGAAATCATTTCCAGCGGTTCTACGCCTACCTTCTCTTATGCAATCGCAGACGAGAACATACAGATCTATCATCCCGGGAACTATATATTCTGTGATTATATCCAGATGTCTGTCGGTGCGGCAAAAGAGGAGGATTGTGCGCTGACGGTCCTTTCCACCATTATTTCACACCCGAGAGAGGATCTGTTCCTCTGTGATGCCGGAGCAAAGTGCCTTGGGCTGGATCAGGGGGCGCACGGAAATACGGCAATAACAGGATACGGTTATGTAATCGGCCATCCGGAGCTGTCTGTTTCCGGCCTCTCGGAAGAAGTGGGAAAGATTCATGTAAACGGCAAAACAGATCTGAAAACGGGAGATCGGATCCGGATCATTCCGAATCATTCGTGTTCGAGTGCCAATCTGACATCCTGGCTGGCAGGCGTCCGCGGAAATACTGTAGATCATATGATCTGCGTGGATATGCGCGGAAACAGCACGATCAAAGCTCCGGTTTAAGCGGCAGAAAAAGAAAATAAGATCGTAAAAAATGCGGTACAGAATACACAGAACTCCTGCTGGAGGAATATTGTGTATTCTGTACCGCTTTATTCTAAAAAACATTTTTTAAATTCAGAGGCAGGCAGCAGTCATCGGTAGTAGCTGTGCCGGAGAATATACTGATAAACCTCTTCATCCAGGGCTTCCGGACGTTCCCCTCGGGACAGGGCGGAACGGATCGACGTGGAGCTTGCCGGATAGGGGGTGCAGGGAATCAGCGTGATTTTGGCATTGTCTTCCTCGGTAAGGAGGGCGGAAGCCTGCTGCAGAGAACGCTCCTCTCCATCTTCCCTTGAGAGGACGAGCAGGGTGCACTCAGAAAGCAGATAACGGTATTGAAACCACTGGCGAAAGCAGAGAAGCATATCCGCCCCGATCACCAGAAAAAAAGCATCTTCCGGATAGTGTGTGCGAAGCAGGCGAACGGTATCGGCCGTATAGCTTTTGCCGCGCCGGTGAAACTCCAGATCGGAGACCGATATCTCCGGGAACTGCCGGAAGGCGAGACGGCACATTTCAAGGCGGGCTTCCGGCGGCGGGCTTCCGTCGGTAAGATCCTTATGAGGAGGCTGATAGTCCGGAATCACCAGGAAGCGGTCCGGCTGCTGTGCATCCAGCACTGCGCGGGCGGCATGAACGTGACCCAGGTGGGGAGGGTTGAAGCTCCCTCCATAGACGGCAAGGTTCATCGGCTGGTTTTTCCGAGGGTATACAGAAGATTCATTTTCATTTCGAACATGGCGGGACTCATGTCAAAGTAATGGGTATGGGGGTTTTCAAAACGCTGTTCCTCTTCCCAGATCTCATTGTGCAGCTGGTAGCGGACATATTTCTGTATTTCCTCCACGCCGGGACAGGTGTAGATCGGTTTCCCGTTTTCGATTACTTTGATCTGGAGATCTTTAAAAGTGCAGTTTTCAAAGCTCTTGTCTTTCCAGTATTTCAGAGGATCAATATAGCGCACGGGACGTGAGGCGTCAATTTTTTCATCAAAGGTGGCGAGATAATCCGCTATGGCTTTGCCGTCTTCATTGTAGACACGGTAGATCTTCTTGAGGCCGGGATTGGTGATTTTTTCAATGGTTTCCGACACTTTGATCTTCGGAATCAGCTTTCCGTTTTTTTCAATGGCAGTCAGTTTATACACAGCGCCGAAAATGGGATTTGAAGCGGACGTGATCAGGCGCTCACCCACGCCGAAACTGTCGATTTTTGCACCCTGATGGATCAGAGAACGGATGGTATATTCGTCCAGCCCGTTGGAGGCAATGATCTTACAATCTTCCAGGCCGGCATCATCCAGCATTTTCCGGGCTTCCTTGGAGAGATAGGCAAGGTCGCCGGAATCCAGCCGGACACCTTTCAGCCGTTTTCCCATGGGTTCCAGAACTTCTTTTGCAACGCGGATCGCATTGGGGATCCCGCTTTTCAGCACGTCATAGGTGTCCACCAGAAGTACGGTGAGATCCGGGTAGGTCTCCGCATATTTTTTGAAAGCTTCGTATTCATTTTCACTGAACATGACCCAGCTGTGCGCCATGGTGCCGGAAATCGGGATATCGAACATCTCGCCGGCAAGAACGGTTGCCGTGCCTGCTACCCCGCCGATGTAGGCGGCACGTGCGCCGTAGACGGCGGCATCGACATTATGGGCACGTCTGGCGCCAAAATCCGAAACCAGACGGCCTCCGGCTGCACGGTTGATCCGGTTGGCTTTTGTTGCAATCAGAGACTGATGGTTGACTTCCAGAAGCATTGCCGTTTCGATCAGCTGGGCATCCAGGAGCGGGGCAACCACCGTGATGAGCGGCTCGTTGGGATAGACAACGGTACCTTCCGGCATGGAATAGATGTCCCCATGAAAACGGTAATTTTTCAGATAATTTAAAAAATCCTCCGAAAACAGTTTTTGGGAACGAAGATAGGCGATGTCCTCTTCCTCGAAATGGAGGTTTGTTATATAATCCATGATCTGCTCCAACCCGGCGAAGATCGCAAAGCCGGCATCATCCGGGTTTTTCCGATAAAACAGATCGAATACGGCAAGCGTATCGGTATCGCGGGAAGCAAAATACCCGTTTGCCATCGTCATTTCGTAAAAGTCCATTACCATGGAAAGGTTTCTTTCTTCGTGCTGTTTTTTCATTTTTCCCTCCGGTCGATTATCAGGGTAGGCATATTATAGCGATTCTTTATGTTTCTGTAAAGAAAAAGAATTTTTTTCAGAACTTTTTCAGAACTTTCTGATAATCTTTACTGATATAATAGGCAAAGAATGGATAGGATCCTGAGGCGGGGAAAGAAAGAGGCAATACCTGATGCGCACGACCGAAAAAACGGAAAGGGGTGTGCCTATGCGTATTCTGATTATCGAAGATGAAAAACTGCTTGCGGATTCGCTGGAAGCGTTGCTGCGTGCCAAGGCATATGAAACAGAAGCGCGTTACGACGGAGAAAGCGGAGCAGAGGCCGCGCTGCAGGGAAACTATGATCTGCTGATCCTGGATATTATGCTGCCCGGAATGAACGGATATGATATAGCCAGGAAGATCCGTGCCGCACGCTCCGCCGTGCCGATTTTGATGCTGACGGCAAAATCGGATCTGGAAGACCGAATTGAAGGGTTGAATGCGGGGGCTGACTATTATCTTTCCAAACCGTTCGACGTCCGGGAGTTTCTGGCCAGTGTGAATGCCCTTCTCCGGCGGCAGGACAACCAGGCCGATGAATACCGATACGGCAATACCCGGCTGGATATATCTACCGGGCGATTGGTGTGCGGCGACAGGAAGATCCGTCTTTCCTCCCGGGAATATGAGGTGATGCGGCTTCTGTTTCAGACGAAGGAGCAGGTCCTGTCCAAGGAATCAATCCTTTCTCAGGTCTGGGGGCTGGACTCCAATGCGGTTGAAAATCATGTGGAGGTTTACGTCGGATTTCTGCGGAAAAAGCTTGTGAATATCGGCTCCAACGTGCGTATTGTGGCAGTTCGCGGATTGGGATATCATCTCGAACCGGAAAAAGAATAATCGGAAGTTGACTTTTTTTCCGTCTGTGATATGATAAGTGCGTTTTCACAGGGAATCCCCCAGGAAAACGCATGGAAAGAAATTGGTAAGGAGAATAAAATGGACGACCTTTATGTAACAAGAGAAACACTGATCGGCGAAGTGGTAAACGAGTATCCCGAAGCAATCGATGTGCTGTTTTCCATCGGGATGCACTGCCTGGGCTGCCCGGCTTCCCAGATGGAGAGCCTGGAAGAGGCCTGTGCAGTACACGGGTTTGATCCGTCTGCCGTGGTGAAAGAAATCAATAAAAAGATTGCCGAAGCCAGAGCCTGAAGACAAAATCAGGAAAAAGATCCCGCCGGACAGACAATTCTGCCCGGCGGGATCTTTTTCCTATAGGATCCTGTTTTAACCGGATTTATTCGTCCTTCTCCTTCGAGAGCATGACGTTTGTGAGAATGCCGAGGATCAGCGCGCAGGCAACCGTACGGATCTCCACTGCGCCGAAGGAAACGACCATTCCGCCGACACCTACTATAAAGATCACGGAGGCGACAAAAAGATTGCGGTTTTTATTCAGATCGACCGGCTGGAGCATCTTCAGACCGGAGGAGGCTATGAAGCCGTAGAGTGCTACGCACACACCGCCCATTACACAGCTTGGGATGGTCTCCAGGAAAGCGACCAGCGGCGTGATCAGAGAGAAGATCAGGCAGGCAATGGCCGCACCCCAGATGGATACGGTGGAGGCATTGCGCGTAATGGCGACCGTTGCGATAGATTCTCCGTAGGTGGTGTTCGGGCAGCCGCCGAAGAAAGCACCGACGAAAGATCCGATTCCGTCACCCAGCAGGGTGCGGGTGAGGCCGGGCTCTTCCAGAAGGTTGACGCCGACGATGGAGCTGAGGTTTTTGTGATCAGCCAGGTGTTCGGCAAAGACCACGAAGGCGACCGGTGCATAAGCTACGAAGATGGTTAGAAGATAAGAGGCGGTGACACCGGACCAGTCAGCCTTGGTAAAGGTGAATTCCGGCAGAGAAAAGACAGAGTGGATGTTCTGTACAGCGGAATAGTTGATGACGACCAGAGAGGCATTGCCGGTGGCTTTGCCGATAAGGGCAAAGATGCTGGCACAGGCATATCCGGCAAGGATGCCGATGATGAAAGGAACAAGCTTTACCATCTTTTTTCCGTAGGTGGAGCAGAGCATGGTAACAGCGAGCGTCACCAGACCGCAGATCAGGCAGACATAAACAGAACCGCCTTCAATATTGCTGCGCATCAGATCCCCGATGGCGTTGCCTGCCAGAGAGAGACCGATGATAGCAACGGTCGGTCCGATAATCACGGGGGGCATCAGTTTGTCGATCCACTTTACGCCGCAGAACTTGACCACCAGGGCGATGATCACATAAACAAGGCCGGCAATCAAAGCACCGATGACCAGACCGGCATACCCGATAGCGAGGGATGCGGCGCCGCCGAAAGCGGAGAACATCGAGCCGATAAAAGCAAAGGAAGAACCAAGGAAGACCGGGCTTGCACTTCTGGTGAAGAGAAGATAGACGATAGAGCCGACACCTGCACCAAACAGAGCGGCAGAAGCCGTCATTCCGTTCCCGACAACTGCCGGGACGGCAATGGTTGCAGCCATAATGGCAAGCAGCTGCTGCAGGGCAAAAAGAACCACTTCACCAAATGAGGGTTTGTCCTTGATACCGTAGATCAGATTCATTCATTTTCTCCTTTTCTCAGCAATAGATTTATATCAAATTAGTTGCTGACACGCTGGCTCTCCTCTGAAAGATCCATCAGGAACACGCCGGTTTCACAGTCAAACTCCGGAACGCGTACTTCGATCATTTCAGAGCGGGAGGTGGGGATATTTTTGCCGACGTAATCGGCACGGATCGGCAGTTCACGGTGACCGCGGTCAATCAGCACGGCAAGCTGAACGGTACGCGGACGGCCGCAACGGATGACAGCTTCCATGGCAGCCCGTGCCGTACGGCCGGTATAGATCACATCATCCACCAGGATGATATCTTTGTCATTCACGTCGAACGGAAGCTGCGCGGAGCGGACGAGAGGGCTGTCAGAAAGAGAGGTCAGATCGTCCCGATAAAAGGCAATGTCAATACTGCCGCAGGGAACATCGACCTCTTCTATTTTACGAATGTTGCTTTGAATGATTTTTGCAATCGGATCACCGCGGCGCAAAATACCGACCAGGCGAATATTTTCCACCCCGCGGTTTTTTTCCGCAATTTCATGAGAGATGCGCATAAGAGCACGGCTGATGGCAGGAGCGTCCATAATCTGAGATTTCACTTTCATACTGTTCCCTCCGCTTCCCCCGGCATGGCAGCCGGACAAGAAAAAATGCCCTGTCGAAACACCGACAAGACACGCAACATACTTCAAGCGCCCTGGTAAAAAGCGCTGTCTCTATATAAGCGATTTTGCCGGCATCTCTGTACCGTGCTTAAAAATCTGTTTTGACCGTGCGTCATAATACTCTATTTCTTCCTGTTTTGCAAGAGAAAAATTGAAAGAAAACAAAAATTGGAAAAAACAGAAACAGACGGCATGAAAACCGTCTGTTTCCAGGCAAAGCTTTGGTGAAATTGCAAAAAATCAGTCATAATAATCCGGCTCCGGTGCACAGGAGCGGTAGAGAAGACCGCACATGGCACCGATGACGACCAGAGAAAGGACCATGATGATATATCCGCTGATCTCTCTTCCGTAGCGCTGTATGCTGTATTCTCCGAAGAAGCCGACACCGGCAAGGGAAAGCAGCAGCAGCACGATGCAAACGAGATGCTTCCAGGAAAAGCCGTCGGAACGGATGGAGCAGATCAAATAGTACAGGAAGACATAAAGCAGAAAGGCCATAGCCGTCACCTGCGCAAAGCTGATAAAAGCACTGTAAGCGTTGAGCTTGGTGAGAAAGGTGAAGTGCATCAGAGGAGAATCGGTACGAAGGGAATCCATCACGATCTCAATGGCTGAATAATAGATGAGGAAATTCCGCCACACATTGCCGGAGCTTTTGCAGGGGTAGTACATCCGGACTGTACGATTCAGATAGAAAAAGCGCAGCACAAGGAAGAATGCAAGAAACATCAGAACAAATTCGAGGAAAAAGACGGCCATACGGTAAGAAACGTTGCCAGCGGAATCCGTAACGGCGATACAGAACGGGAAGCGCTGCAGGATCGGGATCGTGACAGGGCGCTTTCCGATACAGCTTCCGTTGAACAGGGCACTCAGGCGGATAAAAGCGACCAGCAGACAGGTACCCGGTGCAGCAAAATCAAGCAGAAAACCGGAGGAGGGAACAAAACCGAGTATACTGGTGATGCCGGCGGCGAGCCAGATCCCGAGGATCACGCCGGGAAGGCAGTAACTGCCGATATTCAGGCGGGTGAAGGCGGTGGAAATCGTAGAGAAGGCGCTGGCACCGAAAGAGGCAGAATACTGCTCCATGTTGAAATACCAGTGGAAAAGACGGCTGAGAATAAAGGCAAGGACAATCGCGAGAGGAAAGAAGCAGCCCAGCGCGGCAGAGCGTTTCCGTCTGTTCCGCCAGAAGGCAAGCGTCATGGTAAGGAAAGCGAGTACTCCGAAGAAAATGGAAACGGAAGACCAGGTAATAATGATATTGCCCCAGTAGATCGCAATGGCGTTGCTGTTCATTCCGTTACCTCCTCTCCATTGACGGCAGAAGCAAAGTAGAGCATGTCGCTGACCTGACGGGAACTGGTTCCGTTGACATGGTCGACGTGATTATAGGCTTCATTTCCCTGGAATACGATCTCGCTGGTTTGACCGCCGTCCAGGCTGTAGGCATTCTTTACCCCTTTTTCGAAGAAGTGCTCCGCAAATTCCCTGGTATGCCAGCGGGCAGCTTTTTCATCGGAATGGTTGAGAGACATATAAAGATAATGCAGTTCCGACACCTGTCCGATGCCTGCGCGGGAATATCCCGTGTTGATCTCCCCGATCGGATACCACTCCTCATCGAAGTAACTGGTATTCAGTTCCCAGTCTTCCACAAGGACAGGACCGAAGGCGACGGAGAAGACAATATCATTTTCATCAATGAACTGCTGCATGGCTTCCGGGGAAGATTCTTCACCCATATGGAAAAACAGAAAGTCGCCGGAGCCGTTTACGAACATGGTGTCGATGCAGTTATATTTTTTGAGCATCTGGCCGTAGCGCATAAGGTAATCCCCTTCGTTAAAACGGTACAGCTGGCGATTGTACGCTACAATGCCCATATCACGGAAACGATAATAGTCAGCATTGACAGATACGACGGCGTTGGTCGCTTTGTGCATCGAGGTAGTATATTCCAGGATATCCGAGCCGAACATATCCCCTGCCAGCTTGCGGCGGAACTGGGATGCATCCTGCATTTTCACCTCACAGAAAGTACAGGTGTTGCCGTTGATGATCTCCTTCCAGCAGATCACAAGAAGGGTATTGTCAATATAATACTGGATATCCTGATAATAGGAACCGGTGTTGAATTCCACATCGGGGTCAAATACGACGACCTCATCTGCACCCAGAAGACCGGAATCCCGCGCCTGCTGGATAACAGGCAGGATCTCGGAGGCGTTGGCGGTGCTGACTTTCCCGAACCCGGAAAGAAGCGGTTCAGGTGCGACGACAGCATCTTCCGGAATCTTGAATACGGTTTTCTGTGAAGCTGCGATCTGTTCAACGATCTGCTCCTGCAGGGCACTTGCGGCAATGGCGGCATCCCGCGCCTTTTCCGTGGCAAACTTGTTGACACTGGAGGACAGATCCGCACTGCGGGCCACGGTTTTTGATGCTGCTGCGGAACCGGAGGCGGGAGAGACATAGCACAGCACAAACAGGCAAAGTACCATGGTGAACAGCATCCCGACAATGCGTACAAGCCAGGGAGGCACAACATCGGCAAGCTTTACCCGGGGAGGCCGCTCCTCCCGAAGAAGCCGTTTTTCTTCCTTTCGCTGCTGCTTTTCCGCTTTTCTGGCAGCCCGGGCTTCCTTCAATTCCTGCTTATGGGCATTGCGTTTTTCTTTTTCCGCTTCCCGGTCAATCTTTTTGGCTGGAGGGGCCTCATATAGATTTCCGGCAGAGAATTTTTCATTCGGGAGACGCTTTGTCTCATCCGTGCGCGGATTTTTCACCGGCATGATGCGCGTTACATCCTGCTCTTTCTCCGGTTTACGCGGGGCCTTTTTTGTCTTGTCCGGTGCCGCCGCCTTCGGAGGAAGGATACGACGGACGGGAGCCGCTTTCTTCTTTTTCTCAGTCTCCTGGCGCCGGTATTTGTCGGCAAAATGCGTAATGGGATCTCCGTCGGGAGTAAAAGCAGGCTCGGCAGGCGTTTCTGAAGGTGCAGAGGGAGCGGGGTCCGGCGTTTCAGGCAACCGGCTTTCTATGGAAGAAGCGGAGGGAGAATCATCGGAAAATTCAGAGAGAATGGAATCCAGCTCATAGTTAAAATCATAATCGTTGGCCATCAGCAAAATCCTCCTCTCTTATCTGCCGCCCTGCAGAGCGGCAAGAAGATCCCCGTTCAGTGTCATCAGCCATTTTCCGTCGGAATAGGAGACGGGAACATCAAAAAATTCACTGGTACAGTAACTTTCCGGGTCACTGAGGACAAGCCGCAGTGCGGAGTTATAATCCAGTTCCGGCATGTTTCGTGCTGCCTGATCGACCAGATTCAGATCCAGATATTTTACCAGGACCTTCTGGCTGGCTTTTGTTCCCCAAAGAGAAACGCTGCCGGATAAGGAATAGTCATAGCTGCGTTTGAGGAAGGAGAACATGATTTGCCCTTCTTCACTTTCCGGAACGTTGTTGAGACCAAGGGAAGAATAGTTTTCTACATATCGGCAGGCCTCTTCTTCGTTTCCGGCTTTCAATGCGTCAAAAAAACCGACAACTGCGGACTGCGGATTCCCGGCAGGCCGGGCAAGCAGAACGCCCCGATTCATTCCGTAAACGCAAAGTGCCAGGGCCAGCAGGATGACAAGGACCGTCAAGCTGCCCCAGAAGGGGTTTGTTTTTCTCTCCATTTTATGCAAAGCTCCTTTTCGAAGGATACGGAAACATTATTATATCATAAGAAATGGAATTCGTCGATACAAAAATGCGAAAATCAGAGGGCTATGTGATCGAAGGATCCTGTTGCATCGGACATTTACTTATGATATTATCAAATCAGATTCCTTGAAACAGGAGCCATAAAAAACACGACAGGAGAAACACATCATGGCAAAACGCATTATAGCATTTCTTTTGATGGCAATGCTGCTTTCCGGTATGCCTCTGGCAATGGCTGAGACAAATATAATGGATGTCACAGCAAGGGATGTGGTTTTGAACCGCATGACGGATTCCCTCGGGATCCATAAAGACGGATATGCTTATTATCAGCTGATCGACAGCAGAGGAAATCCGCTGACACAGGCAATCTATATCGATATGAGATCGGTTTCGGGCTTTCCGTTCTTCAAAGTCCAGGGTGAATCTTCGGATGGAATCCATAATGAAGGCCTGATTGACGACAAAGGGACGGTAATCGTACCTGCGGAGTATGCAGATGTGGAGGTAGTATCCGAGCACTGGCAATACGGCGTCAGGCTGACGCCTTCCGAGGCGGATGATAAGGATTACACCATATCAAACTGGTCCAATAATGAAAAACTGTTTTTCCGGATCGATACCGTTGATTTCTTCTTTGACGGACAAAAAGCAGGAACACTGAACAGATCACAGTTTGGAGACAGCTATTGTACCGCACACGGCGCTTATATTTGTGTGACTGACCGGGCGAAACAGCGCATTTTTTATAACAGATATATGGAAGTCTCTCCGTATCCTTCAGAGAGCTCCTCAGAGTACGATTCTGTTTATAAAAACGGAAAGACCACTTACTACCATGCCGGTACAGGGCAGGCTGCTTTTACGGCGGAATGCACCCTGAATCCTTCCGAAGTGGAGAATCCGTATCTTTACGATCGGGGGATCCTTTACGGCCTTCAGGGGCAGCAGATTTTCAGGCCGGCACAGAATTATGATTCGATCCGCAGCTTTAAGAAGGGCTATGCCCAGGTTTCCATGAACCGGTATTATGGCCTGATCGATGAGAACGGGGACGAGATCATTCCTCCTGAATATGAGGCTCTTTCCTATACGGAGTATCCGCTGCTGTACGGATACATCGGCGCTGCGAAAGACGGGAAATTTGGTTTCCTGGACAAAGACGGAAACGTGACCTGCGATTTTGTATACAGCAAAGATATTGTGAGCGACCGCGGGACGTTTGCTTCCCTGAAGAATCTCGACGGAACGATCATTGTTCTTTCCGCTGCGGTTGGAGAACTGCCGGAACATTTTTCAGAGGTATCTTTTGCCGGTTCTGACGGAAGCATGGCTTTTGTGGCACAGAATGCTTCGCGCGAGTACTGCCTGATCGACCTCTACGGAAACACCCTTATTCCCTACAGTGGAGAATACCGCAGCATTGAAGTAAACAGAGATGCTACCGTAGCCGTTGCTTCATGCGGAAACCGTACCTATAAGATCTATTCTTTTACGCATGACCGGAATGAGCAGCTGACTCCTTCACCGGACAAAGCAGAGGACGGCACGGAAAGCTGGACGTGCGAGAACGGACATGAAGGGAACACCGGAAAATACTGTACGGAATGCGGTGCTCCGCGTACCTACAAATGTGCAAATTGCGGATATGAATTTCCGGATGGGAAGGTATCGAAATTCTGCCCGGAGTGCGGCAAAGCACAGGGATAACTTCTAAAAACCTTCGCAGAACTGAAAATATAATTGGAAAGAACAAGGATCCCGGAGCAATTGATTTCTGCTCCGGGATCTGAATATTAAGGAACAATCCGTTTTTTGGTTCCTCAACTTTGATGATGCCTGTCTACAAACTTTTTAATCAAGAGTAATGCGGTTCTCAAATCATCTCTTTGCTGAACCTTTGTTTCAAAACTGATCGATTTATTATACCCATTTTCTATAAAACTGTTTAGAAAAGCATGGCATTCTTCTGAATAAGAAACAACCGGAAGAACTCTTTTCAGCTCACTGACATGAAGATGATTGATATATCCCAGATAAGCTGAAGCAATCAGGGAGGCATCTTCATGCATTTTAATCATATGCAGCGTGTCAGCGAGGATACCAAAATGATGGTCATTTAATAATTCTATTAATTGTACAGCATCATGAAACGAAGTAATAGTATTTGTCTCTGCAGAGTTCAGTGGTTCGATATTCAGGACTATATTTACAGTCTTAAGACGAGGTAAAAAATGATCGTTTAAAATCTCTGCAAATGAATGTATGCTCTTTTCTGTCTCCCAATTGTCCGGCGCTTTTCTGGCTGAGCCGCTTCCAAATCCAATTTCCTCTACTCCAAGTCTTTCAAATCTGGAAAATAAGAGATCAAGATGCCGATTGAATATTTCAGTATTGCTAGAAAAACAATTGAAATTTCCGGAGAGTAAAGAACATATTTTTTTACACTTCAAATTAATTTCTGCCAGAGACTTTAACAGCAAAGAAAAACTTTCCTCTTGAAGGCTACCAATTAGTATGCCCGATAGTTCAATATAGTCATACCCTGCATCTTTCACAGATTTGATAAAGTCAAAATCAATGGATTTTTGAGACGATGCAAAGGCTGTTGCAAAGCCAAACGTCACGGCGTTTCAGGCCTTTTTATAAGGTGCCAGGCAAATCCGGAAAGTTCTTCCCTTGCATAAATAACGATCTTTTCACCGGCATCGTTATAACTTGCAGAGGATTCGTCAAAGGAAATACCCTGGCTTTCTAAAAACAGTTGTGCTTTTGCAACATCTGAAGTACCAACTGCAAAATGGCCCAGTCTTCCTCGTCCCGGAGACTTCATGATTTCAATCTGCTCATTAGCAAAAATTGCAGAAGATGTTTCTCGAAGGGGAAAACCGAAAACCGCATGAAGAAAGGCAGTTACTCTTCTGGCTTCTTCTTCGTTGGATTCATTAATCCCAATATGCTGTAATTGAAAAAGATAATCCATACTGTGCCTCGCAACTGAATTTTATCGCATTTCGGCGATATACTTGAGGGCATTTTTCCATGCGCTTTCAAATTGTGAGCGAAACAGCACAACAGGACCAAAATCCTCATATTCACAGGGTTTAATTTTATGGACAAAATAACCCTTCTCAAAATCAGGCAGCTTCTCAACGAGTTCGTCAATAACACTTTCAGGAACAGGAGTATCAAATCTCTGAACAACAACAGGATCTTCTTCAATAAGATTTGCTGCAGTACCTACCCAGTTAATGGTTACAACTGCGTTTGCTCCGACCATTTCCGTAAAATGATGGAGGCCTCTGGCCCCTCCGCCGATGAAGCCAACCTGCGGGCAACGCGTTTTACACATGTGGTAGGTCTTCTTTGCAACAGCCATACCGGCTTGCCACAGGGTATCAGGGGAAATATCTACGCTGTTGGTTTTCACATATTCTTTAAGATACTGATCATAAATACCGGTGATATGAGAGAAATAAACAACAGGGGGATTTTCCATGGAGGAGCAGACTTCATTATAAATATCGCATACATCGAGAGCCTGTTTTACCGCCATAACTTCTGTAGCATTAATGGCAATACCTTCTGCAAGGAGGACTCGAATTGCTTTTAAGCCTTCTTCCGTGACAGGAACTTTAGCCATAAGATTTGGCAAAGCTTTTGTGTTGTAGCGTGCGCAGCGAATGATGGTTTCCGCATCTTCATGGAAAGGGTCACCCTGAATACTGACATAACCGAATTTATGTCCTGTCTTTTCATAAATCGGCATAAAATGCTGGGCGATGTCTGCCACAAGTGCACACTGCAATTTTACCAGTGCTTCAGTATCATCCGGTTCTTCTTTCAAAATCGGCAGGAGCAGTTCCTTCACATGATCTTCTTCCTTTTTATTGCTGATCATTTTCCAGGTATAGGAAGGATTTTGCGTACAGCCATATGCACCGGCTTCTATTGCAAGATCTGCCTCCTCCCGGGTTACATTATTGATCCAGAATTTTGTTGCAGTTTGCGCTTGCACCCTATGAAAATATGTTTTTTTCATAATACTCCTCTTTTTTTCAATCTACTGTATTCTCAAGAATACCGATACCTTCAACTTCTGAGCGAACAACATCTCCAGTTTTCAGAAATTTGGGGGGCTTGAAACCCATACCGACTCCTGCCGGAGTTCCCATTGCTATGATTGTTCCCGCTTCAAGAGTCATCCCTTGTGATACTTCTGAAATTACATGAGCAATATCGAACAAGAGCAAACTGGTCGAACCATCCTGTCGTAATTCTCCGTTAATATATGTTTTAATATTCATAACAGGAGGCTCAGTAAATTCATCTTTCGTTACAATACAAGGTCCCATTGGTGTAAAAGTATCCAGGCTTTTCCCCAAATACCACTGTTTATGCCTCGTCTGGAGATTTCTTGCACTTACATCGTTAACAATGGTATAACCGAAAACATAATCGAAAGCATTATCTTTTTCAACTTCAAAAGCATCTTTTGAGAGAATAACGGCAACTTCCGTTTCATAATCCAAGCTATCCATTATATTGGGAAAAGACTTGATTTTACCGCCAGGGCGAAGCGCTTCATTTACTCTTTTGGAAAAATAAACAGGATAGGTTGCTTCCCTTTCAAATGCTTCCTGATGGAATTTTACAGCCTCTTCCATATGTTTGGCGTAATTTAATCCAAGGCAAAGAACATCATGAGAAGGATGCGGAATGGGAGCGAGGAGCTCTACAGAATCCAAATTAATTCCGTCGAGTGCCGGTTCATTCGAAAAGCAGGATTGAATACATTCATAGTTGCGGATCAGATCATTCATGGAATAGTTCTCTTTAATACCAAAAGCCGCAAGAGGGAATATTTTTTCCTGCCCGGAGGGCTGAGCCATTACAGCTTCTACCCCATTGTTAATTACAGTATAGAATTTCATACCTTTATCTCAATTCCTGCCCATTCTTCGTAGCATTTGATTACGGCACAGTTATCTTCATCAGCAAGCCCTTTAATACATGCCATTTTATAAAGTTCTTTTCCTACTCCGAGCATTGGCGTTGGCACTTCCAGCTTTTTCGACAGATCAGATGCAAGACCTGCGTCTTTATACATCAAGGCAGTACGGAACGTAGGGGAGAAATCACGATTAATAATCTTGGAAATCTTTTTATCGGCCATTGCACTTTGAGGGCCGCCACCATGGCAGAATTTCACAAACATCTCAGGATTTACTCCGGCTTTCGTTGCCATCGTAATAGCTTCCGCAAAGGACAGCATATTGATTGCCATCATAGCGTTGGATGCTATTTTTGCATAAGCTCCTGCGCCGTATTGATTGCTGGCATAATAGGCATCTACCCCCATTGCTCTCAGAACAGGTAAAGCTTCCTGATAGTCTTCTTCGTCACCCACATAAAGAAAAACCAGTGTTTTTGCCTGTGCCTGGAGCCCGCTTCCCGTGACAGGGGTCTCGCCAAATCGCATCCCGCGTTTCAGAAGTTCTTCCCCTATGTATTTATTTGCTTCTGGAGAAACAGTAGAACTGTTAAAGAAAATTGTTCCTTTTTTTGCACCGTCTGCCAAACCGTTTTCACAGAAAATATTCTCCTTCACAATATCTTCTGTGGGCAACATGGTGATAATTGCATCGGCATCTTTAGCTGCATCCTTTAAAGTATCTGCGTAATGTGCGCCTTTTTCAAGTAAATCTTCAATTTTCTCTCTATGTCTTGCAAATACAGTAAGATCATATCCAGCCTCAAGAAGATGCGCTGCCATAGGATGTCCCATAACACCGGTTCCGACAATTGTAATTTTTTTAATGCTCATTTTTTCTTTCCTTTCATATGATTTGTTAATTTGTTATGCAAATTGCTTTTTTGAGGGATTTCCTTTTTTCTTTCTTTGCGCGAAAATCAAGACGATAAAAAAGACGGCTGAACCAATTCTTGTCCAGATATTGGGAATATAACCGCATACACCGGCAATTCCTGTTGCGATTCGAAGGACACCGTCAAGATTCGCAATGAAAAAACCGTAAAGGGAGGCTGCCACCATAGGAATAGCAATCAGACAGAATCCAATATCATAAAGAGCAGATAAAACAGAAGCGTTGTGAATTAAAAGGCCGGGCAGATAATAGAAGGCAAATGGCAAAAAGAACAATGCGGCACTGTATTTTACCCCTTTGAACCCTGTTTTCATCGGGTCTGCACCTGCTATAGAGGCTCCTGCAAAAGCGGAAACGCAGACAGGAGGAGTTACATTTGAAACTGCGCTAAACCAAAATGCAATTACGTTAGCGGTAACTACATCGATTCCTAATTTTACCAATCCCTGAACGACAATAAGTGACATCAGCACATAGGTTGCTGTTTGGGTGGCACCCATTCCTATAATTGCACCGACAAGACCGGTAAGGCAGATTGCGATAAAAATACTTCCGTGAGACAGTGAAACAACGATTACTCCAAATTTCTGAGCAAGTCCGCCTAAAACGATTCCTCCCATAACGATGCCAAGACAGCCAATGGTACCACCGACAGAAATCTCGCTGCGACCTGCTTTCTCAAAAGCATCAATAAGCTTTTTGGGCGTCATCTTATGTTCTTTCGTAAAAAAGCTGAAACCAATACATAGAACAATTGCCCAGAATGCGGCTTTATCTGCAGAATAGCCAAGACCGAGCACAACAAAGATTACGATAATTGGGACAAAGAAGAACCAGCCTTCTTTAAAGGTCGCTTTTGCATCCGGGATTTCTTCATCCGGCAAACTTCCTATGTTGTCTCGTTTCGCTTTATAGTGAACTGCCAAAGCGCACCAGTAATAATATAAAATTGCCGGGATGGCACAGATTAGAGCTATTCTGGCATAAGGAGTTTCCGTCATTGCAGCAAGAAGAAATGCACCAGCTCCCATAACGGGAGGAAGCATTTGCCCACCGGTTGAGGCGGCGGCTTCAATGGCACCTGCATCCTCAGGGGGAAAGCCGACTTTTTTCATCATAGGGATCGTGAAAGCGCCGGTTGATACAACATTTGCTGAGGAACTCCCACTGATAGAACCAAACAAACCACTTGCTATAACGGCTACTTTTGCAGGACCTCCCGCCCATCCTTTTGTAAGTGCAAGAGCCATTTTGATAAAGAATTCTCCTGCTCCTGTGTACTCCATAAAAGCACCCATTATTACAAAAGGAAGTACATATACACTAAACGTATTACAAATCGTTCCGAAAATAGCCTGATCTGTTCTATACATGAAATCGACGATACGGAATAGTGAAAAACCTTTATTTGCAAATACTCCGGGCATATAGGGACCGAAATATAATTGGACAGAAAAAACCAGAGCAATAATCGGAATGATCCAGCCAATTACGCGCCTGCAACTTTCCATTACAAGGATAATCGCAATAATTCCTAAATAAAAGTCCGTCATATTGGCCTGACCTTTTCGCGCGATGGCATATTCTCTGTAAGTTACAGCCCAGTATAAAAACACAAAGATAGCGGCTGCACACGCTATAAGATCATACCAGGGGACTTTCTTTTGCCCGCCGTGTCCCCTCTTTACGGGATACAGCATAAAAGCCATCAAGACATTTCCCAATAAATACAGAGATCGAGACATCTGTGTGGATAAAATTCTGATTCCTGAATGTACAAAAAAAGTTGCAGTAAATAGGATAGCCACAAGAGAGAAGGCTATTTTATAAACGCCTTCAAGTTGTCGTGTTTTCATCCAACTGACCTTTCTTAGATGTAAGAATAGAACTAATTATCAAATAAATGTTTGCCTTATATTATGTAGTAGGTAGAGAAGTTGCGCCCCTTTCGAGGCGCATTTCAAAGAAGCACAATTACTTTATATTAGTTAGCGCAATACTCAGGATGGTCAGCATAGAAGCTTTTTACACCGGGGTGAATCTCAAGACCAAGAGATTCGAATGCTTCGGAATCTTCAACGAACTGGAGCCAGTTCTTATGTCCGGTGCCAAGCGTTTCAATTACCCCAGGCTGGTAGATCGCTTCCATGATTTTGTACATAACATCATCAGGAACATTGCTGTTGCAGATCACATAGACTGTGAAGTTGGGGAGAAGTACATCTTCGGTCATTCCCTGATAGGTGTCCTTGGACATATAATTACTGAAGAACCAGGGGTATGCGGCAACGAGCTGATCGATCTCTTCCTCGGTGAACGGGATAATCACGATAGAGTCTGTAGCTGCAAGCTCTGTCAATGCACCTGAGGGGGAACCGGATTGGCAGACAGCATCAACACGGCCCTCTTTCATAGCTGCAGCACCGTCAGAGAAGGAAATATACTCTCTCTTGCAGTCGATACCGAAAACATCCAAAACGATATCAGCCACATACTGTGTACCGGATCCTGCATTTCCACACGCGACGGTTTTACCATTGAGGTCACTGAGGGAAGTAATATTTGATTTTGCAAGAGAAACAAAATAGAAGTCGGAATCATAGCCCTTGGCAATCCCTTTGATATTTTGGGCCTGATCGGTATACTGATTGTTCTCAAAATTTCCGGTACCGGTGGCTGCTTCATAAACGATAGCACCGTAGGTCAGAGCCAGATCAAATTCTCCCGTAGCAGTCTTAATGGCGTTATCAACAGCCGCGCCCGAAGTTACATTTGTGATATTGACACCATCTACCAACGGAGTGATCGTATCAGCGAATGCACCGGCCATATAATACATCATACCGCCGGAAGAACTCCCGCCGAAGGACATCTGAAGATCAACCGCTGAAGCCGAAACACCAATCGCCACCAGCATCAGCACTGCGAGGAATAAAGAAACCGCTTTTTTCATGATAGGAACTCCTTTTCAAAAAAGTATTGTGTATACAATATGTATACGAGATAAATAAAGGATATCTCACATCCCTATACTTGTCAACACTTTATTTTATATTCTCTGATATGCACAAAAATTATCACTGGAATTTGTGCAAAATAACCAAACTATAAAACCGTTACAGAAAAAACAACAGAAAGAATGTATACATTACATCGTAAAAATCTGCGAATATCAGCGTTGATAGTTCCTTTTAAACAATTCTTGTGTTATAATCATTAAGGAATAAACTTCTTTAGAAATCTCATAAGAGGATATAAGTATGGATAGCAAGCAAAAATTGAGTGATATAGCGCATGCACAATTAAAGGGAATGATCCTTAATAATCAATTCCGCCCGGGGGAACATCTGGAAGAGACTGTATTATGCGACATGCTGAGCGTAAGCCGTACTCCTCTTAGAGAAGCCATTAACAGGTTGGTAAATGAAAACCTGCTGATCGCAGTACCGCAAAAGGGAATATTTGTTCCGGAAATGAGCGTACAGAACATTGCAGATCTGTTCCGGGCGAGAAAACTTATTGAGCCAATGGTAATCATGCTAAGCGCTCCTAATCTTGACCATGCTGTTTTGATTGAGTTTAAAGAAAAAACAGAAAAAATGATTGTGGATCAGGATATCAGTGCGCTGCATTCTCTGGACTATGACTTTCACAGCTATATCAATAATAACTGCGGGAATCAGTATATTTTTCAAAGTGTCTCCTTTATTACGGATCAGTTTCAGCGTGTCAGGACACAGAACTTTTTCCCGGTTGAACGCTCTATAAACGGGGCAAAGGAGCATCTTGTTATTATAGATACTATCTTAAAAGCGGAGTATTCAGCATTGCCTGACCTGATGCTGAACCATATTACCAGTACAGAGACGTACTATTTCAGAAAACTTCTGGAGAACAGTGTCGCAGAAAGTAATATTGAATACCTGAAGAGGAATCCGATACTGACGGGAAGCCGACAGGTCTAATCGGGAAAAACGGGGGACAGTTGAAAACAATCCCATTCTAATCAAAAAATAAAACAGGGATTTCGGAGCGTTTCTTTTGCTCTGAAATCCCTGTTTTGCAGATGCTGCAGAAATAATGCTGACTGGAGGTGCGGAGCTAAACTTTGCAGATATAGCCGGCTTTTCTTGGGGCAGGGTCTGCTGCAGGCTTGGCTGCATAGCCGATTACCAGATGGCCGATTCCTTCATAATCGCCCTCAATGCCGAGTTCTTTCAGGATGGCTTTGCCTTCTTCGCTTTCAAATTCTTCTTTAGCCCGGTGGATCCAGCAGCTTGCCACACCCAGATCTGCAGCGGCATTCATCAGGTTGCCCATAACAAGGCTTCCGTCATAAATGTAGGTGGGGACGGCTTTATTTGCCAGAACTACCAGCACTTCCGGCGCGCCATAGAAAGGGTCTGAATCCGTTCCGAGAATGGCTGCATTCATTTTGGAAAGCTTATCCCGCATTTCTCTGTCTGTTACGGTAAGAATGATCGGAGACTGTTTCCCCATTCCGGTTGCAGCATAAGTTCCCGCTTCGAGGATGGCATTCAGTTTGTCCTCTTCAATGAGGTCCGGTTTGAAAGCGCGGCAGCTCCGCCGGGTCTTCAGCGTGGTCAGTGTTTCAGCCATTGTTGTATCCCCCTAAAATAAAATTGACAGTCTTCATGGCTGCTTACGGCGGCAACTGATGAATAAACTTAGCTGTGGGCGCTCACTTTATCAGCAGTTCATTCCAATCTGCAAAAACGGCGGGTCGTTCGCAAACGGTTTCCGTTTTGTGTGCCTGTCCGGTTTCTCCGCTTTTAATAATCTGCTCAACAATGTCAAGCACATGGCAGGCCATTTCCTTGGAGGCGAGATGAGAGCCACCCGTGCAGATGCATCTTGCCATGTCAGCCGGGCCAAGTCCGCGGCAGTTTTCAGACAAGGGAGATACGGGAGAGAGCGTCTCCCATTCGTGTGCCGCTATCTCATTTTTCATAAAACGGATCTCTCCGCCGAACTGATTGGCATCGCCAAGCAGGAGGATTCCCTTTGTCCCCTGAATGCTGAAGTATGCCTGATCCGGGAAAGCACTGTCTCCGTTGAGAGAAAAGGTGCCTGTAATGCCAGACCTGGTGGTGAGAAGCGCATTGACCTGAGATTCGTTATCATAAACATATTCCAGGCCATATTCCGGGTGGTCAGGAAGCACATTTTTCCGTATTCTGCGGTAATTTCCGACTTTTGCGTAAACCTCTTCCACCGGCCCGAGAAGGGAACAGAGTGCCGTGAGATAATACACGCCATAGTCATAGCAGATACCTCCCCCGGGCAGGCGCAGAAAGGGAAACATACTGGCAAGTGCAGTCAGGTCTCTGTTTGCAACAATGTGAAAAGAGGTGATCTCTCCGGCAAGACCGTCGTCCAGAGCTTTGCGGGCGGTCTGGAGAGCGCTTCCCAGAAAAGTCTCCGGAGCACAGCTAAGGCGCAGATTCTTTCCGTTCGCCAGGGACAGCAATTCTTTCGCCTGCTGCAGATCTGTAGCGATCGGTTTTTCCGAATAAACATGCTTTCCGGCGAGGAGGGCTTTTTTGATAAGCGCGTAGTGTGTCGGCGCAGGCGTCAGCACAACGATGAGCTCTACTTCCGGATCCTTCAGAATCTCGTCGGTGTCTGCTGCCCGAATTTGGTAACGGGCGGCTTTAGCCTCTGCCCGTTCACGGTGTTTTGCACAGCAGGCCACCACCTCAACAGAGGAGTATTTCCCTGTCATATTGGTGAGATAGATGTCGCTGATGGCGCCGCAGCCGATAACGGCAGTCTTTACAGGCTTCATCGGTATTTCTCCTGCACGATTATGACACGGAAAGTGTACTATCGTTCCTCTCGGAAGTAGGCAAGGCCGAGAGATGCGGGGGGCTGGTTTTCCCGTTTGTTTCGCATGCTTGTAAGGATCAGCACAACGACCGTCATCACATAGGGGATCATTTTATACAATTCCTTTAATTCCATATGCTCCATTGTGGTGGGGAGATAGAGATAAAGGATATACAGCCCGCCAAACAGGAAGGAGGACCAAATACCGGTGCCCGGACGCCAGATCGCAAAGATCACGAGTGCAATGGCAAGCCAGCCTCTGTCACCGAAAGCATCGTTGCTCCAGACGCCGCAGGCGTAATCCATTACGTAATAAAGGCCGCCGAGACCGGCAATCATGCAGCCGATGCAGGTCGCCATATATTTATAACGGGAAATATTGATGCCTGCTGCATCTGCTGTGGCAGGACTTTCCCCGACGGCGCGAAGATGCAGTCCGACTCGTGTCTTTTTCAGAAGGTAAGAGGAAATCAATGCCAGAAGCACCGCAATATAGGCCAGGAAGCTGTAAGAGAGGAACAGCTTTCCAAACCACCCCAGAGAAGAAGCAAAGGGAAGCGCGGTTTTATAAACAAGACTTGTGCGGGACAGCACGACAGACGTCATAGAGGATTTGGAGAGCTTGATCAGGGAACCGCCGAAGAAATTGCCGAAACCAACGCCGAAGGTCGTCATGGCAAGGCCGGTAACATTCTGGTTGGAACGGAGCGTGACGGTCAAAAAACAGTAAAGAAGCCCCATCAGCAGAGATCCGGCAAGGCAGCACAGAAGCGGGATCAGCAGAGCAAGGAAATTGCTGAACTGACCGGATGCCGCAGCGGACTGTTCATAGAAGAATGAACCGATGACGCCGCAGATCCCGCCGACATACATGACACCGGGAATCCCAAGGTTGAGGTTTCCGGATTTTTCCGTCAGGATCTCTCCGGTACAGCCGAAAATCAGAGGGATCCCCTGGACGATGGCACGGGGAATAAACGTGGAAAGAAAACCAAACATAGTTACTCAGCCCTCCTTTGCCCTGGCACTGCTGCGAAAGCTGATCGAGTATCGGATAAAGAATTCACAGCCGATAATAAAGAAGATAATGATTCCGGTAAGGATGTCGGAAAAAGAGGTATTCAGGCTGAAAGAAGTTGCAATCTCACTGGCTCCGCGGTTCAGAAAAACCAAAAGGAAACTGGTGAGGATCATGGTGAAGGGATTAAAATGAGACATCCAGCTGACCATAACGGCTGTAAATCCACGGCCTCCGGCCAGCGTAGTTGTGAGGGTGTGATTAACACCGGCGACAAGGATCAGCCCGACCAGCCCGCAGACGCCGCCGGAAAGAAGAAGCGTGCGGATCATAACGCGGTCGACCTTGATGCCGATGTAGCGGGCAGTCCGCTCACTCTCACCGACGACGGCGATCTCATAGCCGTGCTTGGTGTAATTCAGATAAATATAGGTAACGATTGTCATTACCAGGGCAACAAGAATCGGGAGAAGATATTTATTGCCGATATGGATCCAGCCGAATTCTGTTGCATTGTTGATAATACCGATCGTACCGGAGCCTTTCGGGTTTTCCCAGACAATGGCGAAGCAGGCGACCAGCTGTGTGGCAATATAGTTCATCATCAACGTGAACAGGGTATCGTTGGTATTCCACTTTGCTTTGAAGAAAGCGGGAATTGCCGCCCAGACAGCCCCGCAAAAAATACTGGTGACCGACATGGCAACAATAAGGAACCATTCCGGAACTTTTCCTGTCAGGTTGATCATACAGGCGGCAGCTGCCCAGGCGCCGATCAGGACCTGCCCTTCCCCGCCGACATTCCAGAACCGCATTTTAAAAGCAGGGGTAACGGCCAGTGCAATCAGCAGAAGGACCGAAGTATTCTGCATGGTGACCCAGGTTTTTCGCGTGGAGCCGAACGCTCCTTTGATAACTGCCCGGAACACATCAAGCGGATTGAGCTTTGTTACCAGGATCGTGACAAGGCTGCAGACGGCAAGTGCCAGCAGGATTGCGATCAGGCGGATCCCGATCACTTTGTACAAGGGGAGATCATCGCGTTTGACGATATGAAAAACCGGTTCTTTGGATTTCATGCTTCACCTCCAAGAGACGTCATCATTCTGCCAATCTGCATTTTTTCTGCTTTACGGCCATCGACGATCCCGCTGACTTTCCCGCCGCAAAGGACGAGAATGCGGTCACACAGTTCAAGCAGGACATCCAGATCTTCCCCTACGTATAAAACGCCGACACCGTTTTGTTTCTGCTTGTTCAGCAGGTCATAGATCACATACGACGAATTGACATCCAGCCCACGCACGGCATATGCCGTGAGAAGGATGGAAGGGGCAGAGGCAATCTCCCTTCCGACAAGAACTTTCTGCACATTGCCGCCGGAAAGACGGCGTACCGGCGTGGAGATACCCGGGGTCACCACTTCCAAATCATGCACAACGTGTTCCGCCAGATCGTGAGGCGCTTTCCGATCCGTCAGGAAGGAATGACCGCGCCGAAAAGAGCGAAGCATCATGTTATCTGCCAGATCCATATTGGCTACGAGGCCCATGCCGAGACGGTCTTCCGGGACAAAGGAGAGGGCGACTCCCTTTTGCCGGATCTCCAGAGGATCCTTCCCGAGAAGCTCATCCAGACTGCCGTCATCTTCAACATATTGGATCGAACCGGACTCCGCCTTTTGCAGCCCGGCAATAGCCTCCAGCAGCTCCTTCTGCCCGCAGCCGGAAATACCGGCGATACCGAGGATCTCCCCGCTGTTGAGGGTGAAGGAGACATGGTCCAGTTTCAAGATACCATCCGGAGAACGGACGGACAAATCCTTTACCTCCAGCCGAGGCTTTGAATTGACAGGATCCGGCCTTTCAATATTCAGTTTTACCGCATGGCCCACCATCATGTTGGTCATTTCACCGGGGGTCGTATCTTTTGTCAGCATATCGCCCACAAACTGCCCCTTGCGGAGAATGGCTACCCGGTCAGAGATTTCCTCCACTTCGTGGAGCTTATGGGTAATAATGACGATCGCTTTTCCGTCGGAACGCATATTGCGAAGCACAGCAAAAAGTTTGTCTGTTTCCTGAGGAGTGAGCACGGCAGTAGGCTCATCAAGAATCAGAATGTTTGCATTACGGTAAAGAACTTTCACGATCTCCACGGTCTGTTTTTGAGAAACAGACATGTCGTAGATCTTCTGGTCAGGATTGACATCGAAGCCGTAACGGCTGCAAATGTCACGGATCTTTGCAGAGGAGGCGGCGATGTCAAACGGCTCTTCCAAACCGAGAACAATGTTTTCAGCGGCAGTCAGTACATCCACCAGTTTGAAGTGCTGATGGACCATACCGATACCGAGAGCAAAAGCATCTTTCGGAGAGCGGATCACAACCGGCTGCCCGTTCACTTCAATTGTTCCCTCGTCCGGGAAATAAATGCCCGAGAGCATATTCATCAGGGTGGTTTTCCCGCTCCCGTTTTCCCCGAGAATAGAGAGAATCTCTCCGGGATAAATATCCAGCCAGACTTTATCATTTGCAAGCACCTTTGCGCCGAAACGCTTGGTGATATTTCTCATTTTTACAATAGGGATGTTATTCGATTCCAAAATAAGCCTCCGTTGCATATTACAGGTGTGTGTCACCGGCGGAATGAAAACAGCATATCAGAGATGAAAAGAAAAGCTCCGGGGAAAAAGCCGGAGCTTTAAAAACAGTCTTTTCTATAAACTTTTAATTAAAATACCTGGTTGAGGAGGCTGATGCCGTCGATCTGCAGATCGAAGTAAGGAGCAGACTGCGTGGTGGATTCTGCAAAGTAACCATCCACAACATGCTCGTTGTTCTCAGCGGTAAGGGTTTCTCCGTTGACGGTGAAGGTGGAGCAGTCAAAAACATGAATTTCACCGGAGAGGAGCTTTGCCTTGACTTCTTCCAGAACTTCTTCCGTGCCGGCTGCAGCAGCTGCACCGATGCTGCCGACCTGGACGGAATCCGTTGCGAAAGTACCGACCCAGTCATTGTCAATAGCAGTGCCGTCCATCACGCTCTGGATTGCATATTCCACATAAGGAGCCCAGTTGATTCTGGAGTAGATCACATAGGTGTTGGGGCAGGCTTCCGCAGTGGGAACATTGTAGGTAACGTCCGGAACACCGGCGGTCTCGCAGGCAGTGGGGGCGCCCATGGAGTCAGCATGCTGGGAGAGCAGAGCAGCGCCGTCAGCAATCAGGGTGTTGGCGCCTTCTTTTTCAGCCGTTTCATCGTACCAGGAACCGGTGAAGGTGACCTTCATGGAGGTGTTGGGAACGATAGAGCGGACACCGAGGAACCAGGAGGTATAACCGGAAATAACTTCTGCATAGGTGTAAGCGCCGACATAGCCGACCTTTACGTTGCCGTTTTCATCATAGTTGGCATCCGTGAGCACACCGTTATCGATCATTTCCTGAAGTTTGAGACCTGCGGCAATGCCGGCAAGGTAACGGCCTTCGTAGATAGAAGCGAATGCATCGTGGAAGTTGTCAAGATTAACGATCTGGGCCTGATAGCCGGTAGCATGAAGGAACTGAACCTCCGGATATTCCTTTGCAGCGCGGATCATATAATCCTCATGGCCGAAGCTGTCGGCAAAAACGATGTCACAGCCGTCATCTGCGAGGTTGCAGGCTTCTTCGTAGCAGTCTTCCGCTTCGCCGACACCGGTCTTGATTACAAGTTCAGCACCCATCTTTGCACAGGCTTCCTGCGTGGCAGTGATGAAGTTGTTGTCGTAGGTGGAGTTTTCGTCATGCAGGGTGATAAGACCGACTTTGACAGTCTTTTCTGCAGAGGCAAAAACGCCGAGGGAAGCAACCATTACGAATACGAGGAGCAGGGCAACAAGCTTTTTCATAGGAAATTCCTTTCTTAAAATCATACCGCATCGGTACAGAAGGAGAATATACTCCTGTGCCTGAACCGATGCGGAAATCCTATCGATAGTCCGGTATTTACGGCACCGGGTAGAGACACAAAACCATATCTTTTGCATATATCGAAACGATATTTAATTTAGGGCTGTATCATATCCTATTGAGAGGAAAAAGTCAACCCCAAAATTCGTCATTTTTCATAAAAATAAGAGCCGGTTTTTGTGCACCTTAACCAAAAATGATGCTGTTATCTGTCATCGCGGCTATCCTGGCAAGGGATTCAATCCGAAGACCCTGGGCACGGAGTTTTTCTCCGCCGCCCTGAAAAACCTTTTCTATGGCGATCCCTGCACCGACAAGGTTGGCTCCGGAGGCTTCGCAGATAGATTTCAGCCCGATCAGGGCTGCACCGGTAGCCAGAAAATCGTCTACGATCAGCACATGATCCTCAGGCCCCAGATATTCTTTTGAAACAACGATCGTATTCGTTCCACCGTGCGTGAAGGATTCCACTTCGGCAGACCAGACATCTTCAGAGATATTTTTAGAACGGTTTTTTTTCGCGAACACCAGCGGACAGGAGAAGACATACCCGGCCATGGCTGCAATGGCGATCCCGGAGGATTCAACAGTAAGGATCTTATTGATTTTTTCTCCCTCATAGAGGCGCTTCCATTCTTTTGCCATGGCAAAAAGCAGGGAAGCATCAATTTGATGGTTTAAAAAACTGTCAACTTTCAAAATACCGCCCGGGCGGACTTCTCCGTTTTTCAGAATGCGCTCTTCCAGTAATTTCATAGGTAAAAGAACCTCCTTTTCTCCATAAAACTCAATAAAACCGAAAAAAGCCCGTCACAAAAAGGACAGGCTTGTTTCGGGTAATAATAAGGTATTACACAGCGCGTGTAACCTTGCCGCTGCGCAGGCAGCGAGTGCAGGCATAGACATGGCACGGAGTGCCGTCAACAATTGCTTTCACGCGCTTCACATTGGGCTTCCAAGTGCGATTGGAACGTCTGTGGGAATGGCTCACTTTGATTCCGAAAGTAACGCCCTTGTCGCAGAACTGGCATTTTGCCATACTGAAGCACCTCCTCGAAATGGTTTCGCTGTGGACACAGCTTGAATATAATAACAGAATGTAAACTCAATTGCAAGAAAAAATTACCATAATTTTGAAAAGAGAAGTTGAAACCTTTTTCGAAATAGCTTACAATACGATTATAAAAAAGAAAAACTGCAAGGAGCGACAGAATGAACAGTTATACCGTCAAACTGAAGAAGATTGCAGAAGAGATGAAACTCAGTCCGATCCATCTCTCATCAGACTATGAAAATGTACTGATTACCACGACAGACGTCAACCGCCCTGCCCTGCAGCTCACAGGATTTTACGATTATTTTGACCCTGCCCGGATGCAGCTGATCGGACGCGTGGAGACGACGTATCTGGAAACGCTGACGCTGAAACAGAGGGAACAGGCATTTGAGACTTTTATGACCTATGACATTCCCTGCGTGGTCATCTGCCATGAATGTGCTCCGTTTGAAGAATGCATTGAAGCAGCCAAAAAGTATGACAGAAATGTTTTTATTACCACACAGGATACTTCGGAATTTGAAGCCCGGCTGATCGATAAGCTGCACCGCCATCTGGCACCGAGGATCCAGCGCCACGGCGTTCTGGTTGAAGTTTACGGCGAGGGTGTTTTCATTACGGGCGAAAGCGGCATGGGAAAAAGCGAAACGGCACTGGAACTGGTAAAACGCGGACATCGCCTGATCGCGGACGATGCGGTGGAGATCAGAATCATCGGAAGAGACGCCCTGATCGGTACTGCGCCGGAACTGATCCGTTATTATATGGAACTGCGCGGGATCGGGGTGATCAACGTGCGGCATATTTACGGTGTCGGCGCTGTAAAACCGGAGTCCTCGATCGATCTCGTGGTACATCTGGAACCCTGGGATGACAAAAAGGCTTATGATCGCCTGGGACTTACGGATGAAACGGAAAACATCCTTGGGGTAACCCTGCCCCGCGTTACGATCCCGGTCATGCCCGGAAGAAATCTGGCCGTTATTATGGAACTGGCTGCAATGAACAACCGACAGAAAAAAATGGGTTTCAACGCGGCGGAACTGCTGGCGGGAAATATAGATGCCGCGGTTGACGGCGGGCTGTTCTGATGAAGCAGGATCAGGTTATGGAGAGGCTGCTCGATGCGATTCGGGAGACTTTCCCGCACATAGCGCTTCTGGAAGAAGAAAAAATGGCGGCACACTGCTCTTTTCGTACCGGCGGTGCCGTTCGGGCGCTGCTGCTTCCCGGCACGGAAGAGGAATTGCTGACGATCTGTACGCTCTGCCGGGAAGCAGAGGTGGAGCCGATCGTGCTTGGCAACGGAACCAACCTCGTTTTTCCCGATGAGAGATCTGACAGGATCGTGCTCGGCACCGAAAAAATACAAGATCTCTATCTGACACCGGAGGGAGAGATTTTCGCTTCCTGCGGGGTTGCCCTTTCCCGTCTGGCGTCGTTTGCCTGTGAAAATGCCCTGACCGGTCTGGAATTTGCCTCCGGCATTCCGGGGACGGTCGGCGGCGGATTGCTGATGAATGCCGGCGCTTACGGCGGAGAACTGAAGGACTGCGTAAAAAACGTGCGGGTTCTTGACAAAAAGAGCGGGAAGATTTCCGGCTTTGAAAAGAAGGACTGTGATTTTTCTTATCGGCACAGCATCTTTCAAAACGGAGAGGCCGTTCTGCTAAGTGCCCGGTTCTCGTTAACGCAGGGAGATAAAAACAGGATCCGGGAGGAAATGAAGGAACTGAACCGCAGAAGAAGAGAAAAGCAGCCGCTGGAATTCCCTTCCGCCGGAAGTACGTTCCGTCGCCCGGAAGGGCACTATGCGGCTGCGCTGATCGAGGAATGCGGGCTGAAAGGGAGAAGCATCGGCGGAGCAAAAGTTTCGGAAAAGCATGCAGGCTTTATTATCAACACGGGAAACGCAACAACAGAAGATCTTGCTTCTCTCATCCGTGTTGTGCAGACAGAAGTCTATGAACAGAAGCAGATTGCCCTTCAGCCGGAAGTGATCATCCTGCAGGGATGACGCCTGCGGTACCCGCCTGAACAGTGCGGGTTCTTTTTTATTTTGTTCAGTTTCTGATACTCTTTATAGACCCGTCTTCGGCCGGTTGACCACATGAATCGGCGTACCGGCAAGAAAGGCCTGCAGATTTTGCACGGAACAATCCATAATACGCTGTCTTGCTTCTTTCGGAGCCCAGGAAATATGCGGGGTGATGAAGCAGTTTTTTGCTTTCAGCAATGGATTATCTTCCCGGATAGGTTCGACAGATACCACATCCAGTCCGGCGGCATAAACCTTGCCGCTGTTCAAGGCATCGGTAAGATCCTGTTCCACGATCAGTTGGCCGCGGCTGTTGTTGATAAGGATCACGCCGTCTTTCATTTTTGCAATGCTGTCCCGATTGATCATACCCTCCGTTTCCGGGAAAAGGGGGCAATGCAGCACCACTACATCCGAGCGGGAAAGGAGCGTATCCAGATCTACGTATTCGGCGATGGCACGGCCTTCTTCCGTCTCCCGGCTGCCGGCAGCCAGGATATTCATTCCGAGTGCTTTTGCAATGCGTCCGGTGGTCCGGCCGATTCTTCCAAAACCGATGATTCCCATGGTTTTTCCGGCCAGTTCGATGAGCGGATAATCCCAGAAACACCAGTCCGGGCTGCTCTCCCAGCGGCCGGCGTGTACAGCGTCGGAATGATGTGCCACATGGTGACAGATCTCCAGAAGCAGAGCAATGGCAGATTGACCGACAGATTGTGTGCCGTAGGTGGGAACGTTGGAAACAGGGATGCCTTTCTCCCATGCGTACGCAGTGTCTACAATATTATAACCGGTAGCCAGCACGGAAATGTATTTCAGATTCGGGCATGCATCAATCACCGCCTTGCGGACGGGACATTTATTGGTAAAGACTACATCTGCATCACGGATCCGGCGGATAATTTCGTCGTCTTCATAGGGCGTCCGGTCGTAAACCGTCAAGGGACCGAAGGCTTCCAGCGCATCCCAGCTCAGATCACCGGGGTTTTCGGCGTAACCGTCCAGTATAACGATTTTCATGATATTTCTTTCCTCCTTGTGGAGATTTTTCAGGAACAGAGTTCTTTCAATACAATATTCTACTATTTTAAAATAGTAAAACAAATCCGCAGCACTGTCAAGAAAAAGCTGTACCGGACAGTACAGGGAAGCCGGACGGGCATCTCATCGGGCAATCATTGTCCCTCCGGGTAAAAAATGCGCGGAATATTATAATTGTTTTTATTGTACAGCATGAGGAGCGTAAAAATGAGGTATGATCTGGAACGATTCAAAAAAGCCCAGACGCAGGATTACGGCAACGCATTACGGGAAATCCGGAACGGACGAAAGAAAAGCCACTGGATGTGGTATGTTTTTCCCCAGGTTCGCGGCCTTGGGCACAGCAGTATGGCAGACTATTACGGGATAAGCGGCATTGATGAGGCAAAGGCATATCTTGCCGATCCGGTGCTCGGGCCGCGGCTTGCGGAGATCAGCGAAGCACTGATGGAGCTGGAAGAAAAGGATGCCGCAAAGATCTTCGGCTTTCCGGATGTGCTGAAGCTTCGTTCCTGCATGACGCTGTTTGCGGCAGTGAGCGGAGAGAATTCTGTTTTCCAAAAGGTCCTGGACGCCTATTATCAGGGGGAAAAGGATGAACGGACGCTTGCCTTGTTGAAACACGGCAGCCGATGAAAATGCTGTGTATTTATTCACACCTTGTACACGGATAAAACCTTGCAATTCAAGGTGTTTTCCCGTATACTGAAATTTAAATACGACGAATTCTTCAGGTGAAAGATGTCTTTTTCAAGTGATGCAAAAGAAGAGATCTGCCGGGCAAGACCGGATGATAGAGGCAGCGCGATAGCCGAAAGCTGCGGCGTGCTGCTTTATTGCCATACCTTTTCTCCGGAGCAGATCCGGATCATCACAGCCAGTGAAGAGTTTGCTTTCCGGCTGCCGAAGCTGTTTAAAAAGGCATTCGATGTTGCATTCGATGTTCTTCCGCCGGAAGGAGCCAGAGGAAAACGCAGTTTGATCCTCTTGGAAAAAGAGAAGATCGAAGCAGTCTATCATGCGTTTGACCTGGAAGCGGGAAACACGGTAGCGCACCATGTTAATTTTGCGCTTCTGGAAGAGGATGCATATCGGACTGCGTTTGCCAGAGGAGCTTTTCTGGCAGGGGGAAGCGTAACCGACCCGGAAAAGCGATATCATCTGGAACTTACAACGAGTCACAGAAGTGTTGCCGGAGAAACGGTCTCCATTCTGCAGGAGTTGGGATTCAATCCGAGAGTTTCGCAGAGAAACGGGAATTCTCTGCTGTATTTTAAACAGAGCGATGCCATTGCGGATTTTCTCACCGCGATCGGAGCGCCGGTCACAGCCATGTATGTTATGACTGCCCGCGTGGAAAAGGAAATGCGCAACACGGTTACCCGACAGATCAACTGTGACAGTGCAAATGCCGACAAAACTGTTGCCGCAGCGCAGGAGCAGATCACGGCGATCAGAAAGCTCTCGGCGGAAATCGGACTGGATGCTCTCCCCGAGCCGCTGAAGGACGCTGCCCTGCTGCGGATTACCAACCCTGCTGCGAGCCTTGCCGATCTGGCAAGCCTTTCCATTCCGCCGGTTACCAAGAGCTGCCTGAATCATCGACTGAAAAAAATCGTAATGCTTGCCCGGGAGGAACGGACATGAGTTTTGTACACCTCCATCTTCATACGGAGTATTCTCTTCTGGACGGCGCCTGCCGGATCGACCGGGCAGCGGAGCGCGCGAAAGAACTGGGGATGAATGCCCTTGCGGTAACCGATCACGGTGTAATGTACGGGGCGGTAGCCTTTTACAAAGCGTGCAAGGCAGCAGGGATAAAACCGATCATCGGGTGCGAGGTCTATGTTGCACCGCGTTCTTTACGGGATAAAGAGCATGCGCTGGACCGGGATTATTCTCACCTGATCCTGCTATGCCGCAATGAGGCGGGTTACAGGAGCCTGTGCCGGCTGGTCAGCACCGCTTTTACTGAGGGGTTTTATGTCAAACCCAGAATCGATTGGGAATTGCTTGAAAAATACAGCGAAGGCCTGATCTGTCTCTCCGGCTGCGTACGGGGGTATATCCCCCAATGCATTCTGCGGGATAATTACGAGGAGGCAAAACGCAAGGCGCTTGAATTGCAATCGCTGTTCGGAGAAGGATATTTTTATCTGGAAATCCAGAAACACGGACTTGTCGAGGAAGAGAGAGCCTCCGCCGGGCTTATCCGGCTGAGCCGGGAAACCGGCATCCCGCTCGCTCTTACCAATGATGCCCATTATATCAATAAAGAAGACGCATATTACCAGGATGTTCTGATGGCGATCCAGACCGGGAAGAGTGTGAAAGATGAGAGCCGCATGAAGATGGAGACGCAAGAACTCTATCTTAAAAGCGAAGAAGAGATGCGGCAGCTTTTTCCGGATCAGCAGGAAGCAGCCGACAATACCTGTAAAATTGCAGAAGAGTGCAATTTTGATTTTGAATTCGGCCATTACCATCTCCCCAAATTTCCCCTTCCGGCCGGGGAGACGGACAGCTATGCCTATCTTCGCAAACTTTGCGAGGAAGGGTTTTCCCGACGTTTTCCGACACGGCCGGAGGTCCATGCGCAGCTGGATTATGAGCTGGATATGATCAAGAAAATGGGGTTTGTAGACTACTTTCTCATAGTGGCAGACTTTATCGGCTATGCCAAACGCAACGACATCCCGGTCGGGCCGGGACGCGGCAGTGCAGCGGGAAGCGTGGTGTCCTACTGTCTGTATATCACCGATGTCGATCCGATCCAGTATAATCTGTTTTTTGAACGCTTTCTGAACCCGGAAAGAGTTTCTATGCCGGATATTGATGTGGATTTTTGTGTTAACCGCCGAGGAGAGGTTATTGACTATGTCAATCGTCGCTACGGAAGCGACCATGTTGCGCAGATCGTGACTTTCGGAACGATGGCGGCACGTATGGCAATCCGGGATGTAGGGCGCGTGCTGGATATCAGCTATGCGGATACAGACAGGGTGGCAAAGCAGATTCCGGTCTCTTTAAATATGACCATTGAAGAAGCACTGCGTCTTTCCAAGCCGCTCAAGGATCTATATGAGAGCGACGGCACCATACAGCGGCTCATCGATGTATCGCGTGCCCTTGAGGGAATGCCCAGACATGCTTCCACCCACGCGGCCGGAGTGGTGATCACCGAGCGCCCGGTGTATGAATATGTTCCTCTTGCCACCAATGACGGAGCGCCGGTGTGCCAGTACCAGATGACGACGCTGGAAGAACTCGGACTGTTGAAAATGGATTTTCTGGGGCTTCGAAATCTGACGGTCCTGGAGGATGCCGCCCGCATGGTCCGGAAGACAGAACCGGGCTTTCGCGTGGAAAGTGTGCCGGAGGACGATGCGGAGACCTTTGAAATGCTCGCCCAGGGAAAAACAATGGGCGTCTTCCAGCTGGAAAGTGCAGGGATGACAGCGGTCTGCACCGGGATCAGGGCGCGAAGCATTGAAGATATTACTGCTATTATTGCACTTTACCGCCCCGGCCCGATGGACAGCATCCCACGTTTTATTGAATGCTCACAGCACCCGGAGAAGATCACATACAAGCATGAAAGCCTGCGGCCGATCCTTGAAGTAACATACGGGTGCATTGTCTATCAGGAGCAGGTGATCGAAATCTTCCGTCGGCTTGCAGGGTTTTCCCTCGGGCAGGCGGATATGATCCGCCGTGCTATGAGCAAGAAAAAACACGCAGTGATCGACGCCGAAAGGCATGCTTTTATCTACGGAGATGCCTCCCGGGGAATTTCCGGCGCTGTGGCAAACGGAGTGCCGGAGAAAGTTGCCAACAGTATCTATGACGAAATCCTTGACTTTGCCAGTTATGCCTTCAACAAAGCCCATGCGGTAAGTTATGCGATCGTCTGTTATCGGACGGCTTATATGAAGCGGCATTATCCGCAGCAGTATATGGCAGCGCTGCTTTCTTCGGTACTGGATGTAACAGATAAAGTCGCTGTGTATATTTCCGAATGTCGGGAAATGGGTATTCGTCTGCTGCCTCCGGATGTCAATGAGTCGGAAGCGGATTTTACGGTTTCCGGCACCAACATCCGGTTTGGCCTCGCCGCGATCAAAGGCGTCGGCCGTACGGCTGTAGCCGAGCTGGTCCGGGAAAGGGAGGAAAACGGGTTTTTCCGCAACTTTGAAGATTTTCTGCGCAGAATGGCCGGAAAGGAACTGAATCGCCGGGCCATAGAAAATATTATCCTCGCCGGTGGATTTGACAGCATGGGCTATTCCCGGAAGGCCTTTACACTGACGCTCGGGCCTGCGCTGGATGCTATTGCCAGGGAAAAACGGGATAATATTGAGGGACAGATGGATCTCTTCGGCTCTCTGGACGGGGATGACGGCGGGAAGAATTCGCATATCAGCATAGTATCGGCACCGGAGTTTTCCCGGCAGGAACGGATGAGCAGGGAAAAGGAAGTAACAGGACTTTATTTCAGCGGTCATCCGATGGATGATTACAGAGATGCGGTTCGCCGGGCAGGGTCCGTCCCGATCGGCATGCTGATGGCGGATTTCGCACGGGAAGAGGGACCCGAAAGCTTCTCTGACGGACAGATGGTGTCTGTAGCGGGAATTATTGAGGCCGCCCGTACCCGGACTACAAAAAACAACAACCTGATGTGTACCATTCGTCTCGAAGACGATACCGGAAGCATGGAACTGATTGCTTTTCAGCGTGCACTGGATCAGGGAGGCAGTTATGTATCGACCGGTGCAATGATTGCCGCAAAGGGGAGGATCTCTCTGCGGGATGAAAAAGAACCGCAGCTGATGGTGGAAAGTATCCGTCCGCTGGCCGAACTTGCAGGATTGGATGCACCGCCGGAAACGCCGGATTTGCCAAACCGGCAGGAGAAAAAAGACGAGCAGACGGAAAAAACGATCTGGGTAAAATTGAGATCGGAAAAAGACCCTCTGCTGGAACATATCCGCCTGCTGCTGACGATGTTTCCGGGAAGAGAGAGGCTTGTGTTATACTGTGAAGCGGAGAAAAAGCGTGTTGGTGCGAAGTGCATCATTCATGAAGCGCTGATTGCGGAGCTGAAAGAACTTTGCGGAGAAAAGAATGTGGTGGTAAAATGAGAACAAAAGAACAGGTAAACAATATTGTGTCCGCCCTTTTGGCGGAGTATCCGGAAGCAGACTGCACACTGGATTATGCCAAACCGTATGAGCTTCTGTTTTCCGTGCGCCTGGCTGCGCAGTGTACCGATGAGCGGGTAAATCAGGTTACGCCTGCGCTTTTTGAACGCTTTCCGACACTGGAGGCATTTGCCTCTGCGGATGTGAAAGAAGTAGAGCGGTATGTCCATTCCTGCGGCTTTTACCATGCCAAGGCGAGAGATATCGTGGCCTGTGCCGGTGTACTGCTGGAAAAGCATAATGGAGAAGTCCCTTCAACCATGGAAGAACTGACGGCACTTCCCGGAGTCGGGAGAAAAACTGCCAATCTGATCCTCGGAGATGTTTTTCATGTTCCCGGGAGTACGGTAGTGGATACGCACTGTATCCGACTCAGCAACCGGCTGGGACTGGTGGACGGGATCAAAGAACCGGAAAAAATCGAACGGGAACTGCGGAAGATCCTGCCGCCGGAGCACTCCTCCACATTCTGTCACTGTCTTGTGCTTCACGGGCGTGCGGTATGCGATGCCCGTAAGCCGCATTGTGAAAAATGCTGTCTGAAAGAAAACTGTCAAACTTATGAGGAGATAAATCGATGCGAAACGGAATGAAAGTAAAAGTAACTCTTTTCCTGGTACTGTTCCTTGTTGTCATAGCCCTGATCATTTATATTATGACGAGCGGCAGCACGACAGAACGGGAACTTTATAATCCGAACCCTGTTGTGGCTACGGCACCCCCTGTGACCACAGCTACCCCGGTTCCGACCCCTGTACCCACTCCTGCGACCCCCGCTCCCACTCCGGTTCCGACGTTTTCCCCCACGCCCTATCAACCGACGATCACTCCCTATTATGCTCCAACCCCGACGCCCTATGCCTATACAGTTCCCACGCCGGACATTTTCCTTCATGAAACCCCGGTTCCCTATGCAGAGGCAACCCCGTTTGCCATTTTTTCCACCCCTTCTGTTTCGGGTACTTTCACATCGGATTCCGGTGCGCGGCTGAATATTCATGCAGACTGGATCGTAATACCTTCGAACACCACAGCAGAAATATCAGTGATCGTTTATGCCGATCATTATTCGATCCAGCACCATTCTTATGAGTCTCTTTTCGTAACGCTTGGCAACAGCACACAGACGCTTTATGCCAGCGAGATCTATTCTGACAGCAATGAACTTCAGCATACCGAGCTCGGCAGGACCTCATTTACGATCCCGTATACACCGGGTCAGCTGCAGACCTGGCCGCTTGATGTCAAGTGGAGGTTTAACGGAACCTACGGAAAAGACGCCAACGGGAATCCGATTTCTCTGGATACCATAGAATGCGGAGGAATTCTTACGATTTCTTAAGGGATTTACAGATGATCGTTAAGGCTTTTCGTTGACGAAAGGAAAGAAACAGGGTATAATAATTTATTAATCCGGCAATGAACAGTTACCGCATTCATAAATTGTTTGGATCGGTGTTTTCCTTTCCCTTGCAGGCAATCCCGAACCCTTCAGCAAATCCTGAATCACCCGAACAACAATACGGCAAAATATACGGACAGAAAAGAAGATGATCTGTCTAAAAAACGGAGGAAGCAATGAATCTTCATAAATCCGGAGAGGACTATCTGGAAGCAATTCTGGTCCTGCAAAACAAAAATGGGTATGTCAGATCCCTTGATATTGCGGAATACATCGGTGTAACCAAACCAAGCATCAGCAATGCCACAAAACTTCTGCGAGAAGGCGGCTTCCTGACAATGGACGGAAGCAAGCTGATTCATCTGACGCCTCTTGGCAAGGAGGTTGCCGAAAGAATTTATGAGCGCCATAAAGTACTGACGGGGCTTCTTGTCCATCTTGGGATTGAGCCGGAGATCGCGGAGGAAGATGCCTGCCGCGTTGAGCATGACATCAGCCGGGAGACGTTTGACAGGCTGCGTGAGTGCTGGCAGAAGATCAAAGCGGAGGCATAAAGCAAACCCGGAGTAAAGACGAGGAAAATCATGCTGGAACTGAAACATGTCTCCTTCACGGCGGAAGACGCTGAAGGAGCAGAAAACCAAAAAGAGATCATTCGGGATCTGAGCCTTGTTGTAGAAGACAGAAAGCTCATTGTGATCACAGGGCCAAACGGAGGAGGAAAATCATCCCTTGCAAAGCTGATAGCCGGTATTGAGCGGCCTTCCTCCGGACAGATCCTTTTCAACGGAGAAGACATTACCGAGAAATCCATTACCGAACGGGCACGAATGGGTATCGGCTTTGCATTTCAGCAGCCGGTTCGATTTAAAGGTATCAAAGTGATCAATCTGCTGCGCATTGCTGCCGGACGGCAGCTTTCTGTGTCGGAAGCCTGTAATTATCTTTCGGAAGTCGGCCTGTGCGCACGGGACTATATCCATCGGGAAGTCAACGCATCTCTCTCCGGCGGAGAGCTGAAACGAATTGAGATTGCCACGGTGCTGGCCCGTGCATGCCGCCTTACGGTTTTTGATGAACCGGAGGCAGGGATTGATCTCTGGAGCTTTCAGAACCTGATCCGCATTTTTGAAGAGATGCGCCGAAACATTCATGACAGTTCTATGATCATTATTTCTCATCAGGAGCGCATCCTGAACATTGCCGATGAAATTGCCGTTCTGGCTGACGGAAGGATCGAGCGCTTCGGTTCGCGGGAAGAACTGCTTCCGGCACTGGTCGGAACGGGAAGCGTGCAGGATGCCTGCAGCAGGCTGAAAGGGTGATGGCTGTGGTAACATTAGACGAAGTGCAAAAGCGTTTGATCCGCGAGGTGGCAGATCTGCATGAGATTCCGATGGGGGCGTATAACTTTCGTGCAAACGGGACTCTTGCCGGCAGAAATACTACAGCAAATATTGATATTTCATCCAAAGCTGACGGTTCCGGTATCGATATCCGCATTAAACCCGGCACGATACATGAAAGCGTGCATATTCCGGTGGTGCTCTCCGAAAGCGGCCTGAAGGAAACCGTATATAACGATTTTTATGTGGGCGAAGGCAGCGATGTTGTGATTGTTGCGGGCTGCGGGATCGACAACTGCGGCACACAGGATTCCGAGCATGACGGGATCCATCGTTTCTATCTTGAAAAAGGCGCAAAGGTGCGCTATGTAGAGAAGCATTACGGCTCCGGGGACGGTCAGGGGCAAAGGATCCTAAATCCGGTTACCGAAGTTTACATGGCGGAAAACAGCTCGATGGAAATGGAAATGGTGCAGATCAAAGGCGTTGATTCCACCGAACGTAAAACAGTGGCCGAGCTGAAACAGGGTGCGCACCTTGTGGTAAGAGAGCGGCTGATGACGCACGGGACCCAAAAAGCATTGAGTATCTATAAAGTGATTCTTAACGGAGAAAACAGCAGTGCGGATGTGGTTTCCCGCTCCATAGCGCGTGAACGTTCCTATCAGAAACTGGACGCCTGTATTATCGGCAACGCGCCCTGCAAAGGGCATACCGAGTGCGATTCGATCATTATGGATGAAGGCACGATCCTTGCGGTTCCTTCGCTGGAAGCACATCATGTGGACGCATCCCTTGTCCATGAAGCGGCAATCGGGAAAATTGCCGGAGAGCAGCTGATCAAACTGATGACACTCGGTCTCAGCGAGAAAGAAGCAGAAGAGGAGATCATCAACGGATTCCTCGCGTAAGAGAAAACGGGAGGGTGAAGAATGGCGGAACAGGTAAACATCCGCATGATGGGCTATTTTGCCATTGAAGCAAATGGCACTGTTCATGAGGAACTGATGGCCAAAAGCCGGAAAGGGGTCAGCCTGATCCAGTATCTGGTTCTGGAACAGGGCAGACCGGTTTCCAGTCAGCGCCTTATTCGCGAACTCTGGTCAGGGAGTCGAAACGGAAATCCGGAAAATGCGCTCAAAACCATGGTAAGCAGGATGCGTTCTTCTCTCAATGAAATTTCACCCGGGCTGGGAATGTGCATTGTTTCCGGGCAGGGGGGTTACCGCTGGTGCTGTGCGGAAAATGTGCTGATCGATGTTCTGAAAATAATCGATCTCCTGAAAGAACTGCATACCGAGCTTGCGGCAGAAGAGAGGATAGTCCGGACAGAACATCTCCTGGAGTTGTACAGAGGGGATCTGTATCTTACGGGTGACCTTTTCAGCGGGCAGACGATGTGCAACTGGCTGCATAATGAGTATCTCAATGCAGTCTACCGAATGGTCGACGCGCTGAAAGAAAGAGAAGAATATAACCGTATTTGCGAGATCTGCCGGAAAGCGACCAAAGTTGATGATCTGGATGAACAGCTTCATATAGAACTGATGCAGGCAATGGTCAACTTAAACCGTGTTTCGGATGCCGCAGCGGAATATCTTGCTTTGCGGAAAAACAGCCGCCAGATTCTGGATGCGGAACCGGGACAAAATGTGCAGGAAGCTTATGAAACACTTGCCGACGCAGGAAAGACCATAAAATTCAATCTTGACGTCATTCGCAACGAATTACTGGAACGGGAAGATGAGTGGAAAGGCCCCTTCTTTTGCGATTATCCTGTTTTCAAGGAAATCTATAACATCCAGATGAGAAATCTGGAACGTCTCGGTTCCACGATGTTTCTTGCGGTGATCATGCTGGGCAATCTGGAAAACAGCAGCATGACCGGTAAAACACAAAGCTGTATGGCCGGGCTGCAGGAAATTTTACGAATGAATATGCGAAAAGGGGACATTATTACCCGCTTTTCCGAAAATACGTTTGCTATGCTTCTGCCGATGGTCAATTATTCTACGGGAAGCCTGGTAATGGAGCGAATTGAGCATCTGTATTATCAGGAATATGCCGCGTTGGCGATTCCGTTCCACGTACGTATCAGTCCGCTGGGACAAACGCCGCTTGTAAAAGTAAAAGGATAAAAAAGGAGAAACACAGTGGCTACAGTTGAACAGCTGAAACAATTCGGCGCAAATACGGAAGAAGGCATTTCAAGATGTATGGGCAGCGAAGCGTTTTATCTCCGTATGGTCGGGCTGCTCTCCAAAGACAATAACTTTGAAGCGTTGAAAAAAGCACTGGCCGAGGATGATTTAACGACCGCTTTTGAAAGAGCGCATGCGCTGAAAGGTGTGCTTGCCAATCTTTCTCTGACGCCTGTTCTGAAGCCTGTCAGTGAGATGACGGAACTGCTGCGTGCTCATACAGAAACAGATTATACTTCTCTGCTCTCGGAAGCCGAGGAACAGATGAATAAACTGTTTGCAATTTTATAAAGGACGGCACCCGGGAAAGGAGGACAACTATGAGCCGACGGATCTGGCAGATCTTTTTGCTGGCAGTTTTGATGACCGTACTGTTTTTCTGCGCAACTGTTTCAGCCTATGCTGACAGCGGTACAGCGCTCTGGCCGGTACAGATAGGAGTCAGCAACAGCAGCGGCAAGCTGTTGGTGGATGCAAACGGTGCGTCCAACGGGTATTTTTTTGCTGCAGTAAGCGGCAGTACCAGCCACAGGCTGAAACTGCGTGTTGTGAAGGACGGCACAACGCTGACATATGATCTGAATACCAATGCCGCTTTTGAACTGTTTCCGCTGCAGTTGGGAGACGGGTATTATGAAATAGTCCTCTATGAAAATGTTTCAGGGAAAAAATACTCGCAGGAGGGCAGCGTCGGTCTTTATGTAACACTTTCACGGCCGGATGCAGCTTTCCTGGTACCAAGCCAGTATCTCAATTACACGCAGGCGTCAGAATGTATCGCTATGGCCGACAAACTCTGTGCTGGAAAAAGTGAGAAAGAAGCCTTTGATGCAATCTGCAAATTCATGAAGACCTCTTTTGTCTACGATTTTATCAAGGCAATAAACATAAAAGCCGGACAACTCCCGGACATAGACGGATCGTATGCTAAAAAGATGGGGGTATGTCAGGATCTGTCGGCTATTATGGTGGCAATGCTGCGTACACAGGGTATTCCGTCCAGGCTGATTATCGGATATGCCGACAGCCAGTATCACGCCTGGACAATGACAACAATCAACGGGCAGGATTCCTTTTTTGATCCGACTGCCGCTATTGCAGCTATCAGCCAGGTCAAAGACTATTCCATGGAACGGTATTATTAAGGAGGAGAGAATATGGCAAGAAAGCAAAACGGACTTTCCAGTGCAGAGCTGAGCAACTTCTGCGGACAGGTGGCACTGATTCTGGAGGCAGGGCTTCCGTTATATGACGGGATGGAGACTCTTGCAGGCACAGAATCCGGAACCGGGTCTGACGGCATGTATCAGGCAGTAAGCCGCGGCGTCAATGAAACAGGCAGCCTGTATGATGCACTGAAAGGAGATGAACGCTGGCCGTCTTATCTTGTAGAGATGATCGGCATCGGAGAACGTTCCGGGCATCTGGAGAAAGTCATGCGCGGGTTGGAAAAGTACTACGCAAGAGAGGACAGAATCCGCTCTTCCGTCGTCAGTGCGGTAACTTATCCGATGGTTCTCAGTGTGATGCTTGTATTGATCGTATTCATCCTGCTGTGGAAGGTCCTCCCTGTATTCCGCCGGGTGCTCAACTCCATGGGCGTCGGGATGTCGGAAACGGGCAGCGCCCTGATGAAGGTAGGGTCAATTGTCGGATGGATCGTGCTGGTGCTGGTGGTGGTACTGCTGGTGGCAGCCCTTGCACTGGTGATCCTCAGCCGGACGAAATACCGGGATAAAGTTATCGATCTGGTACAGAAAATTCCCGTTATAGCCCGGCTGAACAGGAAGCTCTCCGCTTCCCGTGTTTCCAGTGTGCTCTCCATGATGCTTTCCTCCGGTTTTCCGACGGAAGAGGCATTGGACATGACAAGTTCTGTCCTTTCCGACCCTGCTGCTGCAGAAAAGGTGAAGAGTATCCGCACGGGGCTTGACGAAGGGAAAACCTTTGCCGATGCCATTTCCGATACGGGCCTTTTTGATGAGCTGCATTCCCGCATGATCAAGATGGGGTGCGCCACCGGACATGAAGACCAGGTGCTGGGAAAGCTTTCAGAGCTGTATGAAGAGCAGGTGGAAGATGATATCAGCAGGCTGATTGCAATCATCGAGCCGACGCTTGTTGCGCTGCTGGCTGTTGTTATCGGGGCAGTGCTGCTTTCTGTCATGCTGCCGATGGCAGGGATCCTGACCAGCCTTTGATGCCGCAGGGAGGAGCCACATGAACCGGCGAGATGTAATAAAACTGGTGATTTTTGCAGCAGTACTGGTCTGTGCCTTGCTGCTGATCAACCGTATTGACATAGCGCAGGGCACCGCCGAAAATGAGATCGTTCGGGACGCGATCCGCAATGCTGCCGTTACCTGCTATGCAGTTGAAGGTGCATACCCGGATTCTGTCGATTATCTGCGCGAACATTATCGCCTTGCGTATGATGAAAATCGTTATCTGGTCACCTATGAGGCTTTTGCCTCCAACAGGATTCCGGATATCTATGTAACGGAGAGGGGGCAGAAGTTACCTTGAACAGAAACAGTGCTCCTTCCCACGTCATATCCGGCGTGTTTGTGTTTCTCCTGCTGGGGATATTTGCCGTTTTTTCCACCGTGATGGTGCTTCTCGGCGTAAAAGCCTATCGTTCTGCGGTAGAGCGTACCGGGATGCATAACACGGCGCGCATCAACACGGCATATATCCGCACCATGCTTCGAGCAGACGATGAAACAGGTACTTTTGCCGTGGAGGAAGTAACCGGTACCGCTATGGAAAACGGTACGGTTACGGACGTCTCTGTAGAAACACTGACGCTGCGTAACAACTATGACGGAGAAGAGTATATTACCCGTATCTATGTGTACGGCGGCAGCCTGCGGGAGTGGTTTACGCGGGCGGAAGAACCGTTTCGCGCAGATGGCGGCGAAGTAGTGTGCCCGGCAGAAGAACTTACGGCAGAGCTGGATGAGAATCTCCTTACAGTACGGGTACGTGCCGGTGAAGAATGGTCTACCGTTTATCTGGCACTCCGTGCCGGCACGTAGAGAGGAGAAGAAATGAAACCAAAAAATCATAGCAATGCGCTTTTGATAGAACTGCTGATCGTGGTATTTTTTTTCATGATCTCCGCCACGGTTTTACTTCGCCTTTTCTCGGAAGCACGTTCTCAAAGCAAAAAAGCGGAGATACTGGCTGCTGCAACAGTGCAGGCACAGAATGTAGCCGAGCAGCTTTATGCCAGCAATGACCGGGAAGAAAAACTGCTGCAGCTGGGCTTTGCCGGACAGGAAGACGGATGGACTCTTTTAAAAGAGGACTACACCATTCTGGTGCAGCTTAAGCAGGAACAGACCACCGGCGGTACGCTCTTCCAGGATGCGGTAAAAATCGAAATGGGCGGGGAAACCCTGCTCACGCTCCCCTGTTTCCGCTATGAGGAGGTGGCTGCATGAACCGGAAAAGCAATGTAAGCCTCGGGCCGGGAGCTTCCTCGCTGATTTTGATCTTCGTGGTACTGAGCATGGCAGTACTGGGTATGCTTTCGCTGATGACGAGTCAGAATGATCTGCGTCTCTCCGAAAGAAATGTTCAGGTAACCGAGGCTGTCTATACCCTGAATGCGCAGGCAGAACGCCGCCGGGCAGAGATCGACGAGATCCTGATCCGGTGCGCTGCACAGACCGGAAATGAGGAAGCTTATCTGACAATGGCCGGAGAGGCAATGCCGGAAGATGTGATTCTGGAAGATCATGTGATCTCGTGGTATGAATCAGATGGAGGGAGGACGCTGGACTGTGCGCTGGAGATCTCCCCGCTTGGTGAAAAAGAACGAACAGCCTGGATCAGATATGATCTGACAGCGGAAACGGAGGACGCATGGAATTGGTAGATATTCTTCGCCGTGCCGTAGAATTGGGCGGATCGGATATATTTGTGGTCCCCGGATCCTCGGTAATGGTGAAAGTCGATAACAATATGGTACCCCTTACGCAGGAGAAGCTTCTGCCTAAAGATACCGAAGCGCTGGTAGGCTGTATGTACGAGATTGCCCGCCGTGATTATAATCTGCTGGAACGGGACGGAGATGACGACTTCTCTTTCGCCATTCTGGATGTCAGCCGTTTTCGCTGCAATGCGTATAAGCAGCGCGGCACGGTTGCCGCAATCTGCCGTATCGTTAATTTTGAACTGCCCAATGCTTCCGAACTGCAGATCCCTTCTCTGGTGATGGAGCTTTCCAAACTGCGTAGCGGAATGGTGCTGGTAACAGGACCGGCCGGAAGCGGAAAAAGCACAACACTTGCCTGCATTGTAGACAAGATCAACGCGGAACGGCAGGCACATATTGTGACCATTGAAGATCCTATTGAATATCTGCACAGACACAACAAATCCCTCGTTTCCCAGAGAGAAGTTCCCAACGATGCGGCAACATTCTCCCGGGCACTGCGTGCGGCCTTACGACAGGCACCGGATGTGATCATGCTCGGTGAAATGAGAGACCTGGACACGATCCGCACCGCTATTACCGCAGCTGAAACGGGACATCTGCTGCTGTCTTCCCTGCATACCATCGGAGCGGCAAAAACGGTTGACCGCGTGATCGATACATTTCCTGCGGAGCAGCAGGCACAGATTCGGGTGCAGCTCTCCATGGTACTGAAAGCAGTTGTTTCTCAGCGCCTGATCCCAACGATCGACGGACACCGCGTGGCCGTATTTGAGGTAATGACGGTCAACCCTGCCATTCAGAATATGATCCGCGACGGAAGGACCCATCAGATCGATAATGTGATCTTTGGCGGGAGCGACAAGAGCATGATCTCCATGGATGCCGAGCTGCAGAAGATGGTACGTGAAGGAAAAATCACCCGAGAGAACGCACTGTTATATGCTGCCAATCCGGATACGCTGTCGAAACGGATCTGAAGGAGGCTGCCATGATACTGGATAAAAATTATTTTAACAATATTCGGCTGGAAACCGTAAGAAAAAAATTCTATAACGCCGATGCGGTAGACCGCCTTCTTGTGGATATCCGCAGCAAAGCAGACGGAATGACGAGGGAGCTTCTTCAGGCCAGAGCGGAATGCGAGGATGCCCTGAAGACAGCGGAAGCGCTGCGGGAAGAGAATGAAGACCTTCGCAACAAAGGGAGAGTGCTTTCCCAGGAGATCCTTTCGCTTCGGGAAGATCTGAAAAATGCCCAACAGAGTGAGGTTGAGGTGCCGGATACGGATGACCTGACACAGCGTCTTGAAGAAGCAGAAAAAGCAAAGCAGGCAGTTGTAGCCCGTTCCCGGGCAAGACAGGAAGAGGTGGTAGAGAAGATGGAGACGCTTCTCTCCTCCCTGCGAGAACTGCAGAATCGATCCATGGAACAGATCAACGCCCAATGGGAAGAGATCCTTTCCAGCCTGGAGGACGTACCGCTCGATCTGACAGAGAAGGTCGGCCAGATCGCAAAAGAACTCAATGAAATAGAGGAGCTGCAGTAGATAAGCGTAGACGCGGCGCGGTTTTCACGGTTGAAAAACGAAAGCAGGTCTGCTATAATAAAAACAGCAAGCGACAAGGAAGTTGCCGAGGCACGGAGTGGCCGGCAACTTTTTTGCTTTTGACATTGAATTTGTTATGCGAGAGTGCTATGATAATAAAAAAATGAATAATAAATATGAGGGAATATCATGTCAAAAAAGATGATCGTTCTCATCGGAAATTACGGATCAGGGAAAACGGAACTCGCACTGAATTTTGCGGTGCAGGCAGCTGCCCGCGGCGAGAAAACAGAACTGCTTGATCTGGACATGGTAAATACCTATTTCCGCCTGACGGAGCCGGGAAGACTGACCAGAATGAAGCAGATTCGGGTGGTTTCCCCTAATTTTACCAACTCCGGTATTGAGACGCTTTCTCTTCCGGCTGAGGTACAGTCTGCCTTTGCAATGGATTGGGATACGGTGGTGTTTGACGTCGGCGGGGATGCAGTCGGAGCTACGGCACTCGGACGTTACCACCAGGATTTTCTGGAGCTCTCCCCGGAAGATCTTCAGGTGCTGAATGTGATCAATATTCGCCGTCCGCTGGCCGGGACGGTGGACAAGATCGTTCATTTACAGGAAGAGATGCAGGAACATGCCCGACTGAAAATCACGGGAATGATCAATAACTCCAATCTGGCGATGGCTACAACGCCGGCGGAATTGCGGGACGGCTACGAAGTGATACGGGAAGTATCCGAAAAAACGGGAATCCCGGTACGGTATACCTCCGGAAAAAAAGAAATGCTGGAGGCATTTCTTGCGGAAGACCATGATCCTGCCTACATCGGTACTCCGCTGGTAATCGACACCTATATGGCTCGTGACTGGGAGAGCTGGATCCAGAGCCTGTAGCGGCTGTAAATCTGTCTTTCAAAATTTTATGATAGAAGAAAGAGGGTCTGTTCATGTTCAAAGTAACAATTAATGAGCTCCTCTGCAAGGGGTGTGGCCTGTGCGCAAGGGCATGTCCGAAAGGCGTTCTCGCCCTGTCCAGAACGAAGCTCAATCTAAAGGGGTATCACCCCGCGGAGGTCGTCTCTCAGGAAAAATGCATCGGATGTGCTTCCTGTGCACATACCTGCCCTGATGTGGCGATCCGAATTGAAAAGGAATAGGAGGGAGAGAAATGGCTCTTACACTGATGAAAGGCAGTGAAGCGCTTGCAGAAGCTGCCATTCGTGCCGGCGCACGGTTCTTTTTCGGCTATCCGATCACACCGCAGACAGAAATCCCCGAGTATATGTCGGCGAGGATGCCGGAGGTCGGGGGATGCTTCCTCCAGGCTGAAAGTGAAATAGCCGCCATCAACATGGTATACGGGGCGGCATCCACCGGAGAGCGTGTTATCACTTCTTCTTCCAGCCCCGGTGTTTCCCTGAAACAGGAGGGTATTTCCTACATGGCTGGTGCCCGTCTGCCAGCAATGATCCTCAACGTGATGCGCGGCGGCCCGGGACTGGGCAGCATTCAGGCTTCACAGGGTGATTACTTTCAGGCGACAAAAGGCGGCGGAAACGGGGACTATCATCTGCTCACGTATGCGCCTTCCTCTATTCAGGAAGCCATCGATATTATGATGTTTGCCTATGACAAGGCAGAAAAATATCGCGTACCCTGCCTGATGCTTGCCGACGGCATCATGTGCCAGATGATGGAGCCGGTCGAAATGCCGGAAATGGTCGATTTCAAGGTCGACCCGGAAAAGAAGACCTGGGCCGTTACAGGCTGGAAGCCGGGTGATGATCCGGAAAAGAGAGCCGTGATCAACTCTCTGTTTATCAATACGGAAGAGCTTTCGGAACACAATAATCTTCTGCAGGCTACCTATCGTGAAATAGAAAAAAACGAGAAGAAGTGGGAATACTATAAAACGGAAGATGCAGATGTAATCATCACGGCATTCGGCACAGTAGCACGCATTGCAAAATCTGCCGTGGATGAGATGAGAGACCAGGGGATCAAGGCAGGCGTATTTCGCCCGATTACCGTTTGGCCGTATCCCTACGAAGCACTGAAAGAAGCGGCTGTTTCCTGCAAGGCTGTACTGGATGTGGAAGCCAATGAGGGACAGATGAAGGAAGATGTTCTGCTTGCAATAAACGGGACAAAACCGGTGGAGTATTTCGGCCACTGCGGCAGCCAGATGCCTACGACGGATGAGATCATTGCCAAAGTTCATGAGATGATGAAGGAGGGCAAATAAAATGTCTGTTGTATTTGAAAAAACCTCTTATTTGACTGAAAAGCCGTTCCATTACTGCCCGGGCTGCGGCCACGGCATTATTCACCGCCTGGTGGCGGAGTGCCTGGAAGAGAGCGGAATGGGAGAAAAGATCGCCGGAGTTGCGCCGGTAGGATGCTCTGTTTTTGCCTATGATTATTTTAACTGCGATATGCTCGAAGCGGCGCACGGCCGTGCACCTGCTGTAGCGACCGGTGTAAAACGTGCCAAACCGGATACGCTGGTATTTACCTATCAGGGAGACGGTGACCTCGCATCCATCGGTACAGCAGAGATCGTGCATGCGGCACACCGCGGAGAAAAGATTGTTACGATTTTTGTCAACAACGCGATTTACGGCATGACAGGCGGTCAGATGGCTCCGACAACGCTGGTGGGTCAGCGCACGACCACTTCTCCTTACGGGCGCGATGAAGCCTGGTGCGGCGCCCCGATTAAAATGAGCGAAATGCTCGCCACAATACCGGGAGCCTATTATATTGAACGCTGCTCCGTAGATACCAATGCAAATATCATCAAAACCAAGAAGGCTATCCGGAAGGCGTTCGAATACGAAAAGGCCGGAAAAGGCTTCTGCATGATCGAAGTCCTCTCTCCCTGCCCGACAAACTGGGGATTGAATCCGACGGAAGCAATGAAATGGCTGGAAGAAAACATGATCCCGTATTATCCGCTTGGCGTTTATAAAGACAAGGGGGCTGATGAAAAATGAAACAGGAATTCATTTTTGCAGGATTCGGCGGTCAGGGAATGCTGCTGATCGGTAAATTCCTGGCACTGGCCTGTATGAAAGAGGGAAAGCATGTGACCTGGCTGCCGTCCTACGGGCCGGAGATGCGCGGCGGAACGGCAAACTGCTCTGTGATCGTCAGTGATGAACCGGTGGCGTCTCCCATGGTAGACAAGGCAGATGTTGTGATTGCCATGAACGAGCCGTCACTGGACAAGTTTGAATCCCATGTTCGCCCGGGCGGGCTGCTGGTGATCAACAGCTCCATCATCGAAAGAAAATCCGTTCGCGACGACATTAAGGTAGTCTACTGTGATGCAATGCACATTGCAGAGGCTGTCGGGAACCCGAAAGGCGCCAATGTGGCGATCCTGGGGGCAATGATGGCAAAATGCCATGTGGTTGATACCGATAAAATGGTTGAGGCCATCCGGGAAGAACTCGGAGAACGCAAAGCCAAATTCCTTGAAGGCAACAAAAAGGCACTGCTTGCCGGAAAAGAAATGGCAGAAGAAAAGTGGAAATATCTTTAATACTGTAAAGATGGCCCCCGCGGAAGATGTCTTCCGCGGGGGTATTTTCGGTTAATGAAGATTTACGGTTATGATCCGGCTGCTGAGAGAAAGTGATCCATGATCCTCGACAGGGGCTTAAACAGAACCAGCACCGTGAGAAAATTGGAAACGGCATGGATCAGATCATAGGGAATACCGGCGATCCACATGGCGATGTAACCACGCCATCCGCCTACGATGGCAAAATACCCAATGTACATCAGCGGCCCGAAAAGGAGGCCGTACGCTCCCGCAAGGACTGCCCATAGCAAAGGGGACCTGTTTCTGCGAAAGATCATGACCAGGACGACCAGCAGCGGCCAAATATACAAATAGGAGAACCACCACAGATTGAAGCCGAAAAACAACCCTTCCAGCAGAATGTACACCCCGACGGTATACAACGCACGCCAGCCGAAATACACCGTTGCAAGTATGATCAGGAGCGCATTCAGATTCACATTGGGGATCGATGCAAGGGCTGTTTTAACGGAAAATATCAGGGCGGCGAAGAAGGCAAGCATACACAGATTCCGGATGGAAAGATTATCCGACGGTGTAGGTGAACTCATAGTGCTCCCCGTCTGAAATCACGGTGCTGTCAATGCCTGTTTCTATCCATTCCCCTCCCCTGGTGAGGCACCACCAGGACTGATCCCGGTTCCAGTCGGCGGTTTCTCCGTCCACTGTGTCCACCATGAGGCCGTAAGGACCGTCTTCGCCGGAGAGCAATCCGTCTACGGATCGCAGTGCACCTCCCAGCATCTCGGCGTCGGTATTTACTGTGAAAGAAGCAGATGCTCCGTTTCCGTGTATGACCTCCAATGTGATCGTCTTTGCTCCCTGAACGGGGATCGGACGATTGAAATGCCAGACCAGGAACACAGCAAGCAACAGAAAAATAAAAGCAGAGAATGCAATGATCTGTTTTTTCTTCATGGCAAAGATCCTCACTTGTTTTTTCAATAAAGCCCGGTTCTAATAACGCAGATCATTTCCCGTTCCTGTCAATGACCGAAAGGGTATTCATAATATAGGAGAAACGCCTCCCGAAGCCTTCAGCACTTTCAAGAGTGTAATGGGCGGCGGCGACAAGGCTGCCGTCGGCGGCAGGGATGATATACACCGTCTGCAGCCGGGCAGGGATTCCAGCGTTGTTTTTCATACCGGAGGCCTCTATCCGTATACAGCTGCCGGCACGATCCAGAAGGCATGATTCCGTGAGGATCTCATATTCTTTGGAAAGGCCTTCACTGACGGATGCGGTGACAGCGTCAACAGGATCCGGGCTGTAGATTACCTCAAGATAGTTTTCGGGATTTTGGGGGTCGTCGTAGAGGGAGAGAAAACATTCCCGACCGTCTTCGCTGTGCCGAACGAACGACTCATAATCATAGTCCATCTCGATTCCAATGATATCATTCCGGACATGCTCATATCGGACCGGCTCTTCCGTTCCCTCGAGCAGGATCACGGTTTCGAAGCGCTCCCCATCCTGTCTTTCCCTTTTCACTTCAGCTTCCGGTGATCCGGAAGATGCGGGCGGGCTGATAGTGCCTGCGGGCAAAACAGGTTCGGCAGTCACGGCAGAATTACCGCTCCTGCCGCAGCCGCTGAGCAGCGTCAGCAGCAATATCAAAGTCAGTGCAGAAGAGATCTTCGTTTTATTTACTGTTTTTCTCATTTACAGGCTCCTTAATATGATATATCAAATCATCGGGTAAGTTCCTCTCCCCGGTATCGGTTTCCCTGAATCCGATTAAGCGCTGCGAAGAGCAGAGACGTTTTTGCTGTACAAAAAGAGCATATTCCGAGATCCGCCGCAGCACAGCAAAGTGAGTTTAGCACATCCGCCTGACATCTGCAATGCAAAATCTTCCCTTTCCTCACGGAGAAGCCGGCATCCTGCTCATTTCTGCCGGCACAAGCCGGGAACACAAACAAAGGCGGGCAGACAGCCCTTCTTTTTCATCCAGAATATGATATTCCTCCTTAAAATAAACCCGTCTTTGCTTGCGCAGAGACGGGTTTTGCGGTACAATCAGGCGGGAGTTGATCATTATGGATGCCGACATTCTTCGAAAGCTTTCCAAAATTTCCGCAGAGGAGAAAGAGATCCTCGGCGGACGCTGCCATATCGATCGCAGCATTTATATGGACGGCAGCCGGGATGTGATCAGCGGGGAGAAGCTGCTGGAAAAAGGGAAGCTCATCGCCATCCGGCCTCATACACGCTTTATCGCCTTCCCGGAGCACAGCCACGACTATGTGGAGATGGTATACATGTGTGCGGGAGAGACCCGGCACACGGTCAACGGAAACGCAATCACCCTGCATCAGGGCGAGCTTTTGATGCTGGGGCAGAACGCGCATCAGGCCATCAAAGCGTCGGGGGAGAGGGACATTGCGGTGAACTTCATTGTGCGACCGGCCTTCTTTTCCGGAACGCTGCCCTTCCTCGGGGAGGAGGAGACGCCTCTGCGCCGCTTTGTGGTAAACTGCCTGACAGGGGAGAACGAGACCGGCTATCTTCTGTTTCATGTGGCAGACATTCTGCCCATTCAAAATCTGATTGAGAATCTGCTCTTTACGCTTCTGGAGGATATCCCCAACAAGCGGGGCATTCTCCAGATGACCATGGGGCTTCTCTTTGCCCAGCTGATGAACCACACCGAGGCTCTGCAATTTGAGACCCAGGAGCAGAACGCGGTCGTCTCCGTTCTGCGATATCTGGAGGAGCACTACCGCGACGGGAGTCTCACGGAGATCGCCGGCAGACTCCACTATGAGCTGCCGTCCCTGTCGCGGCTGATCCGGCAGAAGGCGGGGAAGAGTTACACGGAGCTGCTGCAGGAGAAGCGGCTGAGCCAGGCGGCATGGCTGCTGCGCAACACAGACAAGAATGTTGACGAGATCGCAAACGCCGTCGGTTACGAAAACCACAGTTACTTCCACCGTCTGTTTGCCGCGCGCTACAGCCTGTCTCCAAAGAAATATCGAGATTGCAAATAAAGACACTTTTTCAGAAAAGTCAAGACCTGCAAAAACACTCTCTCTTCCTGTATCATGAAAAACAGGAGGGGAGAGTGATATATTGAAACGCTATCTTGCCATTGATATCGGCGCCTCCTCCGGAAGGCACATCGTGGGCTGGACGGAGAACGGCGAGATGAAAACCGAAGAGGTCTACCGCTTCCCCAATGGGGTTACGGAACGAGACGGCCATCTGACCTGGGATATCGACGCGCTTACTTCCCATGTGAAGAAGGGCATTGAAAAATCGCAGGAACGCTTCGGAATAATCGAGAGCCTCTCGGTGGACACCTGGGGCGTGGACTATGTGCTGATGCGCGACGATGAGGAAGTTCGCCCCTGCTATGCCTACCGGGACAGAAGAACGGAGACGATGATCCCCCAGGTGCATGAGAAGTTCAGCTTTACACGGCTTTACCGCCATACCGGCATCCAGTTCCAGCCTTTCAACACGATCTATCAGCTCTACTCGGACAAGCTGGCCGGGCGTCTGGACGAAGCAACGGACTTTCTGATGATTCCGGAGTATCTGATGTACAAACTCTGCGGCGTGAAGTCCCACGAATACACCAACGCCACCACCGGCGGCATGGTCAACGCCGAAACCGGGGAATACGATCCGGCCATCCTTTCGGCCCTGGGCCTGCCAGAACATCTGTTTCACAAGCTGCAGCAGCCCGGAACGGTGATCGGCGAATATGAGGGCATTCAGGTCGTTCTCTGCGCCACCCACGACACGGGCTCCGCGGTGGAGGGCATCCCGATGACGGAGAATGCGCCCTATATCTCCTCCGGTACCTGGAGCCTGCTGGGTGTGAAGACAGCGACACCCATCACCAATGCGGCCAGCGAACTGGCCAACTGGTCCAATGAGGGCGGTGTTGGCTACAACCGTTATCAGAAGAACATCATGGGCATGTGGCTCATCAACCGCCTGCGGGAGGAGCTCTGCCCCGGCAAACCCTTTGGGGAGATCGTCTCCGAGGCGGAGAAAAGCCGCTTTGAAGAAACCGTGGATGCCAACGCCTCCGCGTTCCTCTCTCCCGAGAGCATGAAGGCCGCCTTTGACGAAGTGCTCTCTATGAAACCGCAAAGTGTAAGCGACTATTTCCGCTGCGCTTATCGCTCCCTTGCACTGAGTTATATGAACGCTATCCAGGAGCTGCAGCACAATACCGGAAAACACTATGACCGCATCTATATTGTGGGCGGCGGCGCAAAGAACGCCTTCCTCAACCGACTGACTGAAGAAGCCAGCGGCAAAAAGGTCATCGCCCTGCCCATCGAGGCCACCGCTATCGGAAATCTGAAAAACCAAATGGAGGCAGTAAAATGTTAGTCAACACCAAAGCAAGAGTTGGCGTGTTCGCCATCGCACTGGGGGCTTATCTTCCCCAGTTCCCGTCTCTGGTCCCCGAGTTTGAGAGCCAGTATGCGGACTTCAAAACGCGCATCCCCGATTCCGTCGAGCTCATCGACGGCGGCATCGTCACCACCAAAGAACTTGCTATGGCAGCCGGTGACAAGTTCCGCGCCGCTGACGTGGATCTGGTGATCCTGCAGCTGCTGACCTACGCCACCAGCTACAATATGCTGCCCGCCGTCCGGGATCTGGATGTGCCGGTGGTGCTGGTCAACCTACAGAAGAAGAAAGCGCCCGACTACGCCAACACCGATACTGCCACCTGGCTGGGTACCCTCTACGCCTGCGGCGCGGTGGGTGAGATGGTGGCCGACCTCGAGCGCGCTGGCAAGCGCCACGCGGTCATCACCGGTGTGGTCGAGGGCGGTGATCCCGCAGTCGATGCCGAGATCGCCGACTGGTGCAAGGCTGCCCAGGTGCGCCGCCGCTTCCGCGACACGAACCTTGCTCAGATCGGCAGACCCTACCCCGGCATGATGGATCTGTACATCGACGAAACCAACCTCTATCACCGTATGTGGCTGTATACCAAGCAGTTCGACTGGGAGAAGATGTGGGCTATCGCCGACGACATCACCGACGAGGACGCGATTCGCATGAAGGCCCAGGACATTCTGAACACCTTCGACATTGAGGGCGGCGGCACGATCGAGAAGGTCTGGGACATGGCAAAATATGTGGTCGCTTTTGAGCAGTGGGTCAGGGATGAGCAGTTGGGCTTCGTGGCCAGCCACTATGACGGCTTTGCCCAGGGTGTGGCCGGCAAGCTCGATTCCATGCTGATCCCCGCCTTCTCCATGCTCATCAAGCAGGGCACGGCCTGCGCCGTGGAGGGTGACATCAAGGTTGCCATGGCCATGAGTATTCTCAAGACCATCTCCGGCATGGGCCAGCTCTCCGAGATGTACTCCATCGACTTTGACGAAGATATCTGTATCATCGGCCACTCCGGTTCCGGCGATGCGGACATCTCCAAGGCGAAGAAACCCACCATGAAAATCGTCCCCGTGTTCCACGGCAAGACAGGGGGCGGTTATCTGACCCAGTTTTACCCCGCTGAGGGCCCTGTGACCTATCTGGGCATTACACAGGACCGTGACGGCCACTTCAGGTTTGTTGTGGCTGAGGGCGTCAACGAGCCCGGCCCTATCTTCACCTTCGGCGACACCAACATGCGCACCCGCTTCACCTGCGGCGCGCGGGAGTTCTGCAACAAGTGGAGCGAAGCCGGCCCCACCCACCATATGGCGGCGGCCAGCGGCCGTTGGATCGATACCATCCTCAAGGTCGCCAAGATCTTCCATGTACCTGTAGACATCATTACGAGATAAGGAGACAGAACCAACATGAAAAACATTCTGGAAGCCCCTTTTATGGTGGAAATGATCCGGACCACCACCAACATGTATAACCACGGCTGGGACGAACGCAACGGCGGCAACATCAGCCTGCTGCTGGACGGGACGGAAGTTGCAGAGTATCTGGACATTCACGAAGTGATCCGCACGATCCCCACCGGCTTCTCCGCTCCGGAACTTGACGGCAAGTACTTCCTTGTCACCGGCACCGGCAAGTATTTCAAGAACGTCCAGTACGCCCCGGACGTGAATCTGGGTCTGGTGCGTTTGTGCGACGGCGGCAGGATGGCGGAGCTCCTCTGGGGCTACAGCGACGGCGGAAAGTTTACCAGCGAGTTCCCCGCGCACATGATGAGCCATGTGGCACGCCTCAGGAGCGATCCTGAAAACCGCGTGGTCATGCACTGCCACCCGGCGAATCTCCTGGCCATGACCTATGTACATTCTCTGGATGAGCGGGAGTTTACCCGCACCCTCTGGCAGATGTGCACCGAATGCATTGTGGTCTTCCCCGACGGTGTGAACGTGCTGCCCTGGATGCTCTGCGGAACCAACGAGATCGGCGAAGCGACTGCGGAGAAGATGAGCACAGCCCGCCTGGTGGTCTGGGCTCTCCACGGTATCTACGGCGCAGGCAAGGATCTGGACGAGACCTTCGGGCTCATCGAGACGGCCGAGAAGGCTGCCGAGATCTATATGAAAATCGCTCACCTGCCGCGGGTGAACACCATTACCGACGACATGATGCACCAGCTGGAGGTCCGGTTCGGCGTCAAAGGCCGCGAGGCTTATCTGGACTGAAAGGAGCACTTCAGATTTTTATCCCTTTTATCCGTTTTGTCCCACCTTCATGAAGAACATCTCCAACTGTGTCCTCTAAGAAAAGGCGTTGCCGCTCAACAGCTCTTTTCACTGTTTTGAGACAACGCCTTTCATGAAATAAGAAAAAAGCACCTGATGTGATGACCACGTATTTCATCATCAGGTGCTTTTGTAATATGAGAAATCTGTTATTATGAGCAGTTCCTGCCCATAAACGCATCAAACTTTTGTATTTGGAGATTTTTTCGGGAGGATAATCGCTTTTTTCATGGGACGCATAATACCGGGCACGATTCCCGGGGATTTGATGCTTTTCAACAAAAAGCCTTCTTGAATTTTGTGTTTCTCAAAAAAATTTTGTGCAAAAGCGTTCATGATATGGTATAATGCAAAGCGTATCCGGAACAACCATACCGCTTCCTGACAGATGCCGGAATGGCCTATAAAAAAGGCTGTCCGGCCTCCGGAAGCAGAAAAGTTCCGGGGGAAAGAAAAACGCAACAAAATTCCATATAGTTTCAACCGGTCATTCTTTTCAATTTCTCCCTGTTGAAGTAAAATACAGACAGAATCATTTCAGTAAAGCATAGGACATATCCGGGCGAGACAGGAGAACGGTATATGGTTATTCTCACTTTGAATTGCGGGAGTTCCTCTATTAAGTTTCAGCTGTACGCATGGGAAAAACGGGAAGTTCTTGCGGTGGGAAAGGTTGAAAGAATCGGCCTTGAAAACCCTGCGATCCTCTGCAGACAGCCGGACCGGCAGGCATTCACTTCAGAGGCGGACGTACCCAGCCACCGGGAAGCTCTAAAAAAGATCTTTGAAATTTTGACCGACCCGATGTATGGCATTTTACGAAGCCTTGAGGAGATCGATGCCGTGGGACACAGGGTCCTTCACGGAGGAGAGAGGATTAAACAGTCGGCTGTTGTCACGCCCGAACTCCTCGCAGATCTGAAAGCGCTCATCCCGCTGGGACCGGTTCATATGCCTGCCAATATCATGGGGATCGAAGTCTGCCAGAGCCTGCTGCCGCATGCCGTTCAGGCGGTTATTCCGGATACGGCATGGCATCAGACGATGGAGGAGACAGCTTTTCTCTATACGCTTCCGTATGAATGGTATGAAAAATTCGGGATCCGGCGATACGGATTTCATGGAGCAAGCTATATTTATTGTGCGCGCCGTGCTGCGGTGCTTCTGGGCAAAAAACCGGATGCGTGCAATCTCATAATCTGTCATGTGGGGAATGGGGCATCTGTCTGTGCAGTCAGAAACGGCAAAAGCGTGGACACCTCCATGGGATTTACGCCTCTCGAAGGAATCGTCATGGGGACGAGAGCCGGGGATATGGATCCAGCGATCGTTACATACATGGAGGAGAAGCTCGGCAAGACCCCCCAGGAAATGAATGAGATCCTGAACAACGAGAGCGGCCTTCTGGGCATATGCGGCTATGGCGGTGACAGAAGGGATATACAGGCTGCTATCGCAAAGGGTGACCGAATGGCAGCACTGGCCGCAGCTATCGAGTGCCACAGACTGAAAAAATACATTGGCGCCTATCGTGCTCTGCTCGGGCAGGTTGATGCCATCGTGTTTACAGCAGGCGTCGGGGAAGAGATAACACCCATTCGGGAAGGAACATGCAGAGGACTCGAGAGTATCGGGATCTGTATGGATTATGATAAGAACAAGATCGCCCGATGCAGGAATGCCGAGTCCTGCATCTCCACAGAGGACAGCCCGACCAGAATATTTGTCATTCCTACCAACGAAGAGCTGGTAATGACGGAAGATGTCCATGCACTGTGGGAAGGAACCTATTCGGGGAGCAAAATGCGGTATTCTTTCGAGGACCCGGATTTTATCGATAATGCAAGATTTTCCGCAATGCTGCAGGATTTTAAAGCGCATCCCGAATGGAAGGAGGTTCTGGCAATACCGCCCGATGCAAAGCCGGATCTGTACGAGGTTCATGATAACCGCTGACAGGAGGCGGATATTGACGATTATATCACGTTATAATGAAAGGAAGCGGGGGTGTCTATGAGTAAAAGAGTTTTGGCTGACGAAGACAAACCTTATTCAAAAGCAAGAAAACTTAGAAATATACTGAGAAACTGGGTAACCAACCCATATAATATCCTTGTGGTGATTTCCATCGTACTGCTGTTCGCATTAGTCGTTTCCCCTCTGCTTGACATGATCGTGACGACTTTCAAGGTGGCGCCCAAGGATGCATCGAGGATCAAATTGCAGGCCGGTGAGTTTACCCTGTATTACTGGCAAAGGCTTTTCAAGAGCATGATCTCCAAGAATATGCTCTATACGCCGCTGCGACACTCCCTCCTGATCGCGGCCTTTGTCGCATCCATCAGCGTGATCATGGGCGGCGTCTTTGCGTGGCTCATGGTCAGAAGCGATATCCCTGGGAAGAAATGGTTTTCACTCGGTATCGTCATCCCGTATATGATTCCTTCGTGGATCCAGTCCATGGCATGGATCTCCATCTTCAAGACCCCTGCCATCGGCGGAAACCCGGGTTTTCTGTCTTACTTTCATATCGTTCCTCCCGACTGGCTGTCGTACGGACCGGTGGCGATCATCATAGTCCTTACCATACACTATTACGCCTATGCCTACATCCTGATATCCGGCGCACTTGGAACGATCAACTCCGAGATGGAAGAGATGGGCGAAATGCTTGGCGCTTCGAAAATGATGATCCTCCGAAAGATCACATTCCCGCTGATCATGCCGGCAGCGCTCTCGGCATTTATTCTGATTTTCTCCAAGGCCATCGGGACATTCAGCGTTCCTGCTTATCTTGGTCTTAAGGTCGGATATTATACGATCTCCACAATGCTCTACAATATGATCGGCCAGCAGCAGACAGCGGTTGCTTACGGCATTTCCCTCGTTCTGATTTCGATTGCAGCACTGCTGATCCTGGGTAACCAGCTGATCATCGGAAAAAGAAAGAGCTATGCGACAATCGGGGGCAAGGGAACCAGAAGCAATCCGATACCGCTGGGGAAGTCAAAGGTACCCATCTGCATTGTGTTGATCCTGTTCATCCTGATCTGCGTTCTGATGCCGATGGCACTCCTGTTCGTTCAGAGCCTGATGCTGAAGCTCGGCAATTTCAGCTTCAGCAACCTTACACTTCATTACTGGTTCGGAGAGGGTGTTTCGGAGATCGATTCCGGTTATCCGGGGATCTTCAGGAACCCGATGTTCTATAAGTGCCTTGCAAACTCGTTCAAGATCGTTATCGTGGCGTCTATCCTGGCAACTTTCACCGGACAGATCATCGGATATATCGTATCAAGAGGGAGAGGGACCGTCAGCGGGCATCTTGTGGAGCAGCTGGCATTCATTCCGTACCTGATTCCGTCCATCGCATTTGGTGCCATGTATCTGTCGCTGTTCTCGGTCGAAAAATCCGTAACTATGTTTGGGCACAAGATCGTACTGTTCCCGGCTCTCTACGGTACCTATGCGCTGCTGTTTCTGGTGTCGGTCGTTAAAAACATGCCGTTCTCCAGCCGTTCCGGTTCCGCGAACATGCTGCAGATTTCAACGGAGCTGGAAGAAGCCGGCAGGATCAAGGGAGCAGGGTTTGTGTATCGGCTGAGGAAGATCATTCTTCCTCTTTCCAAGAGCGGATTCCTCAGCGGATTTCTCCTCATCTTTGTGGCAGTCTTTAAGGAACTGGACCTGATTGTGCTTCTGGTCTCACCGGCGACGCAGACGCTTCCGTTCCTTACCTACAGCTATATGAATAATAACTACGAACAGCTTGCCGACGCGTCTGCTGTTCTGATGTTCCTGATCGTGTTCTTCGTATACTGGTTTTCCAGCAAGGTCTTCAAGACCGATCTGACAAAGAGTATGTAACAGGTTCCTGAAAGCAATCGTTTAAGAGGTACGAAAAAATGAGTAGAATAGAACTGAAACATATCGATAAGTATTACGGGAAAAACCATGTTCTCAAGGATATTAACCTTGTTGCGGAAGACGGCGACTTTCTTACCCTTCTGGGTCCGTCGGGATGCGGAAAGACGACCACCCTTCGCGTCGTTGCAGGCCTTGAAAACCCGCAGGGAGGAGATATTTTTCTCGACGGAAAAAATATCGTCAACGCCAAGGAGAATTACTTCGAGGAACCCGGAAAGAGAGGAATGGATCTGGTGTTCCAGTCATATGCACTCTGGCCGCATATGACGGTCTATGATAATGTCGCTTTCGGCCTTGTTGTGAAAAAGCAGCCGAAGGACGAAATCAGACCTAAGGTCATGAATGCGCTTGAACGGATGAGAATCGCGGAATTTGAAAAGCGGTATCCTTCGGAGCTGTCCGGCGGACAGCAGCAGCGTGTCGCGATCGCAAGATCGATCGTCTCCAATTCCAATGTTCTTCTGCTGGATGAACCGCTTTCGAACCTGGACGCCAAACTCCGTATTGAAATGCGGTCAGAGATCAAGCGTCTCCATCATGATCTGGGTACCACGATCCTCTATGTCACCCATGATCAGGTGGAAGCACTCACTATGTCCACCAAGATCGCTATCTTCTTTGATGGATGCCTCGAACAGGTGGATGCCCCGATGGAGATCTACCAGAACCCTGCAACACTCAGAGTTGCCGACTTCATCGGGAATCCGAAGATCAACTTTATTGATGCAACAGCAAAGAAAAATGCGGAAGGCTCCATTGTGGTGACCTCTGCCCTTGGAACGTTCGTTGCCAAAAAAGAGCTGTTAGTCAACGTTGATGAGCTTCCGGAGGCGTTTGATGTCATTCTCGGCATAAGACCGGAAAAAATTACCATCCTGACGGAACCGGCAGAAGATGCCATCAGGGCGACTGTATATTCTGTGCAGCCCGCCGGTTCAGAGACTATTATCAATTTAAAGATCGGAGACAGCACGATCCTGGCGAAGGATCTCGGTATCAAAAACTTCGATATGGATCAGACAGTATATGTCAAATACAGCCATGAGAAGGCAAATGTATTCCATAAGGAAAGCGGCAGACTGATCAAGAAGGTCATTCCCGACTGATATGTCGTTCGGTTCCAAACGGTTCCGAATCACATAAAATTAAAACAAAGGAGAAGAAAAAATGAAGAACATCAAAGTCTTGGCACTGATACTTGCAGCAGTGATGATGCTGACAGTATGGTCAGGATCCGTGGCGTTTGCTGCGGGGGACGAGAATTGGGCAGAGAAGAACGGCCTGTACAGGACGGACGAAACTGTCGAAGAACTCTACGAGCAGGCGAAGCTTGAGGGTGAGGTCAATGTGTACGGCTGCACCGGCCGTATCGAGGACTTTATTCCCGATTTTGAAGCCGCATATCCGGGCGTCAAAGTAAACTTCTATGACCTCGGCATCAATGAAATGCTGGAAAAGTTCACAAGAGAGCACGATGCCGGCATCTATACCGCGGACATTCTCCAGTTAAAGGAGCAGACCGGGTCGATCAAGAGAGAATACATTGATAACGGACTGCTCTACAATTACCAGCCGGATGATATTTTCCACAATATCATCGATCCCGAATTCCTTGTGGTAACCCCGTTCACCATTGAGCTTGACTGGTGGTCTTACAACACAGATCTCTATTCAGATCTCCCGATCTCATCCTGGTGGGATGTCACGAAACCCGAATGGGCAGGCAAGTTTATTTTCCTGGATCCGAACGGCGAGCCCGACCTCCCCGTCCTGTTCGCCTGCATGATCGAGAATGCCGATATGATGGCAGAGGAGTATGAAAAGGTCTTTGGCGAACCGATCGTTCTTGCTGCGGACGAGCCGAACGCCGGATATGCCTGGATCAAGAGAATGGCCCAGAACCATCCGATTATCGAGACCAAGAACGGCAATATCGTAAAGGACGTCGGCGGGGCACCGGATATGAAGGAAGCTCCCATCGGATACGGTGTTTCCTCCAAACTCAGAGAGAGAGACAAGCAGGACTTCCGCCTGGGCGTGAATCCTGCAAAGTTCGATACACCGACGACTGCCGTTTCCTTCATGGTCGCCCAGATTGCCGATCACGCACCGCACGTTGCAGCTGCCAAGCTCTTTGTCCGGTTCATTTGCGGTGAAGCAGATCACAATGGCCCGGGTATCCGTCCGTTCATGACAGCAGGATCTTATTCCGTCTTCCCGGATGCCGTCAATACGGCAGAGATGCCCGCGTACGATGATATTCCAAAGTTCGAGACGGACTTTGACTTCTGGTACGACAACTATCAGGACATCAGCGACTACTGGATCGCCGTCCAGCCGTAAACAGGCACGCAGACGTACATTCCAAACGAAATCATGTTTTGTCAGGGCCTTTTTATAAGGCCCTGGCTTTTAAAGGAGAACACAATGAATCTTGAAGAGAAGACCCTGTCGTCTCAAGAACTCTACAAAAGCAAATCCTATTCCTTCACTGTTGACAAGGTCCTGGTTCCTGACGGCTGCGAACGTACCAGAGAAGTTTTTCACCATCCCGGCGCCGTGGCAATCCTGGCCCTGAATAAAAAAAATCAGGTCGCTGTTGTTCGGCAATACCGGTATCCGGTGAAGCGGGTCCTTACAGAGATCCCTGCGGGGAAAACGGATAAGGATCCCCATGAGACGATCCTCCAGGCAGCGCAAAGAGAACTGCGGGAAGAGACAGGATGCACGGCAGAGGTTTTTGAATTTCTGGGAGATATTCTGACGAGCCCCGGAGTCATGACGGAAGTGATTCACCTCTTTTTCGCAAAAGGGCTGAAAATCGGGAGACAGGATCTTGATGAGGATGAATTCCTTGAGGACGGATGGATGGATATTGATGAACTCAAGGCCGGAATCGCATCCGGGGAGATCCAGGATGCAAAAACGATCATTGCAGTCAATTTCGCCTCTCTTAAGGGATTGATATGATGCATCATTCGGCAAGACTCTCCTATGCTTTTATGCTTAGCCTGCTCTTCCTTGGCATGGAGATCCTTTCGGCGACGTTATTGGTCGCTCCTCTTCATCGCCTGCTGGATGGAGTGGGCTTTCCTGCTGAAAACTATCTTTCGGGACTGATCATCGCGGTTTTGCCTATCGCGGCGGGGGCAGTATTCCGGCTTTTCCTCAAGGACAGGCTCCTTGTCCCATGTGCCTTTGTTCTGCTTCTGATTTATACTGCTGTTGTTACCGTACTATGCCTGATCAGGCAGGAAAATGAAATGGTCCTGACGTTTCTTCTCCCTACGCTGGGGGTTTGCTCGGGCGTGGGGAATCTTCTGTTCTGGGGAGTTTATTATGCAGGAAAGAAATAGGAATATCGAGCTGAAACCGTTCAAAGATTCTTTCAAGAACGATTTTGCGACAATTAATTCCATGACGGTTTACAGATCGGGGAAGCAAAGGTGCGCGCCGGGTTTCTGCAGACATAACCGAATCTATGAATTTTATATCCTGCACTATGTGACAAAGGGAAAAGGGACCTACACGATCAACGGCAAGACATATCCTGTCTGTGCCGGTGATGCGTTTTTGATCTATCCCGGGATATCCATCAGCAAGGAGACAGATCCGGAGGATCTGTGGGAATACTGCTGGGTCGGCTTTAACGGAACGGATGCGCAGATGCTGGTGAATATGACCCAGTTTACCCCGGACAATGCTGTTATCACATACAATCATCCGGAAATCGCACAGAAGATAGAAGATATCCACGAACAACGAGGCCATCAGTTATGCTCCAGCATCCGTATGACCGGGATGCTTTATGAGCTTTTTGCCTATCTGATCGAGACAGGGCAGAATCATCATGCAAGTACGCATATAAACGATAAGTATGTCTCTGCCGCCTGTGACTATATAGGAAAATCCTACAGTAATAAAAACCTTACGGTGGAGATGATCGCAGAGCATATCTGTATTTCAAGGAGCCGCCTGTTTCGCGCCTTTAAGGATACACTTAACAAATCGCCCAAGATCTATCTTGAGGAGACAAGGATCCGAGAGGCTTGCGTGCTGCTTCAGATGACAAATTTCTCTGTTTCCGAAGTCGCGGACAAAACAGGATATGCGGACCCTTTGTATTTTTCCAAGGTATTTAGACGGATGGTCGGCAAATCCCCTACTGACTTCAGAAAAGAGCCGGAGATCCCTGTACAGATGAAAAATACGGTCTTTGAGTTCTGCAGTCCTCCGTATGTATCTTACCGCGGTGATTCCTGTCAGGGAGACGATCCTGACAGATAAAACGACCTGCCGGCTCCGCAATGAACATGCTGCCTGTAACAAATGACAAAAAACTCATCAGAAGAGACATAAAATTCAGCAGATGTGCACAAAAACAACGAGCGATCCTTCCTGTATTCCCTCAAAGTTTGGATAATATTGGGACTTGTTTCTCCCGGTGGAAAGGTCTATAATACCCCGCGAACTTGAGAGAAAGGAGGCGGAATGACAGTGAGTGATGTTTATCAGATCTCCGCATTTTATGAGCTCGAGAGTGCGTCTCAGTTTCCCAATCTGCTGAAGGATAGGGATTTCGCCTATTATTATTGGACGCTGCCTTTCTGCAATTTATAACTGCAGAGGTTTATAAAAGGGCTGTGAAGAAAAGGAGGAAAAGATCCTCCCGAACTTCACAGCCTTTTTCGCTTCTTGTATTTCTCCCCTGAAGCTGTTATACTGTTTAAAAATAATTATGGGGGACGATCAGGATATGAAACGCTGTCTGGCAATCCTTCTTTGCCTGAGCTTTTTCCTTTCGACGGGGCAAATTGCGTTTTCAGAAGGGAATGGGATAACAGGAGACTTTGCTGCAGTCGGCAGCGTCGTCACCTTCGGACGTTATGAACAGGACAATGACCTCAGCAATGGCCCGGAACCGATCGAGTGGACGGTACTTGACGTCCGGGACGGCAAAAGCCTGCTGATCAGCCGGTTCGGACTGGAGTGTCGGCCGTTCAACGATACAAATGCTCGTGTTACCTGGGATCGCTGCACGCTCAGAAACTGGCTCAACGGAACCTTTTTCGAGAATGCATTTCATGCGGAAGAGCAGTCACAGATCCTGACAACGAGCGTCAGCGCCGCGGATGCAAAAAACCCAAAATACAACGTCAAGCCCGGTGACTCTACGGAAGATAAAATCTTTCTTCTCAGCATTCATGAAGCAAACAGCTATTTTGCATCGGACGAGGAAAGAAAATGCTTTCCGACCGCATTTGCGGCATCGCAGTTATGTATTATCAGCGAAGAAGGTCACTGCTGGTGGTGGCTGCGTTCTCCCGGCAGTGATTCCCTAAGCACAGCACTGGTTGACTTTTTCGGATTTCCGGACACCTATGGCTACCCGGTCTTTTACGAATTTTACGCTATCCGCCCGGTTTTGTGGGTCGACCTGAGTGCCATTGATGCCTGATCCTGCCGACGGCAGATATGCACTGCCGCTTCCGGCTATCCCGGAGTGAGTCCGGCAACGTCAAAAAATGCGGAAACAGCTGAAAAAACAGACAGGGTCTTTCGCGAAGGAATCGCCAAAAACCCTGTCTGTTTTTCTAAGCAGATTACTCTGGTTATCAGAGCTGCTTCTGTGCGTTGATCTTTACGCCGGGGCCCATCGTGGACGCGGTGACGCAGGAACGGATGTACTGGCCTTTTGCACTGGCCGGTTTTGCCTTAATGATGGCACCGATCAAAGCAGCATAGTTTTCCGTGAGTTTTTCAGCACCGAAGCTGACTTTGCCGATGGGGCAGTGAATGATATTCGTCTTATCCAGACGATATTCCACTTTACCGGCTTTTGCTTCCTGGATAGCCTGGGTGATATTCGGAGTCACCGTACCGGCTTTGGGGGAAGGCATGAGGCCTTTCGGGCCGAGAATCTTACCGAGACGGCCGACAACACCCATCATATCGGGAGAGGCAATCACGGTGTCAAACTCAAACCAGTTTTCCTTCTGGATCTTTTCTACGAGATCCTGACCGCCTGCATAGTCTGCACCGGCGCCGAGGGCTTCCTCAACGCGCTCCGGTTTGCAGAAGACCAGGACGCGAACGGTTTTGCCGGTGCCGTTGGGAAGAACGATTGCACCGCGAACCTGCTGATCGGCATGACGACCGTCAACACCGAGCTTGACATGCAGTTCAACCGTTTCGTCAAACTTTGCCTTGCTGGCATCGCAGACGAGTTTGAAAGCATCCTGTGCTTCGTAAAGCATGGATTTATCAACGAGCTTTGCGCTCTCTTTATAATTCTTGCTTCTGAACATTCTCTATACCCTCCTGTCAGTCACCGACAATAACGCCCATGGAACGGCAGGTACCGGCGATCATACTCATGGCGGATTCAATATCCGTGCAGTTGAGGTCGGGCATTTTCTGCTCGGCAATCTTGCGGACATCTTCCTTGCTGATGGTGGCGACTTTGTCTCTCTGGGGGACACCGGAAGCCGTCTCAATACCGCATGCCTTCTTGATCAGCAGTGCTGCAGGAGGCGTCTTTGTAACGAAGGTGAAGCTGTGGTCGGCATAAACAGTGATGACCACAGGGATCATGAGCCCCATATCACCCTTGGTGCGCTCATTGAAGTCTTTTGTGAACTGGCCGATGTTGACACCGTACTGACCGAGAGCCGGGCCAACAGGGGGAGCCGGAGTTGCCTTTCCGGCGGGAACCTGGAATCTTACGTATCCAACAACTTTCTGTGCCAAATTAAAGCACCTCTTTCTTCATCAAAATAAAAATCACTCAATCTGTGAGAGCTTCGACCTGGTCAAGCTCCAGATCCACCGGAGTTTCTCTGCCAAACATGGAGACGATTACGCTGACGGAGTTGTTATCGACATCGAGTTCCTCCACCTTGCCGATAAAGCCGGTAAGGGGCCCGTCCGTCACCTTGACGGAATCGCCGACGGCATATCCTACGTGAATCTCCCTGTGTTCGACACCGAGGTCGTAAATTTCCTGTTCTGTCAGCGGGATGGCTTTTCCATCCGCTCCGACAAAGCCCGTTGCACCGCGAACATTATGGACAAGATGCCAGCTGTCGTCCGTCAGGATCATCTTGATGAGCACATAGCCCGGGAAGACCTTCCGCTCGACTGTTTTTTCACCGGCATCGGTGAATTCCGTCACCGTTTCCATAGGAATACGGACTTCATGGATCAGATCCGTCATCCGGCGGTTTTCTGCGGCTTTCATTACTGCTGCCGCAACAGCGTTTTCATACCCGGAATAGGTATGAACGACGTACCATTTTGCCTCTTCCGCCATTGCTGATCAACCTGCGAGGGTGAGCAAAGCCTTCACCAGCAGCTGGGCAATCTCATCGAAGCCCCAGATCACAACAGAGGAAATAAGAATCATACCGACAGAGATCAGAGAGTTCTTAACAAGCTGGTCCTTTGAGGGCCAGATGACCTTCTTAAGCTCGCTCTTCATCTCACGAAACCACTTGCTGATCTTCTGCATGAGGGTCAGCTTGGTATCGTCCTTCTTAACGGCGGTGACGGCTTTTGCGGGTGCACCCTGCGTTTTCTTTTCTTCAGCCATTTTCACACATCCTTTCAGAAGTTACTTTGTTTCAACATGCTTGGTATGCTTTCTGCAGAAGGGACAATACTTTTTCCGTTCAAGTTTTTCGCTCGTATTTTTCTTGTTCTTCATCGTATTGTAGTTCCTCTGCTTGCATTCCTCGCATCTGAGAGTGATTTTTACTCGTGCATCTGCAGCCATACTTTCGGCACCTCCTGTGTAATATTTTGCTGTAGTATTCAGCCTCCAAAAAGCCGAAAAAAACGCCGGACCACCGGATGACCGGATGCCGGGCGTACGCAATACCGGCGCACAAAAACGCCGGAAACATTTCTTGCGGCTCCGCCAGAGGCATGCCTCCCTGAAACGGCAGGAACCCCCATCCGCACAGGTAGAGATAGAATAGCACAACAACGGCGAAGCGTCAACTGTTTTTTTCCCTTTTCGGAGGAAAAAGGGGAAAAATTCGATACAAATTCGAATAGAGCGTTTTGTTCTTGCAGAAAACGGCGCCTCATACTATAATATTATTTTAAATCCAGGAAAAGTGTGTACATCATAAAGAGGAGATTCAGCTATGACGGTCGAGGAAGCGCTTCAATATATCAACTCATCTGCCTGGTTTGACGACACCAGAGATCTCTCCCGCATGCAAACGCTTCTTGATAAACTCGGCAATCCGCAGGAAAAACTGAAAACGATCCATATAGCGGGGACGAACGGAAAAGGAAGCTGCGCGGCCATGACGGCATCGGTATTAAAAGCCGCCGGATATAAAACAGGCCTTTTTACCTCCCCTTATCTTTACCGCTTTCATGAGAGAATGCAGATCAACGGGCAGCAGATCGGCGATGAGGCGCTCTCTACCTGCATCACAAAGGTACGAAGTGCCGCGGAAGCGATGGAGAGACATCCGACAGCCTTTGAAATGATGACGGCAACAGCGTTTCTCTGGTTTGCCAAAGAAAGCTGTGACATTACCGTAATAGAAGTTGGGCTCGGCGGCCGGCTGGATGCGACCAATGTGATCCAAAAGCCGGAAGCGGCGGTGATCATGAACATCGGGCTGGACCATACGGGGATCCTCGGAAGTACGATACCGGAGATCGCGGGGGAAAAAGCCCGTATTATCAAACCCGGATGTGACTGCGTCCTTTATCAGCAGGGAGAGGAGGCGACCGAAGTCATCCGCGACTTCTGCAGGCAGCAGAAAGCGGCGCTTCACGAGGCGGACTTTGCACAGATCGTGACGGAATTTGACAGCCTGGAAGGGCAGGTGTTTTCCTATCGGGGAGAGACATATGCCATCCCGCTGCTGGGAGCTTTTCAGCGAAGGAATGCAGCGGTTGTGATCGAGCTTGTCAGAGTACTTCGGAATAGAAAATGGAAGATCTCCCCGGAGGCATTGGAACACGGCCTTTACGCCGTTTCCTGGCCCGCCCGATTTGAGGTACTTGCTGATGACCCTTATTTTGTGCTGGACGGCGGGCACAATCCCCAGTGTGCACAGGAAGTTGCAGAAAACCTGATGCATTATTTCCCGGAAGAGAAGCATATCCTGCTGGTCGGGGTGCTGCGGGACAAGGATGCGCGGGCAATCTTTTCCATTTTGAACGAGGCAGCAGATGAATATATCTGCATCAAACCGAACAGCAGCAGGGCACTGGAAGCCCGGGAGCTGGCAGAACTGCTTGGCCAGTTTGAAAAACCCGTCACCGTCTGCGAGACGATCGAAGAGGGAATTTACCGGGCGCAGCAGCGGGCAAAGGAGAGCTGCAGAATGGTTTGCGCAACAGGGTCTCTCTATATGGCGGGAGAGATCCGTGCCTGCTTCGGGTGTTATTGAGAGGAAAAACTATGAGGATCATGGCAATTGACTACGGGGATGCACGCATCGGCCTTGCGGTTTCCGACCTCACCGGGATGATCTGCGGAGAGGCCTGGACAATGGAGGAATGGAATATGGAGCGGGCAGCCCTGCGAATCGCGGAAGAGGCAGGCAGGAGAGAGGTTGAGACGCTGGTACTCGGCCTGCCGAAAAATATGGATGGGACGGAAGGGCCGCGGGCGGAAAAAAGCAGAGCTTTTCAGATCTTACTGACAGAAGCATCCGGCCTGCCGGTGGTACTGTGGGATGAACGACGCAGCAGTATTGAGGCACATGCAATCCTTCATGCAAACGGGAAAAGAGAAAAAAAACACCGCCAGACGGTGGACGCCGTGGCGGCAAGCCTGATTCTGGAGGGATATCTGGGCAGAAGAGAAAATCGGCAGAAAGAATGAGGAGATGGACAGCGCAGCAATCGGTGCTGCCACTTCCCGGAGCGCGCTTTCGGAAAGGCATCCGTCCCGGGGAACCTTCTTATCCTGATCGGGATACGAAGCATCACCGGAGGCGTATTTTAAGCAATTCTGTCTGCAGCAGGCAGAGCTTTGCGGCGCTGATAAAAATAATAGATTAATTCGGTAACGCAGCAGAAAAACCATCCCACCGGATAACCGAAGCCCACGATACGCGGCGTGTTGGCAACAAAGCGGGTGACAAGAAACAGATAAATCTGCCGCAGCACCACAAAGTTTAAGAGCATGATGATCATCGGACCGCGGGAATCGCCTCTGCCGCGCAGGGCTCCTGCCAGCACATGACTGATACAGGCGAAGAGCAGAAATGCCACGTTGGTGCGAATAAAAAGGACGCCGTACCGGATCACTTCGGCATCCGGTGAAAAGAGGCGGACAGCCGGCGGCGCAAACACAAGAAGCAGTGCGCTGATCACACCGGTAACGCCGCAGGAAAGAAGAAGTGCCACACGAGTGCCTTTGTCTGCGCGGGATTCATTGCCTGCTCCGATGTTCTGGCTGACAAAGGTAGTGGCGGCCATGGCCATGCTCTGCATCGGAAGCATGATGAACTGGTCGAGCTTATTGTAACAGCCCCAGCCCGCCATGCAGTCGGAACCGAAAAAGTTGATATAGCTTTGCACGAACATGTTGGAAAAGGCTGTGATGACGGACTGAATGGCTGCCGGCATGCCGACGGAAAAAATCTTTTTCAGGATCGGGAAATCCAGATGCAGTTCCCTCCACCGGAGACGGTAGATGTCTTTGGAGCGGGTCAGCAGCACGAGGATCAGGACACCGGAGAAAAACTGAGAGATGATGGTGGCAATCGCCGCACCTGCAATGCCGGCTTTCAGCACAAGGATGAAAAACAGATCCAGCACAATGTTCAGGATGCTGGTGAGGATGAGAAAATACAGAGGACGAGTGGAATCCCCCACGGCACGCAGGATCCCGCTGCCCATATTGTAGATCAGCAGCCCCGAGATCCCGCCGATATAGATCCTGAGATAGAGCACGGCGTCGGAAAACACATCATCCGGCGTACTCATAAAGTGCAGAAGCGGTTTTACAAGAAGGATCCCGAACACGGAAAAAAAGATGCTGAGAAGAAAGGTGCCGGCCATCGTGGTCTCAATAGCCTTGTGCAGTTTTTCCAGTTCCCGGGCTCCGAAAAACTGCCCGATGATCACACTGGCACCGATGGAAAAACCGTTGAAGAAAAACACCATCATGTTGACAATCATCGTCGTTGAGCCAATGGCTGCCAACGCCTGTTTGCTTACAAAATTGCCGACGATCACCGAATCGACGGTGTTATAGAGCATCTGAAAAATATTGCCCAGCATCAGAGGAAGGGCAAAAAGCGTGAGCTGGCGAAAAATCGGGCCGACCGTCATATTTCTGGCGGTTGTTTTACCGGATCGGGAAGAGTTTATCATAAAAATCCTTCTTTTCCTGTTTCAGGTATTCTGATAGAGAAATTTTAAAACAAAAGGGTCCGCCTGTCAACGGAAAGAGCACATTTCCTGCGTGCTGTCCGGGACGATAGCCATATAGCGGGATCATAAAAAAGAGAGGAAACAAAATGACACAAACGCAACAGCAGGGAATTGTGGAACGCTGCCTGGGACGGAGCGCGGAGATCCTGAGAGAATACAGAGTCCCGATCCGGGCCTCCCTGGCAGCGGGCATGCTGACCCATGGGTTTGCTTTTACCAACAAGCTGCTCAACGGGGATGAGATCACCGCACTTTTCGGGAAGGGCGGCGGAATCGACTACGGACGATGGACAATCGGGTTAACAAGCTTTCTGTTTCCGGACGCCTCCATGCCCTGGATCTACGGGATACTAAGTATGCTTTTCTTTACGGCAATCGTGTGTATCACGATCCGGCTCTTTGCAATCAGCAACCCGTATCTGCAGGGCGTACTGGGCGCGGTTTTTCTGAGTTTCCCGTATATGACGGGGTTATACTGCTATATGTTCACCAGCATGCCGTTTGCGTTATCCCTGCTGCTGGCTGTCTTTTCGGTCTGTATGGGGTGCAGTGAAAACCGCCTGATCAGGCTGGGCGGGTGTCTGCCGCTGATCTTCAGCCTGGGGATCTATCAGGCGTATATTGCCGTGGCGGCAAGTTATTATGTTCTTCTGATGATCCGGCGGCTGCTGCGGGAAGAAGGTTCTCCGGAGGAAGTCTTTCTGTTCGGGGTAAAGGCACTTGCGCGGATGGGCATTGCGCTTGCTGTTTACTATATCGGCAGCCGTATCGCCCTGCACAGTATCGGGGAAAGTTATGCGGAACACGGCTTTTCGGAACACGGCATTCTTTACCGCGTGGCGCTTGCCTACAATGCCCTGTGGAAGGCACTCGCTGCCGGATATTTCGGCTATGTGCCCACAAAGCTCTCCATGATCCTCCATGTCATGGGGGCCGGGATCGTGATCCTCCTTCTTGGCATGTGGTTTGCCCGGCATTATTCCCAGACAAAAAGAGCGGGGCTGCTCCTTTTGTGCCTGCTCCTTCTGCCGCTGGCAATGAACTGCGTGTTTCTTCTGGCAAATGTGGAAGTGATCCATACCATAGTGCTCTACAGCTTTGTCAGCGTCTATGTGCTGATCGCGATCCTTCTGGAACAGGCTGAGGGGAACAGCACCACCGTGCTTCGAAACCTTACCCTGGCGGGGATGCTGCTGATCACGATCAGCAATATTTACTTCGGGAATGAGACCTATCTGAAGATGTATCTTCAGTACGAAAATGCCTATTCCTATTATACTTCGGTAGTGACAAGAATAGAAATGACGGAAGGGTTTGACAGCGACTGCACCATCGCACTGATGGGGCGGGGCGGGGCTGCTTTTTATGAGGTAGACCAGATCGATACCGGAGACCTCACCGGACCGGAAAAAAATCTTTTGAACGTCTACAGCAAGGAAAGGATGATCCGGCAGTATCTCGGATTTGACGTGCCTTTTGCCACCTGGGAAGAACAACTGGAACTGGGCAAACTGGATGAAGTAAAAGCGATGCCGGAATATCCCTATCCGGGATCTGTAAAACGCGTGGAAAATTATATTGTTGTGATGCTTGGGTAATGCCTGACAAACAGAGAAATACGCAACCGCTCAGCTGCGGGATGGAAAAAAGTATTTTTGCTGCCTTCGCAGTGTTACATATTGGAATATGAAGTGAAGACAAAATTCATCGACCGTCTGGTGTCTATCGGCAATCCATATGCCAGGGGTGGATTATGATTGAGTTTCACAGATTAAGGAGCTTTATCGCGTAAACAGACTTAAGACCTGTAAGAAGAATACAAAAGATAATGGTAATGAAAATGAAGAGATTTTCCAGAGTACTGAGTGCATTTTTTGCCGCCATAATGTTAGGCAGCAATTTATGCTCTTTTGCTGCAAATGCAGAGGCTGTTGACGGACCGGAGACACAAGAGATCACCTCGCTGCTGAGCCTTGCAACAGCGAAATACCTGTTCGGCAGGAAAACGGAACAGGACCTGGATCCGTGAAACCCGTTTGTGCAAAATCCGCTCCCGGAGAAAGAACGAAGAATCTGACGCGGATCATTGATGCGGGAGGGATAGAGCAGTTTTATACCGGATATAAAGATCAGTCTCCGGTTATGCTGCTGTCATACACTTTGAAAGAAACGGTTGTCCCGGAAAAGCTTCAGAGAGCGCTGGAAAAGGCAATTGAGCGTTTCCCGGTATTCAGAGTCAGGCTTGCACTGAATGAAAACCGGCAGCCGGTTTATGAGAAGAATGATCTTCTTCCCTGTATTTATGAAAATGACGGGAAAACGCATACCTTCGGGAAAGCAAGCCGAGGCTATCTGTTTCGGGTCAGCTATCATAGCCGCAGGATCAGCCTCTCCATCCATCATATGCTTACGGACTTTTTCGGTGCAAATGAGTTCCTGAAGTATATTCTCCGCTGCTATCTGCATCAGCTTGACGAGTCTATTGGCACTTCGAAGGATACGATTGCTGTTGATCCGACAGATTTTCGGGATCCTTATGATTTGTATGGTAACGCCGATGCTGTCGGATATTATATGACGGACAAGTGGAAAAACGAGCTTCTCATTCCGAACAGGATGAACTACAGCAGTGGCGTACCGCAGCAGATTCACAGCATTTCGTTCTCGTCGAGTATAATACTTGCGGCTGCGAAAAAAACGGACACATCTGTTTTCCCGCTTCTGACATGGATGATGGCAAAGGCGATTGCCAATGCTTACGATGCGGAAGATAAAGTCGTGGTTGGCAGCGGTGCGGCAAACTTCAGAACATTCTATGACAGCAGGACACCGTTCTGCTTTTCCCATTCTTTCCCGACGGTCCTTCTTCCCGGGGATCGCAGCATGGATCTTGAGACACAAATGACAGTACAGCGTTTCCGGATGGATCTGCGGCTGGGTCGGGAGACCGTAGATCGGGAAGTTGCAAAACGCCGGAAAGCCGCAAAACAGATGGACGGCCCGATCGAAAAATATGTGATGAACCAGAAAGTTCTGGATCAGGAACGGAAAGCGAGAGAAAAGAAGAGCTCGTTCTTTATTTCCTATACGGGTAAAATGGATCTTCCAGAGGAGATTGCAGAATATGTAGACTCCTATATGCTTGACAGCCCTACCACGAGGGGACCTGTCAAGGCGGCATCATATTCCTGGCGGGGCCGCATGTACATCAATCTCATTGAACAGACCTGTGAAAAAAGGATCCTCCCGGAATTGGTGAAGATCCTGGACCAATTCGACGCAGCATGTACGGAAACAGATCTCGGCGATAAATACTATGATTACTACCCGATGGAGGAACTGATTTCCGTGGACAGCACCTCGCGTCTGTGATCCGGAAGGACCAAAAAGGCGCTGCAAAAAACAGCCAGAAAAAGAAACAGCGGGAGTCCAATTTCAGGATTCTCGCTGTTTTCTGTTATACCTGTACAATTACGATTACTCAGTTCTTCTCTTTATCTCAGAATCCTTTTTACAGGATTCCTATATATCGGCGGTGTTGAAAATATGAACTTGTTTTAGGAATACTTTTTCATAAAGGAACGAATATCTTCAATCATATATTGATTGTACGTACTGTTCGGGTTTTTTGACAACAGATATACCGGCCAGGCCGGAGAATCTCCGCCAAGAGGAATATGTTTTAACTCACGGTATTTTTCAATTGTCTTGACAATAGGAAGCGGAGCAATTGACCAGTATCCGGGATTAGAGGATAAAAGTTTTTCTGCAAGACGAATATTATCGGAGCGAATCTGATATCGGGCAGAGCGGAACCAATATTCATGCCATTTGGCATATTCAGGATTCCAGTAAATATAAATACATTTTTCCGGGTCAAGTTCTGACGGATGAATCTCTCCATTGTACTCTGCGCTGCTGCTGCATACAAGCACCATCTTATCTTCCCACACGGGTGTGGCCGGAAGTTTAGAAGATATTGTTCTGGTAAGCACCGCAGCATCCAGAGAATTCTCTTCAATCCCTGCATAACACTCGTTGCAGTGCATGGCGTGGATCTCCATAGAAATTGGTAAATTTCGAGACCAGAATGCCGAGCAGACGGAGGGCATTACATAACAGTTCAGTGCATAGGTAGCAGCTACACGATAGACGGGCCGCGGTTTTGAGATTGCTTTGCCAGAACGCGGTTTTGAGATTGCTTTGCCATCCTTCCATAGCATCTCCATCTTTTCTGCGATCACGTAAAACTCCCGTCCCTCAGCTGACAAGTTGAACTGTTTCTGCCTATGATCGCGTTCAAAAAGCTGATAACCCAGCGTTTTTTCAAGTGACTGAATACGATAGGTAAGTGCGGGCTGAGTGACAGACATCTGTTCAGCTGCTTTTGTTACTGAACCAGTCTGTACAACCGTGAGAAATGCTTCCAAATCATCAATTTTCACAGGTATGACCATCCATTGCAATAGACTCTTCTTATATTATAACAAAACGTTTTAAATTTTCAAGTATTTTCAGTTTCCATTATTCGAGGAACAGGCAAAAGTTTTTATGAGTATGGAATGCCTGATAATGGTATAATTCCCGGGCCTATTCGGACTGCCCCACAGAGAAATCAGGCAATATGACAGGTACCGGTATGATAATCGACGGAGGGGTCGATTGCATAATGAAAAGACCGAGATACCCATAAAATGAGATCCCGGTTTATACCAATTACTATTCAAAGTATAAGACGGCTTTCCCTGCAACAGAATAATACATCCCATGCAATTGAGGAAAGACAACAAGATATTTTCCTTCTTGCACAGATCACACCGTTTTCCTTACCGGACTGAAGAACCAATTGTTCACGGACAGTTAGGAGTATCAACTATCCCAACTATCCCAGGTTTCCCAACTATCCCTCTGTTTTCAGAATTTCGGTTACAAAACGGAAACGGAAGACTGATTTTTCTGTTTTCTCCTGCATACGCATATTCGCCTAACCTTCCTTCAAGGAGCAACAGATGTTCAAATAAAAAATTGCCCGGCACAAGGCCGGGCAAAACGTTTTTTACCAAAGATCTATGCTTCCGGTTTCGTCACCGCGTACCCAGTAAGCTTTGTTTTCGTCTGCTCTCACATAGATCTGATCTGCATCGCCGACTTTGGCGAGGATCTCAGCAGGTGTGATTTCCGTACCGAAAGGAGACTGGATGACGATCTTAGCACTCTTTTTTGCAGAAGAAGCAGCTGCCTTTTTGGGAGCGGCACTTTTTTTGGCGGCCTTGCCGGAAGCGGCCTTTTTTACAGGCTTCTTTGCGGCGGGAAGCTGAACGCCGTAAACTTCATTGATCTTTTCCAACACTTTATCACTCGGATGGATCCGGTCAGCTTCATAAGCGCCGACGGAAGCCGTGCTTATGCCAATCGATTTAGCAAATGCGGCCTGGGAAAGCCCCTTGGCAGCACGAAGGTCTTTGATGGTAGTTATTTTTTTCTGTTTTGGCATTAAATGAATCCTCCATTTCAAATTCCTGCGGCATTATAGCAGAAAAAAACAGGAATGTCTATAGAAATATGCATTTTCTATACGGACTTGCGTTTGTTTCAGCAGCTCAGCACGGAACGAATAAATTCCCGGGAACACAGCTGCTGCGGACGGGTAAAGAAAAGGGCCGAAGGAGCGGTTTCCGCAGCGAGCCCGTTTTCCATAAAGAGAACTTTAATGGAGACCTGACGGGCAAGGTCCATTTTATGAATCCTGAATCAATTTCCCCCCAAATATGCCTGAATCTTCTTGACAGAAGAGCAACCATTCCCCAAAATAAGAAGAAAAGAAGAATGTGATAAAAAAGGAGAGCCAAAGATGAAGGACGGACGTGTAGCGGTGGGCAATACGGAAATGGATTATGTTTCTTTCGGCAGAGGGAAAAAGAAACTGGTTGTCTTGCCCGGGCTTTCAGACGGCCTGGCAACCGTGAAAGGGAAAGCCCGGATCCTGTCGCTGCCTTACAGGAAATTCTTACAGGATTATACCGTTTATCTATTCAGCAGGAAAAAAGAAATGCCGGGAGGATACACGATAGAGGACATGGCGGAGGATCAGGCAAGAGCCATGAGAAACCTGGGAATCGATCAGGCCTGCCTGCTCGGTGTATCAGAAGGAGGAATGATCTGCCAGGCGCTTGCCGTATATCACCCGGAAACGGCGGAAAAACTGATCCTTGCCGTGACAGCTCCCAATGCAAACAGCGTTGTGAAAGAAGCGGTTTCAGGCTGGATCGACATGGCAAAGCGGGGAGACCATACGGCGCTGATGGTCGATACCGCGGAAAAGATGTATTCAGAGCGGTATCTGCAGAGAAACAGATGGTTCTTTCCTCTGCTTGCCAGATTTACGAAGCCTTCAGACTATGACCGCTTTTTGAAAAACGCCTATGCAATCCTGGATTTTGATCTGCGGGACGAATTGAATAAAATAAGCTGCCCGACTCTCATTCTGGCGGGAAGTGATGATCAAACGGTCGGAACAGGCGCTGCTTCCGAGCTGAACGAAGGAATAACCGGCAGTGAATTGTTTGTATATGAAGGTCTGGGGCACGGCGCTTTTGAGGAGGCAAAAGACTTTTACGACAGGATTTTTGCGTTTTGCAATCGATAAGCGTTCCCTGTCCGCTTTCGGAAGACGCTGAGAAAGTGCCGTTCGGAATGCGCTTGCAATCTCCCGATTTTAGACTATAATAACAATGACCTTTGACAGGAGAAGGAGACCGGCAGGATATTGCCGAAAACGGATAGAAACAGGAAGGAGAAAACAAAATGACACTGGAAGAAAGACAGGCCAAAAGCCCGCGCAGTGCCTGCGGATACTGTATGGGCGGAGAACTGCTAGGCGCGTTCGGGATCCCAATCTGTGAACTTGGCGTCAGCACACTGATCCTTTTTAAGGAGCAGAGCCATCCGGGGCGCTGCATTGTCGCCTACCGTGATCACGTCAGCGAGATCACAGATCTTACCGCGGAAGAGAGAAACGCCTTTATGGAGGATATCCATCGGGCAGCAAAGGCAATCCATGCGGCATTCAAACCGGATAAGCTGAACTACGGCGCCTATGGAGACACCGGCTGCCATCTCCATGTGCATCTCGTCCCGAAATACGAAGGCGGAGAGGAATGGGGAGGCGTGTTTGCCATGAATCCCGGCAAGGTATTTCTGACAGATGAGGAATATGCCGAAACCATTGCACGCATCCGGGCACAGCTATAAAAAATAAAAGAGAATCTGTACAAGCAATAACCGGGGGTCATCGCGACACCCCGGCTTTGCTGTAAAGCCGGAAGCGTCAATCAAGAGAAATGAAAAGTACCGGAGGGGAAGATGAACCTCTATAAAAAAAGATTTCACGAACTGACGACGGAAGAACTCTATCAGATATTGAAATTGAGAGTATCCGTTTTTGTGGTCGAGCAGAACTGCCCTTATATGGAGCTGGATGATCTCGACCAGAATGCGATCCACGTCTGGCTGGAGGATGAGGAAGGAAAGATCCAGGCTTATCTCCGGGTCATGGACAAGGGAGCAGAAAGCGAATTCGTCTCTATCGGGAGAGTGCTTGCCGTAAAACGCCGCTGCGGTGCAGGCAGCCGGATCCTTACAGAGGGAATCCGGGCGGCACAGGAGTTCTTCTCTGCGGAGCGTATTTACCTGGAGGCTCAGGTATACGCCAGAGGATTATATGAAAAGCAGGGCTTCCGGCAAATTTCAGAGGAATTCAGCCTGGACGGCATCCCCCATATAAAAATGTTGAGGGAAAAATAAAAACCCCCTTGTATAAGGGGTTGTTTGTGACGCTGCATCATGAGGTATTCTCAGCGGCAGGAGGTGTAATTATCTCTGCCCTGCATGCCATACCGTTTTTAAACCTACGCTGAAAGAAGCGTTCTGGGCAAATCATACACCGGCAACGCGGAAACTCACCTGTCCGGCTTGCGGACACCGCGGTTTTTGTGTGGAAGTGGCCTTAGAGACGGAGGAAAAACGAAACGCGTAAAACGGAGCGGCAGTAATACCGGGGACTGAGGCAACCGAAAGCGTTCCGGAAGGGTACAGATCGAGCGGGGGCTGCAACAGATACAAATTGTTCATATGCTTTTCAGCCGTTTTTCAGAATGCGGCATTAGAATCCGTGCCGAAAAGAGAGAAAGACAGAAAGGCAGGCAACAGAAATGTGTGTGAAAGTAACAAACCCGGTCGAAGTGATGTCCCGGCGGGAGATCAAATATCTTCTTTCATCCGAACAGACAGAGATGGTGAAGAAATGCCTGGAAGGGCATATGCAGGAAGATCAGTTCGGAAGAACGTCAATCGCTTCCATCTATTACGATACCCCGGATTACCGGCTGGTACGGGCGAGCCTGGAAAAGCCGGCTTTCAAGGAGAAGATACGCCTGCGCTCTTACGGGATCGCAGCGGAGGACACTCCCGTTTTTCTGGAACTGAAGAGGAAAGCGGGAGGCATCGTATACAAGAGAAGAGTTCAGAGTACGATCCCGGCGGTAAAACAGTTTATTGAAAAAGACGAGGACCTGGAAGAATCCGGACAGATTGAAAAAGAAATCAATTATTTCCGGCACTTTTATGAAAAACTGCAGCCCGCCTGCCTGATCATCTATGACAGGACAGCTTATTTTGAGCCGGACGGGGACCTGCGCCTGACTATTGATGAGAACCCGAGATACCGTATCGACGATATCAGCCTGACCCACAATATGGAAGGAGATCTCCTTCTGCCGTACGGATCTTCCATTCTGGAGATCAAAGTACAGTGCAGCATTCCGCTGTGGCTTTGCCGCATGTTGTCTGAGCACCGGATCTATCAGGCAAGTTTTTCAAAATACGGCAGTGCTTATCAGAAAGCGATCGCATAAGGAGGAGAGAAAATGTTTCAGTCGATCTACAGTGCGGAACTGACGCCCGTACAGTTTTTCGCCATGGCGGCAGCGGCCTTGCTGGCCGGGGTTGTTTATTCCTGCGTGATGAGTTTGAGCATGCATTCCACCAGAAGATTTTTCCTCGTGGTGTCTGTGATTCCGGTGGTGGTGGGAAGCGTCCTCACCTTTGTAAACGGAAACATCGGGACAGGGGTTGCCGTGGGCGGCGCATTTTCCCTGATCCGATTCCGTTCGGCACAGGGCAGTGCGGATGAAATTGCGGCAATTCTGATTGCAATGGGCGCAGGAATCGCTTTCGGTATGGGATATCTTACTTACGGTGCGGTGATCCTGCTGGGGCTTTCGGCTGTATACTATCTGCTCAGCCGCTGCGCCTGGTTTGACCGCCCTGCTGCGGGGTGTGACAGGATGCTGTTGGTTACGGTGCCGGAGACCCTGTTTTATCAGGAAGAGTTCAAAGATATTTTTGACAGATATCTTCTGCGGGCAGAAAATATCGGAGTGAAAACCAGCAATATGGGATCCATGTTCAAGCTGACATACCGGATCCGGATGAAAGAAGCGGATCAAGAGAAAAAAATGATCGACGAGATCCGCACCCGAAACGGAAACCTGGAAATTGCCGTGCTGCCGTATACGGAGCAGAACAATCAGCTGTAAAAAATGCATGATGGAGAAAGAATCATTCCCCATCATGCATTTTTTAGCGTTTCTTCGCGCTCTCTATTATTTCCCGTCGGGAAAGCTGGTGAAGAAGCCGTGTTCCTCAGCCGGAAGACCGGATCTGGCTTTTTCCGCCTGAATGGCGCGGATCAGAAAAGCCATATTCCGGGCGAGATTGCGCATCGTCTGCAGACCTTCCAGATCTTTTTTTACATCCTCAGCCGAAAAGCCGTGGACCTGATTCCAATAAGTGCTGGAAACGACCGGCATCCCGGAAATGGTAAAATACTTGTTCAGAACATCAAAGGATGCGGTGTTTCCGCCTCTGCGGCAGCTGACAACCGCAGCTCCCACTTTCATGTGTTTGGAAAAAGAAGTGCTGTAGAAAAGCCTGTCAAGGAAGGCGAGGATCGTTCCGTTCGGGGAACCGTAGTATACGGGACTGCCGATGACAAGCCCGTCTGCCTGCTCAAACTTCGGCGCAATTTCATTGACCAGATCATTAAAAACGCAGCGGTTGTTTTTCCCGCAGAAATTGCAGGAGATACAGCCGCGGATCTCCCGGCTGCCTACGTGGACCAGCTCTGTTTCTATGTTTTCCGCCTGCAGGGAAGTGATGACCTCCTGCAGGGCTGTGGCGGTACAGCCGTTTGCTTTCGGGCTGCCGTTCAATAACAGTACTTTTGGCATTTCTGTTTCCTCCTGATAATAAAGAATCCACAGTGCATATCATATCATAATAAACGAGGCAGTTCAAAAGCTTTTCTGAAAAATTCTCAGTTTGAGTCAGGTAGGGCAGGCTGCACCGTAACCTGCCCTGCTGCCTTTACGGTTTGCGATTTCCCTTATGAAACGGGCATCGTTTTCCGATGCACTGGTTATTCTGCTTTGAATAGGAACATACGATCTCCGGTTTCTCCATTTCTATTCCGAAGTTCTCCTTCGCAAAGTCGACAGCAGCCAGGATCGACAGAAAAGAATCTCTTTTACAGCACCGCGGACCGCCGATCTCTCCGATGGAACTCAGGGATTTTGCCGTCATCCGGTGAGAGAGGGCAAAAGCTTCCTGCGCCAAAGGGGTTGAGCCGGTGAGGATCGAAACAAACATTCCGGAACTGATCCCTGCCCCGCAGGCACCCCAGAATCCGCAAGCTCCGCCGGGAACTTCCTTTCCGCGGCTTATCATCTCTGTAAGGGCGGCCGACAGATCAATCTCGGCACCTGCGTTGCGACAGGCAGTCAGCAGGGCTGCGCCGACCATTACATGGTGCTCCGGGCCGTGCATGTGACAAAACGGCTGCGCCATCATCTGTTCCAGGATCTCCACCGGATTTTTGGAACGGTTTTCAAGACACAGACCTATAATACTGTCCATCCCGGCAGTGTGGCAAGAATTGCATACATAATGGCCATTTGTACAGCGGGTCTTGCTGTTCTCCCGCTTGTGGCAGATGGCGCATTCCATCGGCTCATCTGTCTCCAGGTACTCCAGAGGAGCGCCGCAGATCAGGCATTCATCCTTCATATTCTTCAATCCTCCTGTGCGTCCTCTTATCACGGATGGACGGATTATTAAAGGTACCTCTTCATCTTATTCTTTTTGCTGTCGTTGTCAAGGGAAAACACAGACGAAAAAAGACACGGAAGAAGGATCGTCCTGCATCCAATTCCGTGCCTTTTTTCTGTTGTATGCTTTCGGATTTTTGCTTTTTCGGGTGACCGGGCTGATAGGCCAGGTTTCCCTGCGCTGTGCGTCCAGCGCTCTCCTGCGTTTTTTGGAGAGTTTTTCGTAAGGGGTGAATCTTTCCATGCTCTATACATCCTCCTGACTTGTATTGCCAGGATCATTATATGATTTTTCAGAGAGAAGTCAAGCAGGGACTTCTGTCGGGATTCATGGCATTTTGTATATGGTTCGTTTGACGAACGGAAACAGATTTGATACAATAAAAACGGAAAGGAGAGGCGGCGATATGCGAAAAAGACTGTTTCTCACGATTGTACTGGCTGTTACCCTGGCTGTAAACAGCTGTGCACAGGCGGCAGCGGAATCCCGAGCCTTATCCGATATTGTGAATCTGAAAAACAACTGCTATTCCTGCAGTTTTGAAGGCGTCAAGCATGATTTTATCCTGTACTTTCCGGAAAAGGCAGAGGGGGCGCCGCTGGTCGTACTGCTGCCGGGGTATGGGAATACGGCAGAGAGTTTTCAAAATTCCACCCATTTTGAACAGACAGCAAACAAAGAGGGATACGCGGTTGTTTATGTAACCGGGGCTCCAAATCCAAATGACCCCGTTTCAGCCGTGGGATGGAATTCGGGAATCGGCACAGAGGGCAATGATGATGTGGCCTTCCTTGCATCACTGGCAGAAGCACTGCAGGAACAGTACGCCCTGGACAAGACGAGGATTTTTGCAGTCGGGTTTTCAAACGGAGCTTTTATGACGCATCGGCTTGCGATGGAGGCGGGCAACACATTTTCGGCTTTTGTCAGCGTAGCAGGGCTGATGCCGGAAAAAGTCTGGGATGACCGAAAGGGAAAAAACGATATCAGCTTCTTTCAGATCACCGGAGAAAAAGATGACGTTGTCCCTAAAAACAGCGACGGGAGCGCTGAATACGCGCCTGCGCCTGCCATCGAGGATGTAATGACATACTGGGCAATGTCCAACGGGCTTGAGAAGTGCGAATCCGAAGAAATCGGAAAAGGGTCTATACTCACGAAGTATCGGAGTGATGAAAAAAAGAATCAGGTCTGGACGCTTTTCATAAAAAACGGACGTCATTCCTGGCCGAATGAAAAATGGTGCGGCATTGATGCAAACAGCCTGATCCTTGCCTTTTTTGAAACGGTTTCGGACTGAGGGCCGGTTTTACAGAAGAGAAAAGCATTTCACAGAAGCAGGAGGAACGGTATATGGGCAACATCCCGGAGCAACTGATAGAGCGGCTTGAAAAAAAAGACAGGATCCTGATCGCCATCGACGGAAGATGCGGCTGCGGAAAAAGCAGCCTGGGTGCGGAGCTGGCAAAGCAAACGGGCGGGAATCTTTTCCATATGGATGATTACTATCTGCCATTCCGGCTTCGAGAGGAAAACTGGAAGACGATTCCCGCGGGAAATATGGATCTGAAACGGTTTCGAAAGGACGTGCTGGAACCGGCGGCAGCGGGAGAAGAAGTGCATTACCGTGCATTTTCCTGCCCGGAAAGACAGTATCTTCCAGAGAAAGTGTTTCGGGCAAAACGGGTAACCATCGTGGAGGGAAGTTATTCGCAGCATCCGGAACTGGCAGATGCATACGATTTAAAACTCTTCGTCACAGCCGGGAGAAAAGTTCAGGAAGCACGCCTGCGGGAGCGGGAAGGGAACCATTACAAGGCATTTGAAGAGATCTGGATCCCGATGGAAGAACTGTACTTCCGAAAACTTCTCATCGAAGAGAAAGCGGACTGCATTATACGGACAGATGAAAACCCAGCCTGCTGGGATTGGAAAAAGTGTTGACACGATGTCAGAACACTGGTATACTGTGTTCTGACATCGTGTCATAATATATTCACAAGGAGGAACCCGCCATGAAAAAAGGGTGTATTTTACTGCTGCTTGTTCTTATTCTTTCGTTTTCCCTTAAGACTGCTGCACTGGCAGATGAACAGGTGCCCGCCGTATATTTCACATCGGACATTTCACCGGACGGCCTGCAGAAAGTATATGATGCTCTGGACTGGATGCCCTCCGGCAGGCTGGCCGTAAAAGTCTCCACAGGGGAACCACCTGCCAGCAACTATCTCCGCGCCGAGTTGATCGGGCCTCTGGTACAGGCGCTTGACGGCACTATCGTGGAATGCAACACTGCCTATGGCGGTTCCCGCAGCAGCTCGGCAATGCACAGACAGGTGGCTGAAGATCACGGATTTACCTCATTTGCGGAATTTGATCTGATGGATGAGGAAGGCGAAGTCCAGTGGCCGGTGACGGACGGACAACGACTGGAGCATGCCATCGTCGGTAGCCATGCGGAAAACTATTCCGACTTTCTTGTCCTTTCCCACTTCAAGGGCCACGCCATGGCGGGCTTCGGCGGGGCAATCAAGAATGTAGCCATCGGCATGTCCTCGCCTGCCGGGAAAGTCTATGTACATTCCGCCGGAACACGTACGAGCGGCAGCATCATGCATCACAATCAGGATGCATGGCTGGAAGCAATGGCGGAGATGGTCACCGCTGTGCGCGACCATGCGGGACCGGAGCACATCGTTTACATCAACGTCATGAACCGGCTGAGTGTGGACTGTGACTGCGACGGACGCCCTGCGGAGCCGGATATCCACGATATCGGCATTCTGGCCTCCGGTGACCCGGTGGCACTGGACCAGGCATGCATCGACCTCGTCTGGCAGGCAGAGGGGAACGCTTCCCTGATCCGCCGGATCGAGTCTCGCAACGGCCTGCATACCCTGGAGTATGCGGAAAAGATCGGGCTCGGAAGCCGCAGCTATACGCTGATAAACCTTGATGAGTAAAATAATGCATCGGAAAGAACCGGAAGAAAGGAGGGATTGAAAATGCCAAAAGGTTCACCTGAACTGACCAATGCCAGGAAAGAGGAGATCATTACTGCATGCCGAAAACTCTATGAAACCATGAGCTTTAAGGACATTACGATCAAGGAGATCGGACAGCAAACCTCCTTTACCCGCACCTCAATCTACAATTATTTTGAGACGAAGGAGGAGATCTTTCTCGCTTTGTTTGCGCAGGAATACGATCTCTTTACCGAAGACCTTGACGGACTGTGCGGAAGGACAGGGAAACTGAGTCTGGAGGAACTGGCATCCGAGCTTGCCCGTGCCCTGGAACGCCGTCCATTAATGCTAAAACTTCTGAGCATGAATCTCTATGATATGGAAGCCAACTCCCGTATGGATCGTCTGGTGGAATTTAAAAAAGCATACGGAGCATCAAAAGACGCATTGGAGCGCTGCCTGGAGACCCATTGCCCCGGCCTCGGAGAAAAAGAAAGGCAGACTTTTCTGTACGCCTTTCTGCCATTTGTTTACGGACTGTATCCCTATACCGTGGTGACGGAAAAACAACGACAGGCTATGAAAGAGGCAAAGATCTCCTATGTTTATATGAGCACTTATGAAATGGCTTATGCCTTTATCCGGACACTTCTGAAAGGCCTGCAATAAAATACAAAAAAGGAGCATTTATGATTACGATCCATCTTTACTATACCGGGAAGAACGGCTCTGCACGGCGGTTTGCTGAGGAGATGACGGGCAGCGGCATCGCGGCGGATATCCGGGCAGAGGAGGGCAACCTGCGATACGAATACTATTTCCCGATGGACGATCCAGAAACCGTGCTGCTGATCGATCAATGGCGGGATCAGGCGACTATCGACCTGCATCACGCCTCGCCCATGATGGCCCAGATCACGGCGCTGCGGGAAAAATATGATCTACATATGAAAGTGGAGCGATTTGTCTCCGAGGATTCCGGCTTACCGGAAAAGGATCTGAAATATATTAAACAATAAAAGGGGAAAACTATGAGCAAGAAGATCACACAAACCGCAGGCCGGGCGCAGCTTGGTGAATTTGCGCCGATGTTTGCCCATCTCAACGACGATGTACTGTTCGGCGAGGTGTGGAATGAAGAGGCACTCGATGTCAAGACCAAATGCATCATTACCGTCGTTTCTCTCATGGCATCGGGGATCACGGATTCATCTCTCGGTTATCACCTGCAAAATGCGAAAAACAACGGGGTAACAAAAGAAGAAATCGCCGCCGTCATTACCCATGCCACCATGTATGTGGGCTGGCCCAAAGGCTGGGCAGTATTCCGCCAGGCCAAAGAGATCTGGAATGAGGAGATCCCCGACCGGATCGGAAAAGATGCCTAGAGGACCGCGGGAAGCTTTGAGAATCTTTTAAATAATACAGATAGAAAGGGAATCATCATGAGCAGAAAACTGATTATAGTAATGCTGGTTGCAGGAATGCTTGTTTCCGCGGGATGCGGCAGCATACAGGCACAGGCGGTTCCGGCTACCCCGGTACCTGCGGCAGCAGACGTGCAGGAGCCCCAAAATGTCCCCGCAACTGCACAGGAGATAAAACCAACACAAACAGGGGCGGAAAAAACCATGCGTGAACCATCCAGGGAGAACACAGCCGTTGTTGTCTTTTTCTCGGCTACCGGCACTACGCGTGGGGTTGCCGAGAAGATTGCAGCACTCACCGGGGCGGAACTTGCAGAAATCGTTCCTGCGCAGCTTTATACGGCGGAGGATCTGGACTATAATGACGGTACGACCCGTGCCACTGTGGAACAGAATACGCCGGATGCCCGCCCGGAGATTGCCAACGACATCGATCTTAGCGGTTATACGACCGTATATCTCGGATATCCGATTTGGTGGGGACAGGCCCCGCGCATTTTGAGCAGTTTTGTGGAGAGCCATGACTTTACCGGGATGACGGTGATCCCCTTCTGCACCTCAGCCAGCAGCGGTGCCGGGCGCACAGGGGAAGCACTGGGGGAACAGGCCGGAACGGGAACTTTTCTTTCCTCCACCCGACTCAGTGCAGGGATATCGGATGCCGATCTGCAGAATTGGATCGACAAGCAGAAATGATCTGAAATCAGGAGGACAGAATCATGCAGGGTATAAAACGAAACAGATTTCGGAAGATCGTGGATATTTGCATGGTCATTCTCCTGCTTTGCCTGATGTCTTATCAGGTCACCGGTGAGGAAAAACACGAGTGGATCGGGATCGTCATGACTTTGACCGTGATTCTTCATCAGATCCTGAACCGGCATTGGTATGCGGGTCTTTTCAAAGGAAAGTACCATGCCTACCGAATCGCTACAACGATAGTTAATCTGCTGCTGGTTGCAGGGATGCTGATGACGGCAATCTGCGGGATGGCAATGAGCGAGTACTCGGTGCCGTTCCTCTATTGGCCGCGGGGGTTGTTTTTTGTGCGTCCGACGCATCTTGCCATGAGTCACTGGACGTTTGTCCTGATGGGGCTGCATCTGGGGCTTCATGTACCGCTTATATTCAGAAAGAGCGGGGAAAACGGGAAAAAACTCGTTGCAATCATCGGGACAGGCCTCGCAGGGGTCGGCTTCTGGCTGTTTTTGAAAAACAGAATGCCAGCCTATCTTTTTTTCCGCGTGCCGTTTGCCTTCCTGGATTATGAAAAGCCTATCTGGCATGTCTTCCTGGAAAACATGCTGATGCTGAGCTCCTGGGTGTTTGCCGGGGCACAGGTCGCTGCTTTGTGTATGAGAGAGAAAAATAAGCCGAAAAAAAATCCTGCCCTTCTCGTGGGCAGCATTGCGGCGGCGGCAGTATTCGGGTTTGCACTTCATGCAGCTTTTCCGGGAGAAAGCGATTTCGGCTTTCACTCATCCGAGTGGACGACCATACCGGAGGTGAAAAGCGAAGAATATACTTCGACACCTCTTACGGGGGAAATATCACCGGCCGATGCTGATGACAGCTTTGTGCTGATGCCGGCAGGCAGTTTTCTCATGGGAAGCCCGGAGACGGAAAACTGGCGGATTGAAGATGAGATACAGCATGAGGTAAGTTTAAGCGCATTCTATATCGATCCGTACGAAACGACGCAGGAAGACTACGAACGGCTGATGGGAAACAACCCCAGCGACTTTGCCGGGACAAAGCTGCCGGTGGAGAACATTTCCTGGCTGGATGCAGTCCTGTATGCAAACGCCCGGAGCAAAGAAGCCGGACTCACACCGGTTTATACAATCACCGGACAGAGCGTAACCTGGGACCGAAGCGCTGCAGGCTACCGACTGCCGACCGAGGCAGAGTGGGAATATGCCTGCCGGGCAGGAACGGCGACACCTTTTAATCTGGAAAAATCTCTCGATGCGACGGAAGCAAATTTCTATGGGCATTATCCCTATGAGATTGAAGAAAACTATTTTAACGACTCCGTTCTGGAGGCAAGACCCGGACAGTATCGTGCCGAAACGGTTCCGGTCGGCAGTTTTTCTCCCAATCCCTGGGGACTGTATGACTGCCACGGAAACGTAAATGAGTGGTGCTGGGATTATTATGGCCCTTATGACCCTGCACAGAATAGCGATCCCGCGGGGCCTGACAGCGGAACACGCCATGTATACCGCGGCGGGGGTTGGAATGATTTCGGGAAAAATATGCGCAGCGCCTACCGGGCTGCAGGACAGGCAGATCTGAAAAGCTATAACCTCGGGGTCCGCCTGGTGCGGAATGCAGCACCTCTTTCAGGAACTGTTACGGTACGGGAGGGAATTCCGAGCGCTGCAGGCGGAAAAGTGCTGATAGCGTTTTTCTCCTGGAGCAGGAACACGCGCGGCATTGCCCGGGAGATCCAGCGACAGACAAATGCGGATCTTTTCGAAATCACGCTTGTCTCTCCGTATTCCTCAGATTACAACACCGTACTGATGGAGGCACAGCGTGACCAGCACGACAAGGCACGCCCGAAAATCGCGGAGCATCTGGAGAATATGGATGAGTATGAAACGATCCTTCTGGGTTATCCGAACTGGTGGGCGTCCATCCCAATGCCGATTGCGTCCTTTCTGGAGGAATATGATTTCTCCGGAAAACAGATCATACCCTTCTGCTCCCATGGAGGAGGCCGCTTCGGGCAGAGCCTGACAGCGATTGCCAAGCTTGTGCCGAACGCAAATATGGGAGAAGGACTTTCCGTCCACTATTCCGGCGGCAGCGGACTTGCGGAAAATGTGAGCGCCTGGCTGGAAAGAAATAACATCAGACACGATTAAAAAAATTCCTTTGCAGGTGTTGAACTGCAGAGGAAATATACAAAAAACTTCACAGCTTTTTCAGAGCCGTATATCCACCCTCAAGAAATGTAAGGAGGACTTTCTGCACCTGGTACCAGGACTCGTCCTTCTTCCAGCCCATAGAGCGGTTGACAGCAAAAGCGCCCGTTACGCCGAACAGGAAAATTTTATCTGCCTGTTCGGCGTTTATATTATAGTTTTCCGTCAGATACGGCAGCATGTGATCCCTTTCCCGACGGTAAATATTCATCAGCATATATTCTGAAACGAAAGGATCTTTGAAAAGGACTTTGTATTTCGGATTATCCGCAACACGCTGACAGACAGGCAGCAACTCCATATATGGGGCGAGCAAAGAGGGGTCTGTTGTTTCCCGCATTTTGGATGCGAGCTGAAGAATACCGGAGACACCCGGACTTTTTGCCCGTTTTGTCGCCTGAATCGCATCTTCCGCCAGCTCGTCAATGACATCCGTCAGCCCGGTGTAATGTGTATAAAACGTAGCCCTGCCGACACCGGCCTCCCGGCATAGAGCAGAAACGGTGATATAATTAAAAACTGTCAGAGAGAGGAGTTCCAGCATCCCTTCTTTGATGGCAGTTTTCGTGATTTGCGTGCGTTTGTCAGCCATTGTGCCAACCTCACTTTCAGGTGTGTTGTTTAATCTGACTGAATTATAGACACTTTTCCGAGATTTGTCTATAACTTCCGAAATTACAGGAAAGTGTATTGGTGTTTTTCTTCTTTTTTTGGTAATATTTGCCCATAATACACCGGCACAGACCGGAAAAAGAAAGGAAAACACCATGATCTCTTTTGAAATGGAAGACCTGATCGGCGTGCTGCAGGGGCTTGTCCCGTATTTTATTGCCATAGGGCTTGCTCTGGCAGCAGCAATAGCAGTCAGTATCGCCGTGAAGAAACTCCCGAAGGCAAAGAAAAAGTTCCTCCGTGGGGAGACGTGGATGGCTGCACTGCTGGCCATTATCCTCGTAATCAATCTGATCTGCATCGGACCGATGTCCGCTTTGCTGAACCTTGTCGGCAGTGTACCGACCCCTACGAAGGTCTCGGATGCACTGGCGCAGGAAGCCTCTGCCGTAGCACTGAAAATTGCAGAGGAAGGTTTTGTTCTGCTGGAAAATGAAGGAATCCTTCCGCTGAAGGATACAAAGAAGCTCAATCTCTTCGGATGGAGTTCTACCAACCCGGTATACGGCGGGGCGGGCTCAGGCGGCATCAATGATCTGTATACAAAGGTGAGCCTGATTGAAGCAATCCGGAATGCCGGGTTTGAAATAAACCAGGATCTGATCGATTTTTATACCGGGTATGCAGAAAACCGTGCGGCAGTTTCTATTACAGCACAGAACTGGAACCTTCCGGAACCGCCGGTAAAGAACTACGGGGAAGAACTGATAGAAAATGCAAAGGCATTTTCTGACACGGCTGTCATCGTAATCTCCCGCCTTGCGGGAGAAGGCCACAACGATATTCCACAGGATATGGCCAACTGCGAGATCTATACAGACAACTCGGAAGAATATCCTGACTGGAATGAAGGAGACCATTATCTCCAACTTAACAACACGGAGAAAGATATGGTCAAGCTGGTGTGTGATAACTTTGAAAACGTTATTGTCGTCTATAACGGCGCCTATGCTTTTGAACTCGGGTTTGCAGAGGAATTTGATTCCATCAAAGGTGTTGTATGGGCAGCAGGTCCCGGCAATGTGGGTTTTACAGCTCTTGGCGAGATCCTGGCGGGGACGGTGAACCCGTCCGGCAGGACCAATGATACCTTTGTTTATGATATGAAGACAACTCCGTACTGGAACAACGCAGAAAAACGCGATTACACCAATATGCTGCATATGATGGTGGAAGGCATGAACGCCGGCGTCCCCACCAACTATGCACCGGCCTTCATCAACTATGTGGAAGGCATTTATGTTGGATACAAATTCTATGAAACTGCTTACCGGGAATCCCTGCTGTGCGCAGAGGAAGCGGAGACTGCCAATGCAGAAGCGTCTGCTGCGGAAACGGCAGAGGAAGAGAAATCTAAACCCGCTCCTGCTGCAGAGCCTGCCTTTACCTTTGATTATGACAGTATCGTGCAGTATCCTTTTGGCTACGGTCTGAGCTACACTACCTTTACACAGGAAATGTCTGATCTCCGGGAAGACGGGAATTCACTGAGCTTTGATGTGCTGGTGACAAATACCGGAGACATTGCCGGCAAAGATGTTGTGGAAGTCTACTTTGATCCTCCCTATACCAACGGCGGGATTGAGAAAGCAAGCGCCAATCTGGTCCGTTATGAAAAAACGGGTATGATTGAGCCGGGGCAGAGTGAGACAGTGACCATCACGCTGGAGAAAGAAGATCTTGCCGCTTATGATGATCTGGGAGCGCAGTGCTATGTCCTGGAAGCCGGGGATTACACCATTGCTGTCAAGGCAGATTCCCACAGGGAACTGGACAGCCGCGTATATACCGTGAAAGAAACGGTAAATTATGATGAGAACAATCCTCGCCCGTCTGACGATATCGCTGCAGTGAATGTTCTGGACGATGCCCGCGGCGTATGCGAATATCTCTCCCGTGCCGACCATTTTGCCAATTATGATACGGCAACAGCAGCGCCCGCTGATCTGGATATGCCGGAGCAATACATTGAAGGTTATCATCTCAATTCAAACTATGACCCGAATGCCTACATCGACCCGAATGAAACCATGCCTACCCTCGGTGCAAAGAACGGCCTGAAGCTTTTGGATCTGCGCGGAAAAACATATGACGATCCCCAGTGGGAGAAACTGCTTGATCAGCTCACTGTGAATGAAATGGCAGACATGATCGCACTTTCCGGTTACCAGACTCCGGCTATCCCCTCTATCGGGAAGGTTCAGAATGTTGATTCTGACGGACCTGCTGCCATTAATAACAACTTTACCGGCGGCGGTTCAGTCGGCTACCCGATTGAAGTGGTGATTACCTGCACCTGGAGCCATGAACTGGCACAGCAGTGGGGTGAGATGATGGGTAAAATGGCTAAGGAGCTTGGTTCTACCGGCTGGTATGCCCCGGCGATGAATACCCACCGGTCCGCTTTTACCGCCCGCAACTATGAGTACTTCTCCGAAGATGGGGTGTTGGCAGGCTTTATGGCGGCAGATGCCGTAAAGGGAGCTCTGAAAGAAGGGGTCTACTCCACAATCAAGCACTATGCCATGTACGACTGCAACGGGAAGATGGTCTGCGCCTGGGCTACCGAGCAAAGCATGCGAGAGATCTATCTCAAACCCTTTGAAATCGCAACCAAGGCAGTGGATGTGAATGCGGCAATGGCATCCTGGGCTTATATCGGCAATATCTGGGTCGGAGAGAGCAGCGCTCTGATGAAAACAATCCTCCGGGATGAATGGGGCTTCCGCGGTTTCGTGGTGTCTGACTTTTTCCGAAACAACGGTCACGGCTTTATGAACGCAGATGAAGCACTGGCAAACGGTGTGGATGCAATGCTCTCTACCTTTGCAGGCGGCCCGAACCAGGTAAGCGACAAATCGGCTGCTTCCAATGTGAAGTATATGCGGGAAGCAACGCATAACATTCTTTACACAACGGTGAACAGCTGGGCGTATGATGAAGAACACACACAGACAGGAATGGCGACCTGGAAGAAGATCCTGATCGGTGCAGACGCAGCAGCAGGCATCCTGCTCCTCGCAGGCGCATACCTGATCTACAGAAAGTACAAAAAAACCAAGTAAACAAACAGAGGGAAAGATCCCCGATCCCGGCAGAGAGCCAGGCATCGGGGATCTTTCCTGTTATTGGGCGCGATATGGGCGCTATATGCCTCGGGCATTCCTGCTTTCCAGTGCATGGATGAGCGTTACAACCATTTCATGGCAGGGGACAGCAATCCCGTGGGCTTTCGCCCTTTCCACCACATAGCCGCTGATGTAATCCACTTCGCTCTTCTGCCCGGTTTTTACATGGGTGTAGATCGAGGTATATCCGCCTATGCCGTTTGAAATGACCTCGTGAATACTGTCGATCACGGCTTGTTCATCAAACTGCGCGATACCCTCTGCGTTGGCGACCTCGACAGCCTCGTGGGCCATTTTCAGCATCAGGGAGTGGGCATAGGGATCTTCCAGAATGAAGCCCTGCGCAACCTGCAAAACTGCTGTGAGGGAGGAGGAAGAGGTGTTGATGAACAGCTTTTCCCAGATCTGTTTCCGGATGGAGGCGGATACAGTGCAGGGAAAGCCGCAGGCTGTCAGCTCATCCGCCACGGCGGAGGAGTCTGTCCTGCCGCTGACAAATCCGACGGAAGTTGAGCCCGTTCCGCTGTGAAACACCTTTCCGGGTTCCAGAATGCAGCTTCCGTGGCGGGTCGAACCGATCAGAGCATGGTCGGCATCGACATACTGCAGGAGTCTTTTCTCGTGGCCGGCACCATTCTGAAGTGTTAAAAGGCAGGTATTTTGCCCGATCAGTGCCCTGTTTGCCTCCAGCGCCTCTATGGTATCCATCACCCTTACAAACAGGATGACGAGATCCATCTCCGGCAGGCCGCTGCAGGCTGAAACTGCATGGGGATGATAGAGCGTTTCTAACCCGTCCTTTTCCCTGAGAAGGATCCCCTTTTCATCCAGCATCTTCTGTTTCTCCGGGTTGTGCCCGATCAGATAGACAGTATTGCGTTTTGAGAGATAACAGCTGAACAGGCTGCCCATTGCGCCTGCGCCAAGAACTGCAATATTCATATACTTATCCCTTTTGTCAGGCAAAGCGGTTGGCCAGTTGGTCGATGGTGATGCCGCCCTTGCCCGACCAGTCGATCTCTACGGCGTCAAATTCCGGTGCGCGGAAGCCGTTCAGCTTTTTGTAATCCTTCGGTTCCATGGTAAAGGCAAGGGAGGCAAGGTTTTCCTGGATCCTTTCTTTGCTGGTGCTCTTGACGATCGCACCGATCTTTTTTTCTTTCAGGATCCAGTTCAGAATGACCTGATTCTGGGTCTTCTGATATTTTTGAGAGAGCTCCAGCAAAAGAGGATAATTTCTGCCCGCGGTGCGGTTCCGACGCAGAGGCTGGAAGCAGAAAAAGCGGATATCCTGTTCCCTGCAGTAATTCAGGATGCCGACGTCTTCACACCGTTTGCATTCCAGATTGTACAACCCCTCGCAGAAATCGAGCCCGATCTCCTGATGCAGCTGCTTTACCAGATCAATGCCTGCATTGCTAATGCCAATATAGCGTACTTTGCCCTTTGAAACCAGATCTTTGATGGCCCCGTATACCTCCGTCAAAGGAATCTCCGAAAACCACGGATGATGGACCTCCAGGCTGTCCACATAGGAAATGCCCAGAATATCCAGGTATTCGTCCAGCTGCTTTTCAACATCGGCAGTGGAGGAGATTTTTCCTTCTAGGTTGGTGTTGATGAACAGATTGTCTCGCCCTGCGACATCGACGAATTTTCGGGTCTGCCTTACGATTTCTCCGTTTTCATACAGCATATAAAGAGACAGGTAATTCTGGCCGCCGGAAACGGAGGTCAGCAGTGCCTCCAGATCCGCATCAAAATGATCCTTGTCAATTTTCCATGTTCCGATCCCAAGGGGAAATATGCTGCTCCTGTCAATCATTTTGCCACTCCTTTCATACTCGGTTTCTGCCTCTGACAGGGCCATCTATGATCTTCCGTATCGCATTTTTTTGACCTGATCATGTACAGCCATGAGAAAAGTTCTTCTCAGGCGAACGGTTTTCCATTTCTTCCCAGACGCTTTGACAAGAAGGCTTTCAAACGTCTCGGCACTTCTGTAAGATCCGTCTTTCAGGCTCACCATATAGGCCTGCTGGGGATTGATAAAGAGGTAGTGGTAGATCCCGTCCTTTGCCAGGCTGTATAAATCAGAATAGGGGATCCTCTTTTTCAGATCCCCTGCCTCTGTAACAAAACTTTCCTGATAAAAATAATAGGTGACTTTCCGGTATCTTTCCGGTGTTCCGGAGAGCGCTTTTGAAGCATCTCTCTCATACATGAAATTGGTGCTGTAGAAGAAGAACACAGCCAGGGTGATCATGACAGCTCCCCATGTTGTATCAAAGCCGACGTAAGCGGCAATGATGAGGGGAATCGCGGAAAAAAGAATCCGAAACAGCAGCCTTAGCTTTCCGTAGCACTTGTCCTGAACAAGGGCAAGCCTCAGGCAGGTCTCTTCATTGTATTCGATTTCAGCTTTTATCATCGGTCCTTCTCCCGGATCAGATTCAGGAATTCTGTGCCCAGAGCTCCTTCAGGCCCATTCTGCCTGTGCTGAACAATTCTGCGGGCATCGGCTTCAGATCATCAGCGATGAGCGGCCTGTAATCCATCTGAGCGAAGATATCCCGCTCCATGTCAATACCCGGGGCAATTTCTACCAGGGTCAGGCCGTCTTTCCGAAGTTCAAAAACACAGCGCTCGGTAATGAAAACCACGCGCTTTCCCTTTTCGATAGCGCGTTTGCCGCTGAAGGTGATTTGCTGGACCTGATTGACGAATTTCCGAATTGTACCCTGTTCCAGGACAGTTACCTTCCCGTCCGCAATCCTCACTTTGCTTTTTGCGCAGAGCGTTCCGCCGAAGACAATTTTCTTCGTCTCCTGGGAGATGTCAATAAATCCGCCGCAGCCGGTGACGCTCTTGCCGAGCTTGCTGACATTTACGTTGCCCCAAAAGTCTGTCTCGGCAGCGCTGAGGCAGGTTGCATCCAGAATGCCGCCATGGTACAGATCGTGCTGTACGGGATGGTCCAGGATGATACGGGGGTTCATCATGATGCCAGCATCAAGACCCATGACGGGAACACCGCCGGACTGCCCCTGCTCCAGGGAAAGGGTGATTTGCTCCCAACAGCCCTCTTCGGAGAGGATGATCGGCACACCGTTGGATACCCCAACCCCGATGTTGACGAGCATGCCGGGACGCAGTTCCATAGCCTGTCGCCTGGCGATGAATTTCCGCTCGTCGATTCCTTCTTTTGGCCACTGCATGGTGACAGGCTCGCGGCTAGCACCGCAGTAGCCGGGCCGGTAGAAATAGTCATTGCTCTGCGTCTGGTTAGGGTCTACGACAACATAATCCACCAGATAACCCGGAATTTTGATTTTGGAGACGTCGATGGAATTCCTTTCCACCAGATATTTTACCTGAACGATCACAATGCCGCCGTTGTTTTTTGCTGCGGCAGCCATTGCGGCGACTTCGTCGTAGTGCGCCTCTTCTTCCAGGCTGATATAACCGTCTGGATCGGAGGAGGTGCCCCGAATGATTGCTACGTCGACAGGAATCGGCTTGTAGCGCAGCCACTCTTCTCCGTCAATTTCGATCAGCTCGACCAGGTCCTCTTTGGCAGACTGATTCATCTTTCCGCCGGACTGGCGCGGGTCGACAAAAGTATCCAGGCCGATCTTCGTGATCACGCCGGGACCGTGGGCTGACATATCACGCATGAGTTGTGCCAGCACACCCTGGGGGAGATTATACGCCTCCAGTTCTTCCTGAACAGCCAGCTCTCCCATTTTTGGGCTCATGCCCCAATGCCCGCCGATGACCCGTTTGCATAATCCTTTGTGCGCAAACCTCGCAAGGCCAGTGTCGTTTTTATTCCCTTCACCCTGAGGATGCAGCAGCGTGATGGATCGGGGCTCCCCGCTCTCCAGATAACGGTCCTCAATGGCTTTGTAAACAGCATCCGGGACCAGGCAGGCTGCACTGGAGCCGCTCACGGCGATACATTTGCTGTTCGGAATCAGTTCGGCTGCCTCTTTTGCAGTAAGAATTTTCATTGTGGTTCCCTTCCAGACAATAAGGTGTTGTTTATTTGTTGTAGCAGAGATATTCGATGCCGGTGATCCCACAGAAATGCTTCAGGACCTTTGCATATTTTCCATAGACCGTATGGAGATGATTGGCATTGATGGTCCTGAAAAAAGCATCATAATCGATATCGGCATGAATGAACTGTGTGGGATAACTGTAATTGGTCTTGCGAAGCTCTTCCCGCGGTTTTTCAATCATTTCGCCTTCAAAACAGGTAAGAAGATACTTCCCGTCCTTTCGGATAAAGCGCGCCACAGTGACAGGACCCTTTCTGCCCACCATCTGAACGGCACCGCCCCCGGCTTCGCCGAATACATGATGGAGAAGATACGATTCCTTCAGGGCATGGTCGGGGTCTTCCGGATCCGCGTAATAGGGAGCCATTGCACCACAGTTGGCAAGGATAAATTCCTTCTCTTCTCCGCTGAAATAGCGGATATCCACAAGGCAGGAGGGCTTTCCGCCAGCACAGAGGGAAAGAACGCGCATGGTGAGTGCACCGTCACAGTCACATTCACAGGAAGTGGGGATGGGAGCTTTCTCTCCATCTGCATCCATGTTGTTGTTCAGCAGGCTTACACCCAGACATTGCAGGACAAAATGATCGCTCATATCAGGCTGGCATTTCACACCCATAAAATCATAACAGTGCTCTTTTGCCATGTCTTTCAGGGCAAGATAGCTCCTGACCTGTTTTTCCAGCGTCGCTTCTGTGAAGAGGTCACTGAAAAAGATGGAGAAATGGTCTTTCACCCAGGAGAGATGCCGCTGAACCCGTGCCTCTTCCTGCTGCTGTGCCCGCCAGACAATTTCATACTGGTCACAGTGATCAAATTCGACGCCGAAGAGATTCTGCCACTGCGTTGGGTCTGCCACAGTGGTTCCGATCCCGATGCTCCGCCCGCCGATCATCCCGTAGCTGCTGCGTTTCAGCCCTTCCGCAACGGCAACGGCATCGAGCATGGAGGTGACGGATTCCCAGACGGAAGGATCTTCAATATCGCCGATCACACGGACGTGAGGTTTTCCCACCTGGCTCAGAAGTCCGCCTGTTGCCAGAAGGGCGACTGTGCTGGAACTGTCTTTTCGGGTGTTCCCGAAAAGAATCACAGGGTAAGGTGTTGCAGAAGCAATGCGAAAGACAAAGTTTGGCGTGCACCAGATCGGGATGTGAATGATAACCTGCGTAATCAGGCGCCTGCGGATCTCATCGGCAACAGCCAGGCCTTCCTCAATGCTGAAAACAGGTGCCGGCGCGTATACGGAATACTTTTTTTCAAGACCGGCGATCAGTTTTTCGGTTTCAGATTCTGCAATGTTCCGGCGCGTCTCGTAAAACGGAAGACGGCAGTCACCCAGATTGATGACAGCAATTTCCTTTTTCATAAATCTTTCCTCTTTCTCAATCTGTGACGACCATCAGCCGAACAGACTGCTGATCTGGGGGAAGAATGCCAGCAGGATCACAACGATCAGCGACATGGAGATATACGGGATTGCCGCTTTGAACGCTTTTTGTATCGGCATATCCGCAATTTTGGATCCGAGCATCAGGCAGACTCCGTAGGGCGGTGTGATCTGCCCGATGGCAAGGGTGATAACGATGACGATCCCCATCTGAACAGATGTGACTCCGACGGCTTCAGCGGACTTCAGAAGGATCGGCGCAAAGAGGATAATGGCCGGGACGGCGTCCATAAACGTCCCGAGGAAGAGATACAGCACGATAACAAGGAGCATAAAGATGATGCGGTTGCCGACATAGGTGCTGAAGAAATACTTGACATAGGCAGAAAGATTATAATATGCGAGAAGCTGGCCCATTGCGTTTGCGGCGGCAAGCGCAAACAGTGAGACGGAGTTCAGGCACAGCGTATCGACCAGCAGCGGAGGAATATCCTTCGGCTTGATGGTGCGGAAAACGACCATCCCGAGGAAGAGCGCATAGAAGCAGGCAACGCAGGCAGACTCTGTGGCAGTCATGAAGCCGCCGAGCACACCGCCAAGGATTATGACCGGCGTAAGCAGGCCGGGCAGACTTCGGAGAGTCACTTCCTTGATCTTCTTCCAGGAAGCCTTTTCATGGGCGGGAAAATGATATTTTGTATCCAGATAACGGATCATCAGCATCTGCCCAAGGCCGATCATAATACCGGGGACGATGCCTGCAATGAACAGGGCGCTGATAGAGCAGCTTGCCACGCTGCTGTAAACCACCATCGGGATGCTCGGCGGGATAACAACACCGAGCGTAGAGGAGGAGATCGTTACGCCGACTGCCGTCTCCTGCGGATAGCCTTCATCGATCATGCCGGGGATCAGGATCTTTCCGATGCCTGCGGTATCAGCCTGGGAAGAACCGGAAATGCCGGCAAAGACCATGGAAACGAGAACGTTGGCATAAGCAGTGCCGCCCTTGATATGCCCGACGAAGGTCACGCAGAAATCAACGAGCTGCTGGGAGATGTTGCCGATGTTCATCAGGTTGGCTGCCATAATAAACATAGGGACGGCTAGCAGCGTAAAGGAGTTCAGACCGCTTACCATACGCTGCATGACGGTAATCAGTTCCACATTCGGAATAAAGGCCATACCGAACAGCGTTGTGGCGACCATGCCGTATCCGATCGGGAGCCCCATCAGCAGGAGGACAATGAAGAGAACAACGCTGATCACCATGATCGTCATGATTTACTGCCCTCCGCATCTGCCTGCTCAAGGAGCTTGTCGGCTTCATTTTTAATGGCACGGGTTGAAGGATCGTCGATGAATTTCAAAAAGGCCTCCAGCACATACAGCGTACTTGTGGCGCCGGAAATCGGCAGACACAGCCAGAGCCAGATCCTGCTGACGTTGAACATGGAACTCAGGTGCCAGCTCTTGAAAAGGATGCAGAGGCGGACGCCATGAACCAGCATGATAACACTGATGGCGAGGAGAATGCAGAGACAGAGAAATTCGTTGATCCAGAACGCTTTGCCCTTCAGCTTTTCTGCAAAACCGGTAAAACGGTAGTGCTCATATCGGCGCAGCATGATCGGAGAACCCATGAATGCTGTCCACAGAAAGCAGATCCTTGCAAATTCCTCAGTAAAATAAGCAGGAAACGGTGTAAAACGGGCGATTACCTGATAACCGACCATCAGAATAAAGCCGCTCAGCACGACGCAGCCAACAACGGTCTGGATCTTCATAATGACATCATTCATCTTTTCAAAGGCTTTGATTAACGGTTTCGTAGCGATCCCTCCTTTCAGGGGAAAAGATGTGATATGAAATTGCTTCTTTTAAGAATGCCGGAGCAGAGAATCTGCCCCGACATCCCGAGTGTTATTCCTGTGGATTTTCTGGAATCAGCCGGCGGCCTTGATCAGGTCATAGCCTTCGGTGACACCGAGCTTCTCGGCAATTTCGCCAAGGATCGGCGTTGCAATCTCAGCCATCTCGCTGGAATCGAATTCGATGAATTTGGCACCCTGCTCTTCAAGCTGTGCACGGCAGGTCTCAGAGTAGTCATAATCATACTCCCACTGGATCTCAGCGGCATACTCGCTCGCCTCATCGACCCAAGCTTTCTGCTCATCCGTCAGGGAGTTGTACTTCATGGCGCTGCACACGAGGAAGCGGGTTGCAAAGTCATGCTCGGTGAGCGTGATATACGGTGCTGGCTCGTAGAACTTCATGTTCAGGATGTTGGCAATATCATTCTCAGCGGCATCGATCACGTTATTCTGCATGGCGGAGTAAATCTCATTATATGCCACGGCAGTCGGGTTGAAGCCATAGGCAGACCAGAGTTTGTAAACATTTTCAGACTGTTTTACACGAATAGTGATGCCCTTCATGTCTTCCAGGGTGTTGATCGGTTTGGTGCAGAAGATGCTGCGGATACCGCACATGAAGTAGCAGAGGACTTTGAAGTTGCCGCCATCGTCGACAAACTTTGCAAAGTATTTGCCGGCGTCTCCGCCAACAGCCGCTTTCCACTGGTCAAAGCTGCTGTAGAGGAAAGGCAGTGCGAGAATGTCGACCTGAGGAACAGCATTGGAGAGGTCACCCGGGGAGACAACGATGACATCACACGTGCCGGAAGCAACTTTTTCCATGAGTTCCGTCTCATCACCGCCAAGCTCACCGTTGGCATGGATCTCAACAGTCATGGCACCGTCAGAGAGCTCTTCCAGCTTCTCCTTGAATGCTGTGAGGCCGGCATGATAAGAGGACTCCTCATTGTTGACATGGGCGGCGATCAGGGTTACCTGCGGGACGACCGCGGCAGATGCAGAGGCAGCACCCAGAGAAAACACCAGGCACAGTGCGAGCGCGAGGGCAAGGATCTTTTTCATTTCGGTTTCTCCTTTTTCTTTTTATTTTTCGCCTTTCTCAAGGTCGAATTACAAGATTGTCAGTGCGTGGCACACCGGTGCTCTCCCGTTCCACGAGGTGTACGGGAACGAGAAGATCATTCGGGACTTCACGGCTGTCGGAACGATCCGGCAGGGCTTCCAGCCTGTCGATCATAAACTGCATCAGGGTTTTTCCCCATTCGTATTTTTCGAGAGCGACCGTTGTCAGGGAGGGATTGGTAAACTCAGAAAAAAAGGAATCATCAAAGCCCATCACGGAATACTCTTCCGGAACGCGGATCTTCCTGTTGCGGAGCTCTGCACAGACACCCAGAGCCATGATGTCATTCATACAAAGAATCGCTGTGACTTCCGGGCTCCTCTCAAGCAGCATCTGCACAGATGCCCTGCCGCGGTCTGCATCTCCGTTTTTCGTGTTGTCCGCAAGATCGGCTTCTTCCTGATAGACATACAGATAGCGTTCATTAAATGCAATCCCGCTTTTCTGAAGTGCCTGCCGATATCCCTGCAGTTTGTCGGCGCGGATCTGGCAGTTAATCTCATTGATGATCAGGGCAATCTTTTTGTGACCGAGGGAGATGAGATGTTCCACAGCGATTTCCGCCTCCCGGACCTTGTCTGTCTGAAAGTTATAAGCGCCGGGATACGCAAAATTGCGACCGCAGAGAGATACCAGAATGCCACCGCGTTCAACGAACTGTTCCAGGCTGGGTGTTGTGCGGTCAATGTAAACAGAGAGGATACCCTTGATGTTGTGTTCCAGCATGGTCTGAACCTGGAGATCTGTCAGAGCGTATTCCCTGTCACAGTTGCTGAGATAGATGGAAAATCCATGACCCACTGCCACATCCGACATTCCGCGGACAAGCTGGGGATAGAAGGGGTTGTCAATAGAGGGAATGATTACTCCGACGGAAGCGTTGTTCTGCGTTTTCAGCCCTCTGGCCTGAATATTCGGAATGTAGTTCAGTTCCTTAGCTACTCTGAGGATTTTGCTCCGGACATTTTCACTCACCGGATGATTTGAACTCCCCATCACACGGGATACAGTGCTGGGAGACACACCAGCTTTTTTCGCTACATCATAGATTGTAATATTTTTCACATCTTCTAGTTCCAGATTCCAGAAATTCAGACGGCAATCGATTTCCTCTTCGCTAATATCAATATACTACAGTAAATCGAATAATGCAATCTCGCAAATTAGACAAAAAATCAGCACATGTTTTGTGCAATATTAACAAAAACCGGCAATTATTTTTTTACAAAATGCCTAATAGACAAAAAAGAAACTTTTTGATAAAATACAGACCAAGAAGAATGAAAACGTTTTCATTTCTATTCTCTTTTATCAGGGGAGCTTGATTATGTCAAAGATTATGACGAGAGAAGAAGCTGCCGCACTGATCCATGACGGAGATACGGTTGCCCTGACCGGCAGCGGCGGCGGGGTTATGGAACCGGTCTTCCTGCTTGAGGGGATCGAGCAGCGGTTTCTGGAAACCGGAAGCCCGAACAACCTGACGCTTTACCATGCTTCCGGAATTGGAGATAAGGCACGGGCAGGCATTACCCGATTTGCACATGCAGGGATGGTAAAGCGAGTGATCGGCGGGCACTGGGGCTGGTCGCCTGAAATGCAGGCGATGGCAGTAAATAATGAAATTGAAGCATATAACTTTTCACAGGGGGTTCTCTGCCAGCTGTATCGCGAGATTGCGGCACACCGACCCGGGCTGATTACCAAAGTGGGTAAATATACGTTTGTGGATCCCCGCATCTCCGGAGGAAAACTCAACAGTGTAACGAAGGAAGACCTGGTTGAACTGATCCGGGTCGGGGGAGAGGAATACCTCTGGTACAAGGCTTTTCCAATTCAGGTTTCCATTATCCGTGGGACTTTCGCCGATGAAGACGGCAATATCAGCCTTGACCAGGAGCCGGCGAAGCTTGAACTGCTTGCCGCGGCGCAGGCGGCACATAACAGCGGCGGTATTGTGATTGCTCAGGTAAAGTATCTGGCAGGAAAAGGAAGCCTGGGGAGCAAAAGAGTTGCAATACCGGGTAGTTATGTGGATGCAGTGGTTGTCGATCCGCACCAGATGCAGACGGGAGAGGGAGAATACAATCCTGCATTCTGCGGAGATATGATGGTCCCGCTGGAAAATCTGAAACCATTTCCCCTGTCAGCCAGAAAGATTGTTGCCCGCAGAGCATTTATGGAACTTAAGGCAGGGTCTGTGATCAATCTCGGCTTCGGAATGGCGGACGGAGTTGCTGCAGTGGCAGCAGAGGAAGGTTTTTCCGACCGGATGACAATGACTATTGAGCAGGGAATCTATGGAGGAATCCCTGCACAGGGGACTATTTTCGGCGTGGCGAGCAATGCGGTCGCTGTGATCGACGAATGCGCACAATTTGACTTTTATTCCGGCCGTGGTCTGGACGCGGCATTTCTCGGCCTGGCGCAGGCGGATCAGACGGGAAATGTCAATGTAAGCAAATTCGGCTCAACGATTGCTGGCAGCGGAGGATTTATTGATATTTCACAGTCTGCAAAAAAAGTTGTGTTCTGCGGAACTTTTACAACGGGTGGGCTGAAGGAAGAGATATCTGACGGACAGCTCAGGATCCTGCAGGAAGGCAGGATCAGGAAATTCGTAGACAAGGTTGAACATATTACATTCGCCTCCCGGTATGCCAGAGAGGAAGGACAGCAGATCATGTATATAACCGAGCGCTGTGTTTTTGTGCTTGGTGAAAACAGGCCTGTGCTTACCGAAATTGCTCCCGGCATGGACCTGCAGAAAGATGTGCTTGATAGGATGGGTTTTGTGCCGGAGATCTCTCCTGCCCTAAGGCTTATGGATGAAAAACTTTTCCGACCGGAAAGGCTCCGCTGTAAACAGGAAGAATAATGGGAATTCCAGCCGCATGAAAACGGCTGTTCCGGATCAATATCTGTAAAATGCGTAGCACAAAAAAACAAATTAAGGAGGAAAACATGAAAAAAGAAATATCCATCGTACTTTCCCTGGTTATGATCTTTGCACTGTGCATCACAGCCCATGCGGAAACCCCTGAAGGATTTGCCGCAAAGCCTGATTTTGTTCTCCGCTGCGGCTCCAACCACGCTTCGACCTTCTGCACTTCAGTTGCACTCCAGGACTGGGCAGACATGGTTTATGAGCGTACAAACGGACGGATCAAGATAGAGCTTTATTTTGATGCTGTCCTCGGAGAAGAAAAGGCAATGCTTGAACAGGTATCTTATGGCGGCCTTGACTTTGTACGCGGCAATATCAGCCCTCTGTGCGAGTTTGTCGATGACTTCAATGCACTGTGTATGCCGTACATCTATCAGAGTGACGAGCACTTCTGGAAAGCACTGGAAACCATCGGCATGGACATGCTGCATAGTGACAACATGCTCAATGCCGGCCTGTGGGGTCTTACCTGGTATGATGGAGGTTCCCGCAACTTCTACAACAACGACAAAGAGGTCCATTCTCCCGCTGATATGGCCGGAATGAACATCCGTGTTCAGGAATCCAGCCTGATGATGAGCATGGTACAGTGCCTCGGCGCATCTGCTGTTGCAATGCCTTACGCAGATGTCTATTCCGGGCTCCAGACCAACACGATCGACGGAGCAGAGAACTCCTTTGTCCAGTGGATCGAAGTATCCCACTGCGAGGTTGCTCCTTACTTCACCAAGGATGCACATACCCGTGCACCTGACACACTCATCATGAGCAAAGCCACCAAGGACAAGCTGGATCCCGCCGATGTGGAGATCATCGAGCAGGCAGCATATGAGTCCTGGCTGAACCAGCGTGAGTACTGGAAGCAGGCTGATGCCGAAGCACAGGAAAAGCTGGACGCTCTCGGAATCGACTACACGATTACAGAGCTGACGGCGGAAGAAGTCCAGGCATTTGCGGATGCCTGCCAGCCCCTGTGGTCCACCTATGCGGACGGCAAGTATCTCCCGATCATTGAGGAGATTCAGGCCCTCGCCTGATTATTCTGTCAAATAGAATAGAATTATCGCATAAGCAATGTTTATGGCGGTCTGGCTTTGCTACGCGGCCAGGCCGCCTTTTTTCCAAAGTTTCTTATATCCCTTTTCCAAGGAGGTCAGACTGCTTATGAAAAACGGCTTTATTACAGGGAAAACCAGGTGTTTCGCAATTATCGGAGATCCGGTGGAACAGACGCTATCCCCAATTATCCAGAACGGAGGGATGAACGCAGCCGGAGAGGATGCCCTGATGGTCGGGCTGCATGTCAGAAAAGAGAATCTGAAGGAAGCAATCGATGGCGTTAGAGCTCTCCATCTTGCAGGGCTGTCTGTTACAATGCCGCTTAAAACGGCAATCATACCGTATCTTGATGAATGTGCAGAAAACATCCGTTATATCGGCGCGGTCAATGTGGTAACAAATCATGATGGGTACCTGAAAGGCTACAATACAGATGGAGAAGGGTTCGTGCTGAGCATGAAAGACAGCGGTGCGGATCCGAAGGGAAAATCGATGCTGATGTTCGGGGCAGGAGGAGCGGCAAAAGGGATTGCTTATGCATTTCTGGAGTCCGGGATTTCCTCTCTGACTGTCTGCAACCGGTCCAAGGAGCATGCACTGGAGATGCTCTCTCTGCTGAGGGAGAAATTCGATACACCGATGGAGGCGGTTTCCGCTGACGAGGAAACGTTTGCTTCGGTGTGTACCTCAGCAGATATTGTTATGAATGCGACCAATATGGGAATGGGAGGCGCTCCCTCACCGCATATCAAATGGATACCATGGGAAACACTCAAACCGGATATCTGGATCTGTGATGTTGTCAACAAGCCGGTTGAGACAGACTATATCAAAAAGGCTCAACAGTGCGGCTTTCGTACTTTTACGGGAGACGCAATGACACTTTATCAGGCACGAATTGCTTATCACTTGTTTTTTGAAACGGATAAAGTTCCGTTTGACGGGATGAGAGAGGCTCTTGAAAGAAAAATGGTGGTGAACGAATGAAAACGATCAAAACGATACTGATCGGTATTTTCAATATTTCCTATCGGATCCTGTGTGAATATTCCAAATATGTCCTGCTGGTGATCGTGGGAATTGTATGTGCCGATGTATTTAAACGCAATATTCTTTCCGGGAGTATTATGTGGGCACAGGAAATCGCTCTTCTGCTGATCGTGTGGATGTGCTTTCTGAGTATGGCGATAGGGGCAGAGAATGATCTCCACATTTCAGTACATATGTTTTACAACCGGATGCCGAAAACGGTGCAGAAAGTGCTGTACTATTTCAATAAATTTGTAACGATGTCGGTCGGGATCTTTGTCGGTGTATATGGCATCAAGCTTGTCCGGGCTACCTGGCGGCAGTTCCTTCCTGCATCGAAGCTGCCAGCCGGAATGCTGTATCTGATGATGCCTGTCGGCGGCTTCCTGATGGCTTATTTTATGCTTCTTGATCTGTTCAACTGGAAGAAAGACAAAATCACTGTGTTTTCGGATGCAGAAGCAGAAGACGAGGATGAAGCGAATCTTGCAGAAAAAGAAGAGCTGCTCCAAAAACAGATTGAAGAGAAGAGAATGCACAAAAAACTGAAAGAGAAGGAAACAGACAATGGGAAATGAATCATTTGCGATTGCGTTATTACTGGTTTCATTTGCGGTGCTGGTAATCTGCAAGCAGCCGGTATCATTTGCGCTGATGATTTCCTCAATCATCACGATGCTTTATCTGAAGGTGCCTCTGATGACGATGGTACAGACACTTGCCAAGTCGGTCAATTCCTTCTCACTGCTTGCGATTCCGTTTTTCATCCTGATGGGAGAGATCATGGGCGCAGGAGGCATTTCGGACAGATTGTTCAGATTTGCAAATATGCTGGTCGGGCGGCTTCCGGGAGGCCTGGCGCATGTTAATGTTCTGGCATCCATGTTTTTCGGTGGGATTTCCGGGTCGGCGGTGGCAGATGTGGCATCGCTCGGCAAGATCGAAATCCCGATGATGGAAAATGCCGGCTACAGCAAGCAGTTTTCCATTGCGGTTACAGCGGCGTCTGCCTGTCAGGGACTTATTATTCCACCGAGCCATAATATGGTGGTATACGCCATGGCTGCCGGCGGAGTTTCGGTTGGACGACTGTTCCTTGCCGGTTATGCGCCGGGGGTACTGCTTGGCGTGATGCTGATGATCCTATGCGCCTACTTCGCCATCAAACGTAACTATCCGAGAGGAGAGAAGATTACGCTGAAAGAAGCGCTCCGTATCACATGGGAGGCCTTCTTTGCAATCCTTTCCATGGTCATTGTTGTAGGAGGTGTGGTATGCGGCTGGTTTACCGCAACAGAGGCAGCTGCCATTGCCAGTGTATACTGCTTCATTGTTGCTACATGCATCTACAAACAGCTGAAGCTTAAAATGATGGGACGTGTGCTCTTCAACACAGTGAAGACACTATCCATGGTTTATATTCTGATTGCAGCTGCAGGAGCTTTCGGCTGGGTGCTTGCTTATCTGCGTGTCCCGGCCAAGTTTGCAGCTTTCATTCTTGGAATCAGCGATAACCGTGTTGTTATTCTTCTTTTGATTAACCTGCTGCTTCTGTTCCTCGGATGCATTATGGATATGGCCCCTCTGATTCTGATCATGACGCCGATCCTTTTGCCGATTGTAAGATCTGTCGGAATGGGAGAGATACAATTCGGCATCATGCTGATCATGAATCTGGCTATCGGCCTGCTCACGCCGCCTGTCGGATCCTGCCTGTTTGCCGCTTGCTCAGTCGGTGAATCGGATATTGAAAGTGTTACCAAGGAGCTGCTGCCTTTTTATGCAATGATGGTCATCACACTGCTGCTGATTACATTTGTCCCGGCTATCAGCCTTACGATACCCGACTGGCTGATGCCCATTGGAAAAAGATGAAAATCATCCGGGAAGAGAAGAAAATTAGAATACCAGTTACAGGAGAAAAGAAATGAAGCAGTTTTTTCACAAGGATGAACTATTGAGCAAGCACTCTCCGGAAGAGATGGGGCTCAGATACGGATCTGTGCAGCGGATTGAAGTTCAGGAACCGGTCTGCCTCGAAAGCGGAGAAGAGGAGCTTTGTATCCTTGTAATCGACGGAGAAATCGAGTATGAAACAGATGGGTTCTCTGGAACGGCAGTAATGCCGGATATGCTCTATCTTCCGACCCATTCACGGATCCGTTTTTCTGCAAAGCATGGAGGAACGCTGATGCGCTATGGTGCACCCTGCAGCAGAGAGACAAAGTTCGGACATATCCGTTTTGCAGAAGCAGATCAGGATGACCGGCACAAGGTTTATGGAAAGACAGAAGACGGAACCCGACGGGATGTGTGGAACATGATCGATGAGAACTTTGATTCTTCCCGCTTCCTGACAGGGGTCTGTAAAGGATCGAACGGAGGATGGACAGCCTGGCCGCCTCATGAGCACGGACGGGAAAGAGAAGAGATCTATGTATATTTCAACATGGGGGATTCGTTTGGTGCTCAGTTTGTCTATGATGAAATGGATAAACCGATAGTGGCAGAAATCGTTCGCGATGGGGATGTTGTGACGATTCCGCACGGATATCATCCGAATGTCGGCTGTCCCTGCGGAGGAATATTTTATGCATATGTCATGGTGTCCACAACTGCAGAAGACAGGAACTTTATGGCTCTCCGTACCCAGAAAATCTATGGCGATCGGCTGGAATAAGGGGAAATCAGTATTATGGAGCAGATGTTAATCAATTGCCCGTCGCTTGCCAACAGCAGCCTGATGGAACTGGCGGAGGATGTGAAGCTTCTTTACGAAGGCGGAGCGAGATGGTTTCATGTGGATATCATGGATGGGCATTATGTTCCAAACCTCTGTTATCCTGTACGCGCAATTTCGGATCTTAAACGGAAATATCCGGATATCACGGCAGATATACACCTGATGGTAACAGATCCGCTTGCCTATATTGACAGGCTGAAGGCGGCTGGTGCCGATTATGTCAGTTTTCATGCAGACTGCACGCCGTTTGTTGTCCGGTCACTGCGGGCAATTCACGATGCAGGGATGAAAGCCGGCGTGGTAATCAACCCGTCACAGAAAACAGACATAATAGAGCCATATCTGCAATGGCTGGATTATGTTGTTCTGATGTCAGTGGAGCCGGGGTTTGCCGGGCAGAAGTTTATGCCGGAGGCAGTGCCGCGTGTTGCGGAACTGTCTGCACTTCGAGAAAGAAGCGGGCACCAGTTTCTGATCTCTGTTGACGGAGGGATCAATTATCCAAATGTTCAGCCCTGCGTGCGAAACGGTGCGAATATCTTTATTACGGGAATCTATACTGTTTATCAGCAGGAGGACGGAATTGTTTCCGCCTGCCATCGGTTTGAAGAGGAAATGAAGAAGGGTCTGCAACAGATAAAATAAAACGGAGAAACGGATTTACCGTTTCTCCGCAAAGCGGCAGAGAGCTTCCGTGCTTTTTATCAGATCTGCTTCCAGGTTTTCCCGGATGTTGCCTTCAAGTGCAAGGGTCCCCTGATAATCAATACTCTGCAGAAACCGAAAGACTTCCCCAAAATCAATACTGCCAAAACCGGGGAAATACCGATTGTCGTCAGACAGATGCAGGTTCTCGATTCTATTTCGATACCGCAGAATTGAATCCCGCGGATCTGTTTCTTCATAAAACATGTGATAAGTGTCCGGAAGAATGCGTAAATCGGGATTTTCGACAGCACTGCAGACCGATGCTGCCTCGTCGAGTGTACGAACGACACAGGTCTCTCGCCGGTTTGTAGCTTCCAGCAATACAGGGACGCCGGATTTTTTCCTCGCACACAGCTCCGATACTGACTTGCAAAAGAAGTGCTCAGGAGTGGCGGAGTCAGCCTGAGGTCCGCCTTTGAAAAAGCCGAGAATAATTCCTGCGTGCATTTCTGCAGCATAGTCAGCATTTTCCAAAGCACCGTTTACGGCGGAAATGCGGGAGATCTCTGATGATGTGGAAAGCGACAGTGAACGGGCTTTCGCAAAGGCGCCCGTGGCAAGATAAGTCAGCTTCAAATCATACTCACCCAACATAGCGGCAAGATTATCCGGGGAAAGCACATCCAGATCCGGCAGATTCAGTTCAATACCCCAAAATCCAAGCTCCTGGAGAAGACGGAGAAGTTTTTCAAAAGAAGAAAGAGTATCAGACCGGGAGAAAACTGTCTGCAGACAAAGACGGAGCGGAAGATAATCTTTTACATTAAGCATAGTTAAGATCCTCTTTTCCTTGCAGTTTAGAAAATTATAACGGCAGAAGACAAATCATGCAAGTGATTTGTATCCGTATCAGAAAAAACAGACAGGAATAAAGCAATGACAGCTACCATACGAGACGTTGCAAAAAAGGCTGGTGTTTCCTGCAGTACAGTTTCACGGGCTCTGATGGGAAACGTCCCGGTAAAAGAGAATACAAAGCGGCGCATTTTTGAAGCAGTGAAAGAATTGAACTATATACCGGTACAGTCTGCCCGTGCATTGAAGATGGGAAGGACAAAAACACTGCAGTTGATTTTACCAAACAACCTCAACCCGTTCTATCCAAAGCTTCTGAACTGCCTCAACAACGAAATCAAAAAGTACGGATATGCAACTTTTTTGAGTGTAAGCAACGATTCAAAAGAAGAAGAGAAAATGAGCTTCCAGATGGCGAGATCTTTTTCTGTGGATGGAATTATCTATCTGCCGACAACGGATGACTGCAATCATATGGGAGAGCTCGTTTCCGCAAATATCCCGACGGTGATTATCAACCGCGTCTGGGATCTAGGATTTCCTTGCGTTTCAATTGACAATCAAAGCGGTGCTTATCGCACAGTCGAATATCTGATTCAAAACGGCCACAGACGGATTGCCTGTTTTCTTGGTGATATCTCTCTCCAGCATATGCGGGAACGTGAGGCAGGATGCCGAAAAGCATTCAGAGATTACGGAATCAGAGAGGGGGAAGCCCGGTTTCTTTATGGAACACAGACCTATGAGGTCTATGAAAAAATGTGTAGCCTGATGAAGGAGAAGAAAGAAAAACGAATAACCGGTTGTTTTGCTTCAAGTGACTGGATGGCTGTTGGGATGTACAGCGCGATTATGAAGAGCGGCCTTTCCATCCCGGGTGACATTTCAGTTGTGGGTTTTGATGACATCGAAGATGCCCGTTTTATGATTCCTCCGCTGACAACATGGCACCATCCTGTGGAACAGATTGCCAAAGTTGCGGTAGATCTGTTGATTCGACAGATCGAAAAGGGAGAGGATACGAAAGAAAAAATCATCATTCCAAGCAAAATTGTGGAAAGAGAATCAGTAAGAAGGATTTGAAAAGACAATATCCTTGTTTTGAGGGAGGAATTATATGGGAAGGGTTCTGGCAGTAACAGGAGGCAGCAGGGGAATCGGGTTTGGAATCGCAAAGCGTTTTGCGGAAGACGGATATCAGGTGGCAATCCTGGATATAAATGCGGAGGCGGACTATCGATTCAATCTTAACATTCTGGACGAAATGGGCGCAGACTGGTTTTATCTGCAGGGTGATACCCGCATCAGGGAGGACAGAGAACAATTTGTGTCGGAAATCGTGGCACGTTTCGGAAGAATTGACGTGCTTGTCAATAATGCCGGCGTGGCGCCAAAAGTGCGAACAGATGTCCTGGATATGACAGAGGAAAGCTTTGATTATGTTGTCGGTACAAACCTGAAAGGAACGATGTTCATGACACAGATCGTTGCCAAACAGATGCTCCGACAGGAATGGACAGGTGTGAAAAGAGGGACAATCGTTAATATCGGTTCGGCATCTGCAACAGTTTCATCCTCGAATCGCTGCGAATACTGCGTCTCAAAAGCAGGGGTTATGATGCTGACAAGTGTGTATGCTGAACGGCTTGCAGCAGAAGGAATCATGGTTCATGAGATCCGGCCAGGTGTAATCGACACAGATATGACGAAAGTTGTCCATGAAAAATATACGCGTCTGATTGCAGAAGGCCAGTTTCCCATAGCACGATGGGGAACGCCGGAAGACGTTGCATCGGTTGTGAGTGTAGTTTGTGATGATCGTTATATCTACACAACCGGAAACTACATTGATGTGGACGGGGGGTTCCACATCAGAAAACTGTAAAACAGGAAGGAGAATAGCAGTGGATAAACTGAGTCTGACAGAAAAGGAAAAAACCGTCGAGTCAATTCCAATGGGGCTGCGTGCCTACTACTCAAAAACAATCACCGGCGCTGATGCCGCAATTTTCGCCGGAGTAACGGGAGATTTCCAGCCTCTTACGTTCAACGAAGCCTTGGCAAGGGAAAATGGGATGGAGCGCTGTCCCATTCAAAATGAACTTCTTGCCAGTTATACCTGGCCGGTATCCACACAGATTGCAAGTCCGGGCGCAGTGACGATTGGGCAGGAACTTACTTTTTATAAACCTGCTTTTATCGGTGATACTGTTACTGTAGTCGGAGAGGTAAACAAAAAAGTCCCGGAGAAAAAATTTGTCTATGTCCAGACAACGATTTACAATCAAAATGATGAAGTGCTCGCAGATGGTTTTGTGCTTGAACTGATGCGGGTACACTCCTGAAGGAGGTGCAGTATGCAGGTCATATATCAGAAAAGAATACCGGAAGAACTGGAAATAGGAGCATTTTCGCTGTTCCCCAAAACTGTCAGTGATTCTGATGTGATGATGTTTTGCGGAGAGACAGGAGATCTCAGTCCCATCTATCTGGATGCCCGGTTTGCCGGAAATACTTCACTCGAGGCTCAGACAGTTCCCCCAATGCTGATTGCGTCCATGCTCGGCGGAGCGGTCTATCGCCTTCTCAGCCCGGATGCGTATCCGCTGAAAAGAGAATTCGAACTGCTGAAACCTGTGCATGTAGGTGATACTTTGACGGCACGCGCTGAGATTACAGGTGTTGACAAAGAAAAACGACAGGTTACTCTGCTTCTGGAAGCATACAACAGTGAAAAAGAGCTGGTAATGAAGGGCACAAGCCTTGAACAGCTCGTCGTCAGAAAGTGAGGAGTGTATGGAAGCTGTAGCATTCAACCGAAAGACAGTAAACGATATTCAGGTTGGGGACAGGGCTTATTTCGCCAGAACTGTGACAGAAGCTGATGTGATGATGTTTGCTCAACTCAGTGGAGATTTTGCCCCTCAGCATGTCAGCAAGGCGTTTGGAGAGACTACGCTGTTCGGCAGCAGGATTGCCCACGGGATGCTGACGGTCGGCCTTACTGCACCGGTCCTGACCAAGCTGTGCGGGGACGCATCAAGAACGGTATTTCAGAATATCCGTTTCCGGAGCGCTGTCATACTGGGAGATACCGTAGATGTAGAAGGTGTAGTTACGGAAATCGATCCGGATGAAGGAATCGTCAGTGTCGATATTACGGCAAAAAGGCACAATGCCGCAGAAGGAGATCGCCCGTTTATCACCGGTATTTTCCGCCAGACTCTCAAGATCTGAGAAAGCAGAGGGAAAGCATGATCCGTAAGCTGAATATTTACAAAGAACTGGAAGGGACGGAATTTCCCGCCGGACGGAGGACGAGGGTATTTGTCGGAGCTGATAGTCCACTTCAGGCAGATCGTTATGTCGTGGGGACGGCAGATGTTCATCCCGGAGGAGGAGTCCCGGAACATGCCCATGAAACAGAAGAAACCTATATTATTCTTTCCGGGACCGGTGTTATGCTCGTAGATGGAGAGGAAGTGCCAATCGGGCCAAATGATGTGATCTATCTCGAACCGATGCAGCCTCATGAGTTGCGGAACACTGGAGATACCGAGATGCGAACAATGTTTGTTTATGCTCCTAAAATGGTAGTCGACCACTGGGCGCAGGAGACCAGCGGTGAACTGAAAATGCGAAATCAGGATTCATAAAAAACGGAAAGGAAAGAGAAAATGAAAAAAGTGATTCTTGCCAGCGAGATGAGTTCTGTGGGATTAAAGGAGGCAGTAAAAAAACGGCTGGAGAACGCAGGATATGAGGTAACAGATGTGGGACAGCAGGTCGGAGGTGATCCGGTGCTGTATTACACCGCAGCAGAACGTGTCGCACGGGCGATTCAAAACAAGGAATTTGAGCGTGGAATAGTGATTTGCGGTACAGGAGCGGGAGTTAGTATGATTGCCAATAAATTCAGAGGTGTCTACTGTGTAGCATGTGAGAGCGTGTTTACAGCAGAAAAAATCTCTCTGATCAACAATGCAAATGTGCTGGCAATGGGAGAACGTGTAGTCAGCTACGATATGGGAGGCGAGATGGCGGAAAAGTTCCTCGCAGGAAAATGGTGCGAAGGATTTGCGCCGGAACGCAAAAAGAATAATGAAAACGGGTTTCAAAGACTGCAGGAGCTGGAGGAACAGTTCTAACTGACAGTCAGCTGAAAATAACAGGATTATTGTATTGAGGGAGAAAAAACAATGAGCGAATTTATCCAAACCGAAATTCATGATAAAGTGCTTTTGCTGCAGATCACTTATGAAAAAACATTAAACTGCCTGAATAACGATATTCTGGGAGAAATTGCCGAAACACTCCGGGCGTTCAACAGAAATCCTCAATTGCGTGCACTGGTGCTCACTGGTGCAGGAAGGTCCTTCTGCACAGGCGCGGATCTCAAGGTCTTTACCGAATTAAGCCAGGAGGACTGTGTCGATTACAGTGTTGATTATGAGGAAGACATCTTTCGGATACTCTCATCCTCACGCAAGCCGACGATTGCGGCAGTCAATGGTTATGCATTAGGTGGGGGAATGGAACTTGCGCTTGCCTGTGATTTCCGAATCGGAGTAGAAAAATGTCAGTTCAGTGCACCGGAATATAATTTCGGATGGGTCCCGGGCTGGGGAGGAGTGCATCGCCTTGCAACTTTAGTCGGGCCGAATAAAGCGAAAGAAATTCTTTTGCTGAGAAAGAAAATACGCGGTCCTGAGGCACTGGAAATTGGCCTTCTCAACGAATTGGTGGATGATCCGGAGCAGCTGATTGCCCGCGCTCTTGAGATGGCAGCCTCACTTGCAGAGCTGAACCCTCTCACAGTGACTTATACCAAAACGATCCTGAATGATTTCTATGTTCCACCCTATGATTCCCTTGCACAGGGACTGACAAACAGTATCACATCGAAATCTCCTTATGCAAAAGCCCGCGTGGAGGAATTTTTCAACAGGAAAAAATAAGAACCTTCAAAAATAGAAACAGGAGAATATCAAATGGAGAAAACTGCAATTGTAACGGGGTCCAGCAGAGGAATCGGCTTTGCTACGGCAAAACAGCTTTGCAGCGAAGGATACAACCTTGTCATGGTGGCGACCGGGACACGCGAGAAAAATCAGGCTGCAATTGCCGAAGCAGAAACTTTCGGCACGAAGGTTCTGTATGTGCAGGCGAGCATTTCTGATCATGATGACAGGCTCCGTATTGTGGAGGAGACAGTTCGCGCATTTGGGAGAATAGATGTACTTGTTAACAATGCCGGAGTTGCTCCAAAGGAAAGAGCGGACCTGCTTACGATGTCTGAGGAGAGCTTTGACCGCGTGGTCGGAACCAATACAAAAGGCAACATGTTTCTAACGCAGGCAGTTGCCAATCAGATGATTCGCCAGGAGATGGTAAACGGAAGAAGAGGTGTAATTGTGAACATCTCAAGCTGTTCTGCAGTGGTAAGCAGCACGAATAGAGGAGAGTACTGCGTATCAAAGGCAGGAGTCTCTATGCTGACAACACTCTATGCGGATCGCCTGGCACCGGAAGGAATCCTGGTACATGAGATTCGTCCTGGTGTTATTGATACAGATATGACGGGTACCGTACACGAGAAATATGACCGGTTGATTGCAGCAGGAGAATTCCCGATTGCACGCTGGGGGACACCTCAGGACATCGCCAATGCTGTCAGCCTGCTCGTTTCTGACAAGCTGATGTATACGACAGGAAATTATATTGACGTAGACGGCGGATTTCATATCAGGAGACTGTGAGAAATGAACATCCGGGAAATCATAGAGGTAAATACCTGCATCGTCGGCTCCGGGGCGGCGGGCTATAATGCAGCGGACCGGCTCTGGCAGTATGGTCAGCATTCTATTCTGCTCATCAGTGAAAATATAGAAGGCGGAACAAGCCGAAATACAGGAAGCGATAAGCAGACGTATTATAAGCTGACGCTGTCTTCGGATACACCGGACAGTGTCTATGAGATGGCGAAGACCCTGTATGACGGGAAATGTGTTGACGGCGATCTTGCACTGTGTGAAGCTGCCCTCAGTGTCCCGTCCTTTCTGCGGCTTGTAGAGCTTGGGGTGCCGTTTCCGGTGAACCGTTACGGCGAATATGTCGGATATAAGACGGATCATGACCCCAGAAATCGCGCAACCAGTGTTGGCCCTTATACGAGCCGGGAAATGACCCGTGTACTGGAACAGCAATGCCGGGAATATGGAATTCCGGTAAGAGATCATCTTCAGGTGATCCGGATCCTTTCTGACGGGGAAAAGGTTTATGGGCTGCTTTGCCTGGATCGGGCAGCAGAAGATGAATTTGTCCTGATCAAGTGCCCGAATGTTATTTATGCCACCGGAGGACCGGCTGCTATTTACCGAAATTGTGTTTATCCGGCTTCTCAGTTCGGTGCTACTGGCCTTGCACTGGAGGCAGGGGCACTGGGGAAAAATCTGACGGAATGGCAGTTCGGGCTAGCTTCTGTCCGTCCCCGCTGGAATGTGTCCGGCACTTACATGCAGGTGCTGCCGCGCGTTGTCTCTACAGACCAGAATGGAAGCGATGAACGCGAATTTCTGCTGGACTTCTTTTCCAATCCAGAGGAAATGCTCTCGATGCTCTTCCTGAAGGGATATCAGTGGCCTTTCGATGTACGAAAGGTTGACGGAGGATCTTCTGTCATCGATATTCTGGTCTATCTGGAACTCTGCAAGGACAGGAGAGTGTTTCTGGACTTTCGAAGGGATGCTGCAGACGGCAGATTCTCTTTTGAAAAACTTTCAGAAGAAGCGCGGGAATATCTCACAAGGGCGAATGCACTGATGCCACTCCCGATAGATAGACTGAAAGTGATGAACCAGCCGGCAATCGATTTTTATCTGGATAACGGGGTGGATCTTACTAAGGAAATGCTGGAGATTTCACTTTGCGCACAGCACAACAACGGCGGAATCGATATCGATTATCATTGGCAGAGCTGTGTAGAAGGGCTGTTTGTGGTCGGTGAGGCGGCAGGGAGTCATGGCGTTTATCGACCGGGAGGATCAGCACTGAATGCTGGACAGGTCGGTTCTACCCGAGCTGCACTCTATATAGCGAAACGAAGAGAGAAAGTACAGGCGGATGATGCAGTTTTCTCTGCACTGGCGGAGAAGACTGCTGCTGAGATGAGCGGGATTGCGGAAGCGGTCTACGGCAGTGAGAGCAATATCATGGAACTGAAAGACAGAGTCTCCGGGCTTATGAGCACAGTAGCCGGGGCAATCCGAAACAGCGATAAAATCAGGGAAGCATTGCAGGAGGTCGAACTGCTGTCTGATAGATTTAATGAACAGGTGAGGATTGATAAGCCCAGTCAGCTGCAATGGGTATATCGACTCAGAGACATGCTGATTTCGATTCGCTGTTATATGACGGCTATGCTGGATTATGCCGCTTCCGGCGGAAAGAGTCGTGGGAGTGCCCTTTATACTGATTTGAACGGGAAAAAACCATATGATCAGCTTCCGGATGAATTCATCTTTCAAGTGGATGATGGAAAACTGGACGAGATGATCCAGACCGTCGGATATGATGGGAAAGAGTGTTCTATACAGTGGAGATCGCGACGCCCGATTCCTGAGAACAATGATTTTTTCGAAGTGGTTTGGAAAAGCTATCGGGAATCCGGAAATATTGACTGATGACAAAAGATGTATTACCCGGCAGAAGGATATCCGTGATAGAGAAGGACCTGATGCGGTTTTCGAGAGATGGCTGCAGGCTGTTTATTGCAATTGATGGGCGATGTGGCTGCGGGAAAAGTCGGTTGGGTGAAGAACTTGCTGAATTGCTGAACGGGAATCTTTTCCATATGGATGACTATTATCTTCCGTTTCGTGACAGGCAGGAAAACTGGGAGAATATCCCAGCCGGGAACATGGATCTGATCCGATTTCAAAAAGAAGTGCTCGAACCGGCCGGAAACGGACAGGAAGTCTTCTACAGGGCTTTCTCCTGCCCAAAAAGATGTTATCTTCCGGAGAAGAGAATGGTGCCAAGACAGGTGAATATTGTGGAAGGAAGTTATTCCCAGCATCCTGTTCTTTCAGCAGCCTACGATGTGAAGCTCTTTGTTACAGCAGGCAGAGCTGTACAGAAAGAACGTCTTCGTGCGCGGGAAGGAGCTCATTTCAGTGCTTTTGAAACAATCTGGATTCCGATGGAGGAAAGATATTTCCAGCATTTCTCTATTGAAGAACTCGCCGACTGCGTGATTAAAACGGATACGCAACCTGTTGCCTGGAACTGGAAGACAGAAGAAAGCCGATGCTGACAGAAACAGGAACTGCTGCAGAAAGTGACAAAATCGCTTCCTGCAGCAGTTCTGCTGCTATAAGGTCTGCCATAAGGGACTTTGTCTGCGGCGGCTGACAAAAATAGACAAGAAGAGGCATTTTCAGTTCTTTCAGAGAGTACAGAAACCCTGTATAATAAATGTATCTTCCCATCTCGGGATCAATACAGGAGAGAGCAATGCAATACGGATATTTCGACAATGAAAGGCGGGAATATGTAATCGAACGGGTCGATCTGCCCGTTTCTTGGACCAATTATATCGGTATCCACGACATGTATGGAGTTTTTAACCATACTGCCGGAGGATATCTCCTCTATAAAAGTCCGGAATACCACCGCATTACACGTTTTAGGCCGAACGGTGTGCCCATGGATGGACCGGGACACTATGTCTACCTCAGGGATGATGAGAACGGAGATTATTGGACGATTTCATGGCAGCCGACAGGAAAACCGAAGGAGCATTATTCCTGCCGGCATGGATTGAGCTATATCAGGTATCACTCTGACTACAGCGATATTGATGCTACACAGACGCTTTTTGTGGCAATGGATGACCCTGTTGAGATCTGGGACGTTCGCCTGCGCAATGACAGCGGCAGACCGCGTAAACTTGCTGTTTTTTCGTATCTGGAATTCAGCTTTCACCAGATCGATATGGATAACCGAAACTTCCAGATGAGCCTGTATGCAGCCGGGAGCAGATTTAAAGACGGAGTGATCGAGCATGATCTCTATTATGAAGAGAACGGCTATCAGTTTTTTACCAGCAGCTTTGAGCCGGACGGATTTGACTGTCTTCGGGATACGTTTCTGGGTCCATACCGCACCGAACGGAATCCGATTGCAGTGGAAAACGGCTGCTGCAGAGGAAGCTTTGAAAAAGGGGGTAATCATTGCGGATGCCTGCAGAAGAAGCTTGTACTGCAGCCGGGAGAAGAAGTACGCCTTCTGTTCCTGCTGGGAGAAGGCGGACTGGCTGAAGGAAAACGTATAAGGGAGAAGTATTCCTTCAAGAAAGCAGATGAAGACTTTCGCCGGCTTGGTGAATTCTGGGAGGAAAAGCTTTCCTGCCTTCAGGTTCAAACTCCCAATGCGGGGATGAACACAGAATTGAATATATGGAATCTGTACCAGAGTGAGATCAATGTAATGTTTTCACGATTTACCTCATTTATCGAGGTAGGGGGAAGAACAGGGCTGGGATACCGTGATACGGCACAGGATGCCATGATGGTGCCACATGCAGATCCGGATACATGCCGGAAAAGGCTGATAGAATTACTGCGGGCTTTGACAAAAGAGGGGTACGGACTGCATCTGTTTGAACCACGATGGTTTGAAGAACACCAGGAAGAACAATCCTTCCGTTCCCCTACGGTCATACCTCAGCCGGACAGGAAACAGTTTGTGCATGGGATCCAGGATGCCTGCGCGGATGATGCGCTCTGGCTGGTATCTGCGGTGGTACAGTATATAAAAGAAACCGGAGATCTTTCTTTTGCTCGACAGACCGTGACCTATGCAGACGGCGGAGAGGGGACGGTCTATGAGCATCTGACCCGTATCTTGAATTTTTCCGCTAGAGAAGTCGGGCAGAACGGTATCTGTAAAGGCCTGAGGGCGGACTGGAATGACTGCCTGAACCTCGGAGGAGGAGAAAGTGCGATGGTCAGCTTCCTGCATATTTGGGCGATGCACCGTTTTTGCGAACTGGCGAATGCACTTGGCAGAAAGGAAGATGCACAACATTATGCAAAGCTTGCCGGACGGCTGAAGAAGGAATGTGCACAGATTCTGTGGGATGGAGAATGGTTTATTCGGGGAATTACAGCAGATAATCGAAGAATCGGAACACAGAGAGATACAGAAGGAAAAGTACACATGGAATCAAACACGTGGGCAGTGATCTCGGGTGCTGCTTCGCTGGAACAGGGACTTGCCGCAATGGACAGCATAGACCGGTATCTCTACACGGAATTTGGCCTGATGCTCAATGCTCCATGTTATACAAAGCCGGATGATGCCATCGGATTTGTGACAAGAGTTTACCCGGGACTCAAGGAGAACGGAGCTGTGTTCAGCCATCCCAACCCATGGGCATGGTGTGCGGAAGCTATCCTCGGAAGGGGAGAGCGTGCAATGAAATATTACAATGCACTCTGTCCGGCTCTTCAGAATGACAGGATCGAGATCCGCCAGTCGGAGCCGTACAGTTACTGCCAGTTTGTTGTCGGAAAGGATCATCCGGCATTCGGAAGGGCGAGGCATCCCTTTATGACAGGCTCGTCCGGCTGGGCATATTATGCTGCAACACAGTATATTCTCGGCATCCGCCCTGAATTTGACGGGCTGACGGTGGATCCATGCATCCCTGCAGAATGGGGAGAATTCTCAGTGACCAGAAAATGGCGGGGCAGTATTTATTATATCCACGTTACCAATCCGAACAGAGTACAAAAGGGCGTCTGCCGGATTGTGGCAGACGGAAAGGAAGTACGGATCCTGCCGATGCTGCCGGCCGACAGCGTTTGTCATGCAGAAGTAACCATGGGATAAGGGGGAAAAGAAAATGATCCGATTTGGAACAGGTGGCTGGAGAGCCATTATTGCAGATGGTTTTACAAAAGAGAACCTGCGGCTGCTTGCAGCAGGTGTCTGTCGTCTGCTGGAAAAGGAAGGATTGTCCGGCGCAAAGATCGCAGTGGGGTACGACAGGCGATTTCTTGCCAAAGAGTCTGCCCACTGGATCGCAGAGGTACTCGCGGGAAACGGCTTTCAGGTGATGATGGTAGACCGGTCTTCTCCCACGCCTCTGCTGATGTATGCTGTTAAGACAGAAAAACTGCCATGCGGACTTATGGTGACAGCAAGCCATAATCCTGCCGTTTATAATGGTGTAAAAGTATTTATTGCAGGCGGGAGAGATGCGGAGCGCGCCGTGACAGATCGAATCGAAGCGGAAATTACGCAAGTGATTCCGGAAGAGATCCGGAGCATGGATTATGATAAAGCTGTCAAACACGGGATCGTGCAGGAGGAAAACCCGACTAACGAATACATTGACAGTATACTGGACCTGATCGACACCAAGGCCATACGCAATGCAAGACTGAAAATAGCACTGGATCCGATGTATGGCGTGAGCCAGACTAGCCTGCGTACGATTCTGGCGACGTGCCGATGTGATCTGGAAGTGATCCATGACCGGCATGATACTCTCTTTGGAGGGAAATTGCCTGCACCCAATGCCGCAACACTCTCAACCCTGGCTTATGTAGTGAAGGATGCAAACTGCAATTTCGGCATAGCGACGGATGGCGATGCAGACCGCCTCGGAGTGATTGACGAAAAGGGAAACTTTGTCCATCCAAACCATCTGCTGGTGCTTTTATACTATTATCTGGTGAAGACACGCGGATGGAAAGGACCATGCGTTCGAAACAATTCCACAACACACCTGCTGGACCGAGTGGCACAAGGTCTTGGCCAGCGCTGTTATGAGGTGCCGGTCGGATTTAAGTATGTTTCGGCGAAAATGACAGAGACGGATGCTGTCATCGGCGGAGAAAGCTCGGGCGGACTTTCTGTTCGGGGCCATATTTCCGGCAAAGATGGGATCTATGCCGGAGCGCTGCTGGCAGAAATGGTTGCCGTGACGGGAAAATCTATTACAGAGCTTTATCGGGAGATTACCGATCGATATGGAGTGCTGATTTATCGGGAAACGGACCACCGGATGACACCGGAACACAAGGCAGCTTTGCAGGATAGACTTTTTCTCCGAGAGGAAATGCCGGCTTTTGATCGGATAGAGAGAGTCGACCGGACAGACGGTGTAAAGATCTGGTTTTCAGACGAAAGCTGGGTGATCTGCAGATTCTCCGGGACAGAGCCACTCCTTCGGATGGCCTCAGAGGCAGAGAATGCAGAACAGGCGGAGTGCTATCTGAAAATCTGGCGGGATTATCTGGAACTGTAGCAACCATGCGGGTAGGGGGGATGCATCCCCCCGCTGTGAGCTTTTATCGGAGGAGGGAATGCTGCAATGAAAAGAACGGACAGCCCCATGTCGCTCCATTCAAGACTTTTAACAGCTGTACTGTTGTGCTGGATTCTACCTGTGCTGATTGTAATCGTGCTGGCTGGATCATTGATTGGAAATAGTTACGAAAGATCTTCACAGATGGAGCTGAAAAACCGGGCTGAGAATGCTCTGGAGCAGATCGGAATACGCTTCAATTCTGTACTGGAAGCATCCAAGGCGGTTTCATACGATGGAGTGGTCCGCAATTCCTACCGGCTTTACCAGAGGAACAGAGATAATGCAGCACTATACCGGACTGTTACGGAGTATCTGAATCAGAATTTCACAAGAGATGAAAGAATTCTGGCTGGTTTTATCTCTTTCTGGGAGGATGTTGAGATACGGCCTTATGTGGCATCCCGGGGGGACTTTGGATACAGTGCTCAGCGGGAATACCGGGAGCAAATCGAGCAGGATCTGTTGGAGAAAATGAAAGATGTGGACACAGGAATCCTGCTCCTGGAGTATGATGGGGAGCTGTATGTTGCCAGAAACCTGCTGGACAGCCGTTTTCAGCCATATGCCTCTATTGTGCTCCTCTGTGACAAGGAGGTCCTGTTCCAATCACTTGAGCCGATACACCAGATCAGCGATACGGTAACGCTTCTCCTCGATGACAGACTACTGCTTACAGATGGAAATAATCTCTGTACCATTTCCCAAACTGCCGGACTTCCGGAGGGACAGATGTTTTCAGATACATTTTCCGGGCATACATTCTGCCTTACAGCAGATGTTAAATCATTCGATTTCTGGAGGGATGTGCCGGAAATCCGAACGGCAGGACTTGCTGTGGCACTGTTGGTGATTCCTCTGCTTTTCGTTGTTCTGCTGCTGTTTCGCAGATATGTAGCCAGGCCGATGGATATCCTTGTGCAGGCAAGCAGACATCTTCAGAAGGGAGAAAGAGGTTACCACATTGAGGAAAAGGCGGAAAGCAGGGAATTTGAAACACTTTTCGAGCATTTTAACTCCATGTCGACCGAGATGAAATACCAGTTTGAACATTCCTATCAGGAACAGCAGGCTTTGCAGCAGGCACAGATCAAGGCATTGCAGTTCCAGATCAATCCACATTTTCTTAACAATACATTGGAAATCATAAACTGGGAGGCCAGGCTTGCAGAGAATGACCGTGTCAGCGCTATGATTGAGGCACTCTCCACACTGATGGACGGAGCACTTGCAAGGGATGGACGCAGCCAGATCCTTCTGCGGGAAGAGCTGCGATATACAGATGCGTATCTGTACATTATTCAGGAACGACTGGGAGATCGACTGAAAGTGGAAAAGGAAATTGCAGCCGGACTGGAGGAAGTTCCGGTGCCTCGCCTGGTACTTCAACCACTGGCAGAAAATGCGGTAGAGTACGATCTCACACCGCGTCGGGGAGGAATGCTTTGCCTGCGTGTTAAAACAGAAGAGGGAAAAATGATCATGGAGGTAGAACATGATGGCGTAATGACGGAGGAAGACCGTCATTCTGTGGAAGCCATGCTCGTCTCTGCGGATACTGACAGCGGGATCTCCGGTCACGTGGGAATCCGAAATGTCAGCCAGCGGTTGAGGCTGCTTTACGGAGACAGAGGCACAATACAGGTTATGCAGGCAACACCGGACAAGATCCTAGCCAGAGTGTCTTTCCCAATCTGAAATCAGCTGGAAATCAGATTTGGGTAAGAAGCACAATAAGAGGCAAGAAAAGGCAAGCGGAAATCTTTCATTTTTGGCAGTTTTTCTTTATAATGAGACCATCGATACCGAATGGTATTCAAATCAAATGATCATAAAGGAGAAACTAACCATGAAAAAAGCGTTCGCACTGCTTCTGGCACTTGTTATGGTGCTGAGTTTTTGCTCTGCTGCATTTGCAGATTCCGTAACTCTGAATGTTGTTACCTCTTACGGAGGAGATGACGGAAACCGCGGCAATTTTGAAACGGCTGTAAAAGCCTACGAAGCCGCAACAGGAAATAAAGTGAATGATGGTTCCGCTACATCCAACGAGGAATGGAAAGCAAAAGTGCTGACAGATTTTGAGACCGGATCTGAGCCGGATGTTCTTTTCTATTTTACCAACGCGGATGCAGAACCGTTTATCTCTGCCGGGAAAGTTGTTTCCATCGAGGAGATTCGTGCAGAATATCCCGACTATGCGACCAATATGAAAAGCAGCATGATGGCTGTTGCGGCGGATGGGAAACAATACTCCGTTCCTTCCTCCGGATATTGGGAAAATATGTTCGTCAACAAAGCGGTCCTGAGTGACTGCGGCATCGCAATTCCCGGTCCGGATTATACCTGGGAACAGTTCCTTGCAGACTGTGCGGTGATCAAGGAAGCCGGGTACACCCCGATTGCCTGTTCCCTGGTAGAAGTGCCACACTACTGGTTCGAGTTTATGGTAATGAATAACGGTACGGTTGCCGATCATCTTGAACTGCCGCAGAGTGCGGAGGATGCAGTAGCTGCCAAATGGGCTGCCGGGCTCAATGATATAAAAGCCCTTTATGAAGCAGGATTCTTCCCCTCCAATACACTGACTGCATCGGATGCAGAAACAGTGGAACTGTTTAACTCCGGGGAAGCGGCATTCCTGATCGACGGTTCGTGGAAGGTCGGATACTTTACAGCCAATGCTGCTGATCTAAGTGACTTCGCTATATCGTTTGTACCCGGAAAGGGAGAGCGCAGCGCATCGGAGGCAATCGGGGGAATTTCCATGGGGTATTTTATCACCCGAAAGGCATGGGACGATCCGGCAAAGCGTGAAGCTGCTGTTGCTTTCGTCTCTCAGCTTACCTCTGATGAAGTGCTCAGTACCTTTGTTACTACAGAAGTAACAGCACTTGTCAATGGAGCAAGCCCTGCTGGACTCAATGAGCTGCAGCAGTCTGCCGCGGACGCAAACGCAAAAATCACTGCTATCGCAGGTGCCGTTCAGGATCTTCTGACTGCAGAGGCCCGAGGCGATCTGTTTGCCAATGTGCAGAATGTGGTCACCGGCAAGATGACAGCCGAAGATGCTGTTGCATCCGCAATTGCACTGAACTGATTTGACCGGATGAACAGATCCGGGGCTCCGAAATAACTGATGTGAAGGGGAGGGCCTCGTGCCCTCCCACTCTTTTTAGGGCGGTATGGCAATGAACAGTTCCATGATTTATAAAAAGAAATCACCGCTGCTGATTTTTCTGATTCCGGCATTTGCCTTTCTGCTGGTTTTTCTGTACTATCCGTTCTTCCAGAATATTATCAATACGTTTCTGAAAATCGGAGGACTTGGCAGAGCTCCGGAAGAGGTCAATAGCCCGTGGTATGAAAACTATCAGCGGCTTATAGAGGATCCATACATGCGCGTGGCATTGAAAAACACGCTGATCCTGATTCTGTGCACGATTGTTTTTCAGGTCGGTATTGCTCTGATTCTGGCACTGCTGGTCGATACCATTCGAGTGGGGGCACAGTTTTTCCGTACAGTTTACTTCTTCCCAATCGTAATTTCAGCGACGGCTTTGGGACTGATGTTCAATCTGATTTTCCTCTATAAAGGAGGAATGGTCAATCAGCTACTCCTGAGCATCGGGAAACTGACATACGAGATGAAACCCAGCGGGAAAATAATTGTGCAGTGGCTGGACTGGAAAGATCAGGCGCATTTTCTTTTTACCATGCTTCTGCCGGTCATGTGGCAGTATGTCGGGTTTTACTTTGTGATACTGGTTACCGGGCTGAACAACATCACGCAGGATGTCTATGAAGCTGCTGCACTGGACGGAGCTGACGGATGGAAACGAACGCGATATATTACTCTTCCCCTGCTGAGAAATGTGTTGTGTACCTGTCTGGTCCTTGCAATCACAGGGGCTCTGAAAGTCTTCGACCTCCCCTGGGTGATGTTTGGCGCAGGAATGCCGGAAAATATGGGCTGGCTGACAGGCACCTATATGTACGACCAGACATTCAACAAAATGAATGTGGACTACGGATCTACAATAGCAGTGCTGATTGTTGTGCTTGGGGTAGTGTTGTCTAATCTTGCAAATCGATTCTTCCGACCGTCGGAGGATATTTAACAGGAGGCAGTGAGCGCGGTTATGATCATCGGAAGAAAAAAAGTTTCCACTGCTGTGACCTATCTCATACTTGGGCTGTGGGCGCTTACTACAGTTTACCCTTTTGTCTGGGTTATCCTGAACTCCTTCCGGCAAAAGGGACTGATCATGTCTGATTCTTTCTCTTTGCCGACGGGAGAGGCTTTCACCTGGGATAACTATATTACCGCTTTTCATCGGGCTGATTTTAAAAATGCCTATCTGAACAGTTTCATCATATCCGGGACGGTAACGATCAGCGTGGTGATTATTGCAGGACTTGCTGCTTACGGGCTGGTACGATACCGGTTCAGAGGGCGTTCACTTTTATACAGTCTCATCATGGCAGGAATGATGTTTCCGGTATTCTCCACCATTATACCGGTGTTCCGGATGGAGGCAGTTCTGGGCATAGCCGGAACGGGAAACCGCTGGCTGAGCCTGCTTGCGGTTATTTTGCCGCAGGTGGCAGGAAATCTGTGTTTTGCCATTGTAATTCTGATGGGATTTATTCAGTCAGTCCCGATCGAGCTGGAAGAAAGCGCATATCTGGACGGCTGCAATGTATTTCAGATCTATTTCTATATTATTATTCCGGCAGCAAAATCCTCTTTTGCCACAGTAGCGATTTTTTCTTTCCTGTGGAGCTATAATGACCTTTTTACTCAGTCCTTTTTCCTGCGTTATCCTCAGGAGCGGGCTATTACCGGCCTGCTCAACGAAATCAGTTCACAGGCAGGTGTCAATTATGGGTTGATGGCGGCATCGGTTGTACTGGTTGTAATTCCAGTGCTGGTGGTATATATCTGCCTGCAGAAGCATATTATGAAGGGCTTGACGGCTGGAGCTGTAAAAGGATAAAATAGCCTGTAAGACGAGGTTCGGAAAGAAGGGAAGAGTATGTACCGCGTGATTCTGATCGATGATGAGCCTCTCATTGTAGAAGGGCTGCAGAAAGTTATGCGCTGGGAGAGATATCGCTGTACAGTAGTGGCAACAGCAGGAGACGCAGAAAAAGGAGCAGAACTGATCCGGACACTGCATCCGCATATTCTCTTTACGGATATCCGAATGCCCGGCATTGACGGACTTGCAATGCTGGCAGGGCTGCGCAGTGAGTTTCCAGACCTGCAGGTTACGGTTTTGACCGGATACCGGGATTTTACCTATGCTCAGGAGGCGATACGCCTTGGCGTGACCAGATATTTGCTGAAGCCTTCCAAAATGGATGAGATTTGCGAGGCACTGGAAGCAATGACGGCACACCTGAAGCAGGAACCCCAGCAGACAGGAGGGAACCCTGCGAAGACATCTGAACGGGAGAATGCAGGAAGCTTTCTTGTTAACCGTGCAGTTTCCTATATGGAGGAACATTATGCAGAAAAAATCGCGCTCCAGGATGTGGCGGATGCCTGCTATGTTTCACAGTGGCATCTTTCCAAACTGCTCAACCGATATACAGGAAAAAATTTCTATGATCTGCTCAATGCCCGGCGGATCCGTGCTGCCAAGGAGCTTCTTGCAGATCCAAGCCTCCGGATCAGAGATATAGGAGAGATGGTGGGATATGCAGATACAGCACATTTTGCCAGAGTTTTCCGGAAAATAGCCGGGATGAGTGCAAATGAATACCGAAACAGCCTGTAAAACACACATACGCTGCCGCAAGAACACGACGGTGTTTTTTGACATTTTCCCTAAATGTGTCTGGAAACACCGGGAAAAGATCATTCTGTTCTTGAATATAATAAAACTGTCGTATTATACTCCATCTGAGATTATACGGCAGTTTTTCTGTTTCATCTATAATACACAAAAAATGAACAGAAATATACGAAAAAAGATTTACAAGTAAAGCTAAAACTGATAATATTTCTTTATTGCTTATTTTAAAGAAGGAAAACAAGGGAGAACACGCCTATGAAACACGAAGAACTGATCAGGCAGATGACACTGGAAGAAAAGTGTCATTTGCTTTCCGGTCGGGATTTCTGGCAGACGCAGAGTGTCAAACGGCTCGGAATCGAGAATATGACCCTTTCAGATGGCCCGCACGGCATCCGTAAGCAGGAGGGAGCGGGTGACCAGCTGGGAATCAACGGCTCCGTACCGGCTACCTGCTATCCTACGGCTGCTACCATGGCCAACTCCTGGGATCCTGCTCTCGGCGAGGAACTGGGGCGGCACCTTGGAGCGGAAGCAGCCAGTCAGGATGTCTGCGTTCTTCTCGGCCCGGGGCTCAATATCAAACGCAATCCGTTTTGCGGGAGAAACTTTGAGTATTTCTCCGAGGATCCTTACCTCGCGGGGAAAATGGCAGCTGGCTATATCCGCGGTATTCAGGCCAACGGCGTTTCCGCCTGCCCGAAGCACTTTGCCGCCAATAATACGGAGCTGAGACGGATGGCGTCCGATTCGGTGGTAGACGAGCGGACGCTGCGGGAACTCTATCTGACTAATTTTGAGATTGCTGTGAAGGAAGGGCATGCAAAATCCATTATGTCCTCCTACAACATGGTCAATGAAGTATATGCCAATGAGAATGCCCACCTCCTGCAGGAGATTTTGCGGGATGAATGGGGTTTTGACGGGTTCGTAGTGTCCGACTGGGGCGCCAACAATGACTTTACGGAAGGTGTGAGAGCCGGAAGCCATCTGGAGATGCCGTCCTCCGGCGGGGATGGGCCGAACCAGCTGATGCAGGCAATCCGGGAAGGCCGTATCCGTGAAGAAGAGGTAGACATACGGGTGGACGAGCTGCTGGATGTGATGCTTGCAACTCGCGCTGCAGTCGATCCGCTGAAAGGGAAGCCCTTTGATGTGGAAGCGCATCATGATTTTGCGCGACGCTGCAGTGAAGAGAGCATTGTCCTGCTGAAAAATGAAGAACATATCCTGCCGCTGAAAAAAGGAAGTAAAGTAGCCGTAATCGGCGAATTCGCCCAGAAGGCCCGATACCAGGGAGCAGGCAGTTCCGTGGTCAACTGCACGAAGCTGGATTATACCATGGATGTGATCGGAAAGTTTGATCTGGAGGTCGTCGGGTTCGAGCCAGGATATCCCCGCCACGGGGCACCGGATGCAGCGCTGCAGACCAGGGCAGTGGAACTGGCAAAAAAAGCGGACTATGTACTGCTGTATATTGGCCTGGACGAGATCTCCGAAAGCGAGGGACTGGACCGGTCCACCCTGGCCCTTCCTCTGTGCCAGACAGAGCTTTTAAAAGCAGTGACAGCGGTCAACAAAAATGTGATCGTGGTAATGTCGGCCGGTTCATCGGTAGAAATGCCTTGGATCGACAGCGTGAAAGGACTGGTACACGCTTATCTCTGCGGGCAGGCCGGAGCCGGGGCGGTGCTGAAAGTCCTTCTCGGAGAGGTGAACCCCTCAGGAAAACTCAGTGAGAGCTATCCGCTGAAATATGAAGACTGTTCCACAGCGCCCTACTTCCCGGCAAAAGAGAGAAGTGTAGAATATCGCGAAGGCCTTTTTGTTGGATATCGCTATTATGACACGGCAAAGGTGCCGGTACTCTTCCCCTTCGGGTTTGGACTGAGTTATACCACATTTTCCTACAGCGACCTGAAAGTTACAGAGAAAAAAGCAACCTTTACGCTGACCAATACCGGCAAGGCGGATGGAGCAGAAGTAGCGCAACTTTATGTACATGCCAAAAAACCGAGTGTCTATCGGCCGAACAGGGAACTGAAGGGATTTGCCAAGGTCTTTCTGAAAGCAGGCGAGAGTAAAGAAGTTTCAATTACACTGGATGATAAAGCATTCCGCTATTTCAACACAAAAACAAACCGTTTTGAAATAGACGGCGGGGAATATGAGATCCAGATCGGAGCATCGGTCGAGGACATCCGGCTTACCGGCAATCTCACGGTTGAAGGAACAGAGGCTCCCGCCAGTGAAGACCTCCTCAAATTGCCGAGTTATGCAAAGGGCGAGATCAAGGCGGTGTCAGATGCGGAGTTTAAAGAACTTCTCGGCCGTGACATTCCGGACGGCAGCTGGTCCGGCACGATTCAGGCCAATGATGCAATTGCCCAGCTTTATTATGCAAAGAGCCTGAAGGCACGGCTTGTCTGGAAAGTAATGACCGGTATGCTCAACAAGAGCCTGGAGAAAGGCACACCGGACCTCAACATTACGTTTATTTACAACATGCCGATCCGCGCCATCGGAAAAATGACAGGCGGTATGGTAAGCCAGGAGATGTGCGAAGGAATTCTGGATATTGTCAACGGGCATGGGATCGCATTCTGCAAGGGTTTGGGAAAGATCATCGGCGGATTTATCCGACAGCAGGGTGTCTCCAAAAAACAAAAAGCACTGGAATAAGGAGGAGATGAAAGTGAAAAAGGGAATCAACGGGATCTCTCCAATCATTGCTCTGCTTTTAACGGTCGTGGTCGGCTTCCTGACAGTGCGGCTGTTTATCGGAAGACATGTTTTCTGGGGCTTCGTCTTTGCCGTTATTTGTGCAGACTTCTGCGCAGATCTCATCCTCTCTCTCAAAGGGCAATAGGAAACGGGAAACGAGCGCCTGATCAGCACGAAGTCATTTATGTTTAGAAACAAGGAGGACCAATCATGAGTAAAACCAAAGGCGGACTGACAGGATTCTATGAAAAACTGCCGCCCAGCCTGATCAAGAAGAACAATGTAACACTGTTCCCGGAAGGGGCAATCGGTTATTTGATCGGGCCGACGCTTGCACTGCTGGCCAATTCCGTCATGTCGAACTACTTCAACAAATACATGTCGGATGTGCTGCACATCAACAACTGGGCGAAAGGATTTTTCACCTGGCTGCCGGTGATTTCGGTAATTTTTGTTGTAATCGGCAATATTATTGTCGGCAAGCTGATGGACAACAATGTTTCCAGAGCGGGCAAAGCACGGCCGCTGCTGCTGCTCTCCGTCCCGCTGAGCCTGATCGCGCTGCTGTTCCTGTTCGTATTCTGCCCGTATAATGCCGCCAATGAATCCTGGCATACCGGTGCGCTGGTGTGCATTGCCATCGGGTATAACCTGTGGTTTGCCTTTGCCTATCCGATGTATTATACGCCGCACGCTGCCCTGGTCAGCCTTTCCACCCGCAACAGCAAGGACCGCGGTCTGCTGGCTACCATTTCCAATGCCACCATGCTGGCAGCCATGGGGCTTTCCAGCATGATCCTGCCCTTTTTCCTGAATCTGCTCTTTGTGTATGATATGAGCGGGAAGGGTACCCCTGTTGCCAACGATGCGGGAAAGATCCAGTATTATGTGGATGAGACCGGAGCGGCCATTTACGATGCAGGGCTTTCTCAGAATCACTGGAAGGTATTCGTGATCGCACTGATCATCATCACACTTGTCGGCGTGCTGATCGAGTATTTCTTCACGCGGGAGCGAGTCACCGAAGAAACTGCCGGATCGGAAGGCAATGAAAAGAAAGCGCTGCCAACCGGGCAGCAGGCAAAAATCTGCCTGCATGACAAGTTCTGGATCATTATGATGGTGTTCTTCTTCCTCTATCAGTTCGGCGGTATGATCAAGAACGTCTCCCAGAATTATTTCTGCACGGCGATGTTCCCGGATGCCAACGGCAACTATACGGTTTCCTACGGCGGACAACTGCAGGGCACGCTGGCTATAATCGGCGCTGTCCCCACTGCGATCGGCATGGTCATTGCGCTTCCGCTTGCCAACAAACTTGGCAGTAAAGCAAAGGCTATTTTATGCGGTGCAGTAGTGGCTACCCTGGGCGGTGTGATCGGGATGCTCGCTCCTTCCAACTGGGTGGTCGTCATCGTTTCCTTTGTTATTAAGGCACTCGGCTCCACTCCGGCAATGTATCTGTCCCTCGCACTGCTGGCAGATATCCTTGATCACCAGGAGGCAGTGAACGGCGCACGTACAGACGGCCTTTCCATGACTATTTACGGAGCTATCATCGCGGGAATGACCGGGTTGACCACCGGCGTGCTCAATGCTGTACTGAGCGGAGTGAACTATGATATCTCTACGCTCCAGACGAATACGGCTCTGCGCTCGGCAATGCCCTGGGTATTCATAGGCGGCGAGACGCTGTGCTATCTTGGCATTTTCCTGATCTTCCTGTTTATGAAGGTAGAACGGTTTGGCAAACTTGATCATAAGGCTATTGTGGAAGACCAGAAAGCTGCTGCAAAAGCGGAGGGACGCAAGTTTATTTCTGCGGAAGAGAAGATCCGGATGGAGGAAGGCGAAGAAGCGTATCAGGCTGAACTGAAAAAACAGGCTGATGCTGCCAAAGCAGAGGAAGCGCGCATCGCGAAACTGACGGCAGAACAGAAAAAAGCAGAGAAAGAGGCAGAGACAAAGCTTCTGGAAGAATTCAATGCCCTGCGCAAA
>JAFRIV010000014.1 GCA_017432615.1 Oscillospiraceae bacterium
GTGGTAAATACCGCCTGTTTTGTGTTACAATACTCATGCGATTGAGGCCTTTCATTAGTTTATGGGTGTGGTAACTTTTATTCTAATGAACTCAATCGCTTTTGTATACCCTTTTGTATCACATCTATTGTAACTCTACACAGTTTTTTTCTGCTCTCCTGAAAAACTGCTTGACATAATGTTCTTCTCTGGCGTAGAATATATCGATTGGAATTTGAACCTCTGCCCTTCGGGGAGGGCCGGGGAAATAATACCGTTAAACCACCCCTGCGAAATTTATGGAAGAAGGAGGTGTGTTTACTATCTGATGTCTACCATTTTATGGATTGTGATCAGCCTTGCTGCTGTCGTTATAGGTTTTATCTTTGGTTACGTTTACAGGAAAAAAGTGGGTGAACGAGAAATCACCAGTGCCGAGGAAGAAGCCAAGCGAATTATCAACGAATCAATAAAAAGCGCAGAGAGTAAGAAAAAAGAAGCTCTCCTGGAGGCAAAGGAAGAAATACACAAAAGCCGTTCGGAATATGAACGGGAAGAGAAGGAACGCCGCAGTGAATTGAAAAAGCAGGAGCATCGCCTGCAGCAGAAAGAGGAAGCCCTCGACAAAAAGACCGATGCCATTGAAAAGAAGACCGATTCCCTCAATTCCAAAATTGCCGCGATTGAAACCCAGCAGAAAGAAATCGCTTCTCTGAAGAAAAGCCAGTTGGAAATGCTGGAAAAGATCTCCGGATTCAGCACGGAAGAAGCCAAACAGTACCTCATCAATCTTGTCAAAGATGACTGCACCCACGAGATGGCTGTCAAGATCAAGGAGATCGAACAGCAGTTTAAGGACGAGGCGGACGAGCGCGCAAAGGATATCATCGCTACCGCCATTCAGCGCTGTGCAGCCGACCATTCCAGCGAAATAACCGTTTCCGTCGTTCCTTTGCCGAATGATGAGATGAAAGGCCGTATCATCGGCCGTGAAGGGCGCAACATCCGTTCTCTGGAAACGCTTACCGGATGCGACCTGATCATTGATGACACCCCCGAAGCCATCACTGTTTCCGGTTTTGACCCGGTCCGCCGCGAAGTTGCAAGACTCGCTCTGGAGAAGCTGATTCAGGACGGCCGTATCCATCCGGCCCGTATTGAAGACATGGTTGCCAAAGCGCAGCGTGAAGTTAACGCCACCATCAAGTCGGAAGGTGAACGCGCCATGTTTGAAACCGGCATTCACAGCCTGAATCCGGAAATCATACGGCTGCTGGGCAGAATGCGTTACCGCACCAGCTATGGGCAGAATGTACTGAATCACTCCATCGAGGTCGCTCACATCTCCGGTTTAATTGCTTCGGAACTGGGCGTGGATGTGGCAACTGCCAAACGTGCAGGCCTCCTGCATGATATCGGCAAGAGCATCGACCACGAGGTGGAAGGCTCTCATGTGACCATCGGTGTCGATCTGCTTCGCAAGTATAAGGAAAGCGAAGAAGTGATCCATGCAGTGGAAGCGCACCACGGAGATGTGGAACCGCACACGGTGATTGCCTGCATCGTCCAGGCTGCGGATGCCATTTCCGCCTCCCGTCCGGGTGCCCGCCGTGAAAATATTGAAAACTACGTCAAGCGTCTCGAAAAACTGGAGGAAATCTCCCGCAGCTTCCCGGGAATTGCAAGTTCCTACGCGATCCAGGCCGGCCGTGAGATCCGAATCATGGTAAAGCCGGAGGAAGTCAGCGAAGATCAGATGACACTTCTTGCACGCGACATCGCCAGAAAAATCGAATCTGAGATGACTTATCCCGGTCAGATCAAAGTTCATGTCCTTCGCGAAACCAAGGCAGTTGATTACGCCAAATAGAGTTGCTGTGAATGTTCACGGGCATCCGGTCGGATGCCCGTTTTTTGCTGCCGTTCCTGCAGAAAGGCCTCCCGTCTTTCCCAGCCGTCAGGGATTGTTTTCGGAAAAACTTTCTTTACAGGTCTTTGCATTTCAGCGTATAATCAGGGTATTCCACAAAAAGCTGAGGAGATTCGATATCATGCATCTGGAAAGGATCACAGAAAGCAACATCGACTACGCTGTTTTGATACAGCAGGAGCTCTTCCCCGGAGAAAGCGCAAGGGTGAACTACGAAGAATCCCTTGAAGAAGACAGCGGATATGAATATTATCTGATCTATGAAGAGGAAGCGTGCGCAGGCATCATAGGGCTTTACAGCTATTCGGAGGATCCGGACAGTGCCTGGTTCGGATGGTTCGGCATCCGCGAGCCCTTTCGAAGAAGGCATCTCGGTTCCAAAGCGCTGAAGCTGTTTGAAAAAATGGCAGGTTCCCGAGGATATTGGTTTGCACGGCTTTATACCGATGCGGTGGACAACGATGCGGCCATCGCTTTTTACAAGGCCAACGGTTATACCTGTGAGCCGTATCGGAACGCAGAGGATCCCGCCTGTCTGCAGTATCAGACGCTCATTTTTTCAAAGCCGCTGGGAGACTGCACATTGGTACCCTGGAATAACAGAACCATCCGCCTTACCGGGCAGATAGAAAAGCAAAGGCGAGGCAACGGAAAGCAGGAGGACCTGTGAAGCGTAATCCATGCTTCTCATGCCCTTTCCAGCTTGAGCCGCTGCTTGACATGCGTTCCGTTTCCTGCTAATACTGTTGATAAGGGAGGCCGATATGCTGCCCTCCCTGTCTATAGTATTTTGCCCTGTTTTACACTGCTTTTTGGACTTTACACAGAATTTGGGACATCACCGATCCCCTGAAAACTATGTCACCGGAGCCGGAAAACAGAATTCCGGCTCCGGTGTGTTTTATGCGTTCAGCGCTTCAATAATCTGCGGAAGGATCTCATCCACTGCGTCATTTGCCAGCTGGCAGGTACCCGCATTGCGGTGTCCGCCTCCGCCGTACTTCAGACAGAGTTCACCAATGTCCGCATTCGAAGCTTTGTTCAGGATAGATTTGCCGATCATCACTGCGGTATTCTGCTTCTGGAACCCCCATGCCACATGGACAGAGACCTGTGCTTCGGGATAAAGTGCATAGATCATAAAGCGGTTCCCGGCGTGGATCACTTCTTCATTGCGGAGATCCAGCACCACGACTTTTCCGTGGAGCTGTGCAATGCGTTTCAGCTGTGCTTCAAAGAGTTCCGACTGCTCAAAATACAGATCCACACGTTCCTTGGCATCCGGCAGTTCAAGGATCTCGTCGATATCATGCTCCAGACAGTAATCAATCAGTTCCATCATCAGCGCATAGTTGGAAATACGGAACTGGTGGAATCTGCCGAGACCCGTACGGGCATCCATCAGGAAGTGAAGAAGCACCCAGCCGGAAGGATGAAGGATCTCCTCCAAAGTAAAATCTGCACTGTCTCCTTTGTCCACTGCCGCCATCAGCTCATCGGAGATACGGGGAAAGGTTGCTTTCCCGCCGTAATAATCATAGACTACGCGCGCAGCGCTTCTGGCATTCGGGTCAATGATCAGCTTTCCATCGGTCTCAATGGCTTTGTTGCGGTCTACCTCAGATTCATGGTGGTCAAAGGCAATTCCCACACGCGGATCATACGGCAGGTTGGTAGTAATATCGTTTTTTGATAATTCGATCTTGCCATCCTGTACGTCCTTCGGATGTACAAATTTGATCTCCTCTATGATGTCCAGTTCCTTGAGCATCATGGCACAGGCCAAACCGTCAAAATCGCTTCTGGTCACAAGTCTTTTCTTCTGCTGGTCCATTTTAATAATCCTCCATCTGTATAATAGTATTTACGCGCCTGGATTAAACCTGCTATCGTTCAAAAACTCAGCAGGCGGTCTTATTCTCTTTCTTGGCCGATGATCAGGGTGACTGTTCCTCCGTCAGACGCAAGGACTGCACCGGCTCCGGCAGATTCCACACTGCCTTCAAATTCCAGCACCAGCGTGCCTCCTTCTGCAGAAGAAGCACTGATGCCGACCGTTTCCCCTCCGGAAGCTTCCACCTTCATACCGCCTTCCGTCTCGACCTCCGCATTCAGCGTGGTCTCCGAGCCGGCTGCCGTCACATGCAGGCCCACAGCCCCCCGTTCACCGCCTGTAACGGCGATTTTCCCTTCCGCTTCTACCTCAGCTTCTCCCGTCCCGGTTGCATCGATCTTCACGCCAACTGCCCGGTCGGTTTCATCTTTCACGGTAATATTTCTGAATTCTTTTTCTACTCTTGCCCCTTCGCTGACAGGGATGATGACCGGACTGTCTGTATCTTCTTCATTGTCGTCATCATCGTCATCGTCGTCATAGTCATCATCGATGTCCTTTTTGGCAAATTTCGAATTCATTCCGCTCTTTTCCCAAACAGCTGTAAAGGTCACGCCGCCTGTCACCCGAAATACCTGTCCCGGCAAATTTGCCCCAACGTCCGGTGAATCGGACCAACAGACGAAATAATAACCTTCCCTTACAGGTGCCTTGAGAAGTGTAAACAGTTTTCCCCGTTCCGCCCAGAAATGCAGGGGACCTTCCTCTCCGTCCAGGATCCCGCCGTTGAGATCAAAGATGATCTCATCAAATATTTCATTCTCCTCTTCCGCCGGACGGTTGTATGACGTGGAAACAGAGATCGCATCGGCATCAAAATCATCATCGTCCTTATCCAGCTCGATGCTGAGAAATACTCCGCCGCCTCTTGGAACTTCAACATAATAGTCGTCATTTTCGTCTTTATCGAGCGCGACCTTATCTCCTAACCCGTTGAAAGCGCCTGTCAGTGTATATCCGTCCGGTACACTGATCTTCATTGTGACCTTATCGTTCTCTTTTGCCACTTCATATCCATGGCTTTCCGTAACTCCGTTCAGCTGTATCATGTCATCCTGAGAGGGTTCCACTTTAATGATATACTGAATAGCCTTTTCCACTTTATCTGAGTCTCCGCCCTCAACATAGGCAGGCCCGTCTTCCATTTTTTCAAACACAACATGCGATTCCGTGTCGGCATTCTGATCGTTTGTGCCGTCTCCCTGATCTTCCGTACCGCTTCTCCGGCTTTCCGCGATGTTTTCCCCGCCCTCTGTGACATTTTCCTGCGCTTCTGCAGTGCTTTTTTGATCATCCGGGATGTTTCCTTCGCCTGCCGTGGTATTTTTCTGACCTTCTGAGAAGTTTCCCTCGCCCTCGATGGCGTTTTCCCTGTCCTCTGCGGTGCTTTCCGGATTCAAAGTTTCAATTTTCCACACGGTGATGGAAATATTGTCCGGTGTAACATTTTCTCCAATCAAAATCGGCGTTTCACCGGCTTTAAGAGTTCCGCTGATGAGGACATCAAAGTGGGCATCCGCGCTCCCGTCGATGATGATTCCCTCTTTCCCCGCCGTAATGCTTCCTTCAGCACTGTCTCCACCCTCACTGCCTTCTTTATTTTCCTCTTCTGAATTTTCTTCCTTTTCGTCTCCGTCTTCGCTATCATTCTCACCGGAGGCTGCCGCTAAAAGTGGTGAAGATAGTCCGACAGCGGATAAGGCCGCTATTTCATTCAACGGGTAACCTTTTTCATCGGTCGTTGCTCCTTTCGCCGGTGTGTCTGCTTCGCTGCCGGGGATTTCTTCCGGCAGCGTACCTTCTTCACTGCCGGGAGTTTCTTCCGGCAACGTGCCTTCACCCCCAGAGTTTTCTTCCTCCAGTGTGCCCGCTTCATCGCCCGCTTGTGAACCTGTATTGCTGTCGGAAGACCCGTTTTCCTCCGAAGAAAGATCGGTTGACCCCTGCCCTTCCTCATCCGAGTCGGCAAAAGCCGTGATCGCCATTATAAAGCCCGTTAAATTCTGCTGCTGTCTTACCGGAACTCCAGTAGAAAGGGAGAGGAAAAACAACATAGACAGCAAAAAACAAAACCCTCTTCTTAAGCCGTTTCTCATAATGTTTCTCATAATTACCCCCACAGGCTCTCTTGAAATGTATATTTTTTAATGCTGTATACTGTGATGGCTCTGGTTTTTGATCTCTGTTACCTGCTCTCCATCGATGAAAACAGTGCCTCCGGTAAAAATCAGATCTGCATCATAGTCAATCCCGGAACCTGTGAGTTCAAGGATACCTCCACGAATGATCAGATCGCCGTTGGAGTCGACACCGTCCATTTTTCTTCCCTGTTCCATCAGGACGGAAAGCTTTCCGCCGTTGAGTTCTATTGTCGGGAAATACCTGGCGGATTTGTTCCCGGCGTTGATGCCGTCTCCCCAGGCACAAACACGGGCTGTGCCGCCATTAATTATAATCCAGGTTGCTTCCATACCCTCTTCGGCTTCCACGGACAGATCTCCCCCATCGATCTGAAGCACAGTCTGGCACTGAACGCCGTCGCTTTCTGCCCGGACAGAAATGCTTCCATTCCCGATGTAGACACTTCCGCCTCCAATGTCATCTTCCGTTTCCACATGGAAACCATCTTTCCCTGCTTTCAGATTCAGTATTCCGTCCGCAATCAGAATGGAGCATTCTGATTCCAGAGCATGTGCAGATGCGAGGATATCATAAGTTCCTCCGGTGATATACAGATTCCTCTTACAGGCAATGCCGCTTTTTAAAGCCTGTATTGAAAGTGAACCATTCCCATTCATTGTCAGATCCGTCCGGCATGAGATCAGATCACGCTTTTTCCCTCCGCTGTCCTCTCCATTGACAGCACGCTGGGAGAGCACATTGTCGGAAACCAGGGTAAGAATCGCTTTCTTCGCGTTTTTTACAAAGATGCAGGAAGCATCCGGCGAATTTTCGATATTCAGACCGTCCAGCACCAGCTGGACAATGTCATCTTCACCCGCATCTACCGTCACGGTAGCCTGTGAAGCCGTTCCGCTGAGCCACCACACGCCTGCTTCTGTGATCGTAACATCCTGACCGTCTGCGACGGTAACCTTTACCGCATTGCTCAGATCCGCAGTCTGCCGGAGATCCTCCGGGTCAAAGAAATCTCCCACTTTCAGCGGTTCGTTTCCATCTGCATCGGCCCCCGGCAAACAGTTGAAGAGCACTGCTGCACAAAGCAGCAGCATCGGCAGAAACAGCCTCTTCCCTTTTCTGTTATGTTTTCTCATGGGATTGTACCTTTCCTTATTTGTATAGTTGTCCCCAGCGACATATGTTCTGTATGATTCTATCAGATAGGTAAACCGGTGTAAAGAATTTTTGCAATTTTTATGCAATTTTTTCGAAACTTTTTTGAAAGCTTTCATTTGCTGCCCTGATCCGCGGCTCAAACCGGATGCCTAAAGCGGCCCTCGGTCTTTTATACGCCCGTTGAACGATCAAAAAAGAGAACTCCCTGACGTTGGAAGTTCTCTTTCCTGAAACCGGTCGTATTCTTTTTTTCTTGCCGGCTCCGGTGTTTTATGATGCGGAACGGATTTTTACGGGATCGATCTTCCCACTGCCAGCAGGCGAAAGGCCTGTTCCACGGTGTCTGCCATGTTTCTGCGGGCATTTTCCGTATCCATGGCCTCCTCCAGCGTGCCCACGCTGCGCAATATAGGGAAAAACGCATCGATTCCGCTGCGGTTGCACGCTTCCGCTCCCGGCGCTACGCTGCCGGCAAAAGCCAGAACAGGCCTGCCGTATTTTTTGGCGATGGAGGCCACCCCGACGGGCGCCTTGCCCATAACCGTCTGTCCGTCCAGCCTGCCCTCTCCGGTGACAATGATATCCGCGTTTCGGATATGTTCCTCCAGACGGGTCTCTTCCATGACGATGCGGATGCCGGATTCCAGCGAGGCATGAAGAAAGCTGCGGAAAGCAAATCCCAGACCGCCCGCTGCCCCGCTTCCGGGGTAATCGGGATCCGCCTCCGGGCTGACCGATTCGGCAAGAGAAGCATAGTCTTCAAGCCACCTGTCCATCTGCCGGATCATGGAAGGCGTCGCCCCTTTCTGCGGGCCGAAAACGGCGCTGCAGCCCGTCTCGCCGCAAAGGGGATTATTCACATCACAGGCAACGCGAAATGTGCAGTGCTGCAGTTCCGGGAGGACTGCGTCGGTTGTGATGGTTTTCAGTTTCTCCAGTCCGCGTGCCCCGAAAGGGATCTGCCGTCCTTTGGCATCGTACAGGCCGAAACCCAGCGCCTGCAGCATCCCCGCACCGCCGTCGTTGGTTGCACTCCCTCCGATGCCCACAATGAAGCGGCGGCAGCCCTGTGCGACGGCGTGGCGCAGGATCTCTCCCACGCCGTAAGTGGTGGTATAGAGGGGATTGCGTTTTTCCTCGGGGATAAGGGTGATGCCCGCAGCGGCGGACATTTCGACAATGGCGGTCTTCCCGTCGGGCAGGATCCCGTACCGGGCATCCACCTTTTCCGCAAGCGGCCCCGTGACCGGGACGCTGCAGAATCTGCCGCCCATGCCGACGGTCAGCGCTTCCACTGTTCCCTCCCCGCCGTCCGCCAGCGGGCACACCTGAATTTCGGCATCGGGGAATACCCGGAGGATGCCTTCCCGGATAGCCTCTCCCGCCTGCAGTGAAGTCAGACTGCCTTTCATAGAATCCGTTGCAATGAATACTTTCATTTTGGATCTTTCCCCTTCCCTATACCTGAAATCGAAGAAACAGGAGAGGCTCCGGTTTACCGGAACCTCTCCCCTGCTGTGTTTATGATCTTTTAGCGAACGCGGATTTCCCAGCCGGCGTTGATCCTGTTGATGTCCTTGATCAGGGTCGGGTTGAGAGCCTTGATGGCTTCGCAAGTGGTGTGGAAGCGATAAGCAATCTCAGAGAGCGTGTCGCCGGATGCGATGCGGTAGAAAGTCATGCCGCCCTGGGTCCATTCCGGGCCTCTTGCGCTGCCGCCTACCGTGCCTTCCAGATCTGCGTCTTTAATGATTTCTGCCATGATATTTAATCTCCTTTTCTTTTTTCTTGCCGGCCTCTTTGAATCCGGTCTTTTTACAAGATGATTTCTTTCTCTTGTTTACGGGCACAGTATAACACAGGAAAAGTCACAATAGTGTCACAGAATTATGAACAATTCACAGAAAAAATTAACTTTTTTTGAACAGCCGTTAAAAACCGATGGTATTTTTCCGAATAATATAGAAAATGAGCATCTGCAGCGGATAAATGGCATAGAAGCAGAGAGAGGCCGCCCTTCCCTTCAGAAATCCACGCTTCCCGTTATAAAAGGCGATCGGCACAAAGGCAAGGCCCGCCTTCCAGCCGCTGCTCAGAAAGCAGGAGCCGACAACGGCACGGGACAGCGGACGGGCGCGCAGCAGATACAGAAGCAGGATAAAGCCGAAACCGCTGCTTCCGTAATCTGCCCGGAAGACCAGGGTGACAAGCAGCAGGAGAAGCAGCAGTGCAGCCGAACTTCGCTGGCTTTCCGGCGCCAGCGCCAGCCTTTCCAGCAGACACAGTCCCAAAAATCCGAACAGCAGGGTAAAAAACACATTTTGCGAAGGATAAAGCCACCTTCCGGAATGCACCAGATTCCACAGCGGTTCCGAGAGAAGCGCAAACAGAAACAGGCGCAGCGCATACTGTTTTCTGTCGCGGGTGTGAAGAAACCCTTCCACCAGAAGAAAACAGAATAACGGGAAGGAAATGCGCCCCACAAAGCGCAGCACATCATAAAGCCTCAGGGATAACCAGCCGCAGCGGAACACGATCCCTGCCATGATCCGGGGAAAATAAGCTCCTGTATGGTCGATAATCATGGTTACGACGGCAATCACCTTCAAAGCGCTGCCGCTTATTCTTTTTGCGGATTGGGGAATGAAGGATTCCACCGGCATAGGGCTGTACTCCTCTCAAAAAGGCTGAGGGACCTGATCAGGGCCCTCAGCCTCGCATGATTTTCTGTGCGAAGGGAAACGATTACTTCAGGTCCGGCGTCCGGATGACATCCATATCATCAAAGGCCTGGTTTTCGCCCGCCATAGCCCAGATGAAGGTGTAGGCAGCCGTACCGCAGCCGGCGTGGATGCTCCAGGAGGGAGAGATGACCGCGTCGAAGTTGTGCATGACGATATGGCGCGTCTCATTTCCCTGGCCCATCATATGGAAGACCACATTGTCCTCGGGAATATTGAAATAGGTATAGACTTCCATCCGGCGCTCATGGGTGTGGGCAGGCATGGTATTCCATACAGATCCCGGCTCGAGCTGAGTGAGACCCATGGACAGCTGGCAGGTTTCCAGCACGTCGGGGTGGATGAACTGGTTGATCACACGGGCATTGCAAGTCTCCGCGCTCCCGCAGGGACGGTGGTTGGCTTCGGCAAAAGTGAGAAGCGTCGTTTTGCATTCCTTGTGTGCCGGTGCGGAAGCAAGATAGAACCGCGCGGGGTCGGCAGCATCAGCAGAGCAGAAATACACTTCCTTCGCGCCGCGGGAGATGTACAGGCAGTCTTCAAAACCGAGCTTGTAGAAGGTGCCGTCCACAATGACGCCGCCCTCGCCGCCGAGGTTGAACACACCGGCTTCCCGGCGTTCCAGAAAGTAATTGGTGCCGAAGTTTGCCCAGACATCAATGCCCTGATCGATGGAGACCTTTTTATCCGTGGGCAGGATGCCCAGGATGACCATGCGGTCGACATGAGAATAAACGGCGCGTACTTCACCGGGAACATAGAGGTTTTCAATCAGAAATTCCTTACGAAGTTCTTCTGTCGTGTAGCGTTTGACGTCTTGCGGGTTTGCAGAATAGCGAATATCCATAGTTTAACTCCTTACATGATAATGGCATCTTTCGGGCAGACGGACTGGCAGGTGCCGCAGCAGACGCAGTCATCGTCGTTGAGTTCCCAGGTTTTGGCCTTGCGGTCCACGGTAATGGCTTCCTGCGGGCACTTCTTTGCACAAAGCGTGCAGTAAATGCACTTGGAAGGGTCATTCACCGGTTTTCCGTCGTCGCGGGGCTGCACGGCAGGTGCAGCTGGCTTTTCTTCGGCAGGCGCCGCTTCGGGTGCTTTTGCGGCAGGAGCCTCAGCAGGGACGGCAGCAGCCGTTTTGGCCGGGGCAGCAGCTTCGGCGTTGGGCTTTTCCGCGGCCTTCGGGGTTTCTGCAGCAGCCGGAGCAGCGACGGGTGCCTTCGGGGGTTCCGCAGCTACCGGCTTCTCCGCAGCAGCCGGAGCAGCGGCGGCAGGAGCCTTCGGGGCGGCCTTCGGCGCCGGCTTTTTCTTCTCCTTGAAGTGCGTGCCGGTAACGATCAGGTCCTCCTCCTTTGTGGCGACCATATGGTAGTCTCCCGTGAGGGTGATGGCATTCTCATTGCAGAAGTCGGCACAGGTGTTGCAGAAGGTGCAGGAGCCGAGATCAAACCGCAGCGTGATGTTCTCTCCGCCTTCAACGGGTTCTCTCGTCAGAGTGATGGCTTTGCCGGCGCACACGCGCACGCACATTCCGCACCCGATGCATTTATTGGGATCGTAGGCAATTCTGCCGCGGTAATTCGGAGCGGCCTCGCTGGGAACAAAGGGATACATGTCACAGCTGGGTTTGCTGAAAAGCTGTTTGACTGCCTGTTTTACAAACGGGAAATCCATTTACTTCTCCTCCCCTTTCGTTTCCGCTTTCTCTTCCGCTTTTTCGGCCGCGGCTTCAGCCGGCTTTGCCTCTTCTGCCTTTACAGGGACATAGGGGTTGGGAAGAGTGGCTTCCATGTTGCCGGTCTTGCGCTTTTCTTCGAGGATCTTCGCCGCCAGCAGAAGCCCGTCCATGATTGCTTCCGGCTTCGGGGAGCAGCCTGCAATGTCCACGTCCACATGGACGTATTTGCTCAGCGGCCCCGCGACGGAATAGCTGTCGCGAAAGACGTTGCCGCTCTGCGGGCAGGAGCCGCAGGTGACGATGCAACGCGGTTCAGGGATCTGCTCAAGGGTACGCAGGACGCGGGGCAGGCTCTGCTTGGTGACCGGCCCGGACACGACGGCGATATCCGCGTGGCGGGGAGATCCCACGAGCTTGAAGCCGACGCGCTCGGCATCGTAGCGGGGCGTCAGGACAGAGACGATCTCAATATCGCAGCCGTTGCAGGAGCCCGCGTTAATGTGGAACAGCCACGGAGATTTTCCGGTGCTTTCAATAATGGTTTTCTGAAACATTTCCGCTTCCTCCTTTTCTTACAGGCCGAACCAGGCAAGAACCAGGCTGATTGCAGCCAGGCCTGAAACCACGGTCCAGTAATACTTGAAGATCTGCTCGATCCGGAGCCTTGCCGTGGAGGCATCGATCAGGGCGACCACGCAGACGGTGATCACAACGCAGAAGAAGAAATCGATCAGGCCGTCCGCCAGGAGGATCCCCGTGCCCAGCCCGCCGAGAAACAGCGCCACAAACAGGGTCGTCATGGTGAGCATCTTGATGGCGTGGGAGAGTTTGAAGACCGCCAGCGGCTTGCCGCTGTATTCGGCCAGCATCCCTTCGCAGATCTCCGTCTCGGCTTCGGCGGCATCAAACGGATGCGTGCCCGTTTCGCCCGGGATAATCAGCAGGAAGGCAATGGCGGCGGGGATCATGGACAGTTTGAAGAGCAGGCAGCCGTTTTCCGCCTGATATGCGGCAATCGTCTGCAGGGAGAAAACGACTCCGCTGCCTGTGGCGTTGCCCACAGCCTTGCCCACTGCCAGCAGCACCAGCACGAGGGGCAGTTCGCAGGAGATGATGGTGACCATCTCACGGCTGAGGCCGACGCCTGCAAAGGGGGATCCTGTGGAGGATGCGCCGTAGATCTCCGCAAGGGCAGGGATCAGCAGCAGGTAAAGAATGACGATGATATCCGCATTGCCGGAAAATGCCGTAAAGTTGAAGATTGGAATAAACAGCTGGATCACGACCAGCGCCGCAAGTCCCACAACAGGTGCTGCAAGAAAAACCGTTCTGCTCGTCCCGGCGGGAATGATCGTCTCTTTGCCGCAGAGTTTGAAAAAGTCAAATACCGGCTGGAGGATCGGAGGCCCGACACGCTTCTGCATCTTTGCCACGATCTTGCGTTCGATACCGCAAAGCAGCATCCCGCAAAGGAAGCAGAACAGGAAGCCCGGGAAAATCAGAATATACCCGAGATCAAGAAGTGCAGTTACAACAACGTTCATTTCCTTCTCCCTCCTTTAAAGCACGATCAGCATGAAGAGCATGGCCAGTGCAAGCGCAACGGCCGCCCACAAGGCGTAGTCATTGAGAATACCGCTGTGGAGATCATGCATAAAGCTGAAGTAATGCCTCCAATTATACTTGAAGCCCCAGAACAGATCAGAACCGCCGACCTGGCTGTAAACCGCTTCCTCACCGCTGAAGAAGAGGGAATGCTTGGCATCCGCCGGGCCTTCCGGTGCTTTGTAGCGGTCATACCGGGAGGAGACGGCAACCAGAGTAACAGCCAGAAGGGCAATGCACATGATCAGCAGCCAAGAGACCGGGCTCCAGACGCCCGGCTGCACAAACACGACGTTCTGCGCGCCGGACACGAAGGGACCGAGAGCCTCGGAAGCCGCCCCGGCACCGAGCATGGAATCGATATAATTGCTTACATTGAAAGCAGCCGTTGCCGCCGGGTGCGTCAGATACCTGCCGACAGCATCCGGGAACAGGCCGGTGACCACGCACAGGACCGCAAACATACCCATGGCGAGGCGCATGCCCCAGGGCACTTCCTTCACGTTTTCATACTTCTCCGGCAGGCGGCCGAAGAAGACGCTCTGGCTGACTTTCACGAAGGAGGCCAGCGTCAGCACGGAAGTGACCAGGCAGATCACCGTGACCACCACATAGGCGAAGTTGCCGCTTTCCACGGCCTTCTGATAACAGGCCTGATAGATCAGCCACTTGGAAGCAAACCCGTTGAAGGGCGGGATGCCGCTGATGGAGAAGGCGCCGATCAGGAAGAGGACCGTCGTATGCGGCATTTTTCTGCTGAGACCGCCCAGTTCATCGAGATTCGTGGTGCCGGTTTCATGCAGCACTGCGCCGGCCGCAAGGAACAGCAGGCCTTTGAAAAGGGTGTGGTTCATGGCGTGATAAATGCCGGAGGAGAACCCCAGCGCCGTGCACAGGCCGACTGCCGTCATCACATAACCGATCTGAGAGATGGAGTGGAAGGCGAGCAGACGTTTAAAGTCGTGCTGGGCAAGGGCCATCGTGACGCACAGGAACATGGACACGCAGCCAACAAACACCAGCAGGAAACGGAAGGTACCGAGATTCATCGTCTGGAAGAGGAAATACGTCAGACGGATGATACCGTAAATACCGCTCTTGGTGAGAACACCGGAGATCAGCACAGAGATGGAAGCGGGAGCAGCGCCGTGGGCATCCGCAGCCAGCGGATGGAAAGGAACGAGAAATGCCTTTGTGCTGAAACCGACAAACAGAAGCGCGAACGCGATCTTTACGGAGGTATTGCCCATCATACCCGGAATGATGGAAGACAGCTGGGCAAAGTTCAGCGTATGAGCATTGGCATACAGGACGATGACACCCGCCAGGATGCACGTGGACCCCATGCAGCCGACCACAAGGTACTTGAAGGCGGCTTCCAGCGCGCCGTAAACCTTGTTGCGGAAAGCCGTCAGGGCAACGGCAGCAAAGGTGAGGATCTCCACCATGATGAACATGTTGAAGATGTCGCCCGAGAGCACCAGGCCCATAACGCCGCCCGCCAGCATCAGGAAGAGGGTAAAGTATTGCGGGATATTGTCGTCATGCGACATATACTGAATGGAATAGACGCAGGAGACAAACACGGCTGTGGAGATCAGCAGCCCGAAGAACAGGGAGAGGGCATCTACTTCCATTGCGATCCCGATGGCATATCCGCCGGCGAGCGCCCGGCTGCCCATCCAGTAGGCGATCACTTCCCCGTTGAGCATGACGGGTTTGATCAGGGCGATCATGCAGGCGAGAGAACAGCCGGAAGCCAGCAGGGCGATCAGACTGCGGAGCATTTTGCTCTTTCCGAGGACAACGATCAGAAATGCGCCGAGGAAGAGCACCATGACCGAGTAGATCGGAAAATGAACATAATTCATGAAATTACTCATCCGTGCAACCTCCTGATCTCTCTGGTATCCAGCGTTCCGTAGCTGTCATAGAGCTTCATGACCAGCGACATGGACATCGCCGTGACGCAGGCGCCGATGACGATGGACGTCAGGGTGAGGGCCTGCGGAATGGGATCAACAAAATACGTAAGGGGCGTGAGCTCGCCATTGGTGAAGATCGGTGCCGTGCCGCCCGGAACATATCCGATGGAGATGATCAGCAGATTTACACCATAATCCGCAATGGACAGGCCGATGACCGTTTTGATCAGGTTGAACTTGGTGATAATGGTGTAGAATCCGAGTGCGATCAGGAAGAAAGATGCGATGTAGTTAAAAGTCATCATAATGCGCACCTCACTTAGGATTCTTCGTCTGCCACTTTGAGGACAGCGATCATGTAAATGGCCAGGACACCCACACCGGTAAGCACCTTCGCGCCGACGGCCGCATTCATCAGGAAGATCGTTCCGGAAGACCAGAGATCTCCGATATTGCCGCGGTTGAAAAGTACGTTCTGGCAGAAGTTTCCGCCGGCCGTGACGCCCAGCATGGCAAAAAGCACATAGCAGATGGAGGCCAGCCCCTCACTGATATGCAGGCCGTGAACGTTCAGCGTCTCCACTGTTTTTTCCCGGCCGTACCCGAGATACATCATGGTAAAGACGGCAACCATCAGCACGCCGCCCTGGAAACCGCCGCCGGGGGAGAGGTGGCCGTGAAGAATGATATAGAAGAGATAGACCAGGGCAAAGGGCAGAAGCACGTCGCAGCCGCAGCTGGAGATGACATACTTCTTTTTCAGAGAGGTGTTATTCATCTGCCTTGTCCTCCTTCTCTTCCTTTTTCTTCGTGCCGGACAGGATCACGGCCGAGCCCGCAACCGCAGTGATCAGGATAAACGCCTCGCCCATGGTATCGTATCCACGGAAGTCAAACACGATGGAGGTGACATCGTTGACCGCGTGCGCCTTGGAGAGGTTCTGCTGTACGATGGCGGCCGCTGCACCGTCTGCCCGGGAATCGTCATAGGCTTCCGGATCGCGCTGCAGCTCGGCAACGGGAACCGTGACCTGGGAAGGGTCATAGGTGGGAGGCAGCGTGCCCATATTCAGCGCCGCCATGATCCCGCAGAACAGGATGCAGCCCAGGGAGACCCAGATCAGAAACTTTTTCATTTGCCGCCTCTCTTTCCGACCTTACGGATGGTCACGATGAAGATCAGCGGGACAAGAGCCGCGCCGACGGCGGCTTCCGAAATGGCGACGTCCGGTGCATGCAGGATCAGAAATTCCGCAGCAGCGAAAAGGCCCGTCACCGCAAGGGCAATGGAGGCGGAGAGCAGGTTTTCCAGCTCGGAGGCCAGAACCGCCGAGACGACCAGGCCCAGCACCACCAGCACATTCAGAACAACAACCACATTACTCATGGAAATCCCTCCCGTAGTCATCTACGTTCAGCAGCATCTCAGTGCCTTCACGCTTTGCGGAAGTATATGCGCCGCGTGCCAGCACATGAGAGCCTATCGGGTTGGTCACGATGATCATCAGGGCAATCACGGCGATCTTAACGGCATCCGCTGCGGAATGTTTGAAAAATGCCGCGTAAAGGATCGCGCCGAGCGCAACGCAGATCGTGCCCAGCGTCGGAATACAGGTGGAAGCCTGCATCCGGCAGAGGGTATCCGGCATTTTCAGCACGCCCAAGGCACCTGCCAGAGCAAAAACGCCGCCGGCAATGATCAGAACATCGATCAGAAAACGTACAATGATCATTCTTACAGCCTCCCTTCCAGATATCTGCCGATGAGCATGGTATCAATGATCCCCAGCGCCGCCCCGATCAGGGCAATGTCGAGGTAGATGCCGCGCCCGGAGAACATGGAGAAGAGGATCATGGCGCAGCAGAGAAGACTGTCGCAGGCATCGCCTGCCACCATCCGGTCGGCCGAGGTGGGGCCGACGGCGATCCGATACACAAGGCTCAAAGCCAGCAGGGCGAAAAACACAGCGCCGATCAACAGCTCAATCATCAGTCAAACACCCTCCTTGTCCCTTTTTCCAGGTTGCCCTTGATGGCTTCCCCGGCCGCCTCGCCGCTCTCGGCGGTCATGTCGATCCAGTGGATATAATAGCAGTTCTCTCCCTCTTCCTCAGCGACTTCCACGGTAATGGTCCCCGGGGTAAGCGTGATGGAATTTGCCAGAAGAGAAAGGCCGTAGTCGCTCTTCATCCCGGTTGGCACCCGGACGATGCCCGGATTGACCTTGCATCCGCCGAACACTCTCTTGGCCATGTCAACATTTGCCTTGACCAGCTCCCGGCAGAAGGTGCCGGCATAGACGATCAGGTTCAAAAGTTTCACAGGGTTGAAGAAACGGAAGGCGTCTTCATGGATGAAAAATCTGGATACGAACAATGCACTTGCCAGGCTGACCACAACGCCTGCCGCGAGCTCCTGCAGGGAGAAGCTCCACGTCAGCACGATCCACACGAGCATGCAAAGGATAAATGTGGACAGCACGGCGGAAAATCTTGTTTTTTGCAAAAGGAACCCCCCTTTCCCAAGGTTTCTTTAATATAGTACAGGTTTTGAATCACTCTACCGTGATCGATTCAACATACGTGCGGAACGGATCCGGGCTCTCCGTGAACACCAGTTCCGCTGTTTCGGCGACGGTATCCTTCGCGGCAAGCGGAAAGAACTCCGTTACGCACTCCGGCACGATGCCGGAATATTTCCCCACCGCAAGCGTGATGCCGAGGCATTTCTGAAACCCCTGCTTCTGCGCTTCAGCGGAGACGAGCCGGATAATGCCCTCTGTTATGGACAGCTCGTGCATTTACCGGTCGAGGCAGGAGAAGCACGGGTCAATGCTGGCTATGATCAGCCCGGCATCGGCCACCGTGTTCCCGCGCAGCATGTGAGGGATCGTCGGTGTGTTTTTGTAGCTCGGCACATGGACGGAAACGCGGTAGTTTTCCAGCTTGCCGCTGCCGACGACCATGTGGCTCAGCTGGCCGCGCGGCGCCTCGTGGCGGCACACTGCCACGCCTTCCTGGATCTTCGGAAGCTTGTTGCCGTTGTTGATCGGCCCTTCCGGAAGGGTGTCCAGTGCCTGTTCAATGATCTTGATGCTTTCCACACACTCGAGGGCTCTCACGACCACACGGGCATAAACATCTCCGCTTTCGACCACGGGAATGTCAAATTCAAAATCATCATAGGAGGAATACGGAGCATCGACGCGCACATCGGTGCGTACGCCGGACGCTCTCGCATGGGGGCCCACCGCGCCCAGACGGATGGCATCTGCCCTTGTCAGCACGCCGACGTTTTTGGTGCGCATGGCAATGGTCTTGTCGTTGACGACAAAATCCACCATCTTCATCAGCGGCGCCTTCAAATCGTTGCAGCCTTTGAGGATGTCTCTGCGAAGATCGTCATCGATGTCGCGGCGGGAACCGCCGATGGTGACCATCGCGTAGTTGACGCGGTTTCCGCTGAGCTTTTCCAGCAGATCCATGATGCGCTCACGCTCATCCCAGATATGCATGAACATGGAATCGTGCCCGATGATGTGGCAGGCAATGCCCATCCACAGCAGGTGGGAATGCAGACGCTCCAGTTCGGCAGTGATCACACGGATATACTGCCCGCGTTTCGGGACTTCCACTTTGTTGATCGCTTCCACGCACATGGCGTAGGTAAACGCATGGGAATGCGAGCAGATCCCGCAGACACGCTCCACCAGAACCAGCGTCTGGATGGCATTGCGCTCCGTGGCGATCTTTTCAATGCCGCGGTGATTGTACCCTACGAAAATCTCCGCATCCCTGATCACTTCCCCTTCGGTATATAGGGTGGCATGGATGGGTTCTTCCAAAGCGGGATGATACGGCCCGATCGGAACAACATAGCTCATTTCGATTCCTCCTTTTCCGTACCGTTCAGCTTGCGCAGCTCGGAAAGCGGTTTGACCATGATCTGCCCCTTTCCCTGATCCTCCATGAGATCATACGGCAGGAACAGACGCTTGGAAGTATCCAGCCCTTCGAATGTCCAACCGAAGAGCTCATTGAGTTCTCTCTCCGGCCACTCCGCAGCGGTGTCATAGATCTCCGTGATAGACGGGACCGTGCTTTCCCCGACCACGTGGTAGGACTCGATCACCGGTCCGACCGCGTACTCGTAGGAAATATCCGGCTGTCCGTCCTTGTTCAGGAAACCGTGGATCATGACAAGGTAGATCTCCTTTTTGCGCATCTGCTCTGCAATGGGTACGACCTGATCTTTTGTGATTTCGATCCTTTTGTACTCCTGCATTATCTTCCTTCACCTCTCTTGTTTGTCTGCTTTTGTTTTGGTTGTTTTTTATTAATATCGGGATGCCCCGTTATTAACCCTGTTGATCGATCAGCAGATCCGCGGAAGCTGAGCTCCGGCAAGCTTCTGCAATACCCTGGCCCCTCCGTAGCGGGTCTCCATGACCACTCTGCCCGGCGCATCTTCCGTTACCGTGCCGATCAGGGCGGCATTGCTTCCCTCCTTCACGGCGCGCATGGCGGAAAGCGTTTTTTCGGCATCTGCCATCGGCACCACGCACAGAAGCTTTCCCTCATTGGCACAGTAAAGCGGATCAAGCCCCAGCATCTCGCAGGCCGCCGACACCTCGCCGCGCACCGGGATTGCCTCCTCCCGAAGACGAATGCCAAGGGAAGTTCCTTCCACAAACTCGTTGAGGGTCGTGGCCACACCGCCGCGGGTCGGGTCCCGCAGCACGCGTACCGCTGCGCCGGAGGCAAAAACCGCCTCGCACAGCTTTCCCAGCGCCGCGCAGTCACTCTGCAGAGAGCCTTCCATCATGCCGCTTCGCGCCAGCATCACCGCCGTGCCGTGATCCCCGGCCGTGCCGGAAAGGATCACCGCATCCCCGGGCTGAATGGCCTTCGGGCTGAGCCCGGGATGCTTCAGGAAGCCGATGCCGGCCGTGTTGATGTACAGGCCGTCTCCGCGCCCCTTCTCCACCACTTTGGTATCGCCCGTCACGACGCGAACGCCCGCCGCTTTCGCCGCGGCCGAGAGGGAGGCGATCACCCTCTGCAAGGCGGCCGTCTCCAGCCCTTCCTCTATGATCAGAGCGCAGGAGAGATACTTCGCCTCGCCGCCGCACATGGCAATGTCATTGACCGTGCCGCATACGGCAAGCTTGCCGATGTCACCGCCGGGAAAAAAGAGCGGGTCCACCACAAAGCTGTCGGTGGAAAAGACGATCGCTTCCGCTCCGGGGAGCACTGCCCCGTCCGTCAGTTCATTGAGTACGGGGTCCTTCATCGCGGGTAGGATCATCTGCTCGATGAGCCTCGCCGTTTTTTTCCCTCCGCTGCCGTAATCCAGTGTAATCAGTTCATCCATATTGCTCTTTTCACGCATTCCTTCTGCCCTGCGTCTGCCAGGAGCCGTATTTGTAAACCGCCGCGCAGGCTCCCTCCGTGCTTACCATGCAGGGGCCGACAGGGTCTTCCGGGGTGCATCGCTTTTCAAACAGCGGGCACTGTTGCGGTTCCATCCTGCCGCAGATCACGTCTCCGCAGCGGCAGGCGGTAAAAGGAACGGCTTTCTGTTCTCTGCGGGAGAGCACTTTTGCAAAGCGGGATTCCGCATCATAAAAACGGTATTCCTCCCGCAGCTTCAGTGCGCTCTGACCGATCCTGCCAAGACCGCGCCAGTCGTCCTCTGTACGCTGAAAGACCTTTTCCATCATGCGCTGTGCAAGAACATTCCCGTCCTTCGAGACGGCGCGGGAATAATCGTTTTCCAGCGTCGGAGCCTTTCGGGAAATCTGCAGAAGCAGGTGGTAAATCGCCAGCAGGATATCCTCCGCCTCAAACCCGGCAATTACCGCCGGCATGCCGTATTCCTCGGGAAGAAAGGCAAATCCCTTTTCCCCGATGATCGTGCCCACGTGGCCGGGGCAGAGAAATCCCTGCACGTTGAATCCTTCCGTGCCCATCAGTGTGCGAAGGGCCGGTTCCACCGTTTTCAAAAGCGAAAACAGCGAAAAATTCCGGATGCCCGCTTCCTCCGCCGTCAGCACGGCAGCCGCCGTGCCGGGTGCAGTGGTCTCAAACCCGACCCCGAGAAAGATCACTTCCTTATCCGGGTTCTGCCGCGCTGTTTCCACCGCATCCACGGAGGAATACACCACGCGTACGTTTGCCCCCAGCGCGCGGCGGCGGGAAAGGTTATCCCCCGGCGTGCTGCCGGGCACGCGGATCATATCCCCGTACGTCGCAATGAGGACGTCCGGCTGCATGGCCAGCTCCAGAACGGCATCGATCTCTTCGGGCGGCGTCACACAGACCGGGCACCCCGGCCCGGAGAGCAGCCGAACCTGCGGGGGCAGCATGGCTTTGATCCCGCTTCTGGCAATGGCCATCGTGTGCGTGCCGCACACTTCCATCAGCTGCACGGGGCCGTAAAGCGGCAGGCGGCCGATCTCCTCCGCCAGGCGGGCAGCTCTTTTCCCGTCAGACATGAACCGCGTCCGTCACTTCCGCCCAGGCGGCCAGGTCTTCTTCCGCCTGCTGCTCGGGAAGACGTTCAATGGCAAAACCGGCATGGACGATCACAAAGTCCCCCGGTTTGGGATCCTGAATAAAATCCACACGGATCGTGCGGTGCATCCCCATGGATTCCGCCGTCGCTTCTTTTCCTCTAACCTCTGTGATCTTCAGAGGCACTGCAAGACACATAATATTTTCACCTGAATATTTATCAAAAATTCTGCCCGGCAATGACCGCCTGGCCGAGACTCAATCCTTCGTCGTTACAGGCCACCCGCCTGTGGGTGAAGACCGAAAACCCCTTTTCCTGCAGCTTTACAGGCAGGGCACGGAGCAGGTACAGATTCTGAAACGTCCCTCCGGAGAGCACGACCCTGTCAAGCCCTGTTGCTTTTCTCGCCATGCAGCACTGCCGCACTGCCATTTCCGTGAGCGTGTTGAGAAAACGGGCTGCCAGCGTGCCTGTATCCGTTCCGCTCTCCCTCTGCTGTACAAGGGCGGCGATCATCGGCCGCCAGTCAAAGCGTACGATCCCGTCCGTCTCCTCAAATACAACGGGGAATGCCTCAGTTTCACCCTTCCGCGCTGCGGCTTCCAGAAGCACGGCCCCCTGGCCTTCATACCCGGCAACCGTCCTGATGCCCAGAAGAGCGGAAACCCCGTCAAACAGCCGCCCCATCCCGGAAGACACCGGGCAGTTCAGCCCGCTCTGCAGCATTTTTTCATACTGCGCGGTCTCGGCCGTCTCCCCGGCAGCGTATCCGGCATTGCGAAGCAGCGCATAGGCAACGCGCTCCAGCATGGTGACTGCCCTGTCTCCCCCGATCAGGGGAATCGGGCGGATCGACCCGAAGCGCTCAAAACAGGCATAATCGCCGATCAGACACTCCCCGCCCCAGATCGTCCGGTCGGTACCGAGGCCTGTCCCGTCCCAGATGAGGCCGATGCATCGGCCGGAAAGATCATTGTCCGCCATACAGGCAGCCATATGCGCATGATGGTGCTGCACCGGCAGAAGCGGGATCTTCTCCTTTTCGCTTAAATCGCGGGCAAACTCCGTGGAGAGATAATCCGGATGGAGATCGCAGGCGATCCCCCGGGGTACGATATCGAACAGGCGCTCGAAATGGGCGATCTGCTGCTCGTAATGGGACAGCGTCTCATAGTTTTTCAGATCCCCGATATGCTGACTCGGAAAGGCGTAATCCCCTTTTGTCAGGCAGAAGCTGGCCTTCTGCTCCGCGCCGCAGGCGAGCAGATGCACGCCGGCCGGGAGAGCGCCGCAGCGCACCGGAAAGGGCACATAACCGCGGCTGCGCCGCAGGAAATATTCCTTCCCTTTTACAACTGCGCAGAGGGAATCGTCGCAGCGCGTCTGAATATCCCGATTGTGGAGAAGAAATCCGTCCGCTATATGGCGGAGCCTCTCCACAGCCTCCCCGTTGTCCTTCACGATGGGCGTGTCGCTGATGTTGGCACTGGTCATCACCAGCGCATCGAACATTCCTTCAAACAGCAGCACGTGCAGCGGGGTATAGGGCAGCATCACACCCAGCATGGCATTTTCGCTCAGGTGGGAAAGCGCCTCCGCCTTTTCCGCGCGCTTTTTCAGCAGTACGATCGGCCGCCTGACGCTTGTCAGAACAGCTTCCTCTTCCACGGAGATCTCGCACAGCTCCCGCGCGCACGCAGCGTCCCGGCACATTACGGCAAACGGCTTCTCGTCCCGCTGTTTGCGGCGGCGAAGCGTCTGCACGACGGATGCCTCATCGCACCGGCAGGCGAGATGCACGCCCCCCAGCCCCTTGACGGCAACGATTTTGCCCTCCAGCAGGGCCTGCTGCGCCTCATGAAGCGCCGCTTCCCCCTCCGCTACGGGATTCCCCTCCGCATCCGTATAAAAGATGTGAGGGCCGCAAACGGGGCAGGCATCCGGCTGGGCGTGATAACGCCTGTTTTCAATATCGTGATATTCCCTGTCGCAGTCTTCGCACATAGGAAAGCTGCCCATAGACGTCCTGTCTCTGTCATAGGGCACATCTTTGATAATCGTAAAGCGGGGGCCGCAGTTGGTGCAATTGATAAAAGGATATCGGTAGCGCCTGTCGGAAGGCGTCAGAAGTTCATGAAGGCAATCGTCACAGATCGCTATATCCGGAGAGATCAGGGTATTGCGCAGCTCTTCCCGTCTGCTCATGCGGATCTCAAACCCGTCATACCCCGCTAGGGGCAGGCCGAAGCGGCTTTCGATCCCGTCGATCATGGCAAGGCGGGGCATCTTCTTCGGGAGATCCGCCAGAAAAGCCTCCAGCGCGGCGCGCTCCCCTTCCAGTTCCAGTTCCACACCCGAGGATGTGTTTTTGATGAACCCGGAAAGCGCATGCTCCCGGACAAGCCGATGTACAAACGGCCGGAATCCGACCCCCTGTACGATTCCGTGTATTCTGATAAGCGCTCTTTCCCTGCTCAAAAAAAGTTCTCCAAACATCTCAAAACGGGGGTACGGCAAACTTACCCCTTATAACCAGTTTATTATAATGCACCGGTATGCAAACCGCAAGTTTTATTTTTCCTCAACCGGCAAAAACGGGAAAACCTCCGGCAGTTTTCCGTCTGCCGAAGGTTTGAAACCATCATTTTATTGAACAGCGATCAGGCGCAGGCACAGATAGGCCGTGGGAAGAGAGAAAAGCAGGCTGTCAGCCCGGTCGAACATGCCGCCGTGCCCGGGGATGAGATTGGAAAAATCCTTCACTCCGATCATCCGCTTCAGCAGCGACTCCGCCAGATCTCCCAGCTGCCCCATTGTGGAGGCGAGAAAACCGATCATCACACACGCCCAAAGCGGCACGGGGGAATACATCGCCCCGATCCAGGGCGTCTCTTTGAGAAGCAGGCCGATAAGAAACACCAGCGCGCCGCCGAGCGTCCCGGCCAGAGCACCGAACAGGGCCCCCTCCACCGATTTGTTCGGAGAAATAGCCGGTGCCAGCTTGTGCCTGCCGAACCGGCTGCCTCCGAGAAATGCCCCGGTATCGCACAGCCAGGCGGAAATACATCCGAGAGCAAACGTCTCCAGCCAGATGTCGCTGACGGAGATCACGATCACCACTGCAAACAGCATGCAGGGATAGGCAAGCCCCGCCGTCGTGTCCAGTGCGCCGTTCCCGCTCACTTTTTTGCGCAGGATCCCCGAGAGCATCGCCGCATAAACCGCCAGCACGAAGCAGGCGCAGTACCAGGTCAGCCCGGCTTCAAAAAGCACCAGCAGCGTGTGTACCGCCAGATACCCGATCATCACGGCAAGAGAGCAATGCATATTCAGCTTTTCCATCTGGTGGCTGTATTCATAGGCGCACAGGCATCCGGCCACAGCCACAAACAGCAGGCGCGTCACCGGGGAGAGAAACACGCACACCAGCAGCACTGCAAACAGCAGTACTGCATAGATAATCCGGTTTTTCATATCGGCATCCCAACTCTTTTCATTCGCATCACATGATCCTTTTCGTTTCTGAATGGTTTATTATATCCTATCTGCCCCGTAAAATGCAAGCATTTCCGTTTCGGACCCGAACGGCTCAGCTGAAATGCCGTTTTTTCCTCTTGCGTCAGAACCCGCCGGTGACGTCCGCCGCAGGGTACCCTGTTGTACCCTTTCGCCTTTATTTTCCTTTGTTTTCATTTGACAAGACGAACCCCTTCGGGTACAATAAATGAAAAAACGTGCAGGTTTGGAGAGAAGCGATATGAAGTTTGACATCAGAGAAGATAAACTGACAGAGTTTCTGCTCGGGTTGGGAATGTTCCTTGCAGGGATCATTCTTCTCACGAAGAATATTTATGTCTCGACCCCTATGTTCAGCCACGGGATCCGTATCGGCGGGATCTATCTCCGAACCGGGATCTGCGTGATGCCTTTCCTGGCAGGCGCGATCTGTCTCTTTTCATGGCCGCAGAAGCTCTGGCCGAAGATCGTAACCGCCGCAGGCTTCCTTTTCATCCTCGGCGTGGCTGTGTTTTCTGTGAACATCCGCGTCAGGGCCGTTTCGCTGGCCAGATGGCTCATTATTCTGATGCTGATCTCAGGGGGCATGGTGCTGATCTTCCGTGCTGTCTATCTGCGCAAAAAAGGCAGAAAATAAAAAAGCTTTGCACCGCAAAGATCAGAAGCGGTTGCAGAAGCGAGGTTTATGCCTGATAAACGGCAAAGAGCCGGTCTGTTCAAAGACCGGCTCTTGCTTTTTTCCGTTTCTTGCGGTTCCTCCGCAAACAGTGATCTGCACGAAATTTCAGCCCGAAATTTGTGCAGATTTTTTTCAAAAAACTTTGATAACTTTTCTACAAGTCCCATTTTAGGGACAGGTCACCGTGTATGATCGTTTCAGAAAGAAAACAAAAAGGAGGCCTGAAAAGCTTGGACCTTTACCCGCCCGTCGGCGGCTGCATGCCGATACCGGAAGACTTCCCCTATAAAGACGTCATCCTGCGGGGGATGCCGCAGCACGAGCACTGGGATTCCTTTCTGCTCAGGCATCCGCCCATGCCTGCCGCCCGGTGGGCAAAGATCTATACCCCTTTTGACGCCCTGAAAGGCTTTGACGGGGCGATTGCCTCCAAAAAAGTGCACTATGTGCCGAAAACCGAGCCGGATGAGGAGTTCCGGCGGGAACTGGACCGGAAGCTCCATATCCTGCGCGACCTGACCCGGAACGGGAGGATGGCCGGAGACAGCCGCGTTTCCGTCACCGTGCGGCACTTCGTCCTCTGCGCGGACGAGAACAGCCCTGCCTGCGGTATGCTGGGCCTGTATGAGGAAGCCGCCGGCACCGTGCTGAAGGTCGACACGGCAATTGAGCAGGCCGTCACGCTGCAGACGGACTCCTGCCGCCTGACCATCGCTTTTGACGACATCATCGGCATGGAAAGCAACACCGGCATATTCGAAACCGGATGGGAATGACCCCGCCCGCAAAAAATTCCAAAAAATCCGAAGAACTTTGACAATTTTTCTACAAGTCCCACTTTCGGGACAGATTATGGTGTATGATCGCTTCAGAAAATAAAAAAGGAGGCAAAACCGATGAGCAGGTACTACACAAGAATGAACGCAGCCGCCCTCCGGGACGAACTGGACCGGCTGGAAGAACGCCTTCAGGAACTGGAGGCGGACGATGCTTCCGCGATCGGCATCCGCAATCAGATCTTCTACATCTGCGACGCCCTCTGCCGGAAAGAAAACGCTGCCTGAAGCCGCAGCAGAAAGGAAAGAATAAAAATGATGATTGCCGCTGCTTTGATCCTCACCGTCCTCACCCTTCTCCCATGCGTCTTCCTCGCCGCCGGCAAGGATACCGACCGCACCCGCTACGCCAGGAAGGAGATCCGGCAGGAAGTGCTGCTGGACTGGACGGACAAATCCATCCTCACCGCCGAGCATGCCCGGGTTACCCCATCGTCCGGGTCTCTCCGCACCGCCGCCCCCTGCCCCGTCACTATCATCTCCCGCGACAGCCATCTCTCTGCCCTGTCGGCATAGGAAAGGAGCTGAAACCGATGGAAGCCAACTCCGAACGGTACCCTGTCGAGGCCGTCTTCATTCCCCTCTGGCAGCAGCGCCTGGCCACGAAAGAGAAAGCTGAAAAGCCCTCTTCTCCGGAAGGAACCTCTCTCCCCCGGCCTCCCGCAGCAAATCACCGTGAAACAGAAAAACTGTCAGAGGGCAATCCCCTCTGACAGTCAACAGATTTTTCTCGCTTATTTCTTTTTTGCCGCTGAATAGATCCTGCAGCTGATGAAGCCGATAACCGCATTGACAAGGATCAGCAGCAGGACCAGCATACCGACGTCGTTGTCGATCTGCACGGTCGCGTCAACGATCCTCACGATAAATCTTGAAACGATCAGCATAACAAGGATCGTTGCGACAAGAAAGATGCTCTTTTTCATTTCCGGGCTTCCCTGTCCATTACCGCATGATTGTAGGTATACATCGTGTAGAGCTGACCCTGTGCCGAACTGAACCGGACTACAAGGGCCCCTTCCTCCGTGATCTCGAGATCCATCCCGTATTTGAGCTCGTCCACAAACCGCTGAAACGATTTCAGATCGTCTTTTATGCTGTCAGCAAACCGCTCATTTACTTTGCGGTCAGGTTTGCTTTCCAGAACCCGATCCAGAAATTCGTTGATTTTTTCCTCCACCAAGACGCAGACCTCCTTGCATTTTGCTGCCGCCGCATGAAAGACAGCCCGGATATATTACCAGTTTTTCGGCCAAAAGTAAACTCCCTGCTTATGGTTGTTTTTGCTGAAATGTAGAGTTACAATAGATGTGATACAAAAGGGTATACAAAAGCGATTGAGTTCATTAGAATAAAAGTTACCACACCCATAAACTAATGAAAGGCCTCAATCGCATGAGTATTGTAACACAAAACAGGCGGTATTTACCAC
>JAFRIV010000003.1 GCA_017432615.1 Oscillospiraceae bacterium
AAAGGAGATTACTATCATGGCAGAAATCATTAAAGACGCAGATCTGGAAGGCACCGTAGGCGGCAGCGCAAGAGGCCCGGAATGGACGCAGGGCGGCATGACCTTCTACCGCATCGCATCCGGCGACACACTCTCTGAGATCGCTTATCGCTTCCACACCACCTGCGAAGCCATCAAAGCTCTCAACCCGACCCTGATCAGGGACATCAACAGGATCAACGCCGGCTGGGAGATCCGCGTTCGCTGAGAAAACGGAGCAGCAGAGGCTGTTGTAAAAAAGATCCGGAAGTAGAAACAGAACCGGGAGAACGATCCCGGTTCTGTTTCTTTCCTTTTTTGAAAAAGCCTGCACCCTTCTGGAGAATGCCGTAATCTGAACGGGGCATAGGTTTTATCTGCACGACCGGGAGAACGAGAAACCGGGAACCGTAAAGGTTCCCGGTTTCCGGTTTTCGGGATGGATCAATCCCAATCTTTCTCACATTTCAGAATATTCCCGTTTGAGGCGTCGATGTCGTATTCATACTCAAAACCGTTGTGGGAAAAGCTGATCTCATAGACTTTTCTGCCGTGATCAATGTCCCGCTCGTTTCTGCAGTATCTCAACTGTCCTCTGGTAAGACCGGCATGTTGTAAGGCAATGTTCAGAGCGTCATCCTGAGAAATCCCGCCGACAACTTTTTCCATTTCCTGATCATTGATTTTTTCGAGATCTTTCATTGTTCTGTTCTCCTTTTCAAATGTATTTGGTATGCCTGAAGTATAGCACAGGTTCTGTCACAATAACAGCACACAAAGAATACAGAAGAAAATAATTGCGCATGAAGATCGGTATCTCTCAGGATACCCGGTTGCGGTAAAAAGATTATACAACGGATAAACCCGAAATGTCCAGAAAAAACTGAGTCGCTTAAAACAGTTGGAGGAAGCGGCGTTAACGGAAACGATAGAAAGCTGTGTATTGTTTTTTATGCGAATCAGGAGCCGTACGCGTTTCTCTCCGTCTTTCAGCCGAGTGCCACGTCCAGGACCATCATCAGGACGAAGCCCAGGGAAAAGAAAATCGTTCCCGCATTGGAGTGTTTTCCCTCCGACATTTCCGGGATCAGCTCCTCTACCACCACATACATCATTGCCCCTGCGGCAAAAGCGAGCAGATAGGGAAGGATCGGTACGACCGCACTGGCGGCGAGAATGGTGATAATTGCGGCAATCGGTTCCACAGCACCGGAAAGTACGCCCATCCGGAAGGTCTTTCCTTTCGGCATCCCTTCTGCCAGCAGCGGCATGGAGACAATGGCTCCCTCCGGGAAGTTTTGAATGGCGATACCGATGGCCAGGGCGAGAGCTCCCGTCAGGCTGACGCCGGCTTCTCCTGCCAGCCACCCGGCATAAACCACACCGACGGCCATGCCCTCCGGAATGTTATGGAGCGTGACGGCGAGGATCAGCTTGGTCGTTCGTTTGAGGCCGCTTCTCGGGCCTTCCACCTGCTGATCCATGTGCATATGCGGGGTGATCATGTCCAGCAGCAGCAAAAACCCGATACCGATCAGGAATCCGATTGCCGCCGGAAGAAAAGAAAGCTTTCCCATCCCTGCGCTGCTCTCCAGTGCAGGCTGCAGCAAACTCCAGAAGGATGCCGCCACCATGACGCCTGCCGCAAATCCGGTCAGTACTTTTTGAAGCTGGCCGGATATCTGTTTTTTTAAAAAGAAGACCATTGCGGCGCCCAGACTGGTGCCGAGAAACGGGATCAGGATCCCGCGAAAAACAACTGCTTGCATTTTGCCCTCCTGTTCTGTTGCTTTTTTATCATCCGACAGAGTTTGCCATAGTAAACTCTGTCCATATTGTATCAGGAAAGACGCCTGACGTCAAATAGTTTACGCCGCACTTCTATCATCGCGGAAGAGAGCTGTGATCATAAAAACAGCTTGCATTCCGGCCTGTTCTCATGTAAACTCAAAAAAACGGAAAAAAGGAGGAATCTTATGGAGCTGAGCGAACTCATAAAGACCTGCCGCACCTTTCGCCGCTTCACGCAGGAACCTGTACCGCAGGAAGTGATCCGGGAAGCACTGGACAATGCAAGGCTTGGCAGCAGCGGGGCTAACCTTCAGCCGCTTTATTACTATGCCGTGACGAAACAGGAAACGGTCCGGGCTATGCAACCTCTGGTAAAATGGGCAAAAGCTCTCCCGCCGGAACTCGGTACGCCGAAGGAGGGAGAACAGCCTACCGCATTTATTGTGATCGTGAAAAAGGCAAACGCCATCGCCTTTGCAGATGTTGATGTCGGCATCGCAGTCCATACCATTGCGCTCTCCGCCTGGTCGCATGGGATCGGAAGCTGCATCATGGGCGCCATCAACATTCCGAAGATCCGGGAACTTCTCTCCGTGCCGGAAGAAGATCAGATCCGGCTGGTGGTGGCGCTTGGCAGACCGGCGCATACCAGCACCCTCGTTCCGCTGGAAGAGGGAAGAAGCACGGATTATTATCTGGATGAAGACCGAAACTACTATGTTCCCAAGCGCGCCTTTGAGGATGTTGTTCATTTTGCCTGAGCTGCCGCGGCCTTTCGGGAAGCATTTGCCGGCATGGGAATGAAGCCCCAAAAGGATATAACAATGCTTTCCGTGCCTGAAAAAAGGAAAGCAGGGAAGTCTATTATGAGGAGAAACGTGGAATGACCCGGACAGAGGAAAATTTTGACCTGCAGGCATATGTGACAAAAGGGGTTGAAAATGTCGTAGCTGACGCGCTCAAAGCAACGCTGAAGGACCCGCGGGAAAGTGCTTTCCTGCTGAAATTTGCTGTCGCCAGTAAAGCTGCCTCGAAAAAGCGCAGGGAAGCAGAGGATATGGGCGAACATATCCCCCCTTTCCTCATTGCCAGTATTACCAGTCAGTGTAACCTCCACTGTGCAGGATGCTATTCTCGCTGCAACAATGCTACGGTGGATGCCGCTCCTGTCAGTCAGCTTACCGGCGAGGAGTGGCTGCGTATTTTTGAGGAGGCCGATGAACTCGGCATCAGCTTTATCCTCCTGGCAGGCGGGGAGCCTATGCTCCGCAGGGACATTATTGAAGCTGCCGGGAAGAAACCGAATATCCTCTTCCCGATCTTTACCAACGGCACCTTTATCGACAGACGTTACTTCGAACTGTTTGACCGGTGCCGAAACCTCATTCCCATTATGAGTATCGAAGGGGAGAAAGAGATCACGGACGCACGGCGCGGCAAAGGCGTCTATGACAGGCTGATTGCCAACATGGATGAATTCTCCCGCCGCAGTCTGATCTTCGGGGCGTCCGTCACGGTAACTACAGAAAATCTCAAAGAGGTCTGTTCGGAGTCCTTTCTGAAAAAACTCTCCGACAGAGGCTGCAAAGCCGTGATTTTTGTGGAATTTGTGCCGGTGACGGAGGAAAGCAGAGAACTTGCGCCCGGCGAAGAAGAGCGGGAATATCTGCGCACGGAAATCAGCCGGCTGCGGAAGGAACACCCGGAGATGGTTTATATTTCTTTCCCGGGGGATGAAAAAAGTTCCGGCGGCTGTGTGGCCGCAGGGCGTGGATTCTTCCATATAAACTCTCACGGCGGCGCAGAACCCTGCCCCTTCTCACCTTATTCAGATGTAAATATCAGAAACAGCTCTCTGCGGGAAGCCATGCACTCCCCGTTATTTACTGCGCTGAGAAGCGGCGATATCCTGTTGGATGATCATGAAGGCGGCTGTGTTCTGTATGAAAAGCGAGATCTTGTAGAAGCGCTGCTCGCGCAAAACCGGTAACGCGGTACGGCTTTACGATTCTCTCTTTCTTTTTCAAACCACACCGCCAAAAAGAACACCCGGAAGCAGACAGAATTTTGTCCGCCTCCGGGCTTTTGTGTACAAAGGGCAGCAGATGCCCCGGTGTTTTGTGCCATAAGGGTATGAGATCGGCACAAACGCCGGCTCACAGCTGAATGTTGCCGTTTTGAAACCGAAATCTTAAAAACAGAGGGATAGCAGGGAAAGTTGGGATAGTTGGGATAGTAGGGAAAGTGGAATCCGCAGCCGTTTCTGCATGACAGACATGCCGGTTTTGCTTTCAGTATCCTCGCTCCTGATATCGCCGGAGCAGCAGGCGGTATTCTTCTTTTTCAATAATACCGGCGTGGAGAAAGCCGTCAAGCTGTTTTTTGTAATGCTCAAATTCCGTTTCATTTCCGTCAAAGGAAACAGTGTCGGTCCTGTCATGGGTATGCTCTTTTTTTCGCGAGGACGCCGCTTTGATGACGAAAATGAGGATGAACAGGAACACCAGCAAACCGGCCAGCAGCGGGAGGATCTCCGGCATCGTGCGCATCATGCGGCGGACGGTAAACCCGAAGCTTTGGAAGCTTTGGCTGTTTACCAGAAAACCGACGGCAACGATCAGCACCCAGATAAGCGCTGCCACTCCTCCTGATCCTTTTTTCTTGTCTTTTTTGTCCATGGCAATCTCCTTAAAACAATCATAAATGGTTCCATTCAAATTCGGGCATCGGCTTCCGCTTGAATTGGTTGGCCAGATGCCGTTTGATGATGGCCGCTCTTACATCCGCATCTTCACAGACACCGGTGAGAATATACGTATCCAGCGTCTCATAGGAAAAACCGAAAGCCTCTTCATCTGTCCTTCCGGAAAGCCCGTCTGACGGGGCTTTGACAAGAAATTCCTCCGGCAGATGCATCTTCCGGCCGACCTCCCGGATTTCCGCCACCGTCAGATTGGCAAGGGGAGAAAAATCACCGGCAGCATCCCCGAAAATGGTGGAATAGCCTACATAGTTTTCTGAACGGTTGCAGTTGTTGGAGACTCTTCCGTTCATACTCTGGGAAACAGCATACAGCGTGGTCATTCGCAGGCGGGGCGGCAGGTTGGTAAGCATCTGGGGAGGGAAGTCCGCCCGACCGAGACCTTCTGCAAGCGCAGTCCGAACAGCGGAAACGCTTTCCCGGATGTTGATTACGGCATGAGGAATATCGAGCGTTTTCACCACTCGCAGAGAAACGTCCATATCGCTCTGAAACCCGTCCGGCATCAGCACCCCGAAGACTCTTTCTTTTCCCAGAGCCTGAACGCAAAGGGCTGCCACCACGGTGGAATCTTTTCCTCCCGAGATCCCGATCACTGCCGGAGACGAGGGCCCGTTTTCGGCAAACCAGGTTTTGATCCAGGCAGTGCAGGCATCGGCAACTGCCTTGTAATCCCGTTCCGCCAGGTATTCCCGCAGCAGAGAATTCACGCCGTTCCTCTCCTCTCGTATTTCTTCGTGAAGGGTTTCTGTAATTCTTATTATATCGTTTCTGAGGGCTGCTGTAAAGAGAAGAGAGGGATTTTTTCCCGAAAACAGCTTTGACATGTTGAAAAGCACCCTCTTTCGCGGTATAATACAATAATTCCATAAACAGGTGTTGCGAAGTATGAATTCTGCCTGCAAAGTAACGATATATTGCACGGCCTATAATCATGAGGCTTATATCCGTGACGCACTCGACGGCTTTCTTGCCCAGAAGACGGATTTCCCTTATGAAGTGCTGGTGACGGATGATGCCTCTTCTGACGGCACATCGGCGATCCTCCGGGAATATCAGGAGAAATACCCGGAGGTGATTCGGTTTTTCCATCAGGAGAAGAATCTTTTCTCGCAGGGCATTAATATTTATGAGACGGTAATGTATCCCAACACGAGAGGGATGTATGTGGCTTACTGCGAGGGGGATGATTACTGGACGGATCCGGACAAACTGCAGCGGCAGGCTGCTTTTCTGGATGCGCATCCGGAGTACTCCGCCTGCGTTCATAATTCGACGGTCCACTATTGCAGGGGAGAAAAAGCGGATGAACTGCTGCTCCCCCCTTCCGGAGACAGGGATGTGCCCTTTTCTGTGATCATTCAGGGGATGAATCGCTGCTTCCATACAAGTTCTGTGCTGGGCAGGGCGGAATTCCTCTGCAATCCTCCGGACTTTCAGCGGGTGGCCTTTTCTTACGGGTTTACTGACTATGCCCTCTCCCTGTGGCTTTCACTGAACGGAAAGATCCGCTTTCTGGATACCCCGATGTCGGTCTACCGTGTCAACAGCAATCCGGCTTCCTGGTCCAGCGGGCGGGATGATGCTTACGGGAAAAAGACGGCCTTTGTCACCGGAGAGATTGAAATGATGAAAACGCTGCTGCCGCATCTGGACAGGCAGCAGAGATCCCTTACCGAGGAGGAGATCCTCAAACGGGAATATGAACTGCTCTATCTCTGCGGAAAGGTGGAGGAAATGGTACGCCCACCCTATGATGTGCTGTTTCGGCGGGAAGCACTGCCGTTTCGTTTTAAGATTTGGCTGAAACGGCGGTTCCCTGCCCTGCATGCTCTCTACCGCAGCAAACGGGGTTACAAGGAGGAGTAAGGCAAATGGAATTAAAGAAAAATGTGCTTGTCTTCCCGGCAGGGACGGAGATTGCCTTTGAGATTCACGATGCCCTGAAAAATTCCCGTTTTGTCAGCCTTTATGGCGTCACCAGCGTTGACTGCCATGCGGATTTTGTGTTTCAGAACTGCATCGCGGGAGCGCCGTATGTCTCAGATCCCGATCTGATTGCTTTTCTCAACCGGGTGATCGATGAATATAAAATCGATGCTGTCTATCCTGCCCATGACAGCGCACTCTTACGGCTTTCCCAGGAGCGGGAGGCGCTCCACGCAACGGTAATTGCTCCCGCTGAAGAGACGGTGGAGATCTGCCGTTCCAAAAACAGAACCTATGCTTTTTTAAAAGATGCCCCGTATCTTCCCCGTTTCTTCACCTCCCCGGAAGATATTCGGGAATACCCGGTTTTTATAAAACCGTCCGTCGGGCAGGGCTCGGAAGGAGCCAGAAAGATCAGCGACAGAGCCCATCTGGAAGAAGCCCTTGCAGAAGGGATCGAATATTCCGTCTGCGAATACCTCCCCGGGGAGGAATTTACAGTCGACTGTTTTACCGACAGGCACGGTGCATTGCGCGTAATCAGCCCCCGCAGCCGAGAGAGAATCCGGGCGGGTATCGCGGTGCGTTCACGCAATCTGCCGCCGGATGATGCGGTTCGGGAGATCGCGGAGGATATCAACCGCCGCCTTTCCATGAACGGAGCCTGGTTTTTCCAGATCAAGCAGAATGCAGCCGGAGCCTGCCGGCTGATGGAGATCGGCCCCCGTATTGCGGGGACCATGGGCCTTACCCGCAATCTCGGCATCAATATGCCGCTTCTTACGCTCTACAATTTCTGGGGCTATGATGTGGAGATCCTGCAAAATGACGTTCATCTGCTGCTGGACCGTGCTTTCATCAGTCGCTTCCGCTCCGATCTCACATATTCCCGTGTCTATGTCGATTTTGACGATACGCTGGTTCAGAACGGAAAGGTAAATGCCTACCTGATGATGTTTTTGTATCAGGCAAAAAATCAGAACAAGACGCTTGTTCTGCTGACGCGCCATGCAGCGGATATTTATACCGATCTGGAAAAATACTGTATCCCCGTATCGCTTTTCTCCGAAGTGATCCGTCTGGGAGACGGCGAGGCAAAAACGGATCATATCCTTCCGGATTCCGTTTTTATTGATGATTCCTTTGCCGAGCGCAAACGTGTTCATGATGCGCTTGCCGTTCCGGTATTTGATCTGGATATGGTGGAAAGCCTGATCGACTGGAGGGTCTGAAAATGCATGAAAACCTGATTACGGTTACCCGGTCATCCATGCCGGATTTTGAGGAATACTGTGAAGAGATCCGCCCTCTGTGGGAAAGCCGTTTCCTCACCAACATGGGGGAGAAGCATCTGCAGCTTGAAGAGGACCTGAAGCAATATCTTCATACGCCCAATATTACTCTTTTTACCAACGGTCACCTTGCTCTGGAAAACATTCTCACGGCAATGGATCTGCACGGGGAAATCATTACCACGCCCTTTACCTTTGCCTCCACCACACATGCCATTGTCCGCTGCGGATGCACACCGGTCTTCTGTGACATTGACCCGAAAGACTATACGATCGATGTCTCGAAAATCGAAGCGCTGATCACGGACAGAACGGTGGCCATCGTTCCGGTTCATGTTTACGGCAATCTCTGCGACGTGGAAGCGATTGAAGTTCTGGCGAAGAAGCATCATCTGAAGGTGATTTATGATGCGGCGCATACCTTCGGCGTCACGAAAAACGGCGTCAGTTCTGCCAATTTCGGAGACGCGGCCATGTTCTCCTTCCACGCCACCAAAGTTTTTCATACCATCGAGGGCGGTGCGGTTTCCTATCAGGATCCTTCCCTTCGGACAAAGCTGAACGACCTGAAAAATTTCGGCATCCACGGGCCGGAAAGCGTTCCGGATGTGGGCGGCAATGCCAAGATGAATGAATTCTGTGCAGCCATGGGGATCTGCAATCTCCGCCACCTGGACGAGGAGATCGAAAAAAGAAAAACCGTGTATCGGCAATACTGTTCCCGTCTCAGCGCGGTTCCCGGCATTCAGCTGAATACGATCCGTCCGGGGATCCGTTTTAACTATGCTTATTTTCCCGTCGTGTTTGATGGTTACCGCTATACGCGGGATGAGGTGTTTGATCTTCTTGCAGCGCAGAATATCCTTGCCCGGAAATACTTCTACCCGCTTACCAGCGCGTTTGACTGTTACAAAGGCCGCCCCGGCTTCGATCCGTCCGCCACACCGGTAGCCCGCCGGATCGCCGATCACGTGCTTTGCCTGCCCATCTATGCCGATCTGCCGGAGGCGGTTGTCGATCGGATCTGCGACAGTATCCTGCGCTGAGCGCATCAGCCGCCGGCATCCTGTCCTGACGCATAAAAAAGTCAGGAAATTACCTGTTTTTTTGGGTTTTTTCCTTGACTTTTTTTTAAAACCCGCTATAATAATTAAGCCTGTCTTTCAGACAGGATAATCCTTGCTCCTGCCCGGGCGGCAGGGGCCAATAGACCAGAAGGAGGTGCACACCATGGCAAAAGCAACCGAAAAGTACGAAGTAATGTACGTGATCAACCCCAACTTCACAGAAGAGGAAACCGCAGCTGTCGTTGAAAAGTTCAAGACGCTTGTGGAAGAGAATGGCACTTTGGATGAATTGGAAGAAATGGGCAAGCGTAAACTCGCCTATGAAATCAACTATATTTCCGAAGGCTACTATGTCCTCATGAAGTTCACCAGCGGTTCGGAATTCCCGGCAGAGCTTGATCGTATTCTTGGCATCACAGACGGTATTATGCGCCGTTTGATTACTCTGAGAGCAGAGTAAGAGGGTTTTCCTATGCTGAATCATATTACGATCATGGGCCGCCTGACACGCGACCCGGAACTCCGCTATACGCCGTCACAGACGCCGGTAACGACTTTTTCCCTCGCGGTAGAACGTGACTACACCAATCGCGATACCAATGAGAGACAGACGGATTTTATTGACTGTGTGGCATGGCGTTCCGCTGAATTTGTCAGCAAGTATTTTCAGAAGGGCAGTATGGCTGTTGTGTCCGGCCGTCTTCAGATCCGCGAGTGGACGGATCGTGACGGCAACAAACGCCGCAGTCCTGAAGTCAATGTGGAGAACGTCTATTTTGGCGACAGCAAACGGCGGGAAGGGGACGTTTCCGCCTCTCCTTACGGCGGAGGGTTCAATAACGGCAATTCCTACAGCAGCAATGACTATGCCCCGCAGAGTGATTCCTCTGTTCAGACTGATGGATTTGAGGAACTCTCCGATGATGACGGTGAACTTCCGTTTTAATTGAAAAAGGAGGATAACAGTATGGCTTTTGACAAGACCAATTCCAAAGCGCCGAGAAAACGCAGAAAAGTCTGCCAGTTCTGTGCAGAGAAGAAGACCTTTATCGATTATAAAGATACTGCTACGCTTCGTCATTTTATTTCCGAGCGTGCAAAGATTCTTCCTCGCCGCACGACCGGCACTTGCGCCATGCATCAGCGCGAACTTACCGAGGCCATTAAGAGAGCCCGTCAGGTTGCTCTTCTGCCCTACGTAAGCGATTGATGATCTTATAAGAGGCTGCCGTATTCGGGCAGCTTCTTTTTTATTCCTTTCAACAGGAACCGTTATGCAAACTACTGTGAAAATACCAAAAAGCCCCGGGACGGAGATTTTACATCTGCAGTCCGGGGCTTTTACACGGATGTACCGGAATTCTGCCGCGTGAACGCGGACAGCTTTCTCTGTTCAGATGCGGATCAGTTCGTATTCCCTGCTCCCGAGGCCGATCTCCTCGGCATGGGCAAGCCCGGCTTCCCACTCCGCATCGGGATGGTTCAAGTGGAAGTATTCGTGATTGGGATCCTCGTTCCAGAACAGCTGGATGTGCTGATCCAGACGGCTGCCCTCACAAACCGGCGCTTTGTTGGCAAGATCGACACAGGCCTGATCCAATGCAACCGGATCGAAGGAGGCCAACATCCCGATATCCGGGATGATGGGAATGTCGTTTTCGCTGTGACAGTCACAGAAGGGAGAAACATCACAGATCAGAGAGATATGGAAGCTGGGGCGGGGGCGTCCCTTTACCACGGCATAGGCGTATTCTGCAATTTTGCAGGAGAGGATCTTTGTCGAGTTGGCATTGCTGGGTTCGATGGCGTCCTTGGGACATGTGGCGAGACAGCGGCCGCAGCCGACACATTTGCTGTGATCGATATGGGCCTTGCCGTTTTCAATGCTGGGGCCGTTATGCGCACAGATACGTACGCATGAACCGCAGCCGATACAAAGCTCCGGATCTACAACCGGTTTTCCTTCCCAGTGCTGTTCCATCTTGCCGGAGCGGGAACCGCTGCCCATGCCAAGGTTTTTCAGCGCGCCGCCGAAGCCGGCCTCCTCATGGCCCTTGAAGTGGCTGAGGGAAATAATGATGTCTGCATCCATAATGGCCTGCCCGATCTTGGCTTCCTTTACATAGGGAAGATTGACGGGAACAAGGGCCTCGTCAGTACCTTTCAGGCCATCGGCTATGATGACATGGCTTCCGGTCTGGAGGGGGGAAAAGCCGTTGAGATAGGCGGTATCCATGTGATCAAGAGCGTTCTTGCGGCTGCCGACATACAGGGTGTTGCAGTCGGTGAGAAAGGCTTTGCCGCCCAGCTCACGTACATAATCTGCGACGACCTTCGCATACTGCGGACGCAGATGGGCAAGATTGCCGAGTTCGCCGAAGTGGATCTTAATGGCGGCGTACTGGTCCTGAAAATTGATCTGCTCAAAGCCGGCCTTTTTCATAAGCCGGTGCAGCTTCTGGGGCAGCGTCTCGCTGGGGGTGGCATGAAAGTCGGTAAAGTATACGGCGGATTTGCTCATGTCATTGTCTCCTTTCATAATGTGCATAATTCTTGCCCGGACTACCATTTCTGCAGGGAAGATACAATACAGCTTTTAATTTTTCTCGAAATTTATGGCACGATTTATGGCCGATAAACGAAAAGTCCCTGAAATGCCGGGCATTTCAAGGACTCTGGTGGAGAGTGGCGGACTCGAACCGCCGACCTCTCGCGTGTGAGGCGAGCGCACTAACCAGCTGTGCTAACCCTCCAAAGCTTATATATATTAGCATATTCACAGACGGTTTTCAAGAAGAATTTTTACATTTTGAAAAAAAGAAGAAATTTCTGTTGACAAGTCGCCCTGAATTTGCTAAAATCCTTATTGCTGTTTCGATATGGCGGCATAGCTCAGTTGGCTAGAGCACGCGGTTCATACCCGCGGTGTCCCCGGTTCAAATCCAGGTGCCGCTACCAAAAATAGGCGCAGATTCAGCTCTGCGCCTTATAGACGGCCCGGTGGTCAAGCGGTTAAGACACCGCCCTTTCACGGCGGTAACACGAGTTCGATTCTCGTCCGGGTCATGGAGCTAAAAACGTCTGAAATGTTCCATTTCAGACGTTTTTCTCATGTTCCGTTCTTCATAAAACGCAAATGGAAAAAGAAGATTTCCTAATTGCTGTTCCTGGTATTTTCCCGGGGCTGGTTTTGAGGATCCTCCTGTTCCGAAAAAAAGGCGGAATAATCGCCCTCTTCCGGCTTCTGCCGGGAAGGATCCGCACTGGAGATCCGATAATGCCGGCCGGAAGCGGCCTGGCGTGAAGTGACGGTGGTTGTCCGATACTGCATCATTTCATCCTGAGCTTCCCGGCTTTTGGCGAGGTTTTCCATCCGTCTCTGTTCAAGCTCCCTGCGTTCCTCCGTCTCCTGCCGATACCGTATGTGCCTTCTGCGCACATGATGATAGCGCAGAACCAGCAGCAGGATAAAACAGAGAACTGCGGCAGCTGTCAGGACTGCGGTTTTGATCCGCGGTTCGGCAAGGGCTTCCTGCAGCCGAGCCTGCAGATAGGCGTTTCTGTCCCGTTCGATCCCGGTGGCGGTCGCCAGCGGCACCGTTGTGTAGATATTTCCGTTGATAATAACATCTGCGCTGCCGAGCCTTGTTCCGGCTTCAATCGGCGCAACAAGCTCGCTGAAATTGACGTGAGCGGAAATTTCTATGGCTTCTTTCGGCGTATCTTTTGGAAGCAGAAGGGTAACGTCCTGCATGGCGCGGAGGATCACCGGTTCATTGTTGACCGCATACTGTACCGGAAACTGCTGTACGGCGTCCCCGTAGGAGAGGATCGGACGATAGGCAAAATTACGAAAACCCCAGTTATAAAGGTTGATGGTTCCGGTAAAGTTCCCGTATTTTTCATCTCCCGTATTCAACAGACCGTTGCAGCCCAGCAGTACGGCAAGAAGATGTATGTCGTTTTTCTCCGCCGTTGAGACAAGGCAGTAGCCTGCAGCGCTTGTATATCCCGTTTTTACCCCGGAAGCACCGGGATAGAGGTATTTATCGCCGTAAACACCGTCCTGGCAGATCAGCGCATTGGAATTTTTCAAAGTACGGGCGGAGGTATGCATATTTGTCGGTTCTATGGTATAGGATTTTGTGTCTACGATCTGGACAAAGAGCTTATGGCGCATCGCCTCGCGGGAGATCAGAAAAAGATCGTGCGCGGTAGTGTAATGATTCTCCGAGGAAAGCCCGTTGGTGTCGATAAAATAGGTATCGTTTGCACCGAGTTCCATCGCGCGAACGTTCATCCGGTTGATAAAGGACTGCAGGTTCCCTGCAACGGCGACGGCGACCACATTGCAGGCTTCATTTGCGGACTTTACAAGTGCACAATAGAGGTAATCCTCAAAGGTCATTTTTTCTCCCGGAGAGATCTCCGCATTGCTGCTGTCGGAATCCAGACCGGTCCAGCAGTCTGCCGGCGCCGTGACGATATCCTCCAGGGCGATCTCTCCCCGCTCTATGGCCTCAACGGCAAGCAGCCCGGTCATGATTTTTGTCAGGCTGGCGGGAGAACGGCGCACATTCATGTTTTTTTCGTAAAGGATGTTGCCGGAGTCAAGGTCTGCCAGAACAACGGCTGCTGCCGTAACCGAGGGCGCTTCAAGGCCGAAAGCGGATGTCGCAAGCGACAGAAGCAGACCAAGACAGATCAGGAAAGATAGAAAATGAAACTGTTTCATGAATGACTCCCCGGGATGATACGGATTCCGGTTTTTAACGACCTGCCTGTAAGTATAAAGGAAAGCCCCTGGGATGTCAAAGGGAAAGAAAGAGAAAGAAATAAAAAAAAGGGTTGCAAAGTACGCCTGCATCAGGTAAAATGTTACAGTTAGCAGCATTAACAATGAATCATATAATTGGAGGTCAGATAGATGGGTACCATTACAGCCGGTGATTTCCGTAACGGAGTTACTTACGAGGAAGACGGGCAGGTCAAGCAGGTCATTGAATTCCAGCATGTGAAGCCCGGCAAGGGCGCAGCTTTTGTGCGCACCAAGAGCAAGAATGTTATTACGGGCGCTGTGACTGAAACGTCTTACAATCCGACGGCAAAATTTGAAACTGCCACGATTGACCGCATGACGGCAGAATACAGCTATTCCGACGGAGATCTTTATTATTTCATGAATCCCGAGACGTACGAGCTTGAGCCGGTGGACGCTTCCGTTCTGGGCGACAACTTTAAGTTCGTTAAAGAAAATATGGAATGCACGATCTACTCCTACAAAGGAAAGGTCTTTAATGTGGAACCGCCGTTCTTCGTCGATTTGGAAGTCACGCAGACGGATCCCGGCTTTGCGGGCAACACGGCAACCAATGCCACCAAACCCGCCACGCTGGAGACGGGCGCTGAGATTAAAGTACCTCTGTTTATCGAAACAGGAGAGAAGATCAAAGTCGATACGCGTACCGGGGAATATCTCAGCAGAGCGTAAGCCAATACAACCGACAAAGCGGAGGGCGGGGTTCCTCCGCTTTCTTTTTAGGAGAAAAGTATGTATCAACCTCTTGCCGATGAGATCCGGCCGCAGTCACTGGATGATGTGGTTGGCCAGAAGCATATTCTCGGGCCGGGCGGAATGCTGCGCCGTATTGCGGAAAGCGGCACCATTCCCAATATGATCTTTTACGGTCCGCCGGGGACGGGGAAAACATCCGTTGCCCGTATTCTGGCGGAGCGTACCAACCGCACCCTTCGCCGCCTGAACGCCACAACCGCCGGCATCGCCGACATCAAGCGCATTATCGATGAACTGGATACTTTTCTGACGCCCGGCGGTGTGCTGCTGTATCTGGATGAGATCCAGTATTTTAATAAAAAACAGCAGCAGAGTCTTTTGGAGTTTATCGAAGACGGGCGGATCACCCTGATAGCCTCTACCACGGAAAATCCTTATTTCTGCGTGTTCGGTGCCGTGCTCAGCCGGTCGACGGTGTTTGAGTTTAAACCGGTTGCGCCTGACGAGGTGAAAAAAGCTGTACTGCGGGCAGCCGTCATTGCCAATACGCGCCGTGCAGATCCCGTCAGGATCGAGGACGAAGCGATCGACAGGATTGCAACGGCCTGCGGAGGGGATGTGCGCAAAGCTATGAATGCCGTAGAACTGCTGTTTTCCACTGCGGCTGACAGCGGTGTGATCACGCTGGGGGATGCAGCTGCCGTTACGCAGAAAAGTGCAATGCGGTATGATAAAGACGGGGATGAGCATTTTGACATTCTCTCTGCTCTGATGAAAAGCCTCCGCGGGTCGGATCCGGATGCAGCGCTGCATTACCTGGCCCGGGTTCTGGAAACCGGAGATCTGATCGGAGCCTGCAGGCGCATCTTATGCTCTGCAAGCGAGGACATCGGTCTCGCCTGGCCGCAGGCCGTGCCTGTGGTGAAAGCATGTGTTGACAGTGCCATGCAGCTGGGCCTGCCGGAAGCCAGACTTCCTCTTGCAGAGGCATGTATTTTTCTGGCAACCTGCCCGAAGAGCAATACGGCCTGTATGGCGATCGATGCGGCGCTTTCGGATGTGCGTGCCGGGCGTATCGGCAGCATCCCCCGCGAGCTGCAGAATGTGCATGCTGACGGTGCCGGTTTTGAACGGGAACAGGGCTATCTCTATCCGCATGACTTTCCCAATCGCTGGGTAAAACAGCAGTATCTGCCGGATGAATTGAAAAATGCCCGATACTATGAATATGGCGACAACAAGACCGAGCAGGCTGCGAAAGCATACTGGGAAAAAATAAAAAAATAAAGACGGGAGATTCCATCCGGAGGATCTTCTGCAGCAAAAAGAGCGCTCCCCCACGAAAAACAGACAAAACTGTCTTTCGTGGGGGAGCGATATACTGCGGCAAAGGAGCAGCTCTGCCTTGAGGGTCACTCTCAGCGGATCAAGCCGCGGCTGCCGAAATAGGCGGCCTGCTCTTCCGGTGTCACAGAGAGCTGGCTGAAAAGCTCGTTCATGTTGGCTGTGATCCAACCGTCGCGGAGCTGAGCCTTGAGGGAATCCAGATGCGCGATCCAAGAGGCTTCGTTCATTCCGGTGACGGTGGCATCCCGCGCCACCTCCGGTGCCACCTGTGCAGCCAGGCGGTCGATCTCGGCGCAGATATGTTCTTCCGACAGCACACCCCGATAGGCTTCTGCAGAGCGCGTCAGATACTTTCCGCGATACACAGGGCTGGTGAGCATCTTCATATTGACTGTGCTGACCTGGTTGCCGAATGTCGTCACATTGTTTACACAGTAGCTGATATGGAAGAAGGCAACGTCCAGATCATAGAGCATCAGCTTCCACGGACTGCCGTGCGTGATATCACGGGCATAGCGCAGGTTGCCTTCCTGCAGATCGTAGTTGCCAAAGGTGCTCTGCAGGATGCACCAGTCGATCAGGCTGTCAAGATCGATCATTTCTGCCGCCTGCCTGTAGTTTTCCGGATCGGCCATATCATGATCATAGATAAAGGTAAAAGCTTTGCTGTAGAGATCCCCTTTGAATACAGAGGCCTCTTCCAGCTCAATGTCTGCTTTCTTTACCCCGAGTCTGGAGGCGGCCAGTGCTTCGTTGGGCTTCTCCATCAGGGCATAGATACCGTTGTACTCTCCGTTCAGATAGACAATGCAGTATCGGAACCGTTCCGTGATGACCGCATCGGAAAATTCTTCCGTCAAAGCATAGCAGAGTTCGTTGCGGATAATGGTATTATTCTGATCCTGCCCGGCGCGAAGTACCAGGTTGGTAAAGGTGGAAGCGCCGCCGTTGAAAAGGTCATACGCCAGTTCCTCTTTGCCGTAGGAACCGCGGAAGCGCACACTCATGTTCTTTTTCGGCAGAACAAGGCTCGTTTCCCCGTTCATTTTGATTCCGCATCCGATGGAAAAGGAACCGTCCTCCCCGTAATAGGAAAGGCAGCCCGGGTGCTCGATGCCTTTCATCCCGTAAGTGTACATCTGGTGAAAGGCGGCAGGGTCGTCAGCTACCAGGCTGACAACGGGAAGCGAGTGCCCCTCGTTGAGGATATAGGTGAGCGTCAGCGGCCGGGATGGGAGTGCGCCTGCTTCCACACTGATGGCCCGCAGCACCATGGTCTGCGGGAAAGATACAGGCCCGGTATAGCGGGTAGAGGAAGTCGTAGGGGCAGAGCAGTCAAGCGTATAATAAATCTCTCCCGGCGCAGAAAGAGATACCGTAACGGATCCGGTGTTTTGAAAGATACCGTCCCGTCCGTCAGCTACAGGCATCGAAGAAACCCGGCGTTCTCCAAAACCGTTTTCGCTTCCCGGGCTCTCCTGGAAAAGATAAGAAAACCCGTTTGTCCCTGTCCCGCGGCCGTAAGTGCCTTTATAGGGGATCTCATGAAGAGCCGCGTAGTCCACAAGCTGCCGGTCATTTTTATAAAGAAACAGTTCTTCCCGTTCGGAATTGAGAGAAAACGGCGCGATGGGCATATTGCCGGTATACAGCGCGGCATCTTTATTGCAGAGGACGACCGTCAATCCTCCGGGATACAGGATCCCGCTGAGGAAATACTGTGCAGGCAGAGATGCGTCATCGGTCAGGCAATACTGGGAAAGATCCACCGCTGTATCGGAAATGTTTTTGATCTCCACCCAGTCAGAGTACCCGATGGCGTCATTATAATAAGAGGTGAAATTATCCACGCAGACTTCGTTGATCACAAGCGGACCGACGCTGGTACGGGAATTCATAAAAGCATCATAACCCTGCGGAGTGTTTTCAAACCCGGGGGTAGCCCAGGGCGTCTGCTGCCAGCTGCCATCCGGCTGCAGGGCATAGGAATAGTCTGACTGGTCTGCCCCGATGGAGCAGGTACTGACAAGAGTCCCGGAGGCATTGAACAGTGAAATGCTGTCCCACTCTGAAATTGCGAAATTTGTGTGCATTTGGGAATCCGGCCATGGCCGGTCTTTTTTTGAAGCAAAAAGAACGATACGGGAATCAGCATAAAAAGTAAATACGGGAAAAGACCAGACAGATTTTCCATTGTTTTTGACCATTGTCCAGCCTGAGAGGTCCAGATCACGATCGGTCGGATTCCAAAGTTCGATCCAGTCAGAAAAATCACCGTCAGCATCCGGAAGGGTGGCCTTGTTTTTCGTCATGACTTCAGAGATGCAGACGGAAGGAAAAGCGTCAGCAGACGCTTCCGAAAACGGAAGCGCTGCCGACAGTACAAACATGATTAAAAAGAAAACGGAAAAAACCTTTCTCATTGTGATTCCTTACGATAGTAAAAGAAGGATCCGGTTCGTCAGCGCGAGCCTTTGTCGTACGGGATACCTTCTGCCTTCGGCGCACGGGACGTCTTGGAGGTGAAGGCCAGTACGATCAGAGAGACAATATACGGCATCATGTTGTAAACATTGCCTGGCAGGTTCAGCGAAGCAAGCGTCGGGAAACCGACATAGGTATTGGACAGCGCACGGAACAGTCCGAACAGGAGCGCTGCCAGAGCGATCCGGATAGGCTGCCACTGGCCGAAGATCATAACGGCAAGTGCCAGGAATCCGAAACCGGCAACGCCGTTTTCAAATTTCCAGATCGATACGCCGGCAAGAATATAGCAGATCCCGCCGAGTCCGCCGAATGCACCGGAAAGCAGTACGCCGGACCAGCGCATCTTGTAAACGTTGATGCCGACGGAGTCGGCTGCCTGCGGGTGCTCTCCGCAAGCCATCAGGCGAAGGCCAAACTTCGTTTTATACAGCATCACAGCGACGAAGATCACGGCCAGTACCGCAATCAGCATAAACCAGTTGAATTCAAAACCGTTGATGTTGGTGATGAACATCTTTCTCGCACGGACATATTCGATTTCGGAAGAGTGGTCATCCGGGTTGGCAGCGGTGTTGATGGCTTTTACAAAAACAGTTGCCGCTGCTGTTGCCAGCAGATTCATGGCCGTGCCGACAAGCGTCTGGTCTGCCTTGAAGTTGATACTGGCCACACCCAGCAGGCAGGAATACAGCATACCGAAAACGATGGCCGCCAGTACGACCAGCAGCACCATCACGAGTGCTGAGGAGGTGCCGAGATAGCGCATCATCAATGCCCCGCCGAGGGCCCCCATAACCATGATCCCTTCAAGTCCGAGGTTGATCACACCGGAGTGCTCCGAAATGCACCCGCCGAGGGCTACAAGGGTCAGGACGGAAGAGAAGATCAGTGTATATTGAATGAGCAGTAACATTATCTGTCGCCTCCCTCGGAAGATGCAGCTTTGATCTTCTGCAACTTTTTCTCTTCGCTGCGGTTGATCATACCCGTCATGGTCAGCTTGATAAAGAGCACGAATCCGCAGAGGTAAATGATAACGGAAGAGATCAGATCGGAGATCTGTGAGCTGTAAAAATTGGTGTTGACATACTGTCCGCCGTCCGTAATATGCTGGATAAAGAAGGAAGCGAAGATCGCACCGATCGGATTAAGCCCGCCGAGGAAAGCCGCTGCGATTCCGTTGAAGCCCATGCCCGGTACGGAAGACTGCGTGCATTCCCAGCGCATATACCCGGTGAGATAGAGCATGGCTGCACCGAGACCCGCAAGGCCGCCCGCGATTACAAGCGTGAGAACGATATTGCGTTTCTCCGCCATGCCGGCATATTTTGCCGCATTCTTGTTGCTGCCGGTCGCTTTCAGTTCATAACCGAGCTTCGTCCTGTTCAGGATGATGCTGACGGCAATGGCGATAAACAGCGCCAGCGGTACGGCAATGGTGATGTATTTATTGCCGTTAAACAGCTTGTCAAGCCCGGCGTTCGGAAGGAGAGCGGAGGGGTTGACGTCTTTGATGTACATGGTATAAGGGCTTGCCACTTCCTTCACTTTGGTCAAAAGCGTGTTTGTCAGATAAAGGGAGATCCAGTTGAGCATGATGCCGGAAATGACTTCATTTACGTTGCAGTAGGATTTCAGCATCCCGACGACCGCGCCGAGCACTGCACCGGCAACGATGGCAAAAATCATGCAGGGAAGCCAGCCCCAGCCCCATGCCAGAGCGGCATACAGGCACGCACAGGAACCCGCTACATACTGCCCGGCTGCACCGATGTTGAAAAGGCCGACCTTGTAGGCGAAAAGGATGCTCAGGGAGCACATCAGCAGAGGCATTGTTTTGGAAAGGGTATTGCCGAACTGCTGGAGCTTTTTATTCGCCCGGCTCCAGGTGAAGAAGTTCTTTATAACGTTGATGATGGATTCCGCCGCGCCCTCCGGGTTGATAAACAGCAGAACGATATAGCCGATCAGCAATCCGAGAATAATGCAGATGACCGACGCGACGAATGCCTGTACGCCGGGGTTTTTCAGTGCTTTTTTCATACGGTTACCTCATCTCTTTTTGCGCCGGCCATGTACAGGCCGAGTTCTTCCTGAGTGGTTTTTTTCGGATCGAGTTCACCGACGATTTCCCCTTCGTACATTACAAGGATCCTGTCGGGAACATCCATTACCTCATCCAGTTCAAGGGAGACGAGCAGTACGGCTTTTCCGGCATCCCGCTGAGCAACCAGCTGCTTGTGGATATATTCAATTGCGCCGACGTCCAGCCCGCGTGTCGGCTGTACGGCGATGAGCAGTTCCGGTGCTTTGTCGATCTCACGGGCAATGATGGCTTTCTGCTGGTTGCCGCCGGACATGCTGCGGGCCGTGGTAGCAGGGCCCTGGCCGGAACGCACGTCGTACTGGTCAATCAGTTTTTCGGCATATTCCCGGATATTCTTGCGCAGAAGGAAGCCCCATTTGGAGGTGAACTGCGGTTCGAAGTACGTCTGCAGGACCAGGTTGTCCTCCAGGGAGTAGTCCAGGACCAGCCCGTGTTTATGCCGGTCTTCCGGGATATGGCTTATGCCGAGGATGCTCTTTTGCCGGATCGAGGAGGCTGTCATGTCTTTTCCGCACAAGGTGATCTTTCCGCTGACCAGAGGTTCCAGCCCGGAAAGCCCGTAAACGAATTCCGACTGGCCATTGCCGTCGATACCCGCGATGCAAACGATCTCTCCGGCTCTTACCTTCAGGGATACGTTTTTCACGGCGTTGTTTTTATGCACTTTGGAGGCAACGGTCATATTTTCAATTGACAATACCACATCGCCCGGAGTTGCCGGTTTCTTCTCAACATGGAAATTGACGTTTCTGCCGACCATCATGGCAGAAAGTTCTTCAATGGTGGTGTCCTTTGTGTTGACGGTGCCGATGTATTTCCCCTTGCGCAGTACACTGCAGCGGTCTGCCACCTCCATGATCTCGTTGAGTTTATGGGAGATGAAGAGGATGGACTTTCCTTCCGCGGCAAGGCTTTTCATGATCTGCATGAGTTCGCTGATCTCCTGCGGTGTCAGAACGGCCGTCGGTTCGTCAAAGATCAGGATCTCATTGTCGCGATAGAGCATTTTCAGGATCTCCGTTCTCTGCTGCATGCCGACGGTGATATCCTCGATCTTTGCATCGGGATCTACTTTGAGGCCGTACTTTTCCGAGAGAGCAAGAACTTTTTCCCGCGCTTCCTTTTTCTGCAGGAAGCCCATTTTACACGGTTCCACACCCATAATGATGTTGTCAAGCACGGTGAAGCATTCCACCAGCTTGAAATGCTGATGCACCATTCCGATCCCGAGTGCGTTGGCATCGTTCGGGTCATTGATTTTGACTTCTGCGCCGTCTTTTTTGATAATGCCCTCTTCTGGCTGATAAAGCCCGAAAAGAACGCTCATCAGTGTGCTTTTTCCTGCCCCGTTTTCCCCCAGCAGCGCATGGATCTCCCCTTTTTTCAGCTGAAGGGTGATATCGTCATTTGCAACAATACCGGGAAATCTCTTGGTGATATGGAGCATCTCAATTGCATACGGTTCCAATTTTTCCACCAGCCTCCTTTGCGTTGAATCATGTATACCTATCATACTATATCGGGCATAAAAATTCAATGAAAATTAAAAAAAGAGGCAGGTCGAAAGGACCTGCCCCGTCAGGGAAAAAGATTACTTGATGTTGCCCTGGTAGTCAACGGTAACAACCGTGACAGCAGGCTCGGCAGCGATGTCATTGGAAACCGTCACCTTACCGGCGTTCATGGCAGCAACAAGAGCTTCATAGTCAGCCTCGGTGAAGCTGTCGCTGAACTGGGTGGAAGGAGCGATCTGGACAAAGTTCTCAGCCGGAACATCGGAGACAAGACCCAGCGAGTCAACCTTGCCGCCCTCGAAGGTGCCGTCAAGGATGGCCTGGAGTTCGGCATTGACCGTTGCGGCAAGGCCCTTCATAGCGGAAGTGACCGTAACGCCTTCGCCGTAGAGACCGTCAATGGTACCGGCCTGGTCAACGTCAACACCGATCACCTTTGCGCCGACTTTAGCAGCTGCTTCACCGGCAGAGGTGAAGATGCCGCCGCCGCAGGCAAAGACGACTTCCGTGCCGGCTGCATACCAGGTGTCCATATAAGCGGTGATGTCGGAATCGCCGTAGAACTGGTTGCCGTAAACGTATTTCACTTCCACATCGGAAAGGCCGAGTTCGGCAGCGGCAGCGTCAGCGCCCTGAACAAAGCCGTAGCCGTAACGGACAACTGCGGGAACTGCCATACCGCCCAGGAAGCCGAGCTTGGTGTAGCCGAGTTTCACAGCGGCATAGCCTGCCATGTAACCGCACAGCTCTTCCTGATAGACAGCGCAGTAGAGATTTGCAGGAACTGCGGAAGCAAGGTCGCCAATGTCGCCTTCGCTGACGTCAAGTGCAATGAAGGTGATGTCGTCATATTCGGGGGCGACTTCCTGAATGGCCGGGCCGAATGCGTAACCGGGCATGATGATGACGGAGTAACCGTCGTCAATGGCCTTCTCGATGGAGGTGATACGGTCTTCATCGGAGTCGGATGCGGGCTTGTAGTACTGGAAGTTGAGGCTGTTTGCTTCGGCAAATGCCTTGCAGGCCTCATAGGTGGTCTGGTTGAAGGACTGGTCGGTAATGTCGCCGTAGTCGGTGATCATTGCAACAGCCGGTGCCTCGTCAGCGGATGCGGATACTGCGCAGAGAGCGAATACCATGCACAGTGCGAGAGCGATTGCCAGGATTTTTTTCATGTCTGCTTTTCCTCCATTAAAAAAATTGACATTTTTTAGGTGGTGCCTCTCAACACCAGGTCTTATTATATCGTTTCGGCGAGTGTAAATCAATAAGAAGATATGACAAAAAACGATGCTGCCGCGGAATTTTTTCGGTTTATTCCGCCATGGCGGCCGCGGTGTCGAGGGCAATGGTGATCATATTCCGGAAGCTGAGCTGGCGGTCTTCGGCGGAAAGGCTTTCTGGGCGGAAAATGTGGTCGGAAACGGTGCAGATACAGAGAGCCCGCTTGCCGAAGAATGCTGCATTGGCGTAAAGCCCGGCGGCCTCCATTTCTATCCCGAGAACGCCCATTTTTTTCCAATGAAGGTTCTCATCTCCGCTGCTGAAGGCAGAATAAAAGTTATCGGAGGACAGAAGATTGCCGATGTGTACGTCAAGCCCGTTTGCCGCAGCAGCTTCTTTGGCTTTGGAGAGAAGCGTAAAATCTGCAATGGGAGCAAAGGTGCCTTTCAGGCCGAAATTCTCAATGTAATTGGATGTTGTGCAGGCCCCCTGGGCAAGGATCACATCCATGAGTTTCAAATCGTCCTGCAGCGCACCTGCAGAACCGACGCGGATAATGTTTTCCACATTGTATTCACTGTAAAGCTCCCAGCTGTAAATGCCGATGGACGGAATGCCCATACCGGAGGCCATCACCGTAACGGGGACGCCTTTCCATTTTCCGGTATAGCCGTGGACGCCGCGTACATTGTTGACAAGGGTAGGGCTTTCCAGAAAGGTCTCTGCAATAAAATTGGACCGGCGGGGATCACCCGGCATCAGAACGGTCTTTGCGATACTGCCGACGGCTGCTTCATTATGAGGGGTAGGCATAGTAGTTCTCCTTTTTCGTTGTTTTCGGCCGAGGAGGCCAAGTCAGGTATTCTTTTTCTATTATAGATCTTTTTCTATTATAGAAAAGAAAAAGAGAAAAGTCAAATTGAAAGCTGTGGAAAGTTATGGTAAGATAGAAAAGAATAAAATCATTCCCGGACTCGCATGGAAGGAGGCAGATTTATGAGTGAAGTTATTGTGATCGGCATTGCAGGGGGAACGGGCTCAGGCAAAAGCACGATTTCAAAAAAACTGATGCAGCGTTTCGGGGAGGACGTTTCCGTCATCCATCATGACAGCTATTATAAGGCACACCACGAAATGCCGTATGAAGAGCGCTGCAAGCTCAATTATGACCATCCCAATTCCTTCGATACAGACCTTCTGATCCAGGCTGTAAAAGACCTGAAAGAAGGAAAGGAAGTCGTATGCCCGGTTTATGACTTCACCGTTCATGACCGGTCGGAGGAGACGGAGATCGTAAAACCGGCACGGGTGATCATTGTGGAGGGGATCCTGATCTTTGAAAGCCGGGAACTGTGCTCGCTGATGGATATTAAAATATATGTCGACACAGATGCCGATGTACGCATTCTCCGCCGCATTACCCGCGACGTTCGTGACCGGGGCAGAAGCCTTGAGAGCGTGATCGACCAGTATCTCCACACAGTCAAACCGATGCATGAGCAGTTTGTGGAGCCGAGCAAAAAGAATGCCGACATCATCATTCCCCAGGGCGGGCACAACCGTGTGGCGCTGGAAATGGTGATTCAGCGTGTGCGGGCGCATCTCGATGAGAAAGGGGAAGAATAAATGGCAAAGCTGTATTTTAAATACGGTGCGATGGGGTCCTCCAAATCAGCCCAGGCGCTCATCACCAAATTCAACTATGAGGAACTGGGGATGTCGGTATGGCTGATCAAGCCCTCCATTGACACCCGTGACGGGGCAGACGTCATCCGCAGCCGTATCGGGCTGGAAGCCAAAGCAAATGTCATCACGCCGGAAATGGATATTGCGGTTCAGTATGCCGAAGCGGGCCGCCATGATGTGATCATTGCCGACGAAGCACAGTTTTTTACCCCGGCTCAGATCGATCAGCTCCGCACCCTGGTGGATGAAGAAGATCTTCCGGTGCTGTGTTTCGGCCTGAGAACGGACTTTTTAACCCATTTCTTTCCCGGTGCACAGCGTCTCATGGAACTGGCGGATTCACTGACGGAGATCAAAACCGTCTGTGCCTGCGGCAGGAAAGCAACCGTCAACGCGCGGATAGACGAAAACGGAAAGATCGTGACCGAAGGCGGGCAGATCCTCCTCGGCGGGAATGACAGCTACATTGCCATGTGCCACCAGTGCTGGAAGAAAAAGATCCGCGAACAGCAGGCGATCCGAAACTGACGGTTTTGCGGTTTTTTGCAAAAAAGTCTTGACATCATCGGGCAATTCCTGTATATTATTTTGGCGCTCCGAAGACAGCCGGTTCCCGCAGGGGGTAATTCCAGCCGAGGACATCAACAATTATTTTGTTTTTGATTGTTTTTGTGCCTTTGCGTCTTTTCGGATGCAGAGGCTTTCTTTATGGGCGTACGGATTTATAGGTACGGAGGTGAAACACAAAAATGCCAAATGCAAAGGTTCTCAGCGAGAAGCAGGCGGTCGTTGATGCACTGGTAGAACGCATCAAGGCTTCTTCGGCAGGTGTCCTGGTGGATTATAAGGGCATCACGGTTGAAGAAGATACGGCGTTGCGTACGGAAATGCGCAAGGACAATGTCCACTACACGGTCGTCAAGAATACGCTTGTCAGGCGGGCACTGGACAAAATGGAACTGAGCGGGCTGGACCATGTTCTGAACGGGACGACGTCTCTCGCCACAGCCGAAGAAGATCCCATTGCTCCGTTCCGCATCCTGAACGATTACAGCAAAAAGCTGGGCGATCGCTTCAACATCAAGGCAGCCTACATGGAAGGCAAGATCCTCGATGAAAACGAGATCGCAGAGATGGCTTCTCTGCCGTCCAAGAGTGCGCTGTATTCCAAGGTTCTCGGAACGATGATCGCACCCATTACAGGCCTGGCAGTCTGCCTTGGCCAGATCCTCGAGCAGAAGGGCGGCTCTATAGAGGCACCCGCCGCAGAGGAAGCTCCCGCAGAAGCATAATCATTCTGCAACACTTATTTAAAAATTATAATTGGAGGATATTCTAATGAGCGAAAAAATCGCAGCAATGATCGAAGAGATCAAGGCTCTGTCCGTTCTTGAGCTTTCCGAGCTCGTTCATGCACTTGAAGATACTTTTGGCGTTTCCGCAGCAGCCGTGGCAGCCGGCCCCGCAGTAGCAGCAGCTGGCCCCGCAGTCGAAGAAAAGACCGAGTTTGATGTCATCCTCTCTGAGTTTGGTGCAGAGAAGATCAAGGTCATCAAGGAAGTCCGCGCCATCACCGGCCTGGGCCTTGCCGAAGCAAAGGCTCTTGTCGAGACCAAGGACGCCAAGATCAAGGAAGGCGTTTCCAAGGAAGATGCCGAAGCTCTCAAAGCTCAGCTCGAAGCTGTCGGCGCAAAGGTCGAAATCAAGTAAGTTTTTCTTACGGAATATTGATCAAAAAAGCTGTCTCGATCATGAGGCAGCTTTTTTAATCTCCGGATTCTTTTTCCTCCGGGGTAAAGGCATTGCCGGCATCAAACTTGCCGGAGGCAAAAAGCAGCGCCGTCGCGGTGCGGTAATCCGGCAGGGCCCTGGCTTTCAGGATGGCCTTATGTTCTTTTTTGCAGTCGGTAAACATGCAGTGCATATAATACCAGAGATGCTTCATTCGCTCCAGGGCAAAAGGATGGCTCAACCCGTTTTGCAGATACGCATCCAGTAGGGCATCATGAAAAACGGAGAATTCTTCTGCCTTCAGCGGCGTTCCCCCTTCCAGGGTGCGCACCAGCGCGGGGTTGGCGATGAGGCCCCGCCCAACCATAATGCTCGCCGTTTCCGGGGCGGCGGCTGTCAGAACGGCAAGATCACGCGGAGAAAAAATATTGCCGTTATAGCTTACCGGAAAAGGGCATTCTTTTACTGCGGCGGCAAACCCGGCAACATCCGGTTTGCTGCGATAATACCCTTCTCTGGCCCGTGCATGGATGATCAGGCGAGAGAGCGGATACTTGCAGTATATGGCCAGAATGGAAGGAAATTCCTCCGTAGTCTGGACCCCCATTCTGGTTTTAATGCTGATGCGCAAGCCGGTTTGCTCTGCATGGGCAAACACCTTGTCAAGCAGCTGATCCAGTGCGTTCAGGTCTGTCAGCATGCCGGCGCCTTTGTGTTTGGCAAATACCGTGCCGGACGGGCAGCCGATATTTAAATTTATCTCCGGAAATCCGAGGGCGGACAGCTTGTCTGCCGTGGCACAAAATGGTTCCGGGCGATTTACCAGCAGCTGCGGGATCACGCAGAGGCCTTCTTTCCGGTCTGCTGTCAGCTCCTGCAGATATTTTGCCTTGAAGCTGCCGGTGGTGTCAGGGGCGATAAACGGGGTGTAATACTCCTTTATGCCCGGAAAGTATCTGGCATGCAAAATGCGATAGAGGGCATAGGTGATGCCTTCCATCGGCGCAAAGAGAACGTCCATGATCAACCTCTCCTTTTACTCCAGTTCCGTCCGCCACCGGCCGAAGCGGAAATACAGCCGGAAAAGAACGAGCAGCAGCATGTTGTCGGCAATCATGCAGGCCCAGGCAGAAACAAGGCCGAAGCCGAAAAACCGGATACAGCACCAGGTCCCTGCGATGCGTATGCCCCACATGCACAAAATATTGAACAGAAAAGGCATCCGCGTCTGACCGGCACCCTGCAGCATGCCTTCTGTCACAATGGAGATGCCGTAGAACGGTTCGGACAGCGCCACCATGCGCAGCACCGTGCTGCTCAATGCAATGACTGCGCTGTCAGGAGAAAACAGCCCTGCCATGAACGGGGCGAACAGGAACAGAAGCGTGCCGGTGACAAGCATCAGCGACACTTCGATCACCAGGATCACGGCCGCCATTTCATTCATGCGGCGGCTGTCCTTTGCACCGATGGCATTGCCGGTCAGTGTTGCGGCGGCGGACATCATACCGTATCCGGGGATATAAAACGCTGATTCGACCGTATTGGCAATGGTATGAGCCGCTGTGGAGACCTGTCCGAGAGAATTGATCATCGAGGCAAATACCACATACCCGAGAGAAGTGCAGAATCGCTGCAGCATATTCGGGATGGCGACGCGAAGGCAGGGGATGAGGATCGCCCGGTCAGGCATCAGTGATCTGCCTCTCGGGGACACCTCTTTGTGATGCCAGAGTGCCCGTGTGATCAGGATCCCGCCGAGGGTGATGGAGGCGGCGCTGGCAATGGCTGCCCCCCGGATACCCAGCCCTGCGCCGTAGAGCGGCAGTGTGATACCGAGGACGGGAACGGACCTGACGGGATAGATCAGCAGAAAATTCAATATGATATTTGTGCAGTTTACCCCGATACCGACGCGCATCGGGGTTTTTGTATCTCCCGTAGCACGCAGGATCGTTCCGAAGATGATCTGTGCCGTGCGCGGCAGCATCGGCAGATAGAGGATAAAAAAGTAGGAAGCGGCCAGCGGGCGGATCTCCGGGCTGACCTTCATCCATCCCGGGACATATCGGCTCAGAGATAGCGTGACGGCGGTGAGCACACTGCCGACCAGCAGCACCAGCAGCACAGCCTGGGCGCTCGCCCGCGCAGCACGCTCTTTTTCTTTTGCGCCGTAGGCTTTGGCTATGTAGGAAAGAAACCCGATGCCGAGGGCTGATACACTTGAACCCACCAGCCAGTTGACGGTGGTCGTTGACCCGACGGCCGCCGTGGCACGCGTCCCGAGTGCACCGACCATAGCGGTGTCGATATATTGAACGGCGGTATCCATCAGCTCCTGGAGCATCGTCGGCCAGGCCAGAGAAAACACCACCGGGATCAGGCTCGTATTCAGGTAAAAATGAGCGGAACGATTGCGCATGGACAGAAATACTCCCGTGTATTTGCAGAGGATCACCGTAGTATATCGCATTCCGGGCAAAGCCGCAAGGATAAGAATACCTGCGGGGGTGTTCCATCGTAAAACATACCTTGGCGGGGGCGCTTTTTGCATATAAGGACTGGCAGGGATCGTACAGGCATGTTATAATAATCAAATACTTCTATAGTGGCATAATATCTCCGATTACAGCAGAGGGGAAAGAATTATGAAGATCATAAATTTGGAATGACGTATTGCCTGTAAATCAAGCAGAAATTGGGGAGAAAATCCATATGCATACGCTTGTTTCTTTTGTTATCAACAGCATTCTGCTGGGTGTGGGCCTCGCGATGGATGCCTTTTCGGTGTCGATGGCCAACGGCCTGAATGCGCCGAAGATGTCCCGCAGCATGAAGATCATGATTCCGCTGACGTTTGCGGTGTTTCAGTTTCTGATGCCTGTGATCGGCTGGTTTTGCGTGCGAAGTGTCGCAGAGGCTTTTGCCTCTTTTCAGCGGGCTATCCCATGGATCGCACTGGTGCTGCTCCTGTTCATCGGAGGAAAGATGCTGATCGAAGGGATCCGCGGCGGAGATGCAGAGCGTGCGGATGCTGACCTGAAACCCGGCGCATTGCTGATACAGGGCGTGGCTACCTCCATTGATGCACTGTCTGTGGGCTTCACCATTGCGGAATATCCTATTGCACAGGCTCTGGCTGCCGGGCTCATGATCGGAGGGGTAACTTTTGTGATTTGTTCCTGCGGGCTGCGCATCGGCCAGCGCTTCGGTACCCGCCTTGCCGGGAAAGCCTCCGTTCTGGGCGGCTTGATCCTGATCGGTATCGGTATTGAGATCTTCGTTACCGGTGTCCTTGGCGGCTGAAGTTGCGTAAACGGTCATCAGAGCCCGAATGTGTCGTGGATATCTGCCCGGAAAGGAAAGAAAACAGGGTTCACACGCTTTTGGCAGCTCATCGTGACAGGGCTTTCATCATAATCGAACAAATGTAAGCCGCTGCCAAATCATCCTTGACGCGTCTTGGGATGATTATGTCTTATAGAACAAGACTTAAAAAACATAAGAATAGATCGGACTTTTAGGAGGTGATCTGATGCAGACGGATTTCTGGGTCATGAGACCATTCAACGCGGTTTTCTTTTCTTCGTTCGCCGTTTTCCTCTTTCTGCTCGGCACTGCCAGCATTCTTCTGCGCAAAAAAAGGGAAAGAACAAAGGACATTGTTTTGATCACTGCCTGTATCATTACTCTGATCGGCTTTGTCTTATACAAGTATTCCCTTTCCCGTGACAGTGAGTACAATATCATTACCGCGAATATGGGCGGCTTCAACTGGTGGGGAGAACTTCCGCTGCACCTCTGCAACATCAATATGATTCTGATCCCGATTGCCGTCTGGAAAAAAAATCGGCCGCTGTCTTGCTTTTGTTTTTTCCTCGGACCGCTTGGAGCGCTGATGGCGCTTGTTATGCCGGGAAATGGTTTCGACGGGTATTCTCTGTTTTTGCCTCGTATGCTGGGATACTATGGTACACATTTTATGATTGTGATCGAGGGGCTTGCTCTTGTCACTTTTGGTATTTTCCGTCCAAAGCTCCGCGACCTTCCAAGAGCGATTCTGGCTGCATTGCTGATTACCTTTGCCGTCTTCTGCATTAATCTGCTGCTTCGATGGAGCGGGCTGCATCCAAAAGCGAACTACTTCTACTCCGTGGAAACGGAAGGAAACGTTCTTCTGGAATTATTTTATAAATGGATTCCTGTTCCATTCCTTTATCTTATGCCGAGCACCGTCATTCTTGGTGTATATATGCTGATCATAACGCTGCCGCTTGAACTCATAGATCGAAGAAAGGAAAAAAAGGAGCAAGAGGCTAAAAACGGGTAAGAGTCCGATCATTTTTTCAGCCAGAGGAGAACCGCGCCGTCGGGTATCTCGACAATGGACTGCCGAGAGAGTCGAGTATCTTCCGTCAATCACAGGCAAGTTTTTTGCTCTGTGCTCAAAACGATGGTGCGGGAGGTCTGTTTTGCAGGTTATCACACTTTCCTGATAAGGAAATCGCAGCGTTCAGCTCCTTTGCCGAGAGTACCGGTCCGTTCAAATTTCAGCCCCGGCAGGTTCCCGTATGTTCGATCATCATTTTCACAGAATATTTTAGTCAGTTCCGGGCAGCCGAGTTCCGTGAAGTATTGGTTATAAGGGCAGGCTACTATGTTCATCCTGTATTTTCCTTTTTCTTTTGGATAGAATATGTTCCTGAAACCGTTGCCGGGGCCGAAAACCTTTTTCGTCAGTGGATCCCAGACAGTCACAAACAGGTTGCGCATACCGGGGATCTTCATCATTTTCTGAAGCTTCTTCGCAATTTCCGCACACCCTTTGACGGCAGAATCTTCGATCACCCGGTATGCCTTTTCCGCACCGACTGCGTCCTTAAGGGTCAGATATACTGCCGCCGCCGGGAAGATTCGGTCACGGGTGTGCATCTTCATTCCCTTTGGCAGGGAACGGTACCGATTCAGGATCGTATCCAGTTTTTCCGTTGCTTTTTGCCAAAGAGCATCGCTCTGCTCCACGGACATGATCCTGTCCATCTCAGCCTTATATACGCCCTTTTTCTGTAGTATCTCTTTCGCTGTCATTCTGTTGTTCTCCTTCCGGTATGCAGGTTATCTGCCGGACAGATCGGCATGAATGGATAGTACACCATTTTCTTTGCGATCGGCTTCCTAGTGCAGATCAGTTAGCAAAATCTAACCACTCTTGATTATATTCCCGCGCAGGCAGAAAAGCAAGGTGGTAATTTCATCCTCCTGCAAGTTGATCCTTTGCCTTAATTTGTCAAGGGGAGATCCAAAGGATGACGTTAAATATTTTTTCTTTTGCCCTGCTGCGCTGCGGTTGCGGAATGATTTTGCCTCCGATATGAAAACAGTCAAGTACGATTCGGCTATTCGTACTTGACTGTTTCTCCTGTATAACGGTAAACGATACAGATTCGTCCCGCAGCGTTTATTCTTTTCCTTTCTCCTCCGCCTTGGCAGCAAGTCTGGCGGCTTTTTCTTCCGCTTTGGCGCGGCGCCGTTCCAGTCGTTTCGGAGAGCGGAGCACCCGCCGGATGATGAGGATCAGCATAATAAGCAGCAGAAGCAGGAAAGCCAGTACCGGCAAAGCTTCCACAAAATCTACAAACAGATCTGCCAGGGCTTCCAGCCCGGATGCAAAGGCTTCCGAAAGCCGCTCGCCGTAGGTGCGCTGCTTTGCAGGGGTGTATTCACTCACTTCATTCACCGTCAGGCGGATGGTAGACCAGCTCACCCGTCTGTCCCAGCCGCGAAGCGAAGTCTGCAGGCTCTCGATCCGATAGCGTACGTCGGTCAGTTCCGCTTCCACTTCGATCACATCAGAAACGGTTTCCGCCTTGTCCAGCAGTGCCAGAAGGCGCTGTTCCTGAGCCTCATACGTGGTGAGGCGTGCCTGGGTATCATAATACTGCGAGGTTACATTTTCGGTATATACGTGGCTGTACGGCACATTGCCGAGAGAAGACAGCGCATTCATCATCTCGGAAAATTTTCCGTTGGGCACACGCACTGTATAATTGGCAGTGCGGTTTGTCTTCGTTCCGCGGGAGATGTTGGAATACTTGGCCCCGTTCACACTGCTGGATTCTATCCATCCCCCATAGGTGTCGATCATGGTATCCAGTGCGGAGACAGTGTCATCAAAAGCCGTGGTTTCGACCGTTGCCTCGGCAGAATAGATGATCTTTTCCGGGTTGATATCGCCGGTGTCGTCTTTTACGGTGCCGCCTTCTCCGCTGCCGGAGGTTTTTGAAGTGGTGACAGCAGAGGAGTTTCCGCTGTTGGCCGAGGCGTACAGCGCCGTGGGGGCCAGTCCCCCGTACGCTTCGTCAGCTACCGCTTCCGCATCATAATCATAGGAATAACCGGAATAATAGTCAGAAACATAGGCGGCTTCCTCTGGCTGTCTCGAGGAGGAGGAATTGCCGCAGGCGCAGAGAGACAGCGCCATCAGGATACACAGCGCGAGGACAAGCAGTTTTTTCCCGTTTTTCATAATACCGTTCTCCTTTTTATGTTTGTGTTTTTTCCTGCTTTTTAGTTTATACGGAAACACCGGAACAGATGTAAAGAAAACGTGACAGGGATGTAAACAAACAATAAACGCTTATTTGTCTTTTGCCTGCAGGGCTTTGTGTGCGGAAGAGAGCATCAGCTTGATGCGGTTGAGCTGATTGACCTCCGACGCACCGGGGTCATAGTCTACAGCTACGACGTTGGCCTGGGGATAGCGATTCTTCAGTGCTTTGATCACGCCCTTGCCCACCACATGGTTCGGCAGGCAGGCAAACGGCTGGATGCATACGATATTCGGCGTACCGTTGGAAATCAGCTCTGCCATCTCGCCGGTGAGGAACCATCCTTCGCCGTACTGGTTGCCGATGGAAAGCAGAGGCTTTGCCATGGCGGCAATTTCTTTGATGGGGGTAGGCGCTTCAAACCGGCGGGACTTTTCCAGCGCCTCCAGCGCGGGACGCCGCAGCGCTCGGATCACGCGCACGCCGCTGTCGGCGATCCATGCCGAGACAATGCCCTTTCCCAGATATTTGTGTTTATAATCGGAATTATAAACGCTGTAGTTCATAAAATCCATCAGATCCGGTACAACAGCCTCGGCGCCTTCCCTTTCCAGCAGTTCCACAAGGTTGTTGTTGGCCAAAGGCATATATTTTACCAGGATCTCTCCTACAATGCCGACCCGCGGTTTTTGTACGTCTTCACGGATCGGTAAGTTGTCAAAATCCTCCACGATCCCCCGGCACACTTTTCCGTAGCTCCACTTGGAGTGTTTTTCCGTGAGAGACGCAATGGCGATCTTCTCCCATTTCTTTTGAAGGGCATTGGCGGAACCGCTCTCCCGTTCATACGGCCGAACATGATACAGGCAGCGCATGAACAGATCGCCGTACACAATGGCCCGCGCGGCATCGAGCAGAAATCTGCTGGAAAGGCGGAATCCCGGGTTCTTTTCCATCCCGTTGATATTGAGGGAGATGACGGGAATGTGGCTCAGATCCACCTTATCCAGAGCACGGCGGATAAAACTGACGTAATTGCTGGCACGGCAGCATCCGCCGGTTTGCGTCATAATAATGGCGAGGCGGTCGGTATCGTATTTGCCTGACAGGACTGCGTCCATGATCTGGCCCACCGTGATGATCGAGGGGTAGCAGGCATCGTTGTTGACGAAGCGAAGCCCGGTATCCACGGCGGTGCGGTTGTCGTTTTCCAGTACAACAATGTTATAGCCGTGCTTGTGGAATACCGGCTGAAGGATGTTAAAGTGCAGCGGGCTCATTCTGGGGGCAAGGATCGTCCAGCCGTCGGCCCGCATTTTTTTTGTAAAGATGCTGCGGTGATACGAGGCGTCTGCCTGTACCGGCACGATGCCCTTTTCCCGGCGCTGGTTCATGGCCGAGAGCAGGCTGCGGATGCGGATACGCGCCGCTCCGAGATTGTTTACCTCGTCGATTTTCAGCACCGTGTACATTCTGCCGCTTTTTTCCAGGATCTCACTGACCTGGTCGGTCGTTACGGCGTCCAGTCCGCAGCCAAAGGAATTGAGCTGCACCAGTTCCAGATCGGGGTGTATGCCGACAAACTGTGCCGCATTATAAAGCCGCGCATGATAGACCCACTGGTCATTGACGCGCAGAGGGTGTACCTGCTCCGGCAGCATAGGCAGGCTGTCTTCCGTCAAGACAGCAAGTCCATAGGAGGCGATCATCTCCGGGATCCCGTGGTTGATCTCCGGATCCACATGGTAAGGTCTGCCGGCCAGTACGATGCCGCAGCGGCCGTTGTCTTTCATCCAGCGCAGGGCTTTTTCGCCCTCTTGCTTTACATCCAGTTTGGCAGCAGCCTGCTCCTGCCAGGCAGCATGTACAGCGGCGCGCACTTCGCTCGCGGGGATATGCCAGTTTTCCCTGCAGACTTCAATCAGCCGCTCCGCAGCTGTTTTTTCACTGGTAAAAGCAATAAACGGACGCAGAAAATGCACACTGCCGTTGGTGATGGGTTCCACATTGTTTTTCAGATTCTCAGCATATGAGACCACAATGGGGCAGTTATAGTGGTTTTGTGCGCCGCCGGTCTCCTGCCGTTCGTAGAAGACGCAGGGATGGAAGATCGTCTTCACACCATGATCGATGAGCCACTGCACATGCCCGTGGGAAAGCTTGGCCGGATAGCATTCCGATTCGGAAGGAATACTGTCCATCCCGTGTTCGTATAGGCGATGGCTGGATGCCGGTGAGAGGGTTACATGAAATCCGAGACGGGCAAAAAATGTTGCCCAGAACGGGTAATTCTCATAGATGTTGAGCACGCGGGGAATACCGATCTCGCCCCGCGGTGCTTCCGCGAGCGGCGGATAGCGGAACATCCGCTCCTGCTTGTATTTTACAAGGTTAGGGGTTCCCCTGCTTTTTGCTGTGCCCCCCGCACCCTTTTCACAGCGGTTGCCGGTAATGTGCCTCTCTCCCCCGGGGAATCGGTTGATGGTGAGCATACAGTTATTCTGGCAGCCGCCGCAATGGCGGGTTTCGGTGGTATAGGTGAGATGCATCAGTTCGCTGAGCGGCAGCATTGTGGTAGGCTGCCCGCGGTAATGCTTTCGCGCGATCAGTGCGGCTCCGAATGCCCCCATGATGCCGGAAATATCCGGGCAGACAGCCTCGACTCCTGCTATCTTTTCAAATGCCCGCAGTACGGCGCGGTTGTAAAAAGTGCCGCCCTGTACCACGATGTGGGTGCCGAGCTCGGAGGGAGAAGAGAGCTTGATCACTTTATACAGGGCATTGCGGATCACCGAGCAGGCCAGCCCTGCGGAGATGTCCTGTACGCTTGCCCCTTCCTTCTGCGCCTGCTTCACGTTGGAATTCATGAATACCGTGCATCGTGTACCAAGGTCGATGGGGTGAGGCGCAAACAGGGCTTCCCGGGCAAATTCCGCTGCGCTGAAGCCGAGCGATTGTGCAAAGTTTTCAATAAACGAGCCGCACCCGGAGGAGCAGGCTTCGTTGAGCAGGATGTTGTCTACCGAGCCGTTTTTCAGCCGGATGCATTTCATATCCTGTCCGCCGATATCCAGCACACAGTCGACCGCCGGTTCAAAAAAGGAAGCGGCAGTGCAGTGGGCAATAGTCTCCACTTCACCCTCATCCAGCCGAAAGGCTGTTTTCAAAAGGGATTCCCCGTAGCCTGTGGAGCAGGCACGGGCAATCACCGCCCCCTCCGGCAGCACGGTATGCAGTTCCTTCACGGCGTGCATGGCCGCCTGAATGGGGGACCCCTGGTTGCCGGCATACCAGGAAAACAGCAGTTCCCCCTCCTCTCCTACGAGCGCAAGCTTTGTCGTGGTCGAGCCTGCGTCGAACCCGAGGAAGCATTTTCCGCGGTATGCGGAAAGATCAGCCTTCGGCACTACGGCCTTTTCATGGCGGGCACAGAATACGGCATAATCTGTCTCGTCGGCGAACAGCGGCTCCATGCGTTTGAGCTCAAAGGCCATCGGTACGCCTTCCTTCAGCCGGCGGATCAGGGCGTCGAGGTCTGCAGGTTCACTGCCCTGCGCTTCCAGTGCTGCCCCGATGGCGGCAAACAGATGGGAATTGTCCGGATCGACAGTGGTTTCATCCGTCAAACGAAGTGTCCGAATAAAAGCTTTTTTCAGTTCCGGCAGAAAATGCAGCGGGCCGCCCAGAAAGGCGACACATCCGCGGATGGGTTTGCCGCAGGCCAGGCCGGAGATCGTCTGATTAACGACAGCCTGAAAGATCGAAGCAGCCAGATCTGCCTTGGTGGCCCCTTCATTGATAAGCGGCTGAATATCGCTTTTGGCAAATACGCCGCAGCGCGCCGCAATGGGGTAGATCTGCCGGTAATCGGCTGCGGCAGTGTTCAATCCGGCGGCATCCGTCTGCAGCAGGGAGGCCATTTGATCGATGAAAGCACCGGTCCCTCCGGCGCAGATACCGTTCATGCGTTCTTCCAGCCCGCCGGTGAAGTAGATGATCTTTGCGTCTTCCCCGCCGAGCTCAATGGCAACGTCGGTCTGCGGAGCGGCTTTTTGCAGTGCAGAGGCTACGGCCACCACTTCCTGTACAAAGCCGATGCCGAGACTCTTCCCCAGGTTGATAGAGCCGGATCCTGTGATTTTCATCTGCAGGGCACACTCCCCCGTCACAGCGCGGGCTTCTTCCAGAAGAGCACACAGGGTGGGCTGAATGTCGGCGTGATGCCGGCGGTATTCTCCGTACAGCATCTGTTCCTGCTCATCCAGCACGACCAGTTTGACGGTCGTGCTGCCGATATCAATTCCGGCACGGTAGGTTTTCATAGTTTTAACACTTCCTTAACAGATAGGCAAAAGCTGCCATGATGGATCATGGCAGCCGTTGAAAAGTCTCACTTATCAGATGCTCAAAGATCAAGATCAGGCTGTCTTGCCTGCGAGGCGATAGAAGAACTTATAGCTGACGTCCATCCCGTCTGTGAGAGAGGTGAGCCACTCGCTCATTTTCGCGCCGGCAATGTTGCTTCTGCCTGTCTCGTTGTCGGCAGGATCACCCTCGCCTACAAAGTACATCACGTGGTAGCCGGCATAGGAACCGCTCTCCCCGTAAACGATGCCGGTGTCGCCCGGCTGACGGTTTTCATCAAAGCAGAAAGCGTCAAACTCTTCTACCATCTGGCCCTGCATCACGTCGTCATAAAGACCGCCGTTTTCGCTGGAGCCCGGGTCTTCGGAATATTCTTCCGCAAGAGCAGCAAAGCTCTCTTCTGTCTTGTCGCCTGCTTCCCACTCGGCAAGGATCTCTTCCGCCTTTGCCTTGGCAGCTTCTTTGGCCTCATCGGTATAGGTGCCGTCTTCCGCAGCTTCCGCCTTTACCAGGATGTGCCGTACAGCTACCGAAGGATACTGCTCTTTGATCTCTTCCAGCGTCACCGCGTCAGAGGTCTCTTCAGCCACCTGGTTATAGACCTTGCTGGCAAGCTGCTGCTCCAGCGCGTAGGCCTGAACCTTTTTCACATTGTTTCCGATACCGTAGTTGGCAGCAATAAACTTATCGGCACTTCCGTAGCCGTAGGACTTCGCCGTCTCTTCCAGCGAAGCAAAGCTGTCGGCAGCTTCCTGCTTCTCCTCATCCGTCAGTTCAATGCCGTTTTCAGCAGCGTACTTGCCGAGGGCAATATTCTGCTTCATTGCGTTTACAGCCTGGTCAAGGAAGTAATCTCTCCAGGTGCCTTCCCCGAAGGCGCTCTGCTGGCTGCTCAATCCGGAGAGGCCGTAGCTGGTGTCAAGACCGAAGATACTTGTATAGTTGCCGTAGTTATTGACAAACGTCTGATACTGGTTGGCATAGTTGTACGTGACTTCCGAAGGGCTGAAGCTTCTGCCGTCGATGGTCACGGCCGTCGTTTTCGTGTAAAGCAGAGAAGAGTTCAGCACCAGCACCAGTACGATCAGTACGGCAATGCCGATCAGCGCCCAGGTCCATCTTTTCTGGTTCTGGGCTTTTTTCTTTGCTTCTTCCTGGGCTGCGAGGGATTTCTTGTCCGTGCCGGCTTCCCGTGCTGCCTGGCGGACTTTCTTTTCAGTAGATGCACTCATGTTTGTTTCCGACCTTCTTTATTATTATTTTTTCCGTTCAGCCTTCCTTGCCGGAAGGCGGCAGCCCGAAGGGCTGACGGATGAGATTACGATGAGTAAGATCCTATGCTTTCTCTGCGGCTTTCATGGACAGATAGGCATTGATAAATCCGTCCAGGTCTCCGTTCATCACATTGTCAATGTTGCCGTCTTCGTATTCGGTGCGGTGGTCCTTCACCAGCTGATACGGCATAAACACATAAGACCGGATCTGGCTGCCCCATTCGATCTTCATTTGTACGCCTTTGATATCGCTGATTTTTTCCAGGTGCTCCCGCTCCTTGATCTCGGCAAGTCTGGCGCGCAGCATGTTTTTGCAGTTTTCCAGGTTCTGGAAGTGGCTCCGCTCTACCTGGCTTGCCACCACAATACCCGTGGGGATGTGTGTCAGACGTACGGCGGAAGACGTCTTGTTGACTTTCTGCCCGCCTGCTCCGGAGGACCGGTAAACATCCATCTTGATGTCTTCGTCCCGCAGTTCGATCTCGCTGTCATCGGCAATTTCCGGCATCACTTCCAGCGCCGCGAACGATGTGTGTCGCCTTCCGGCAGCGTCAAAGGGCGAAATGCGCACCAGGCGGTGGATGCCATTTTCGCTTTTGAGGAAGCCGTAGGCATTCTCACCCTCGATCATGATCGTGGCGCTTTTCAGCCCGGCTTCGTCTCCGTCGAGATAATCCATCAGCTTTACTTTATAGCCGTGGCGGTCTGCCCACATATTGTACATCCTGTACAGCATCGAAGCCCAGTCCTGTGCTTCGGTGCCGCCTGCACCGGCATGGAAGGTCAAAATGGCGTTGTTCGCATCATACTCCCCGGTCAGGAGGGTGCTGAGGCGTGTTGCTTCCAGCTCCTTTTCAAACGAGGCATACTCCTCCTGCAGTTCAGGCAGCATGGAGTCATCATTCTCTTCCAGAGCCATCTCACAGATCGCCATCATATCATCCCAGGTGGAGCAGAGCGCGGCATACTTTTCCGTCTTTCCCTTCAGGGTTTTCAGGCGCTGCTGTACTTTGCGGCTTTTTTCAACATCGTTCCAAAAGCCGTCCATCTCGCTCATTTTCTCCAGCTCTTCGATCTCTTTGCCTGCGGCATCGAGCTTCAAAGCATCTTTCAGGGCATCCAGGGCAGGGCGGATGTTATTAAGTTTTCCTTTGTATTCTTCAAATTCCAGCATAGTCCGTCCTCATATTTTCATTTGCCGATCAATTCATTCATTTTCGGCAGCAATAGAATTGCCGGAGAGTCATTATACACAAAATCACTTTCGTTGTAAATCGGTTTTTCATAAACAATCTTTGAAAAAATAAAGCATTTCCGTTTTGAAATCGAATTTCTGAAAAGCGGGAATGCTGAGAAATACGTGTTATTCCGCCTTCCGGCCGCTGCAGAGGTAGAAGATCGCCAGCAGCCCGGGTCCGCAGTGGGCACCGATCACAACGCCGAGGGAAGAAATCGTGATCTCCCCCATATCCGGGTGAGCATTTTTCACTTCGTCGCGGATAAATTCGGCATCCGCAAGGCAGTCTGCATGGAGGATATACATATCTTTTCCATCGGTATCTGTTCCGCCCAGGTCGTGCAGAATACCGTCAAGAATAGTTTTCAGAGCCGCTTTGCGGCCGCGCACCTTTTTTGCCACATTCAGCGTACCTTCGTCCGGGACGTAAAGCACCGGCTTGATGTTCAGCATCGAACCCACAAGGGCCGCCGCGTTGGAAACCCGTCCTCCGCGTTTGAGATAATTCAGATCATCCACCGTGAAACGATGAGCGATTTTCAGCTTATTCTCTTCGCCCCAGCGGATCACCTCTTCAAAGCTCGCTCCGCTCTCCATCAGCGAGACGCAGTGCATTACCAGCAGTCCCAGTCCGCCGGAAATGCAGCGGGTATCCATCACATACAGCTGCTGCTCGGGATAGTCCTTCCGCACAAGGTCGGCGGCGACACGGCAGTTTTCAAAGGAGGCGGACATTTTTTCCGACATATCCAGGAACAATACATCTTTCCCCGTATCCAGCACTTTGCGGAAAAAATCTTCGTAGACCGGCGCAGTGATCATGGAGGTCTTCAGCAAGTCGCCGCGGCGCATACGGGCATAGATCTCTCGGCGGCTTTGTTCGCTGCAGTCATCGGTGCAGCCTTCATCATCGTTAATGGTATAACTGTAAGGGATAAACGGGATCTGGTGTGTTTTCAGATAAGTATCCGTCAAATCGGCGGTAGAAGAAGTCGCAATAAGGTAGGGTATCATCAGAGTATGCCTTTCTTTGTAATCAGTCAAACGAAGCCAGTATACCACAAAACCGGTTAATGTCAAATTTTTCGGTTTTTTTCAGCAATCATCTTTCTTTTTCCGGTTTGTCATGTTATAATAACTTACTTAAAAATTGAATCTGTCACGGAGGATCAGTATTTCTTATGGCAACGCATTCTCAGGAGGTCAAAATCTTCGCCGGCAATTCCAATCCGGATCTTGCGAAAGAGATCTGTAACGACCTGTTTATGGATCTCGGCAGCGCCGTGGTTTCTCAGTTTGCCGACGGGGAGTGTTCCATCTCGCTCCAGGAAGCTGTTCGCGGATGCGACGTATTCATCATCCAGTCCACCTGTAACCGTGTGAATGACAACATGATGGAGCTTCTCATCATGATTGATGCCTGCCGCCGTGCTTCCGCAGGGCGTATCACCGCGGTGATGCCTTACTTCGGCTATGCCCGGCAGGATCGCAAGGCCAAAAGCCGTGACCCTATTTCTGCCAAGCTTGTGGCAAACCTGATAACTGCCGCCGGAGCTGACCGTGTCCTTACCATGGACCTCCATGCTGCGCAGATTCAGGGCTTTTTTGACATCCCGGTGGATAACCTCGCCGGGGGAAACATCTTCGCCAAACACTATCGCAATATGATCCGTAAGAATCCTGATGACTTCATCGTTGTCTCGCCGGATGTCGGCTCGGTTGCCCGCGCCCGTACCTTCGCCATGAAGCTGGGGCTGGGGCTGGCCATCATCGACAAGCGCCGTGAAAAAGCCAACCAGTCGGAAGTGATGAACATCATCGGCAGCGTTGAAGGCAAGCACTGCCTTATCCTCGATGATATTGTTGACACGGCCGGCTCCCTCTGCGGGGCAGCGCGTGCCATTAAAGAAATGGGCGGCGCCGCCGATATCTATGCCTGTGCCACCCACGGTGTGCTTTCCAACCCGGCTCTGGAGCGCCTGGAGGACAGCCCCATTGATGAACTCCTTCTGCTTGACACCATTCCTTATCCCAAAAATGCCGAACCGCTGAAAAAGATCTCCTATCTCAGCACGGCAAACGTCTTTGCCGAAAGCATCCGCCGCATCCACGAAGAGCGCTCGCTCTTCACGGTAGAAAACAACCCGTAAAGGGGCAGGGCGGTGTTTTTTCGCAAACCTTCCGGGATCACGTGGCTGGTGGTCTTCCTCGGCAACCCCGGTCCCCGCTATGCCGGTACGCGGCACAATGCAGGGTTTCTGACGGCTGACGCTGCCGAGAAGCAGTACGACGTGAAGATCAACCGATCCCGCTTTAAAGCGCTCACGGCCGAGTGTGAGATCGGCGGGGAAAAGGTCCTTTTCATGAAACCGCAGACTTTTATGAATCTCTCGGGGGATGCCGTCGGCCAGGCGGCCGCTTTCTATAAAATATCTCCCGAGCATGTTCTTGTTGTCTCAGATGAGATGAGTCTCCCTGTCGGAAAGATCCGTATACGGCCCAAAGGCTCCGCCGGCGGGCATAACGGCCTGAAAAGCATCATTGCCGCGCTTTCCTCACAGGATTTCCCACGCATCCGTCTTGGGGTCGGGTCGCCGCCGCATGCGGATTACGACGTGAAAGACTGGGTCCTCTCTGTTTTTCGCAACGAGGACGCCGAGCAGATTACCGATGCCGCTGCACGTGCTGCTGCAGCGATTGAAACGTATATCACCTGTGGCCCGGAGAAGGCCATGAACCAATACAATTAATAAACGGAGGACAACCAACATGAGCAAACAATGCATCGCAATGCTCCTTGCCGGTGGGCAGGGCTCCCGCCTCTATGCCCTCACGCAGGACGTTGCGAAACCCGGCGTTCCCTTCGGCGGAAAGTACCGGATTATCGACTTTCCGCTCTCCAATTGTGCCAATTCCGGCATTGACACCGTCGGTGTTCTGACCCAGTACCGTCCGCTTCAGCTCAACAGCTATATCGGCAGCGGCCAGCCCTGGGATCTTGACGTGGATGACGGCGGCGTCTATATTCTTCCCCCGTATCAGACGGCAGGCGAAAAAGGTTCCTGGTTTACCGGTACGGCCAACGCCATTTATCAGAATATCTCCTTCATGGAAGGATTTGAGCCGGAAAACGTACTCATCCTCTCCGGCGACCACATCTATAAAATGGACTATGCCGACATGCTCAAAGAGCATCTCAGCCACAATGCTGCCCTCACCATCGCGGTGCAGCAGGTCTCCATGGAAGAAGCCACCCGCCTCGGCATTATGAGCTGCGGTGATAACGGCTATATCAATGAGTTTGAGGAAAAGCCCGCCCATCCGAAAAGCGATCTTGCCTCTATGGGCATCTACATCTTCAATTGGAAGAAGCTGCGTGATTACCTAATCGCCGACGAGAACGACCCGAAATCCAGCAAGGACTTCGGCAAGAACATTATCCCGAACATGCTCGCCGCGGGGGAGAAGCTCTGGCCTTATCGCTTCAACGGCTACTGGCGTGACGTCGGCACCATCACCTCCCTGTGGGATGCCAATATGGATATGCTCTCCACTACGCTGATCAACCTCTACGATCCCTCCTGGCCGATCTACTCCCGCAGTCCGATCTGCCCTCCGCATTACACCGGAGAAGGCTCTTCCATAGTCCATTCTATTATCTCGGAAGGCTGTGAGATCTTTGGCCGCGTTGAAAACTCCGTTCTTTCCCCGTCTGTCAAGGTCGGCAGGAACGCAAGCGTTCTCTACAGTGTCCTGATGCCCGGCGCCGTGGTGGAAGACGGCGCTACCGTGGAATATGCCATCGTCGGCGAAAACACGGTGATCCATAAAAACGCGCACGTGGGCGCTGAGCCGGACGGCAGTGAAAAATGGGGCGTTGCCACCTGCGGGCCCAACATTGAAATTCGCGAAGGCGCAGCGGTTCCTGCTGCCGCCATGATCTACACGGGTGAGGAGGTCTGATGATGAATAACTATCATGGCATTATTTTTGCATATAAATCCTATCCCGAGCTCCGTGAGCTGGTTGCCGAGCGTACGGCGGCTTCTCTGCCGATCTGCAGCCGTTACCGCCTGATCGACTTTGCCCTTTCTTCCCTGCGCAATGCCGACATTGTTGACGTCGGCGTGATTATGCAGCGTGACTACCAGTCTCTGCTTGACCACCTGGGGGCAGGCAAGCCCTGGGATATGAGCCGCCGTTCCGGCGGGCTCAGGATGCTGCCGCCGTTCGGTCTGCCGGCCTTCCATCAGGGAGACTATGCCGGCACCATCGAAGCGCTCAACGCGGTGGCTTCCTATATCGAGGAAAGTCCGAAGAAATATTTTGTTCTGATGATCGGCAACCTCTGTGCCAATATCAACCTGCGGGAAGTCTGCCGTGTGCACGAGGAGTCTGATGCCGAGATTACGGCCGTCTGTGCCAATTACGAGCCGGATGTTCTTCACAACCGCTATGTTGTCGGGGACGACGGTTATGTCATGCAGTGCCTGTATGACCGCTCCGGCCCCTCTCAGGGTATCCCCTCCCTGGAGTGCTATATCATCAACAAGGATACGCTCCTTCGCCTGATGGATCGTTGCCGTGCGCTGGACAAATACCGTTGGCATCAGGATGCGATCGCCATGTTCCTGCGGGAGGGCGGCAAGATGAATACCTACATCCACCGCACCTATGCGCGCGTCATCAAGGATGTGAACGGCTATTATGCCGCCAACATGGATCTGCTGCTGAGCGGCAACCGGGCTTCCCTCTTCCCACCGTCACGCCCGGTACGCACCAAACTGGCCAAGGGCGTCAGCACTTACTACGGCACAGAGGCTTCTTCTGTCAACAGCCTTGTGGCGGATGACTGTATCATTGAAGGCTCCCTCGAAAACTGTATCATCTTCCGCGGCGTGCATGTGGAAAAGGGCGCTGTGCTGAAAAACTGCATCATCATGAAGAGCGGCATCGTAAAAGAAGGTTCACATCTCAGTTATGTGATTTCTGACAAATCTGTCATCTTCTCCCCGGAAACCACTTTGACAGGTTCCCCGAAGCTGCCCATCGTGGTCCCGAAGGGTACAGAAGTCTAAACGCATACCCGAACAGCTCTCTGACCGGTTTGAAAAGCCCGGGCAGAGAGCTGTATCAAAGATAAAGGAGAACTGAATGAACAGCAACATCTCTCGCGATGAGATTCATTCCGTTATAGAAGACAAGCTGTGTGCCGTTTTCAGCGTCACCAGCGCCACCGCAACGGACGAGCAGGTCTTTGAAGCGGCGGCAATTACGATCCGTGAGATCATGAGCCGCTTTCTCGCCATCAAAAATCCGACGGAAAGAAAAAAAGAAGTGCACTATATGTCCATGGAATTTCTCATGGGCAGAAGCCTGATGAAAAATGCCTACAATATCGGCATTTCCGAGGCACTTTACGGGGCACTGGAAGACCTTGGCCGCAACCCGGTCGATATCTTTGAAACGGAACCGGATGCCGGTCTCGGCAACGGCGGTCTCGGCCGTCTTGCTGCCTGCTATATGGACAGTATGGCCACGCTCGGCCTGAACGGCACAGGATATTCTCTCTGCTACGAACTGGGCATCTTCCGCCAGAAGTTCGTGAACGGCTGCCAGACGGAGACTGCCGACAACTGGCGTTCAGCCATGGAAAGCTGGCTGATCCCCCGCTATGAAGACACGGTCGAGGTCCGTTTCGGCGGCCGCATTGAACCGCACTGGGACAATCTCGGTCACTATACGGCGGAGTATGCCGGTTATACCGCTGTGGAAGCGATACCGCGGGATATGCTGATTGCAGGTTATGGTTGTGACGATATCAACACCCTGCGTCTGTGGGATGCCCATGCCGTCGACCAGTTGGATATGTTCCTTTTCTCGGAAGGCAAGTACGTGGAAAGCCTGGAAAAGCGCACCCTGACGGAAGTCATCACCAAAGTGCTCTACCCGGCTGATGACCATATCGAAGGCAAGGAACTGCGCTTAAAGCAGCAGTATTTCTTCGTTTCCGCTTCTGCGCAGGACATCGTACGCAAGCATGTGGCACGCTGGGGCGATATTCGTTCCTTTGCCGAGCACCATGTCATTCAGATCAACGACACACACCCCACCATGATCATTCCCGAACTCATGCGCATCTTTATGGATGATTACGGTTTCGGCTGGGATGAAGCCTGGAACATCGTAAAAGCTTCCGTGGCCTATACCAACCATACGGTCATGAGTGAAGCGCTGGAAAAGTGGCCGCAGGAACTGATCGCCCGTCTTCTCCCGCGCGTGTGGGAGATTATGTGCGAGATCAACCGCCGCTGGTGTGATTTCCTGATTACCCGGTTTGGACCCGGCGAGCAGGTCGGCCGCAACCTGATCATCCGTGACGGACAGGTTCACATGGCCAACATGTGCCTTGCCGCCTGCTACAAGATCAATGGGGTATCCCGCCTCCATGGGGATATCATTAAAAATGACCTCTTCCGTGATATTGCCTCCTTCCGGGGTGAGCGCTTTACCTACGTGACCAACGGCATCGATCACCGCCGCTGGCTCAGCCAGATCAACCCCGGTCTGCACCACCTCATCTGCGATCTTCTGGGATCCGACGCCTGGCTGACGGATTCTTCTCTCCTTAGCGGCCTTGCCGCATTTGAAGGCGATGAAGCCGTTCGCCGCCGCATGCTGGAGATCAAAGCTGAAAACCGCCGGCGTTTTGCCGCCTTTGCCAGACGCAACGATAACGTCCTCCTCAATCCGGATGCGATAATGGACGTGCAGATCAAGCGCCTGCACGAATATAAACGCCAGCTACTCTGTGCCATGCACATTGCCAAGCTGCAGCTGCAGCTGCACGACGAGCCCGGCCGTCCCTTCCTGCCGCGTACCTATGTCTTCGGGGCCAAGGCAGCTGCCGGTTATCGCACGGCCAAGCGCATCATTGAACTGCTCCTCTCCATGCAGGACGATATCAACAACGATCCTCTCTGCAAAGACAGGCTCCAGATCTATTTTGTCGAGAATTACCGCGTCTCCGCGGCGGAGGCGATCGTACCGGCCGCCCAGGTTTCGGAGCAGATCTCGACTGCCGGCAAGGAAGCTTCCGGCACCGGCTGCATGAAGCTGATGATGAACGGGGCCGTCACCATCGGTACGCTCGACGGCGCCAATGTCGAGATGTATGATTTCCTGGGTGAGAACAATATGTTCCTCTTCGGTCTGCATGAGGACGAGATCACCCGCCTGCGCCGGAGCGGCTATAACCCGTCTGAGATGGCCCGCAGTGATTCGGAACTGGAATGCGTCCTCTCCCGCTTCTCCAACGGCTTCCGCGACGGCAAGAGCTATTCCGACTTGGTCTCCGGCCTGCTCTACGGCGGCGACCCGTACATGCTCATTGCCGACTTCCGCTCCTATACCGACACGCAGGAGAAGCTCTATTCCCGCATTGCCAACCCGTCCGAGCTTGGCCGTCTCGAGCTCATGAATGTGGCCTGCTCCGGCTTCTTCTCTGCCGACCGTGCGGTAAAGGAATACGCCGACAACATCTGGCACATATAAAACAGATCCTGTTATATCCCGGCCACAGAGGCTTTCCGGCCCCTGTGGCCTTTTTCTGTTATTTTTCTTGACTCCTATACAAAAAATCGTCAATCCCCGGTGCGGCAGCCATCTGCCCCACCGGCTTTTTTGCATTATCAACCTGGAGAAACTCTTGTTTCCGCCGCGAAGATATCGCCAATATGCAGGGATATTTCCTTATAGCGCCCTCGGACATTTACTCATGTAACCTCCTATGTAACTGCTCAAATATCAAAGGAAAAAATCAGTATTTCCCTATTGGAAAATTTCGCAAATTTTCTTGTCTTCCCGGTTCCTTTGTAGTATAATTCATTATGGTAAACCTTATGCTGGCACTGCAGGTTGGCCGGCCAGGTAATCTGAATGATCCTGACCGCATATTTAATAAAAATCAGTAAAAAAACAATCAAAAAACAGGCGTGTAACCGCTGGTGTAACTGCAATGTGCTACAATGAGGATAATATAGGTGCAATCTGCACTTTCATTGTGTTGGCAAGATATTATTAAGAACTTATATAGTTGTAAGGGAGTAAAGAAAAATGGAAAACAGAAAGTTCAATATAAAAATCAAAAACGTTCTGGCAGCGTTTTTTGCCGTGTCTGTTTTGGCGACGCTGGGCAGCGTCTCTTTTGCCGAGGATGATGGTCTGCCGCCCGAGGTGTGGGCTTCCCGGGCGGAACGCCGTGCACAGGCAGAAGCGGAAGAAGCAGCCGGCCATCTGGAAGAGGAAGACCTCCTCTGGGAAGACGACCTTCTCCTCTATGAGGATGAGGAAGATGCCGTCCTCGTTGGTGAGGAACTCACAGGCCCAGTCATTATTGAGGCGGAGATCCTCACAGGCGATGAGGTCACCATCGGCAGTATCCTCCGCTTTACCTCCATAATTACGGAGGAACTGGACTGGGAGACTGTCACCTATCAGTGGCAGACCAGTGCCGACGGGGAAGAATGGTTTGATGTGGAAGATGCCGATCAGGCGACCCTGACGATCACCGTGGATGAAACGAATGTCGACAGTTACTGGCGGCTTGTCGTCCGTGACTGACGGGCGGGCAGGTCTCTGAGTTCCGAAGAAAGGAAGATAGATCGATGAAGAACATGAAAAAATACCTTGCTGTACTCCTCTCCGTGCTTCTGTTGGTTGCCGTGCTTCCTGCCGGCGCCTTTGCCGCGGGCAGGGAACTGATCAGCAACTCCCTCCATATCCGGTCGTTCCGGCCGTTTATTGTGGTGGAAGAGCCGTGGGACGCGGATACAGCCCTTCTTGCTGAAGGGAACGACGTCCTGGATGAAAAGGAATCTGAAGAGGATGACCTCCTGAACGGCATAGACCTTCTGGAAGGCGATGAAAACCTTTCCGAAGAAGAGGAAGAGCTCCTCAATTCCGGAGAAGATACCCTTTCCCCTGATGACGAAGACGACGACCTCCTCGTGGATGACGAAGAGGACGACCTTCTTCCTTCCGAGCCTGAGGAGTTTGATCCTTACGCCGCCTACGAGCTGTATCTCACCCTCACCCCCAGTGAACAGTTGAAGTATGTTGCCGGCCTTATGGCAAACTATGAAGATTACGAAGCCTTCCTCGCCGTGAAAAACGAGGCCGAGTCCGTATCCGAGCCGGAAGAGGAAAGCGGGCCGACAGTCGGGACTGAGCCTGAAGCCGACCTCACCGAGGTCGATTTAACTGAGCCCGAAACGGAACCCACCGAGGATGAGCAGACCGAGCCTGAAACCGAGCTCACGGAGGGCGAGCAGACCGAACCCGAAGCCGAGCCCGAAGTCGAGTCTACTGAGAGTGAACCGATCGAGTCCGAAGCCGAGCCCACCGAAGGCGAGCAGACCGAACCCGAAGCCGAGCCCACCGAGGGTGAGCAGACCGAGCCCGAAGCCGAGCCCACAGAGGGTGAGCAGACCGAGCCAGAAGCCGAGCCCACCGAAGGCGAGCAGACCGAACCTGAAGCCGAGCCTACCGAAGACGAGTCGACCGAAGCCGAAGAAGTGGATCCGGCCCTCCTCGCCGCATACGAGGCCTACCTCGCGATGACGGAAGAGGAACAGGCTGAATACCTCGCCTCCCTCACGGAAGAAGAACTCGCCGCCTTCAATGCTTTCCTCGAGGCCAGAGCAGCAGACGCTGACGGAAATAAAGAAGAGGAAAATAAAGAAGTAGAGAACACCGAAGCCGAAGAAGTGGACCCGAAACTCCTCGCCGCCTATGAGGCCTACCGCGCGATGACGGAAGAGGAACAGGCTGAATACCTCGCCTCTCTCACGGAAGAAGAGCTCGCCGCTTTCAATTCCTTTGTCGAGGCAAGAGCAGCAGACGATGACGGGAATAAAGAAGATGAAAATAAAGAAGTAGAGAACACCGAAGCCGAAGAAGTGGATCCTGCCCTCCTCGCCGCCTACGAGGCCTACCTCGCCATGACGGAAGAGGAACAGACTGAATACCTCGCTTCTCTCACGGAACAAGAACTCGCCGTCTTCAATGCCTTTGTTGAGGCACGGGCTGAAGAAAATAAAGAAGTAGAGAACACCGAAGCCGAAGAAGTGGATCCTGCCCTCCTTGCCGCCTACGAGGCCTACCTCGCGATGACGGAAGAGGAACAGGCTGAATACCTCGCCTCCCTCACGGAAGAGGAAATCGCCGTCTTCAACGCCTTTGTTGAGGCACGAGATGAAGAGAATAAAGAAGTAGAGAACACTGAATCCGAAGAAGTGGATCCTGCCCTCCTCGCCGCCTACGAAGCCTACCTTGCCATGACGGAAGAGGAACAGGCTGAATACCTCGCCTCTCTCACGGAAGAAGAACTCACCGTCTTCAATGCCTTCCTTGAAGCCCAGACAGCTAAAGAGGTAGCCGAGAAAGAAGACAGTAAAGAAACAGCAGAAACACCGGAACAGGAAGAACCGGAGTATGAAGTTAAGATTCATGTGGATATTGAAAATGATTGGGATACCGGGGAAAGCATTGGTTATTTCTATTCTGAGATCATCGGCGATGTCGACATGAACAATGTCGCTTATCAGTGGCAGATTTCTTATGATGGTGAAACTTGGGCAGACATTCCTGGCGCGATGGATCCTGAACTTGTAGTTGTCTTTGATAAGGATAATGCTTTTGCACACTGGCATGTTCTTGTCGAAATCCTGGAGGATGATTTTCCTGATAATAATCAGGAGCAGGCACCTGTTGAAGATATTCCAGAAGGGTTCCTCGAAGAGATCTCCCTTCCGGTTGAATAAAGCCGGAGGGGTATTGACGTCATAAATGCAAAAACGCAGAAATTATGACATGAAAGGAAAAATGTCATGACTAATATAAGAGAAAATTTAAAGAGGACTCTCTCTATGGTGCTTGCAGTGCTCATGCTGGTTGGCATGTTCCCTGTAAGTGTATTTGCTGCTGATGAAGACACCGTTTATACTGTTATCTATCGGGCAGAACGGGCAATCTTTCCTGATTTTGGAAGGGAAGAAGTAACAATCGATGGTGTTACATACGGCCAGAATACACATAAACTTAACCAGAACAACACTTTGGGAGTTCCTTCTATTCAGCCGGAACAGGGTTATGCATTCACTGGCTGGATAGATGAAGAAGGAAATTCACCGGTTGCCGGTGCAACAGTTGAAAAGAATGTTGTTTATACAGCAACCTATAAACCGGCATGGATTGTTGTTTTCAAAGCTGATGGAGTCGAAGTAGCGCAGCGTGAAATAGTATATGAGAACAGGGAGACGCCGGTATTCCTGACAGCTGATAGTATTCCCGAAGCTCCGAACAAAGTAGGTTATTCTCTCAAAGGTTGGGCAATAGAGGGCGGAGAAGAAACAGAGGAAGATTTGACAGCGTGTCCAATCTCTTCAGATATCACTTTTGTCGCGGATTATGATCTTCTCAATGCGGTAGGCGATAGTTTGAACGGACAGTCATATACCCTGTATGTCGATGAGAGTAGTCAGAAGCGCGGCTTAATAGCCCTGATGGGAGAAACAAAAAGTAATAACAAGAATAGACTTGATTCTGTTACCATCTACCCTGACAATCCAATCCCTGCTGAGAAGATGATAACAGAATGGACGTTTGAGCATGTCGAAGGCAACTGGTATCATATAAAAGCAGACAATGGGAAGTATCTGCGTATAAATACTAATAAAACACTCGCTTTGGATACAGCAAATCCGCAAAATATTTATGTCCACATAGACTCTACAGGAAGACTGCGTCTGCAGGATAAAGATATAGAACACTTTAGCCAGGCATATGCTGTCAATCTGCAGGGTGACAATGCGGATAACGGATTCCAGAGCTCAAAATGGTCAGTTGACAATTTGCATTTGACAGCGGAAGACGATTTTACAGCCGGAGAAGGATTTAGAACGATCAACCTTACCTGGCATACAGCTCTTACAATTACAGAAACGATAATAGATAATGACCGGCTTCTGACAGCGGCTGACAGGAACGGTATTACGTTTACAGTAACCGGACCTCAGTTCCCGGATGGGTACAGCTTTACTTATGCGGATATGACCAATGGCAGCGTTACATTTGTGGATGTTGCAGTTGGTGAGTATACCGTTACACAAGATGCATTCGTGAATGGCCTCTCTGTGACTGGGGATGAACCGGTTACGGTTGCCATTTCAAATTCTGATGTAAATGGGCTGAGCAAAACGGTCGCTTTCACAAATACTTATACCGGCACGCCGATTTCTTTTGATGCAAATGGTGGCGAAGGCGAAGTTCCGTCAGCTATTTACGGAAAAGTCGGGGCTGACATCGTTCTGCCTGACTATAAAGGGACAAAGACCAGAGAGGATGGTCTGCATTTCATTTTCCGCGGATGGATGGAAAATTCGGATCTGATAGAAGGAGGAAAAACCTATCAGGTTGGCGAAGCATACACAATTTCTGAGAATGGCACGACGCTTTATGCTGATTGGGATGATCAGGCAGTTGTTACGTTCAATTCCAACAACGGGCTGGATGCGAAATGGGATCCTGTATGGACAGAAATAGGCTCCACAATTGAACTCTATGTATATGAGAATTCACTGGGATACACTTTCCTTGGCTGGTCAGAAATACCGAATCCCTCTAATGCTAATGAAGTGTACGGAATAAATGAGGAGGGCAAGATTCTCTATACTGTTCCTGATCGTGATGTAACACTCTATGCTATCTGGGATCATTCTGTGGCAGTTACATTTGATCCGGCAGGAGTTCAGGTTGACAAAGACTTAGAGCCGATAGCCGGGCCGAAGACGCTTACTATCGCGGAACTTCCCGGATATGACCCGATTCAGGAGGGAATGCTTTTCCTTGGCTGGTCTACGACGGAACCTACGGAGGAAAGACCTCTTACTGGTGAGGATGTGGACTATCTTGCCGGAGATCCGCTTAGAACGGATGTGGATTTGTCTCTTTATGCAGTCTGGCAGGAACTTGTTAAAGTGGTATTTGAGGGAAATAATGGAACTGTTATAGATGAAAACGGTCATGAGGTAATCACTGCCGGGCCGGATGGTTTTGCATTGTATGGAATGCCCGGCGATTATCTGATCTTGCCGGACTTTACAGCAATCCCGAATGACAGCAGCAAACATTTTGTTGGCTGGTCCAGAGAGACCACATATAACAATCAGGGAAGCAGAAATTATAAAACAGATATTTATGAACCGGGAGACAGCTTCCAGATAACGAAGGAAGACGGGAAAACCGGCAGCGTTACGCTGCATGCATTCTGGTCGTCCAATATGGGTGCGGCTCAATACGGCATACGCATGGATGGGACGATCCCTTATGAGCCTGGTAATTATAGTACCTCTCTTTATTCAAAAACCCATGTTTATCACGATGCCGTCGGAGAGCAGTTGCAGCAGTCGGTTGTCAATAAACAGGCGTGGGTTATTGATCTCAATCCTGGCGAACCGGTTGAAGGAGAGTATTATTTTGAAAATGATGTAACCAGAAATTTGAGATATCTTCCGGATGAAGCAGAAATAGAGGAAATATATCCCGGCTTTGATTTTGAAAATCAATATATCCACTGGTATGTGCTGAAATACCTCGGAGGTACATACTGGCACGTGGATGGTGTGGTTCTGTCACGCGATAAGCTGAATATAGTATATGATGCGAATGCCGGTAACATTACTGTTGAAAATATGCCGTACGGGTATCAGGTTAACTATGGAGAAGAGATCTATGTCGGCAGAGGGATCAAGGATAGAGCCGCAAAAGAGCCGAGGAGATCTGATGGCTGGGTTTTTGCCGGGTGGAGCCTTAATACAAGAAACGTAACACCGGAAAGCGGCTATAGTAATGATGATGTAGTCAAAATTAAATCAAATGTTGTCTTCTATGCGCAGTGGGAAAGGGAAGACGAAAACACCAGTTCCCTGAAAATCGAAAAAACCAACAAATTCGGTGAAACTCTGTATGATGCTGAATTTGAACTGACAAGGCAGAATGCGCGTGGAAAATTCTTATCCGTTGCAAGTGGGCGTATTGCGTCCCAGGAATTGGATGTGGCATTGGATTATGATGTCATGTATTGCCTGAAGGAGACAAAAGCCCCTGACGGGTATATTCTCAGAGATACACCTGTTTACTTTAAAGTGGTTACCACGTCTGAGAATAATCATGAATTGCGCATATATGATGAATATGGCCAGATTACAAGTTATAGTGACTGGCTGAAGCCGAGTTTTGCAAATAATACTGTTGTTCTGACTGTCAAAGATGAGAGTAAGACGCATGATGTGACAATCAAAAAAGGCGATGAAAACGGGGCGTATCTCAACGATCTCCGCGGCGCGCGTTTTACTGTCTACAGAGAACTCAACGGAGGAACTCTGAAAGCCATCACAAGTGTCAGGATTACAGGAGAAAACGGAAGAACGGTTACTCTCCCTTATGGAACATATCGATTAGTAGAGATCGATGTTCCGGGTGGATATGAGATAATTCCCGATCAGGACGGTAATATGTTTGTCCGCTTTGAACTCGGAGAAAATACAAATGGAATTCCCGAGATCAAGTTGTTGAACGGGGTGGCGAATAAAGAGAACTTTACCATTACCGTTAAAAACCGGCCGTATGTACAGGAAGAAGAGAAAGTTTCTGTCGGGGTCAAAAAAGTATGGAATGATGACAATGACAGAGATGTAGTTCGTCCGTCTGCAATTACCGTTAATCTGATTGCCCCTGATAGAGAGATAGTAGCTGCTACCACTCTGTCTTCTGCTAATGCAACGACGCAGGACGGGAATACTTGGGAAGGCTCATTTACGGATCTTCCGAAATATGATGCTTCGCAGAATGAAATTGACTATTCGAAGTATTCTGTCGAAGAAAATGAAATACCAGGTTATACATTGAATCAGCACTCATGGAATGCAAATGACGAATTGTTTGTTCTTGTAAACACCCATGAGCCGGAAACAGTACGGTTTAACGGTCAAAAAATCTGGGTTGATGAGGATGATAAAGACCATTTGCGCCCGGATAGTATTGCAATAGTGTTATCTGCAGTAAATGCCACGATGGCTCAGCAGGAACAGAAAATAGGTATAAAAGAAGATGGGACTTATAATTGGAAATATTCATTTGAAGCCCCCAAATATGCTAAGAATAACAATGGCGATCGTATATCTATAGCATATGAAGTCACTGAAAATATTTCGGACGAGGTAAAAAACAACTATCCTGTCCGTACAATATCAGAAGCAGACGGAGAAAATGGAATCACAGTCGATTTCACTAATAAGCATATTGTTGTTCCGGTTACTGTAACAGTAAAAAAGGTATGGAATGACACATTTTCGCAGCATCCCGAAGTGACGGTTCAATTGCTGGCAAATGGCAAGGAAGTAGAGGGTAAAACTCTTCTCCTGAACGAGGCTGACGGTTGGACAGGTGCTTTTTCAGAACTGCCCAGGTATGATGACAATGGAAAAACAATAACGTATACAGTCAAAGAAACTGTTGGGCAGCATGAGCATCCCGGTCAGTTCTTGCCGGAATATAAGTACAGTGACTATACGGCAACGATAACAAATACTTATAGTGAATATCCTTCTTATACGATTCATTATTATCTCAACGGAACGGATGTACCCATTGCGGAAGATCGGACAGGATTTTTCCCTGAAAATGAAGTGCTGGATGTTGTTGATCACGAGGCGACAGCCGGGTCTATCACGGAAAAACCGGTTTTGAAAGAGGCATTTGAACCGGTAGAGCCGATAACGGGTGCACAAATTACAGGTTTCAAAGAAGGAAACAGTAGCGTTATGATCACAAAGGATGGTTCTAACGTTATTACAGTGTACTATGCTGTTCCTTTGATAATTATTGCCGGAAGTTCCGAACGCGCATATAATGGCAAGCCGCTTACGGATAATACTTTTGAGATAGACAGTTCTACGCCTCTTGTAAACGGTGACCAGAAAGATGACTTTTCTGTCACAATGACGGCCGAAAGTACAAGAACCGATGCGGGAACGAAAAAGAATGAAATTAGTAGCATCACATATCCCGAGTATTATTATCTTTTGCCTACTCAGACGGGTACGCTGAAGGTAACGCAGCAGTTGATTACTGTAAATGATACCGACAGCCGTGAGTACAATGGCAAAGACCAGACCCTGACTATCACAGCAGATAAGGCAAGCGGCGTAGTACCTGGCGAGACGCTGACGCTTACCGGAGCTGAAATCACAGGGAAAGCGGTAGGCTCGTATGAAACGGTATCTGCTTATACTTGGAGTGTAGCGAAACAAGACGGCAGCGACAGCACAGGCAACTACACGATAAAAGTAACCGGGACACTGACAATTACGAAGCCCAAAACGATCCCGATTACTGTAAAGGCGGAAAACAAGAGCAAAACCTATGGCACAACAGATCCTGAACTGACATGGATAGTCCTTGATTCTGAAGGTAACGAAATAAGTGATTTTGATCTGTCAGTGCTGAAAGTTAATATCAGCCGCACAGAAGGCGAGGATGTAGGCACCTACACGATTACACCGAGTGGTGACGAAGTCCAAGGCAACTACACCGTAAGCTATGATACCGGCACGTTCACGATCACGCCGGCAGCTCTGACGGTAACGGTCACGGGTAATACAGCAACCAAGACGTACAACGGGTCCGAGCAGAATGTGACGGGCTACGAGATCAGCATACCGGAAGGCGCAACGCTGACGGCGGCTGAGATCAGCGGCCC
>JAFRIV010000015.1 GCA_017432615.1 Oscillospiraceae bacterium
GAGTAAACTGGTTAACAGTCCTACCATTTTTTCCTCCTTAAAAAAATCTATCTGTTTCATACAGATATTGTAAATTTATCATAATCAAGATCCTTTGTAAACATAAACTTTATTTGCGAAATACGACTTCTTACACGGTAAAACACGGTTTCTTTTATCGCCGGAAGAATTTTTTCGGTAAAATCCGCAAAATCGGCACTTCTTAACACTTTTTTATTATTTTTCACCATTTTGTTGTTTTCAAATGTCCTCAAGTATGCTATAATCTGCAACCGCACCATGAAAGAAAGGAGCAATATGAAATGAATAGAACTGAACTGATCAAGGCTGTTGCAGAAAAGTCTGCACTGAGCCAGAAGCAGGCGGCTGTTGTTGTTGAGAATGTTTTCTCCACCATCGTCGATGCAGTTTCTGCCGGTGAGAATGTTTCCATTCTCGGTTTCGGCACTTTTGAAAAGAAGCATCGTGATGCACGCACAGGCCGTAACCCCGCCACCGGCGAGGCTATGGAGTTTGCCGCAAGCGATACTCCCGCATTCAAAGCAGGCAAAGCTTTCAAAGAGAAAGTCAACGGCTAAAAGAAATGAGGCTCGATTGAGCCTCTTTTTCTTTCTGGATTTCCCTTGGAGCATGAGACCGGAGCGGAATGATCTGCCTCGGTCTTTATTATTCATTCGGTCAGAAGTTCTTTCAAAACCTTTAAATCAGTGACAGCAGTTCTTCCGGCAGGAAGGAATACTGTTTACCGCAGAACTGGCAGCTCACTTCTGTTGCAGATCCCTCCCCTGCAAGTTCCCTCAGGGCTTCTTCACCAATGCTGCGCAGTGCTTCCGCGACCCTCTCCCGGCTGCAGTAGCAGCGCCAGGTTACTTTCTCCCGACTCAGGATCTGCGTCTCCATTCCTCTCAGTACCTGATGGAGTACTTCTTCCGCTCCGTCTTCGTGCAGAATTGTTGTGAGCTGATCCATCATGAAAATATTGTTTTCAATACCGGTGATCAATTCCTCCGGTGCTCCCGGCAGCAGCTGGACCAAAAATCCTCCTGCTGCAAGGATTGTCTTATCTGTCCCGACCAGAACCCCGAGCCCGCAGGCGGACGGGATCTGTTCACTTTCAACCAGATACGCTGCCAGATCTTCAGCAACTTCTCCCGAAACCAGTTCAATACTGCCGATATACGGTTCTCGCATTCCGAGATCCCTGCTCACCGTCAATGTGCCGTTTCTCCCGATCAGACCGCCGACGTCCAGCTTCCCGTCCGGCCTGGCAGGCAGATCTGCACGGGGTTCGTCCGCATATGCTCTGACATTTCCGCTGCTGTCCGACACAGCAACCACATTGCCGATTGCACCGCCTCCGTTGATGCGGATCGTCAGCGTGTTGTTTTCTCCCTTCAAGGCATTTCCAAGAAGAGATGCACCCATCATGGTCCTCCCCAGTGCGGCACCGGCTGTCGGGCTGAGCTGATGAATTTTTCTCGCTTCCTCAACCATATCCCGGGCAGTTATAACAGCAATTTTCACTCTGTCCTCTGCGGCGACTGCTCTGATAATCTCACCCATCCCGCTTATCGTTCCTCCTTAGATGATCTGTTTGGGCATGTGCTTTCTTCTGCACTCTGTTCTTTCTCATTTTAATACTTTTGGCATTTTCCGTCCACACCCGGGTGAAAAAAGCATACGATCACGGCAGCTTGTTCTCTCGATGAGAAAACAAAGCCTGCTATTTTTCTTGTATTTCCCGCAGCGGTGCTTTATAATACTTTTTAAGGTAAGTGCGGATCTTTCCGGCCTTTACTCCCTGATAACTATACTTATATTTTGGGAAGGAGAATAGAATGTTCTACTTTTTCCTGTCTTCGCTGTTGAATTACAACTTTCTTCTGATTGCTGCAGCAGTGATTCCTGCAATATTCCTGATGGTAAAGGTCTATCAGTCCGACCGTTTGGAACCGGAAAGCTCAGCTGTTCTCTGGACGCTCGTACGCTCCGGGATCTTTTCCTGTCTGATCGCTCTTGTCTCGGAAAAGGTGTTCAGCTCGGTGCTGACACTGATCGTCCCGCAAAATCACCCGCTTTATCTGGTGTTGCTGTTCTTCGTGGTAGTTGCTTTTTCGGAAGAGGGGGCCAAGTATTTCATGCTCAGGCGCTCCTCCTGGAATTCTGCCGAATTTAATTGCCAGTATGACGGTGTGGTGTATGCCGTTTTCGTTTCTCTCGGTTTTGCCCTCTGGGAAAACATCAGCTATGTGCTTCACTACGGGTTTTCCACTGCGCTGGTGCGTGCGGTGACGGCAATTCCCGGACATACCTGTTTCGGTGTTTTTATGGGCGTATTTTACGGCCTTGCCAGGAGGGTCGAAAACGCAGGAGATTCCGAAAAGGCATTGCTTTTCCGTGTGCTCGCTGTGGTTGTGCCGGCACTTCTGCACGGTGCCTATGATTATATTGCTACGACCAATACAAACACCTGGTACTTTGTTCTTTTCATTGCGGTTCTCTTTGGAGCATCCTACTGGCTGGTCGTCAAGACGAGCCGGGAGGACAGATACATTTAACAGATTTTACAATACGCTTGCGTTACAGAGCACCCTTCACAGAATCATATACTCCCTTCATGATCGGCAGTATTTTCTTTTTCACTTTCTCTCATAAAGGGAGTATATTGGTTCAGGAAAGAGGCGATTACTCTATTTTATTGCTTCAGCTGAGGATGGAACTTTGCGTTGTGCTCTTTTCTTGCGCGTTCAAGAGAGCAGCTCATATTCAGGTGAATCGTCTTGCCGCAGTACTCGCAGAAAAATGCCGAGACAAATTTGTCTCTCTGGTTTGCACCTCCGCTGACGTTGCTCAATTCATCATTGCTGACAGGTTTTTTCTTTGATTCCATAAGATTATTTTCTCCTTTTCTTTCCGTTTATGATCCGATACTTCATTCGAAAGCTCACAATTTTTATACAGTCTACTTAAAAAAGCCTTTCTTGTCAACAGCAGATGCCGGGACAGTTGGGATAATCGGGACAGTTTGAAGAAATATAAATAAATTTCCAAGCGAATTGTCCCTGTTGTCCCACCTGTCCCGGCTATTTCGGTTTTTTCCAGAAAAGGGAACTGCAGAAAACATATGCTGCAGTTCCCTTTTCTTCCGTACAATTATGATGGGGTTTTATCCTGCGGCCGGCGCTGCGGGGACACTTTCGTCCGCCTGTTTATAAAGGGCATCCAGCATTTCGGCAGAGACAGAGCCGACCCGGTTGTAGATGACTTCGCCGCGTCGGTTCAGTACAATGGTCTGCGGAAGTGTCGTGCTGCCGTTAACCACAGTGAAAATCGTGTCGTTCTCTTCATCATCAAGGGCAAAGGGAAGCTTCCATTCATCCCACCCTTTCGATTTAACATAGTCCTGCGGTTCTATCTCACCGGTCATCGATGAGTGGACTGCCAACATAGCGATCTCATCTGCATGTTTTTCATACAGTGCTTCGAATTCCGGCAGTTCCTGTACGCAGGGTGTGCAGTATGTTCCCCACAGGTTGAGGAATACGATCCTGCCCCGGGTATCCGCAAGATGGAATTCACCGCCGTCAAAGGTAGGTGTTGAAAAATCCGCCAATTGCTGCCCGACCTCAAAGCCGATGGGGGCATTACTTTCAAAGCTGACCGGCTCAGCAGGCTGTGGGATAGCCTCCTTATCCGCCGTGGAAGAAGGCTCCTCCTGAGGAGACGCCGTTGTGGCTGCCGACATCGGAGCAGGAACAGGCTTTGCAGCTACACGCTTCTTTACACTTGGATCAAGGAAGTTGAACCAGAGCAGCGCAATGCATAATATTCCCAGAGCCACGCCCCACAGGATCCTGGCAAAGCGCTTCCGACCGATTTCGGAATGCTCATTGTCGCCGGAACAACCGCCTGCCGGTGCTTTCATGGTATAGGAACCGGCCTTGATGGAGATGGCTTTTTGCGCGCAGACCTCCATGCACCTGCCGCAGTTGATACATTCATGGTCGCCCACATGGCGCACATCCATACCGCAGGAGCGCACACAACTGCCGCAGTTGTTGCAGCGGCTGTCGTCCACCTTTACCCCGATGACGTTGAATCGGTTGAAAAAACCGTAGATCGCACCCAGCGGGCAGATAAAGCGGCAGAAGCTCCTGTAGCAGAAAATACAGGCAAGGGCAATGACGAGCATGATGACGAACTTGCGTGTAAAGAGAATTCCCAGCATCGAGAACTTTTCCGTATTTGCTGGGTTTGAGAGCAGACCGATAGCTCCTTCAAAAGTTCCTGCCGGGCAGATATACTTGCAGAATCCTGGCAGAGGCAGGTTGTGCTTCAGCCCGTACCACAGGGGGATGGCAACTACAAAAACCGCCAGAAGAATATATTTCAGCCAGCTGAGCACCCGGGTAAAACGGGATTTTTTGATCTTCGGCGTCGGGATCTTGTGCAGCAGCTCCTGAATCAGGCCAAGGGGACAGAGCCAGCCACAGATCGTACGGCCAAAAATGACACCGAAAAGAGCCAGAATCCCCAGTACATACCATCCGGCCTGATGACCGGATGCAGCCAGTGCGTTCTGGATCGAGCCCAGCGGGCAGGCGCCTACTGCACCGGGGCAGGAATAGCAGTTAAACCCCGGTACACAGGCATATTTCGTCTTACCTATATAGATTTCTCCATCGATAAAGCCCTTCAGATGGGCATTATAGAGCAGCGCGCTGTACAGCTGCACCAGACGGCGGGTGCCGGGTCGATAGCGCTGCCACAAAGCAGTATTTCCGTTATCCAAGGCCAACACACTCCGTACAGATATTTGCGGCTTTGGTGTGCACGGCTTTTGCACTGCCGTTCCAGACACCCAGAATGATAAAGAACGCTGCCGCAACGGCTACAATAATCTGAAGCATATGCTTCCCCTTCGCATATCCTGTGTGCTGCTGATGCTTCGTTTCTGTGCGAATGCCGGCTTCCTTTTCCGCTTTGATCTGCTCCCGGGCGGCTGCCGTCTCACGCTCCATGCTCTTCTCCCGTAAAACGGAGAAAACCAGAAGACATGTCAGACCCAGGAAGATCCAGGGGAAGACATGCAGAGCCAGGGAGCGGATCATCTCTTCCAGATTATTCTCCGGGAAGTGACCTCCGTCAGCAAGATAAAGCCCAATCGGCACCATGCAGAGGGCAAACAGTCCCCAGCCGCTCCAGAACAGTTTTTTCTGCTTTTTCCGCTCCGCTGTCATTGCCTCGCCGGGCTGTGATACGCGTGCCGCCGTCAGGTTGCGCACCAGTTCCACATCGTTGACAGGCTTGTCGATATTCTCATCCTTTACGCCCAGGATCCAGCCCGCAACCGTCAGGCCGATGGCGCCGAAAAACAGCGGTTCAATGGGTTTAAACTTCTCTGCAGTCTTTTCACGGGAATAAATAGACGCCATGGGATCTTCCGCTTTCTGTGCCTTTCCCTCCCGGTAGATAGACACGGCGGACACTGCCAGCAAAACCACCAGCAGGATGCACATCACCGACTGGAGGATCAGATACAGTTTCTTTTCTGTCATATCTTTTTCCTTTCTCCTGTAGATTGTAAGAGTTATGGAAATGCCTGGAATGGAGATTGCGGGACTGCTTTGTTACATTACATTAATCGTATGCTCTTCCGATAAACCGGGAATCCACTTCCCAGTTGCCCATCGTGCTGCCGGTCATCCTGCTGCTGAAGACTGCAGAATAATAACTGTCGCCGCGGGGGTCGGTAATGACGGCAGTGTTCAGATATGTACCGGCAGGCAATGCCGCACGTTTCAGGTTAGTGCCGGCCTTGAAGGTGACTGTCTTTCCGTTGACATTTCTCGTGGAATTATCCTTGAAATCAGCCTGCTGATAGACCGGCGTGATCGTCGCACCATACTCAACTTCCTCATTGCTGCGGGTATTTGTCAGATAATTAACATCGTCCATCATACCGTTCGGCGTTTTCCGAACGCCAATCACATTGACCTCGTCGGTATCACGATCATAGCTCAGTTCCAGCCAGGCATCCTCGCCGTTATACAGCACATGAGCCCGGTACTCGATTGCCGCCGGTGTGGATGAAATGATTTCGACCGAGAGCGGCTGCCCTTCCAGGCAGATCCACTTGCCGTCAAATTCGCTGACGAGGGAACCTTCCCCATCCAGATACAGGCAGTCTTCTCTGCCGTAGTACGTAACGATATTGTTCTCTTCATCATACTTGCTGACTTCCAGTTCATAATCGACGACCAGGTTCTGCAGCGGGTCGCTGACAGGGATCCGGAATCCGGCATCGTCTGTCGCAGGCCTGCTTTTGCTGAACTGACGGAAGGCGCTGACGTCCAGAACTTTGGGCTCCTTGTCCGTCAGGAGAGCGACTGCTTCTTTCAGCTCGTCATTCAGGCAGCCTGCCTGCTTGTAGTAATACAGAGCTGTGACGCTGTCATCCTCACTGACATCATAGATATACGTGAGATAATAGATCAGGCCATTGATATCTTTGACGACACTGGGAATATAGACTGCCATCCCGGTGGAATCACTCAGGCTGCCGTTTTCCCGGTGATAAAGCACCGTTTCCTTCAGCAGTTCTTTGATGCGGGCACATTCTTCGGGATAGCTGTCACCAAGATAATCCATATAATTGCCAAGATCCACCGTGTTGAAGACATTGTAGGCAGATCCGCCGTAACGTGTTGCCTTTCCAGTGCATCGGCCGATCTCCGCCAGCACGCCAAGATCATCAATGGAATCGAGCAGCTGCGTTTTACAGAGATCGCAGTAGGCATCATAGAGTTCGGCAGCCTTTTGTGCATCGATGACCGAGAAAGTGACATCCCACTGGATCAGCGGAAAATTGATATTCTCCCGGACATAGTAATCCGTATAGCTGTCAGCTACCTTTTGTGCCACTTTGGCGGGGCTCATCGTCGGGTCCTCCGTCATAGCCTGCAGGAAAGGTGTATAGTCCCAGCCGTCGCCCGGTTCGGTCTCTTCGCTCAGGCAGTAATAGTCGGCAAAACCTTCCAACGCGTGGGTAACCTCCAGGCAGGACATCAGGCAGGCGTCAAAACCGATGATATCGAAAGCCGGCTTGCTGTTGTTCGGCCGATAGACCGAAGAGAGCGCCTCGCGGATGTCTGCCAGGGTAAACGAGCTGTTAAAGATCGAATCGTTGCCATACCCGAAGGGTCCGCCGCCATGATTCCAGAAAACCAACATGGTATGGTCCGCCGGATACTCGTCTCTGCAGAAGCGCAGGAAGTCCGCCAGCGTATCCGGCACGGAGGAAGGCACAAGCGGGAGATCCGCCACTTCGCTGAACTCGCCGCCTTTATAGAGGAAACGCTGGGTGCGGTTCGGATTGATCATCTGATTGCTCCAACGGGTGGCGCCGCCGGTCTGAATCACGATCTGGATATTGTCGGACCAGATATCGGCAGTCATCTCGCCGATGTCCGTGGAAGCTGCCCCCGGCATGTCAGAAACGACGACCTCCTCCGTCACAGTTTGGGACGAAGCAGTCGGTTTGTCCGGATAATAGAAGAAGGCAGGCAGCTCAAGGCCGTTGTCTTTCAATTCCTCATTGAATAGGTTCAGATTATCCATCCGGTGCTGTCTGGAGATTGCGCTGTTTTCCTCCCGATCCTCCCTTGTCAGCATGGATGCCACATAAGAAAGGTCATTTTCATCGTGGTCTTCGAGATTGGAACCGACCATATAGACGCAGATCGTCCAGGTCTCATTCTCCCCGACTTTTGGCAGCGCGTCGATCCGTTCTGCACCTTCCTCATCGATCGGCGACATCTCATAAAGCTTCACAAGGTCCTCTTCTGAAAGCGGCATGTCTTTGGTGGACCTGTAAAAAAACTGGAAGACAGGTCCCATAATAGTTTCCTGGATCGCACTGAACGAAGCCACAAGAAGCACCGCAATCAAAAGAAAGCTCAAAATACCCACAACAGGCTTTTTCAGATAAAGGTTCCAAACACGCTTGCCCCAGGGCGCATAGCGGTAGTATTCCTTCTCTTCTTCTCTTTTGGCTTTTTTGGCAGCTTTCCAGAGCTTCCGCCGCTCTTTCCTTTTCAGTTTCACTTTTTTCGGTTTTATAGACTCCTCTTCTGCCTGCAAAAGGGTTTCTTTGTTTTCCGTATTATCCATCCTGTTTCTCCTTTTTTACCGTGTTTACTGTGCCGAATCTTTTCCGATATCTACCAGGGTATAACTGCGGCTTCCAAAGCCGATCTCTTCCGCATGATCCAGGGTATGCAGCCCCTGCAGGTCATTGATGCGCCACAAGAGCTTCTCATTCCCGTCTGCTTTCCAGACAAGATCCAGGCACGCCTGATCCAAAGCAACGGGATCGTTAGAGGCCAGAATGCCGATGTCGTGGATGTCCGGCTCCTCAGGATTGCCGTCGCAGTCACAGTCGACAGAGATGCGGTTCATCACGTTGATAAACACTACCTGATTTCCCAGATAGTCACAGACGCCTTTGGCAGCTTCCGCCATCGATTCCAGAAACTCAAAGTGCAGTTCATCATGCCAGTGGGTGTCGCTGGTGCCGCCGGAGTGAATGCGCACCTTCCCCATCGCTGATGCGAGCCCGATGGATGCGTTTTTGATTGCGCCACCGAACCCCGCCATGGCATGACCCTTAAAATGCGACAGCACAATATAAGAACCGTAATCCGTGAAATGAGCACCCACAAGATCTCCCGTAAGGCGCGTTCCCCCGGTGACGGGGATCTCAAGAGAACCGTATTCATCGAGGATCTGAAAATCCGCTATGCCTGTAAAGCCATGGTCTTCCGCGACCTGATAATGCTCGGCCGTGGCAGCACGGAAACCCGCATAGGCCGTGTTGCATTCCACGATGGTCCCATTGACATGATGTACAAGATCAGCAATCAGTTCAGGGCGCAGGTAGTTGCTGTAAGGCGGCTCCCCTGTAGAAAGCTTTACCGCCACTGGCCCGACAGGATCCCAACCCAGTGCGTCATAAACGGCAACCAACCCTTCCGGTGAAATGTCCTCTGTAAAATAGACAATGGATTTTTCCGCTTCTTCTGTGAAAGCCGTACCCGCCGCAAAGCAGGTAAGGATCAGGCAGAGAGCTGTCAAAAGAGCTAATAACTGTTTCATATATATCCTCCTGTGCTCTTATTTACAAAACAAGATTGACCGCAAAGCCGGTCAGAAGTGCAAACACGATGACAAATGCCCAGTAAAGCACAAAATGCCGCATTTTCAGCGCAATCTTCAACGCGCCCAGATTTGTGATCTTGGTAGCCGGACCGGTGATCATAAAAGCGGCGGCACTGCCGACGCTCATTCCTTCCCACAACCACTCCCGCAGCAGGGGGATCGTCCCCCCGCCGCAGGCATAGAGCGGAACGCCGATGGTCGCGGCCATCAGGACGCCCCAGGCCTCATTCCCCCCAAAAAGGGTTGTCATGGTCTTTTGCGGCACATATCGCTGAAATGCAGCGGAGAGCACGATGCCAAGCAGAAAATAAGGCCCGGTGGTACGGACGTTCCGCCCGATATTCAGCAAATAGCGGATCAGCAGATTGGGATGGGTATCACGGCTTTCCCGCTCAGCAAAACCGGTAAAATCGAAAAAATGTCTGTTCCGGTAGAAGATATGGACCAGAATCCCTGCCGCACAGCCGCAGAGAAAACAGGATACGATACGAACTGTGAGGACCTGCGGCCCAAGGGCTGCGCTATATGCGATGAGCTGGGGATTGAGCAGGATAGAAGCCATCATAAAGGAGGCCAGCCAGTCATCCCGCATACCCTGCCTGGAGAAGGATGCCGCAATCGGAATGGTGCCATACATGCAAAGCGGGGAGGCAATCCCCAGCAGGCAGGCTGGAATGATGCCGAAAAGCCCCCATTTTCGCCCCTGCATACGCCGAAACAGGTCATGAATACCATTCTTTGCAAAAACCGATACAAACGAGCCGATGGCAATGCCCAGCACCCAATACCAGAAGATCTGACGAAACTGCAGCTCAGCATAGTACCAGAGATAGATGAACTCACGGCGAAGAACAGCAAGCAATTCGTTCATGCTCTCTCCTTTTCAGCATAGAGACAACATTTTGAAGCATAAAATTAATAAATTATAAAACAATACCCATCTTATTGCAAGATATTTTATAGTATATCTCCACAAGTATGTTTACATCTGCTCTCTCTACAGGAGCTGTCTTTTTTAAGCTGGAAATATTCTCCACTGTGGCAGTGTGCTAACTGTCTCTCTATAATAATTAACAATTTGGTAACAAATACAGGGAGGTGAAAGCGTACAATCCCTCTGTGAATCTCATTGAGAAAAGGTGGTAAGAATCAAGATGAAAATAAAAACGATTTGTGTCCTTCTGCTCTGTCTGCTGCTGGTTAACAGCATGGGGATTGCTGCTATGGCAGAAAATCCTCCATTAATTATTCCTGCAGAATCGGAATCTGCACCAGATAACAATGCAGAAACCACTACAACAACTACTACAACTGAAACCAGCTCAAATTCTGGAAATGCCGTTGTGGAACCTAGCATCATTATATCCGCCCCTACAGAGGCTCCGGCAACACCTGCTCCGACAGCTGAACAGGTTTTCAAAATCACCAAGAATCCATCCGGCGAAAGGAAACAGGAAGGCAGCACCACCTATTTTACAGCCAAAGCCGTGTATGCGACCTTCTTCTCCTGGACGGTGAAAAATGCTCAGGGCGCTGAAATCCCCAACAGCCAGTGGGCTGCCAACGGTATCTCCGCCTATGATGCAACGACGGATCAGGCTACCGGTGAGGTAACGGCACAGATCAATATCGTTCCCATTAAAATGGATGTGAACGGGTGGAGCTTTACTGCGAACTTCAGAAGCCGTGCCAATGACATGATATATTCCACCAGCCCTGCAGTTATCACGGTAACCCCCGGCACCTCCCCAACGCCGGCACCCACACCGGTTACCGCCACCACCCCTGCTCCGACAGCCACGCCTGCTCCGACGGCTACCCCGGCTCCGACGCCTGCACCCACACCGGTGCCGACTGTCGTCCCTACTTTTGAGATTACCCCAATGCCCACGATGAGCGCCGTACCTGTTTTTGATGCAGAAGAAAGCTCCGGCTCCAACTTCGGACCGGTGCTGGCCATCATCGTCGGTGCCATTGTTGTGGCTGTTGTCGCCGTTGTGGCAATCCTGGCAGCAAACGGAATGATCGGAGGAGGCCGCCGCAGAAGACGTTAAATCCGATTGCATGGAGAGGAGGGATGCGCCCGTGAAGCGCACCACACGCCGCCTTGCTCTTAACGCCATGCTGAGTGCCATGTTTGTGGTGCTCAGCATGATATCGATCAGCCTGCCGAATATGAAGATCACACTGGATGCCTTGCCAGTGCTTGTGGCCAGTCTTCTCTTTGGCCCCCTGGACGGACTCAGTGTGGGACTGATCGGCAGTTTTCTGAACCAGCTGTTGACCTACGGTCTGAGCCCGACAACACTGCTGTGGATCCTCCCGGCAGGATTGAGAGGTCTTCTGGTGGGATTGTACGCAAAACGCCATCGGTTTGAACTGACCGTCCGCCAGCTGATTATGATCACAGTGGTAACTGCCCTGTTGACGACAGCATTCAACACCCTGATCATGTATCTGGACAGCGTGATCATCGGCTATCCTTTTGCGGCAACCCTGCCGACGGTGTTTTTCCGCATCGTCGCCGGGATAATGACTTCTATCGTCTTCAGCCTGGTTTTACCGGGCATTATCAAAGCGCTGAAAAAATTGGACCTTTAAAAGCATACAGTTAGCGGAGCCGGGATTTCAGGATCCCGGCTCCGCTCACTTTTACAGGGTTGCAATGAATGCTCTGCTGCACTAAATCCGGAACAGATAGGTTTCCGCTTCTCTGACTGTATTTGCAAGGTAGCGGATCACTTCTACAGGGTAATCCCCCACAGCGGTCTCCCCGGTGACCATGACGGAAGCTGCCCCGTCACAGACGGCATTGAAGATATCACTTACTTCAGCGCGGGTAGGAACAGCCTTATGCTCCATGCTGGCGAGCATCTGCGTCACGACCATAAACGGTTTTTTTGCCTGCCGGCATTTCGCGGATATGCTTTTTTGTACGCGCGGCAGTTCCCAGAGAGGCATGGCATTGCCGAGATCGCCCCTGGCTATCACGATTTCATCGCTGGCGGGGATCAGTTCCTCCAGGTTGGATACGCCTTCTAAATTCTCGATCTTGGCAAAAAGGCGGATGGCACTGCCGCCGGAAGCATTCAGCGCTGTGCGGACTGTTTCAAGATCCTGCCGGGTGCACACAAAGGGCTGCATAACAGCTGTTACCCCGTACCGGGAGGCAATGGAAATGTTTTTACGGTCTACTTCCGTCATAGTGGGGGGATATATAGCCGCTCCCGGAAGGGCTATGCTCTTTCTGCTTTGAAGGACCCCTCCGCGAATCACGCGGGCAAGTGCCCTCTCCTTTTCATGGGAGATGACCTCCAGCAGGATCTTTCCGTCATCCAGAAGGATCTGCTGCTCATCGGTGAGCACAGGGAAAACAAGCTGCGGGACAGGAATTCCGCCATCGCCAAGGATGGTTTCTTCCCCCTCCGCAAGCGCGAAAGGCGCCGTCAGTATGCCGATACGCAATTCCGGCCCCTGCATGTCAATAAGAAGCTGCGCTGTTTTACCGCATTGTGCCGCAGCTGCATGCAGCGTTTCGATCTGCGCCGCTGCGTGATGAAGCGTTACATGAGAAAGATTCAGTCTGACGCCGGTCATGCCGGCGTCAAACATTTGAACAAGAGTTTCTTTGTCGGAGCATTTCGGCCCCAGGGTTCCGTAAATATCCACCATTTTTAACTTATACAAGCTGCCTGCGGTTTCTTTCAGCCTCTGCCGCCTCATCTTCTACCGGATACCACATGGCGTTGGGGAACCGGAGGTAGCACTTTTCACCAACGGAGAACTCAACACGGTGAGGCGTCTGTACCTGGACAAGTGCATCTCCTACTTTGACCTGATACTCGGTATAATCCGTCAGGAAGATGCGGTTTTCCACAACACTCTCATAACCGGACTCATGATTGATGTCAATCTGATTCGGCCTCGTGGCAAGAATCATCTCATGTTCACAGCCTTTGGGCGGATCGAGGGGGATTGGCTGCTGAAGATTGCCCTTTGCATATGCTTTTCCGTCTTCAATAACGCAGTTTGTAAAGGTGGACTGTCCAAGGAACTTGTGCACAAACCGGCTGTTCGGTTTGTTGTACAGTTCCGTCGGCGTACCGATCTGGACCTGACGTCCCATATCCATAACCAGCATCCGTTCAGAAATAGCCATAGCCTCACTCTGGTCGTGTGTAACGAAGATGATGGTAAAACCAAATTCCTTCTGAAGTTTTTTGATTTCAAAACGCATGCTTTCACGGAGCTTAGGATCAAGATTGGAGAGAGGTTCATCCAAGAGCATCACTTTCGGATTGGTCACGATTGCACGGGCCAGCGCTATACGCTGCTGCTGTCCGCCGGAGAGGTTTCCGGGATATTCTTTTTCCATCCCGTCCAGACTGCAGTGTTTGAGAGCCTTTTCAACCCGCTCCTTTATCTCTGCACGAGGCACTTTACGCACTTTCAGCGGGAAGGCAACGTTATCAAAGATATTCATGTGCGGCCAGACTGCAAAAGCCTGAAAGACCATGCCCAGATCCCGTTTTTCGGGAGGTACATAGAGATTCTTCGCCTTGATGGAGACAGGCTTTCCGCAAAGCTCAATTTCGCCGTCCGAAAGATCCTCAAACCCGGCAATCATGCGAAGCGTCGTGGTTTTTCCGCAGCCTGACGGGCCTAAAAATGAGAAGCACTCCCCTTCAGCAACATTCAGATTAAAGTTTTCTACCGCGGTCACGGTTCCAAGAAGCTTGGTAGTAAAGTCCTTGCGGACATTTCTCAATACGACCTGATCCATAAAGCTTATCCCTTCTTTCTGTCTTTCAGGATGGCGTTGACAATGGAGTTGAGAATAACGATCAGGAGAATCGCAATAGAAGCCAACGCAGAGGCTGTGGTAATATAACCATCGTTACGCAGGGAGAAAATCGCTACTCCGAGCGTTCTGCTGTTCGGCCCGTAGAGCAGGACAGAAGTCGTAAGCTCACGCATGGCCGGAAGGAAGATCAGGAAGAAACCGGCCACCATGGCTGGTTTTATAAGCGGGATCGTAATATCTTTCAGGGAACCGAAATGAGATGCGCCGCAGGATCGTGCAGCCTCCTCCAGCGACGGATGCACCTGCTGCAAAGAGGCCGATGCAGACTTCATGGAGAAGGACAGGTACCGTGCCAGATACGCCACAAGAATAATCCAGATGGTGTTGTAAAGATTGACTTTGAAGCGGCCGCTCCACGTGAGGATAACACCGATCGCCATCACAATACCGGGAATCGCATACGGAAGCAGAGAGAGCAGTTCAAGAACGATGGCCCCTTTGGGCTTCACTTTGACGATCACGTAAGCTACCATAACCCCGAGGAACATACAAATGATGCCCGCTGAGAAGGACAGGAAGATGGAGTTCTTAATGGAGTCAGCGACCATGGTGTTGTTGAAAAGGACCTGCTTGTAATTGTCAAGCGTCATATTGGCAAGAGTGATCGGCAGGCCGTAAGCCTTAAGGAATCCGACAAGGATAATCATTGCCAGAGGCATCACCACAATAATGAAGAGGATGACATAGGCAAGGATCAGAAGAGGGACTTTCGCACCGCGAAGCTTGATAAGCATCGGGCGCGTGGCTTTTCCCTTGATGATGTCATAGCTGCCGGCCCGCAAAAGGTATTTCTGCAGGATCAGCGCAGCCACCACAACAAGGATCAGCAGGATGGAGAGAGCCGAGCCTTCCCGAATGCCTTCAAAGCTGCCTGTTGTACGGTAAAACAGCTGATAAATCTTTGTTGGCAGCGTATAGATCTTGGCAGAGAAGCCAAGCATGCCCGGTACACCGAAGTGTGCCAGAGAAGAGGTAAGGATCAGCAGAGCTCCGGCTGAAATGGCGGGCTTGACCAGAGGAAGCGTAATCTTGCGGATAACATACCCCTGGCTTGCGCCGGCAATACGGGCAGATTCCTCCAGTGTAGGATCCATCCTCTCGAAAGCATTGACTACCTGCTTGTAAACGAACGGGAAGTAGTAGCAGCATTCCACAAAGATAATACCCCAAATGCTGTTGATATTCAGGGGTGACCTTTTCACCCCGAATGTGGAAACGATCCATTTGTTGATGTAACCGGAACGGCGGTTGAGCATCAGATCCCACGCCATAGCCCCAAAGAACGGCGGGAACATGTATGGAATATCAAACATGACCTTCATGAAACCCTTTGTTGGGATATCACTGCGGCCTACCAGCCAGGCAAAAAAGACGCCCATAACTGTGCCGATCAGTGTTGCTCCGAGAGCAACTTTGATCGTGTTCCACATGGCTCCGATATTGCCTTTGTCTGCAATTACTTCCGTAAAGAGACGCGTATCAAACTTGCCTTCACTGATGAATGTAACATAGAAGATCATGGCGACGGGAACAAGAACGATAATAAACAGAATCACAAAGCAAATGATCGTGAGGACCTTGTCCAGTCCGAAGTGTTTGCCGTCAAGAGCAGCCATGTCTTTATTCACGCCTTTTCTTGTATACTGACTCATGAAGCTTTCCCCTCCTCTCTCGGGTAATAACGAACATTCAGGAATTTGACGCCTACTTTTTCTCCTTCTTTATAGACCCGGTGGCTCAGCGCATCGAGGGCGTTGCTCTCTACACGCAGTTCCTGCCCATTGAAGTCTACGAAATAATCATACTGATCGCCAAGGAAAGTGACAGACTTGATCGTGACTTTCACTTCACTGTCCTCATCAAAGACGATATCCATCGGCCGCACACCGAGATCATACCGGCCAAGTTCCTGCATATCCGGCTGTGCATCATCCACCGGATGGTTCCCATTTTCCGTGAAGATCTTGCCGGAACGGCAAATAACGGGCACAAAGTTAGATACCCCGACGAAAGTAAACACAAACCGATCGGCCGGGCGGCGGATGATATCCTCATCCACTCCGATCTGGCAGATATGCCCATCCGGTGCCATAACGGCAATGTTATCACACAGACGCAAAGCGGCTGCCTGATCATGCGTGATATAGATGATCGTCGTCCCGATATCTTTCTGGATCCTCTGGATCTCAACCAGCATCTCCTCTCTCAGTTTCGCATCCAGATTGGTAATCGGCTCGTCCAGAACGATCAACTCATCTGAAGAAACAAGGGCTCGGGCAATGGCAACACGCTGCTGCTGTCCGCCGGAAAGCTGAGAAGGAAGGTGTTTTTCATAGCCAGTCATGTGGACCTGCTCCAGTGCATGGGCAGCCCGCTTCTCCATCTCGTCCTTCGGTACCTTGTGACGTTTGATCGGATAGCAGACATTATCCCAAACGGAGAGATGCGGCCAGACTGCATAATCCTGAAACACAACACCGATCCCCCGCAGTTCCGGAGCGATATTCACATGTTTGGAAGCACTGTAGACAAGTCTGTCATCGAGATAGATATTGCCGGTTTCCGGCTTCATAAAGCCGCACAGGGCGCGCATCAGGGTCGTTTTTCCGCAGCCTGACGGACCTACGATACCCATGATCTCGCTCTCCTTCACTTCCAGCGAGAAATCCTTTAAGACAACGTGACTGCCATATCTGCAAGTGATATTTTCAAATCTTACACCTGCCATAATTTTCCCCCTTTATATTAAAAAAAGGGCAGTAACGAAATCCATTACTGCCCTTGTCCAGGAAACAGTTGTCTGCTGTTTTCCAGCTCAAAAAATTATTTGAAGAGTTCGTCGAACTTGTCAAAGTAGGCACTGGTGTTCTCATTCATAAGAACATCGTCGATGCCTTCCATCTGGTGAATCTCCGAGACAGCCATAGAGCCTTCACGAACAACATCATTGCGAATCGGGGTGGCGCTGGCATCCGCCAGGACCTGCTGTCCTTCCTTGGAAAGGACCCAATCAAAGAATACTTTCGCAGCTGCTTCATTCTTGGTGTCCTTCATGATAGCCATCGGCCCATAGATGACAACTGTATCCTCTTCCGGATACACAAATTCAATGGGAGATCCGGAATTGGTGAGCGTCTGCGTAACATAGTCAACCCCGATGGTTGCAAGGTAACCGCCGGCGGCAATGTCGTTGTGTGTACCGGAAGCAGAGCTGTTGAGCTCAGCATGCTGCTTTTCGGAGAGCTGTTCAAAGAAATCCCAGCCGTATTTTTCATTCTGTACCAGTGCGCCGAGAGCATACGCCATTGTGCCGGATTCAACAGCGTCCGTCAGGATGATCTGATCGGTGAAGTAATCATCAAGGAGGTCTTCCCACTTGGTCGGGATATGCTCCTCATCGACCAGCTGCGTGTTATAGGCAATACCCATAACGACCAGACGGGCACCGATGTAGGTGTTATCAGGATCCTTATACTCGTCTGCAATCGCTGCAGCTTCCGGAGACTCATACGGGAGAAGGATGCCCTGATCTTTAAGTGTCATGATGTTTGTAGGCTCGCCGACCCAGACGACATCGCAGAGATTCTGGCCTGCCTGAGCCTCGGTAGCAATCTTCGTCATGACAGTGCCGGCACCGGCTGCATAATAGTCAAAAGAAATGTTGGGGAATTCTTTGGAGAAGGCTTCTTTCAGGGCGGTGAGCTGCTTTTCCTTCAGTGTTGCATAAAGCATCACTGAGCCTTTAACATCATGCGGATCCGTGCTTTCTGCTGAAGCGGAAACTGCGCAAAGAGCAAATACCATGCACAGTGCCAGAAGCAGAGCGAACAGTTTTTTCATTTTTGATTCCTCCTACAGATAATGATGATATTTCAGGACAGCCTTGCTGTTCACTGATTGTTCATATTTTAGCATCTTTCTCTCATTTTTCATAGCAAGATTTTTTAAAGCGGTTATTTTTGGCACAATGCACAGTTTTTACTTTTCGTTTTTGTGCAATATAACGAAAATAATAAAGAGAAAAATACCCCGTGCCTTCATTCGGTACGAGGTATTCAACCCTTTATGAATTTTCCGGGTATTTGTTATTTCAAGTCATATTGGTTCGTCCGATCCTCATCGAATAGAGGCATCAAAATTATGCTTCAGAGCAGCAAGAGCGGCATTTACAGTAGCTTCAGCATCTTCATCCGTCATGGTGCGGTCATCTGAACGCATTGTGAGGGAAAATGCCACAGACTTGAGACCTTCCGCGATGTGATGCCCTGTATAGACGTCGAAGACCGTACAGTCTTTCAAAAATTCGCCCCCATTGGCGAGAATGCACTCGATCATTTCTCCGACCGGGATATCATACCGGCAAGTCACCGCAATGTCCCTCGATACAGAAGGAAACTTCGGCAGCGGCTGATAAACCGGCAGCGATTTGCGGTTGTCAAAAAGCACATCGAAGCTCAGTTCAGCACAGTAAAGTTCTGCAGACACTCCGTAATTTTCCCCTACCGCCGGATGGATCTGACCGAAAACGCCCACACAGGTATCCCCGACATAGACCTTTGCACAGCGCCCGGGGTGATAGGAAGGATTCTCCCGCTCCGCCACGAAGCGCAGATGCGCTCCGGTAACCAGGGAGAGGAGTGTTTCCACTATCCCTTTCATCCGGAAGAAATCGACCTCCGGCCCATACATTCCGATGGAAACCATCTTCGGTTCATCTGCCAGCCCGTCCGGCCGTTTGAGATAAATCCTGCCGATCTCATAGAGGAAAGCTGCCTTGTTGCGGAAGTTATAATTGCGGGTAAGTATCTCAAGCATGGAAGGCAGGATCGACGTACGCATGATCGAAGTATCCTCCCCAAGCGGGTTCAGGATCTTCAGGCTGTCACGCAAAGGGGAATCCTTCGGCATACGGATCTTATCATAATACGACGGGCTGATGAAGGAATACGTGATAATCTCGTCCAGACCGAGAGAGCGCAGGATCTCGCCGATCTGCCGTTCACACTGCTGCTCCAGGCTGAATCCGCCGCAGGTGCTGATAGCACCTGTAAAACGTACAGGGATTTCATTATAGCCGTAAAACCGGGCAATTTCCTCTGCCACATCGGAATAGTGTACCACATCAGCACGCCAGGAAGGCACATGAATAAGATTTCCCTCCATGGTGAAGCCAAGATCTGTAAGGATCTTCTTCATGGCTTCTGCATCGATCTCCGTACCCAGCAATGCATTGATCTTTTCCACTTCCAGCGGGAGAACCGTCTCCTGATAGGGAACAGGCTGCACATCCAGCACACCGGGAACGACTTCTCCTGCGCCAAGCATTTCGATCAGTTCACAGGCACGCTCCACTGCTTTCAGCGTGTTCTGGGAATCCAGGCCTTTTTCAAAACGTGAGGAGGCGTCAGTGCGCATGCCAAGTGCTGTTGCGGTACGCCGAACCGACGGACCGTTGAAGCAGGCACTTTCAAACAGAACCATTGCCGTGTCCCCGACGATTTCAGAATTCTCACCGCCCATTACACCGGCAACCGCCACAGGTTTCTCCGTATCGCAGATGCAGAGCATATCAGCAGTAAGCGCACGTTCCGTCCCGTCCAGCGTGCGGATGCTCTCTCCTGCTCTTGCCCGGCGGACATGGATCTCTCCGTTCCGGACACAGGAGAAATCAAAAGCATGCATAGGCTGGCCGTATTCCATCATCACATAGTTGGTAATGTCTACAATGTTGTTGATGGGACGCATCCCGGCATTCCGGATACGCTCTTTCATCCATTCCGGTGAAGGTGCAATTTTAACATTTCTGACCATACGAGCCGTATATCTTGGACAAAGGTCTGCATCCTCAATGCAGATCGATGCCATATCAGCAATGTTTCCCTCCCCTTTTGCCTGAACGGAAGGCTCATGCAGCTTCAGTTCTTTGCTGAAGGTGACCGCCGCTTCCCGGGCAAGGCCAATCATACAAAGGCAGTCAGGGCGGTTCGGGGTAATCTCAAAATCCACCACATGGTCATCCAGCCCCATTTTCTCCGCCATATCATCCCCGGGCTGATAATCTCCCTGCAGGATAAGAATTCCGTTCTCTATGGCATAGGGAAAATCATGAGCGGTTGCCCCGAGTTCCTTGTAGGAACAGAGCATTCCGTCTGATTCGACACCGCGCAGCGGCTTCCCTTTGATCTCAACACCGCCGGGCAGGAGAGATCCGTCCAGCGCCACCGGCACAAGATCCCCCTGCTGCACATTCTGTGCACCGGTACAGATCTGCACAAGAGGACCGGAGCCCATATCCATCTGGCAAACAAACATATGGTCAGAGTCGGGATGGCGCTCAATCGATGCTACACGCCCGACTTTGACATTTTTCATTGTGGTGCTGAGGTCTTCCGTAGCCTCCACCTTGGAGCCGGAGATCGACATTGCTTCCGCAAAAGCCCTGTCTCCTACTTCATTCAGAGGCAGATCGACAAACTCATTGAGCCATTTTCTGGAACACTTCATTTTCTCATCCTCCCTCAGAACTGTTCGAGGAAGCGCTCATCATTTTCAAAGATAAGCCGCAGATCCGCGATTTTGTACTCGCCCATGGCAAGGCGTTCCAGCCCCATACCGAAGGCCCAGCCGGAATAGACATCCGGATCGATCCCGCAGCCCGCCAGGACTTTCGGGTGAACCATGCCGCAGCCGAGAACTTCAATCCAGCCTTCCCCTTTGCAGGTCGGGCAGCCTTTTCCACCACACTTGTGGCAACGTATATCCAACTCAGCAGAAGGCTCCGTAAAAGGAAAATGATGCGGGCGGAAGCGCGTGACAGTGCCTTCGCCGTATATCTTTTCCACCACAAGATTCAGCGTGGCTTTCAGATCCGACATCGTTACTCCCTTGTCGATCACCATGCCCTCAATCTGATGGAACATGGGAGAGTGTGTCGCATCCACTTCATCTTTCCGGTAAACACGTCCGGGCGCAATCATGCGGATGGGCAGAGATTTTGTTTCCATTGCATGTACCTGCATGGGAGACGTCTGTGTGCGAAGGAGGATTCGGCTGTCCTCAGTAAAATAGAAGGTATCCGTCCACTCTCTGGAGGGGTGGGCCTCGTCAATGTTAAGTTTGGTAAAGTTATAATCCGCGAGTTCTACCTCGTTGCCGTCCAGTATTTCAAACCCCATCCCGATAAAAATATCTTTGATCTGATCCAGCACATTGTACATCGGATGTTTGTGGCCTAGGCGAACGTCGGTTGCCGGCATTGTAACATCCACGGTTTCAAGAAGAAGTTTTTTCTCCATGCGCACGGCTTCCAACACCTGGCTGCGCTTCTCAAGCGCCTCTTCTATCTCCTCCCGAAGCCTGTTGGCGAGCTGACCCATCTGCGGCCGCTCTTCTGCGGAAAGACGTCCCATCTGGCGGAGAATGCCCGTTAACTCGCCTTTTTTGCCGAGATATTTTACGCGCAGATTCTCCAGAGAATCGACGTCTTCGGTTTCCAGAATTGCTTTGATTGAAGCTTCTCTGAGCTTCTCCATCATTTCTTTCATACCGGTTTGTGTCTCCCTACTATAAAAACTTAATAATAAACAAATCTATTCTTTTCCGCGTCCCTATCCCCGGACGTATTACTTATAGATCCTCGGTACGCGTCTTGTAACGCTGCAGAGAAGCTCATACGGAATGGTTCCGGCGGCAGCGGCCAGCCGACCGATGTCGGCATGTTCCCCGAACAATTCCACCTCAGATCCGACTTTCACTTCATAAAGGTCGGTGAGATCTGCCATACACATATCCATGCAGATACTGCCAACCTGAGGCGCCGGACCAAAGGAGGTGTAAAAACTGCATTTTCCGGAAGCAGCCCGCGGAAGCCCGTCAGCATATCCAGCTGCAAGGACGCCTATCCTGCTGTGCCTGTCTGTTACGAAATGACATCCGTAACTGATGCTGGTACCCTTTCCATAGTGTTTGATGGTGCTGACCGTCGTCATGAAGCGCATACCGGGGCGAAGTGCAAGCCGCCCGCTGTCATCTCCGTAGCCATACAAAAGCAGTCCCGGACGCACCATATCCAATGCCATATGCGGATAATGCACTACCGCACCGCTGTTGGCACAGTGGCGGATGGCAAAGGAGATGCCGTATTTTCCCTGCAGAGCAGAAATTACGCGCTGGAAAAGTGAAAACTGCTTCTCTGTGAAAACTCTGTTCTCTTCCCCCGTTTCATCTGAAACGGCAAAATGCGTATAGATACCTTCCGCAAGGAGGCCGGGCAGACGACAGGAAGAGGCAATGTGCTCCACACCGGATTCAAAGAGATCTCCGTCACACAGAAAACCCAGGCGGGACATTCCGGTATCCACTTTGATGTGAATGCGTATCTCTCTCCCTAGGCGTACCGCCTCAGAGGAATACTCCCGGGCTTTAGCAAGATTGGTGACCGTCTGGGTGAAGCCATAATCTGCAAGCACACTAAAATACTGCGGCGGCGTATGCCCAAGGATCAGGATCGGCAGCGTAATGCCGCCGTCACGCAATTCTACCGCCTCATCCAGGCAGGATACCGCAAGGTAATCCGCCCCGCACTGCTGCAGTAAGGAGGAAACCCTGAGTGCTCCGTGTCCGTAGGCATCTGCCTTTACAACGCCGAGGAAGCGGCATCCCTTCGGAATGTCGCTTCGAATGGCTTCATAATTATGACGGATGTTTTCCAGACTGATTTCAGCCCAGGTGCGCTTCTGGAGGTCATTCATGCGTCAGCTTTGCGCCAGAGCCCTGTCGAGCCAGACAGATGCCAGATCAATGGCGGCATACAGGCTGTTCTTTTCGCTTTTCTTCTCCACTCTGTCACGAGACTTCAAAGAAGGATCGGTACGCTGAAGCTGGATGGAGACCTTCGTTGCTACATCAAGATCTTTGACCTTTTTGCTCTCCAGCACCTGCATCAGAATAATATACTTATCTGCAAAACTGCCGTAATAGATCATATTGTCTTTGCGCAGCAGCGGATGCCCTTTATATTCCAGTCTTGCCATAAAATACTCCTCCGTTTCCTGAATTACATAAAACTAACAAACATTAAGGGAAAAGTCAATATTTTTTATGAAAAATGAGTTGCTTTTCACCCGAATATTACAATTCCTCCGCTGTCTCCCCCTGTAAAGATCCCGACATCATTGGAAAATGCACTCCCGTTGTTGGAAAAGATCCCGCCGCCGTTGGCCTGTGTGCTGGGTGCAATGTATATTTCAGGCTGAGCATCTCCCGTGATGGTGAGGCCGGGGAACTGGAAGTCGCCCGGTTCGGTAATAAACGGGCTGATATCTGTCTGTACAGCAAGATCTGCATCCGTGATGCCGAAGACACCCGTGTTCCCTCCGAGATACGGATAGGTGAAGGACTTGTATGGCAGCCCGTCATGGATCGGGCGCATCACAGCTTTCCATAGCCGCGCAGCAGGATTTCCGCTTACATTGATGCGTGCCGGCGTATCAAAGCCCGTCCACACCGCAGCCACATAATAAGGGGTGCAACCGACAAACCAGCGATCTTTATACTCTCCGGAAGTACCTGTTTTACCAGCCACCGGCATGTTGGAAAGGTTAGCCTCCGTACCAGTGCCGTTTTCCACCGCGTTTTCCATCATATAGGTCATTACATGCGCCGTGTTGGAAGAAAACGCCTGCTCTGTGCGGGGAGAATTGTCAATAATCAGGTTGCCCCGCTTGTCTTCTACTTTGTAATATGTACGGCTGTAAGTAAATACCCCATCGTTGACAAAGGAACAGTAAGCCGCCGCCATTTCCCGCACAGTGATGCCATTGGTGAGCTGGCCTAACGCCATAGGCGCATAGGAGCAGTCATCCGGCACCAGGCTTGTCACTCCCAGCTTATTGATCAGATAATTGTAACAGGTCTCCGGTGTGAGTTTATCGACGATCTGCGCTGCCACAGTATTCAGGGAATACTGCAGTGCCTCAAAAATGGTGACCAGACCATAATTCTGCCCGCCGTCATTTTGCGGATACCACGAAGTGCCGCTCAGTGAGATGTAGGAGGCATCGTTAACCCACGTATTCGGCGTAATAAAACCGAGCTCTGTCGCCGGACCATAGGAAGCGATCGGCTTAAAGGAAGAACCCGGAGAACGCTTGGTATCCCGGGCACGATTCAGCCCGAAATTCACCGTTTTCTCTCCAACGCCTCCGGAAAGAGCAAGGATGCGCCCGTCATAGGGATCCATCACCACAATACCGCTTTGCAGCTGCTGAGTCCCCGTCGTTTTCGGGATGGCAGAGAGGTCTTCATAGATAGTGTCAACAGCCGTCTGAATGTCCGGATCCATACAGCAGTAGATCTGATAGCCGCCGTTGAACACCAGCGTACGCGCCGCTTTCGGGTTAATGCCCTTGAGTTTTACAAGGTCATCGATCACGTCCTGGATCACGGTTTCCTCATAATAGGAATAGACGCGCTGTACTGTCTCCTCTTCCGGGGTGTGGGCAAAAATCAACGGTTCCGCACAGGCCTGTTTGTACTCGGTATACGTGATGAATCCCTGGTTATACATTTCGTGCAGGATAGTCTCCTGACGAAGCTTGTTATTGGTTTCGTTATAAAAAGGATCATAATACGTCGGCAGGTTGGTGATACCGGCAATGGCCGCACATTCCGCCAGCGTCAGCTCTGAAACGTCTTTCCCAAAATACGTCTGAGCCGCTGTTTGGACCCCATAGCAGCCTTCCCCAAAATAGGCAATGTTGAGATACCACTCCATGATCTCTTTCTTATCGTATCGTTTTTCCAGTTCCAAGGCTCCGAAAATTTCCGTCAGCTTGCGCTGTACCGTCACCTCGTCATGGCCGGTAACGTTTTTCAGTACCTGCTGGGTAATGGTAGAGCCGCCGTAAGTCTTGCGCATGGTGAAAAACATATCCACCAGTGCTCCTGACGTGCGATACCAGTCGACCCCTTTATGGTCATAGTAGCGCTTATCTTCTATAGCTATTACCGCCTGCTCCATATAGGGCGGAATCTGACTGTAATCCACCCATTCCCGGTTTTCAAGCCCTGTGAGAGTAACCAGTTCCTTGAATGTGCCGGAGCCGTCATCATACCAGATGGTGCTGGACTGGTTGATCCTATAGTCTTCCAGAGAAACATCGAACTCAGAAGAAAGACACGACTGGACATAATATGCAAAAATGCAGGCGAAGAGCATGCCCGACAGAAGCAGCACGATCAGAACGGAACCGCTGAACTTCAGAATCGTACGAATGACAGATGCAATAAAATCCATCACCGAATCTGTAGCGAGATAAGCCGCCCGCCCGACTTTGCTAACGCCGGAACGCTTTTTCCCGGGCACTGATTTTTCTGCCATGATCGATACTCCTTTCCTCTCAGCTGTACGATGCATCTTTCGCATGTGGAAGATGCAGACAAAGTATTATACCACAGCTCCCTCGAAAACGATAGGGTAAAAATCCGCTGAATTTCAAAGAAATTGTAAACGATACAGTCTTGATTTCTTGGCGCTTATGCTGTAGAATAGAAACGAAATCAAATGATGGAGGAATCGAACGCTTATGAGCGATCTCCGCAACGACGGTGACCTCATCACGATCATTGATGATGACGGTCAGGAATTTGAGTTGGAATATATCGACGAAATAGATTATAACGGAAGTACCTTTATTGCTTTTCTTCCGGCCAACATGGATGAAAGTGATCCGGACTACGGTCTGATCATTCTACGCAGTATGCTGGATGAGAATGGCGAGGAACTGTTCGAATCGATTGACGACGAGGCAGAGCTGGACGATGTTTTCAACAAGTTTATGGTGCTGCTTTTCGACGATGAAGAGGAGCCTTCTGAGGATACGGAAGAGGAAGGCGAGGCATAATTAAGCCTGCTGGTCCGTGTTGTCTTTTCAGACAGTACGGCTCATTAAACCCACATCTCTTATAAGGGATGCCGATTTGAGTCTGCGGATTGCAGGCCTCCCGGGCAAACACCTGGAAGAAGGAAGCGCGAAACAGAACTTAGGCGACCCACCTGCTCTTATTGTGCAGGTTATAATTGGGCCGGCACGGCATCAGTGGGATCATCCCTTCGGATCACTCCGAAGGGATGTTTATTGAACGGAAAAGGTGGAAACCCTTATGAATTTTGTTGTAGTGGATTTTGAGTGGAATCAGGCCATGCGCTCCAATTCCTCTGTCTTCGATCATATCCCGATCCGTCTCCATGGTGAGATCATTGAAATCGGCGCGGTTAAAATCAATGTGGATATGACTCTGGGAGAAGAATTCACCGTCGATGTACGCCCTGTCTATTTCCGCAAAATCCATCACACGGTAAAGAAGATCACCGGTTTTGACAAAGAAAGACTATCCAACGGAGTAAGTTTTCCGGAGGCTTTTGAACAGTTTCGTACCTTTTGCGGTGAGGATGTGATTTTCCTTACCTGGGGAAACGATGACAGAGGAATTTTTGAACAGAATGTGATCCTGCATGATCTGGACTTTGACTGGATCGCAGATTGGATCAACCTGCAGCTGATCTATAACGTGCAGACCGGCGGAGATAAAAACCAGAAATCCCTTGTCGAGGCGATGGAACACTTCGGCATTGAGCAGACACGTGTTGCCCATGACGCTCTTGGCGATGCCTACAACACGGCTCTCGTGTGCACACATCTGGATATGAAAGAGGGGATGCGCACATATGACGAAGCGCCACGTATTCTTGCTTCACGCATGCCACATCCGGTAAAGGAAGTCTCGGAGAGCAATATGCCGGGTACTTTGGCGCATGACGGATTCGGCCCGTATGAGAGCAAAGCCTCCGCTTTGGCTGATACAGCCGTCTCCTGCCCGCTTTGTCCCCATTGCGGCACCCTTTTGGAAGGCCTCAAATGGGTAAACCAAGGAGATGGGAGATACATGAACATCTACTCCTGCCGGGAAGACGGAAGCTTTCTGGTGCGCATCCGTTTTCGGAAGGATACGGAGACCGGCGAAGTATATGCCAACCGCCTGATATATAACTGCGATGAAGAGATGACTGCTTTTTACAGAGAAAAATCCACCCAGGCGCGACGCCGCGGACGCGGGCGCAGAACGAGAAACAGCGTCACCTCTCTTCTGCGCAAACAACAGAGGAAGGAGCATTGAAATGCCTCTGAACAGAATGCCGTTTATGAATATCTATCTGGACAATATCACGACTTCGGAAGCCCTCGACTATATTGATACGTGGATTGCGGAACGTCGGATTGGCCAGATCATCACGCCGAATTGTGACCAAATCCTCCAGGTCGCACAAAATCCTGAGCTTAAGCCGATCTGGGATTCTGCCGAATTGCTTTTTGCTGACGGGCATCCGCTTCTCTGGTTCGCAAAATGGTACGGTACCCCTTTGAAAGAGAAGATCAACGGTTCTTCGTTTGTACCGGAGCTCTGCAGGCGCGCGGCGGAAAAAGGATATTCTATATTCCTGCTGGGTGCCGAACCGGGTGTTGCCGCAACGGCCGCAGAAAAGCTGAAAGTCACCTACCCCGGCATTCAGATAGCCGGCACCTATTCTCCTCCCTTTGGCTTTGAAAAGGACCCAGAAGAGATTGCCAAAATAAATGCCATGCTGAGGGATTCCCGTGCTGATATCCTGATTCTCGGATTCGGCGTTCCGAAGCAGGAAAAATTTGGCTACTATAACATGCACGAATACCAGATTCCCGTCACAATCAATGCCGGCGGTACCATTGACTTTATTGCCGGCAATAAAAAAAGAGCCCCGAAATGGATGGTTGACAGCGGTCTGGAATGGCTTTACCGGACTATACTGGAACCGAAGCGTGTCGGTAAGCGTGTGATCCGGGATCTTGCCATCTTCCCTATGGCGGTCAAATATCTTCCGGAGAAGAAAAAAATGCTTTGAAATAAAGCCCAACGAAACAGTCAGCTATCCGGCATTTAATGCAGGCTGTAAAAGGTAGATCCAGATTCGCCCATTTCCTTCACAGTCCGTTTAGACACATTGCACCACCGTTCTCTGCCTGGAATTGTTTTATTCATGAATTCTTCACAAAAAACACTTGACATTTCACCTTACCTGTGATAGTCTATCTATACTCAATTGAAGATATCGCGGGGTAGAGCAGCTGGTAGCTCGTCGGGCTCATAACCCGGAGGTCGTTGGTTCAAATCCTTCCCCCGCAACCACTAAAAAGGCCGGTTTCACATCGAAACCGGCCTTTTTCTGCACTTTTTGAGGAAAATACTTTTTCACAAATCCTCAATAATTCAACTTTAATTCAACTCGCCCTTGAAAATCATGCTTTTTTGAGAAAAATATCAGACAAAATATCGGCGTTGCGCTGGTCCGCTTCTTCGATGACATGAGCATAGATATTTGCTGTTGTGGATGGCTGCGCATGGCCGAGCCTCTTAGAGATCGAAATGGTATCGACGCCGTTAAAATAGAGCATGGAGGCCATTGTATGCCGGAAGCTGTGTGGATGGATATGGGGCAGACCGTGACGCTCTGAAAATTTGCTCATCCAATCGGTGACGGTATCCGGGTGCATGGGCTGGCCGTTGTCCTGGCAAAACAGAAAGCCTTGATCCAAGTAAAACTCCCCTACTTTTTTCTTGTGCTCTGCCTGATCCTTCTTCCACTCACGAAGGAGCTGCATTGTCTCAACTGGCAAGGTGATCCAGCGCACGGAGGTTTCTGTTTTCGGCGTATCTTCATAGATGCCCCGATCAGCTGAGTATAGAACAGAGTTTTCGATGTGGATGCGATTTCCCTTGAAGTCAACCGCTGCCCATTTCAATCCAAGAATCTCTCCACGCCGAGCGCCGGTGATGAGGAATAAATGGACAAGTGTTTTCCACTTTAACGGCTCTTCCTCCAGCGCGTCTCTTATGGCGGCAACCTGGGCCGGCTGAAAATAGCTTGCTTTCCTCTTTTCCGCCTTAGGAAGCGCCAGAGTTGCCTTTGCTGCGACATTATAAGGAACAAGCCCCTCTTTGGTGGCGGCATCCAAAATAGAGGAAATCAGTCTGTGATGCTCCAACACTGTCTTGCTTGAAATGGTATCTCCTTGAATAATGGAAAGGAAGCACTTTTCATATTTGAGGCCGATTGCCTCCGCGATCTGCCGCGCTGTGTCGGCGCTTACGGTATCTCCCCGGACGGCTGCGGCCACAGTGGACGGGGCAAGCCCTGTCTCCCTGGCGATAGCTGCGCGGCTCAGTTTCTTTTCCTTTAGGACGGCTGCAAGGTCAATCTTTGACTTTGCCTTATCAATGGCGGCCTTGTTGCCGCTCTCCTGGAGCTTTGTGTACAGATCGTTCAGATCTTCCGCGCTGAGGTTTTTGAGCTTTATGTGGCCGATCTCCGGATAAATCCTTGTTGTCAGCTCCTTATACCGGTTTGCTGTGCTATGCTTTATCTTGCCGGTTTTCTCCTTCATGGCGATTACACGATTGCAATAAACGTCGAATCGTTCCCTTGTGTCTGTAGCAGTTCCCTCTTTGCATCCCTTTTCAAAGGTCGCGGCGAAAGCCTCGGCCTTTTTTCTTGCGCTTTTTTCCGTCCAGCCTGGGGAAACATCAAATGTTGCTGTCCACGGTTTGAGCTGCTTCCCATCGGCGTCCCGGCCTCTGAAAACCCGAATGCTATAGGAGATCAGCTTTCCGTTTTTATCTCTGCGCTCTTGAATGTTCGCCATTTTCTTCCCCTTCCCCTTTATCCAACGCCTCTTCCTTAAGCAGATGCAGCGCCCTAAGCTTTTCTCTTGCCTTCATATAGTCTTGGATGTATCCGGACAACGCTTCCTGTGCCTCCAAGATACAACTTTTTGTATCAACCTCCCAGCTACGGAGATTTGGGTACTCCAGCACTGGCGAGTTTTGCCCGGGATTATCCTGGTAGTTTCTAAGCAACTCGGAAACCGCTACCAGGGCCAAACGAAGTTTAACGAGACTATCAATAATCTTTTCTCCTTCATCTGAGCATAGTAAATCATTTATGGCATTCAAGAAGTTAAAGGATTCAGAGTGTGTAAATGAATCCATATTGTCACTGTTGACCTTGTGCCTGTGTAGTGCATCTATCGCCTCTCTGCTTAGTCCTGTGATCTCCTGAGCGCCCTGGATTGAGACGTTAGGCGAGCTATGATCCGAAAGGCCAAGTAGATAATCAACTGAGATATTATAGACCTGAGAAATCTTAATCAATGAATTGAGGCGAATATCTGATTTTCCCAAAAGCCAGTTGTTTACAGCGTCACGCTTTTCTAATCCAATCGAATGAGCAAAATCTGTTACTCCCTGGTTTCCCATGAGTTCATTATTTATCACTCTGGCAACATTCTCCATTATAGACGGTTCTACACGCTCCATAGGTTATCCCGCTCCCTTTCTTTATCTTTTACACGTTTTTAATTCGTTCGTGTATTTACGCTTGCAATCTATGTGCTATCTGCTATACTACACATGATAGCACCAAGCGTGTAAAAAGTCAAGGTAGAAGAGAACAGGAGGGGAAAAGTTGGAGAAAAATGCGCTGAGTGATGCCGCCAGAAAAGTGCAGCGTGATTACAAACGTGCCTATATGCGTGAGTGGCGGGCAAAAAACAAGGACAAGGTTGCGGCCAATAATCGCCGGTATTGGGAACGGCGTGCCGCTAAGGTAGCTGAAAAGGAGAACGCGAATGAGGGTGAATCCTGACTTCCCGACGATCCGCCAGGCGGCGGCTATGGACATTCTGAGTGAATCGGCGTTGAGAACTATGTACAGACGCGGTGAGCTGCCCGGTTTCTTTGTCGGTAATCATTTTCACATCAACCGGCGTTTGCTATTGGAGCAGCTTGACGCACAGAGCCGTGCGAACACTGAGAATACAGCTGCGCCTTTACGCATAGCGCGGTAAAAGACGGAAGCGCACGGGAAGGGATTGTGAAGGATTTGCGCTCAACCTGGGCGTGTGACGGTGTGGGAGGATTATCGGAGGACATGATTATGTACATACCTGAGTAGCGTCGCGGCAAATCTGCTTTTTGATAAGAGCGGCAACGTGAAGGATGAAGAACGGGAAAGACTTGGATGGGAAGCACGAGAGTTTTTCATGTTCTGTTATGAATTGGATGTACCCCATTTGTGTATTGAGAATCCGACGCCGTTATCACATTTCGGCCTGCCGTACTTTGTGCAGACAATCCAGCCCTTTCAATTTGGAGACCCTTTCAAAAAGAGAACTTGTCTGTGGTTAAGAGGGCTGCCGCTCTTGCGGAAGACGCAATATGTCGAGCCTATATGCTCATGGGTAGAGAGGACAAGCAGCAGCACAATAAGAGCAAGGACGTTTCCGGGGATTGCTGCGGCTATGGCGGATCAATGGAGCCAGTTTGTAACCTAAACCTGGATGAGCTGGAGCGGCTGCACGATCTGACAGAACGGTCGATCCTGGAGAGCCGGTATGTCCTGGCTGATCTGCAAGAGCTGGAAGACGAAGGAGCTGGCCGGGGTGGTCAGCTCCTTTTGCTATGCTGCAACGGGAATTGCTAATTAACAATTCTGCGGGAAAAAAATTAGTCCTGGGGCGCGGCCTTTGTCATGCCGCTCTCTATGGCTGCGTCAATGGCTGCATTGATGAACTCATTGACGGATGAGAATCCGTGTTCCTTGCGGTAGGCGTCTATTGCTTCCTTCTTCCCCTTTGGGGTGGTCAGGTTGATCCTGTCGAGCTTTTCTGTGATCCAGGCATTTTTATAGGCGGTTTTGCCTCCCATGTAATCATCCTCCTTTGGGAGCGGGTATATAAAAGCCCTCTTCTCCATTATGGCAATATTATATACTGTTTTTCAATCTTGCGCAAGATGCATTATGCACAAAAATAGGGCGTAAAAAGCTAATTATCTTGCGCAAGATTTGTTTATTCTGTCAATTGTAATCTTGCGCAAGATTTGTTATAATCCATAATGTAAGGAGGACAAGGGAAGTCAAGGCAGACGAAAGTAGGCCCGGCGATAGCGGTCCAGGCGGCCACGGCTGCGGGATACGGTCAAAGGTACGGCGAGAAGCCAGCCGAAACCAAGAAGGCCAGATAAGAGCGGACACGGATAAGGGAGATTGGGATTGCAAGAGGGCATAGATACTTAAACAGCCGGCCGCCGCTTCCCTCCTACAAACAACAGGAGACACCAAAACATGAAGGAGGTAAAACAATGCGTTACGATCTGAGAGCGATCATGCTGAGGGCCTGGAGGCTCTACCGTGAGGGCAAGGGCAGCTTTGCCGAGTGCCTGCATCGGGCATGGATCAGCGAAAAGGCCGCGCCGGTGAACGCCGAGCGCATCCAGGAAGCGAAACAGGCGGCTGGGATCACCGAAGAGACAAATACCTGGTACGGCTGGAAGCAGCTTGGCTTTGAAGTGATCCACGGCAGCAAGGCCCTTTTCGGGTGCGATCTGATCCACGGCAGCAAGGGCGACGGTGCGATCTACAAGGCCCGTTTCTTTGGGGCCAGCCAGGTCCAGGCGATCCCAGCATAAGGAAAGGCCACATATCCGAGCGCCGGCAAGCTGAACGGATATGCAGCCGAGTGACCACACAAGGGAGGTCGAGCCGATTATAGCACGGCCTCCCCTATCAAATCAATATGGAGGTGCTTATGATTCGGAAAATCATTTATGTAATCAACATGCTGCGGATTCTGTGGGAGGAAGGTGAGCCGATATGAAGCCCTGTATCTTATCCGCGATCACGGAGGCCGGATTTCATGCAAACATCATCCGGGCGCTGCTGGAGGCGGCCACGGCCACGGAGTTGCAAGAGAACGCTGAGGCATTCATGATCTGCTGCAAAGAGCATATAGGCCCGCTCCTGGAGGATTTACAGGCAATAGAGGAGGGATTGTGATGGGCGCCGCAATCAGAATTTCAGACAAGTTCCTCAAATCTGAGGATTACTGTTCACAACACGCTGCTACAAAAAACCAGTATCTTGCTATGCTGCTGGAAGCAGATAAAGACCGAGTATGCAGGTTTGGGATGACAGACTGTAAAATATGATCTTTCTGAGCTGGGTATGTATTCGCGGACGTTTAAGCTTCTGAGAGCCGGATTGATTACAAGGGTAGACAAATCCACCTATAAGGTGCGTGTGATCCGGGGCACGAATGGCCGGGAGATACCGAAAGATTATTTCCTGTCGGATTGGTTTCTGAGCCTTTCGCCCTATGGCCGGATGGTATATCTCACAATGGATATTAAGGCCGGGGAGCGCCGGATGGTGAGATACACGGTAAGGGAGATAAGAGAATACGGTTTCGCTCCCAAAACATTCTATGCAGCGATCAACGGCGAGTTGATCAATGCCGGCCTTGTGGAACGGATCGGATCGGCGGCTTACAGGTTGAAGGAGGTGACGTGATGCCGCTTGCGGTGAATATGACACAAGATTTCATCAAATCAGAGGCTTTCACAAGTCTTCCACTGAGCTGCCGAGCAATATATCTCTCCCTACTTGGAAATGTGTACCGCGACGGGACTATAAAAATCAGTCCGCAAAAGAGCGGCGGTCAATTGGGTTTTGGGTATTGGAATTTCTGGAACTGTAAGGATGCTCTTATAGAAAGAGGCCTGATTGAGTATATCGGCCCGGCAACTTATCGCCTGAAACCGGTGAAGGGGGTGAATGTACAAAATGAGTGATCTTATTAAGCTACAAGCTCTTCTCATGGGATGGGAAGCGCTGAGAATCACAAATCCCGATCAGGCCGAGAGCTTGGCCTTTCAGGCTCTTGACCTGACAAGAGAAATGATTGAAAAGCGCGAATGAAAAGAAAAGAGCTATCGTGATGCATCCGCGATAGCTCTTTTCTTTATGACGCGATCCGTTTTCCTTAAGGAGGATCATTTTTATTATATCATAGCCGTCAAGTCCTGGAAAGAGAAAGAGCCTTGTGCGCAGTAATCACAAGGCTCTCTCCCTCCGAAAACATATACACAAATGAATTGGGAGATTTCCGGCAGTACCGGCGACCGCTGAGGCACCAAGACGGTAAATAATAATAAATTTATTTCTCCCAAAGCTATGATACCATGACCCGCTCTCAAAGGCAATGAAAAAAGACGCCTGGCGGTAGGCGTCTCTTTTCAAAGGATGAGGGTGATATATCGGAGTAAGTATATTATACCAAAATGGAGCGGGATATGCAAGTGTTTTGCGCATGTGGTTGAGAACCGGTTTTGTAACTCAGACCTGGACACGCTGCACGATCTGGAGAGCCGGCATAAACGGTCGATCCTGGCACAGCTGAACGTCCTGGATGATCTACACGAGCTGAGGCAAAAATGGCAGCGGGCAAAATTCAACAAAAATTCAACAACACTGAAAAACAGTAAATCACGATGATAATTATTTTTGACGGAATGTAGGCTAAAACAGCCGAAATCAGTTACATTGACGAACATTGAAAAACAGTAAATTACACGCACGGTTGAACTCATAACCCGGAGGTCGTTGGTTCAAATCCTTCCCCCGCAACTAAGAAAACCGCTTGTTTTGAAAAAAACAGGCGGTTTTTCTTAGCTACTGAAAACGACTGCGAACCGAAAACACTTAAAAGTGTTTCAGTTCGCAGTTCATTTTTTACCTGCCGGTAAAACAATGCGGTTCTATTACTTTTTCGGTTTCAGGATCAGATTGACCAGGCGGCCTTTCACTACGATTGTTTTAACAATTTCCATTCCTTCCATATAGCGCTTGATTTTTTCATCAGTACAGGCTATGGCAACCACTGATTCATCTTCGGCATCTGCACTGACACGTATAGAGGAACGAAGTTTGCCGTTGATCTGAACCGCCATTTCTTTCACTGCATCAACAGTTTTTGTCTCGTCATACTGGGGCCAGGACATTTGCATGGCCATCTTCCCGTGTTTAGCCGCAAACCCTTCCAGCTCCCACATTTCTTCCACCATATGGGGAGCGAAGGGACTTAACAGCATAAGAAGCTGTTCAAGATCACCTTTTGTGAGCCCTTTGTCGTAAAACTCATTGACAAGCGTCATCAAGGCAGCAATGGCCGTGTTCATTTTCAGGTTATCAATATCACTGCCGACTTTTTTTATGGTCTTATTGATACTGACCTCATTCTTTTCCGAGATGGAGAAATTATCCTCCGCGCGGTCCATCAGATTCCAGACTCTGTCAAGGAAACGCTTGGAGCCTTTTACCGCGTCATCAGACCAGGTGGCCGTTTTTTCAAAATCGCCGATAAACATGATGTAGAGACGCATGGTGTCTGCCCCGTAGGACTGAACCACATCATCCGGATTGACAACATTACCGAGGGATTTTGACATCTTGACTGAAGAACGCAAGGCGAGGCTGCCGTGCTTCTCAATCATCGCCTGTTTTTCTTCTTCTGTGCTGAAATTACCGATATAATACGGATTCTGGCCGAGAATCATGCCGTGAGAGGTCCGTTTGGCATAGGGTTCCTTCGTGTGAACGGCTCCGATATCATAAAGAAATTTGTGCCAGAACCGGGAGTATAACAGATGGAGCGTCGTGTGCTCCATACCCCCATTATACCAGTCCACCGGACCCCAGTACTGCTCTGCCTCGGGAGAACAGAACGCTTTGTCGTTATGGGGATCCATGTAACGCAGCCAGTACCAGCTGGAACCAGCCCAGTTGGGCATGGTATCGGTTTCACGTTTTGCCGGGCCGCCGCAGCATGGGCAGGTAGTATTGACCCAGTCCGTCATTTTTGCAAGGGGAGATTCCCCGTCGTCCGTCGGTTCATAGCTTTCCACATTGGGCAGAACAAGAGGAAGCTGATCTTCCGGAACAGGTACCCAGCCGCATTTTTCACAGTTGATCATTGGGATGGGTTCACCCCAGTAACGCTGGCGGGAGAACACCCAGTCACGCAGTTTATAGTTGACTTTCTGTTCCCCTATTTTTTGTTCGGCAAGCCAATTGATCATAGCCGGGATCGCCTGCTTTACTGTCATACCGTCCAGGAAACCGGAATTGACCATGATTCCCGTGTCATCCTTCAGCGTGAATGCTTCTTCCTGAACATTCCCGCCCTTGACGACTTCAACAATCGGCAGGTTAAACATTTTGGCAAAGTCCCAGTCACGCTCATCGTGGGCAGGCACGGCCATAATAGCACCAGTGCCGTAAGTGATCAGGACATAATCGGCAATGAAGATTGGAATCTCTTTCCCGTTAACGGGGTTGATCGCCATAACACCGTTGAGCCGAACACCGGATTTTTCCTTGTTCAGTTCACCCCGTTCAAAGTCAGACTTTCTGCCTGCCTGCTCAACATAGGCAGCCACTTCATCCCAGTTTGTAAGATTCTCTTTCCATTTTTTGACATAGGGATGTTCCGGTGCAAGAACCATATACGTTGCACCGAAAAGCGTATCCGGACGCGTTGTGAAGACGACAAGATCATCCCCTACAGTGGTTTTGAAGGTGACCTGTGCGCCGGTAGAACGCCCGATCCAGTTGCGCTGCTGGATCTTGACACGTTCAATATAATCCACATCATCCAGATCGTCAATCAGGCGCTGGGCATATTTCGTAATGGCCAGCATCCACTGGCTCTTCTCCTTGCGGATGACAGGGGCGCCACAGCGTTCACAAACACCTTCCACCACTTCTTCATTGGCAAGCACGACTTTACAGCTTGTGCACCAGTTGACGGACATTGTGGCCTTATAGGCAAGACCTCTTTTATACATCTGCAGAAAGATCCACTGCGTCCATTTATAATAATTCGGATCGGAAGTATTGACACAGCGATCCCAGTCAAATCCGTAGCCTAGCATCTTCAACTGTCTGGTAAAGTTTGCTATGTTGTCATGCGTCACCTTGGCCGGATGGATATGATTTTTGATTGCATAGTTTTCCGTCGGGAGGCCGAATGCATCATAGCCGATGGGGAAAATAACATTGCAGCCATCCATCCGCTTTTTCCTGGTAATAATATCCATCGCCGTAAACGGGCGCGGATGCCCGACATGAAGACCCGCTCCGGAGGGATACGGGAATTCGATCAACCCGTAGAATTTTGGTTTGTCAAGCCCGGTTACGGCCGCATAGGGTTTCTCTTCTTCCCAGCGTGCCTGCCATTTTTTCTCGATTGCAGCAAAATCGTATTTCATATTCTTTCCTTCTTTTCAATAAAATGGATACCTCTGCCGTCTGGAGACGGCCTCCCTCCCTGCAAAAGAAGGGATACACACCGAATGCCCCTGTAATCAGGGGCTCAGAAGGGATGAGGGATCCACCTCCACACTGTCACTCCAAAGGCGTTCGAGATTATAAAACTTACGGGCCTCATCGGTAAAAATATGAACGATGACACTTCCGAAGTCCATCAGTACCCAGATGTCAGAACGCAACCCTTCCCTGCGCACAGGCGGCTCACCCGCTTCGGAAAGCTGCTTGTCAACTTCACCGACCAACGCTTTGATATGCGTGGAACTGGTGCCGTTGCAAATCACAAAATAGTCAGCAAGGACAGTCTGTGCGGCTGTGTGAAGAACTTTGACATCCTTCGCATTCTTGTCTTCCAGGGCTTTTGCCGCGATGCCGGCAATCTGTTCAGGAGAAAGCATTTGTTCTGTTCCTTTCTTTGTAGAATTCATAAGCTTGTTTCGTCAGATAATACGGTTCGCGCCCTTTGGATCGTACCTCGTCCATCGTCATGGACAGGCCGAGCGCAACAGCCGTATCTAAATCTTCAAAGGCACATTGCCGTAACGGCCCCAGGCCAGGGAAATTGCGGGTAGGTTCAATATAGTCCGCGAGGTAGATAATTTTTTCCAGAAGCGTCATATCCGGCTTGCCGGTGGTATGCCACCGTATGGCACTGCATATTGCCTCCGGCATGGAAAAAACATCTCTTGCCACTGCTGCACCCGTGAGCGCATGGTAAAGCTGCGGAGCTGCCAGAAGGGCATCGTCACAGGTAATGCCGTACTGCAGAAGAAGGTCCATCTGTTCTCTTTCCGTTTTATTTTTTGTGCAATCATGCAATATAGCAGCAGCTGCGGCAACTTCCGGGTTCTCTCCCCAGCGGGCACTGAGCTTTACAGCCGCTTCTTCACAACCCTGTACATGAGGTATACGGCGTTTATCAAGCCATTTATACGCCTGTTTTCGCAATTTTGCAAGTTCTGATTGGGAATAATGGATCTCAGCTGTATTCATTTGCTCCTGCTTTTAACAAGTTCAATTTTGATATCGTTCGGATTTCTCTTAAAAAGGACAAATCTGGTGCCGATTACCTGAACAGGATCCGCCTTACAGGCCTCACAGAGAGCATCGCAGGCTTCCCTTGCCGTAAGCATGGAATTTTCCAGCACTTTCCCTTTGATCAGTTCATGCGCACGAAGCGCATCATTGGCAGACAGGATTACATTTTCCGTGATGCCACCTTTTCCAATGGTCACAACGGGGTCTAATGAAGCGGCAAGCCCCCTCAACTGGGCACGCTGTTTACTGGTAATCATTTTTTACAGCCTCCTCCAGCAGCGGAATAAATATGCGCAGCGCATTGCCTCTATGGGATATGGCATTTTTTTCTTCCGGTGTCAGTTGAGCCATTCCCTTCTCCGTACACAACGGATGAAAAACAGGATCATATCCGAATCCGCCGTCGCCTTCGGGACGCAGCAGGATCTCCCCTTCGCATTCTCCACGGCTTTTCAGGACACGGCCGTCCGGAAAAGTGCAGCAGATACAGCAGACGAAACGGGCAGATCGGTTTCCGATTCCTTCCAATTTTTTCAGGAGATACTGGTATCTTTCCGTGTCGGACGCCTCATGCCCGAGTCCATAACGGGCCGAATAGATGCCCGGTTCCCCGTTCAGTGCATCCACACACAGCCCGGAATCATCCGCAACAGCAGCACATCCCGTCGCATTCGTCACGGCAGACGCCTTGAGAAAAGCATTTTCTTCAAAAGTCGTACCGGTTTCTTCCACTTCGAAATCACAGCCTGCCTCCTTCTGTGAAATCAGCTCGATCGGCAGATCTTTTACAATCTGCCGGAACTCCCGCAGCTTATTTTTATTGTTGCTGGCAAGTATCAGTTTCATTTAAACAGTGCCTCAACGAAAGTTTTTGCATCAAAGGGAATCAGGTCATCGATCTGTTCCCCGACTCCGACGTATTTTACCGGAAGACCGAGTTTATCGGCAATAGCAAACACAATGCCTCCCTTTGCCGTCCCGTCGAGTTTCGTCAGGATAATGCCTGTCAGATCAGCTGTATCTTTAAACTGCTCTGCCTGGATGAGACCGTTTTGTCCGGTCGTTGCGTCAAGCACCATCAGCGTCTCCACATCGGCATCCGGAAGTTCTCTGGAAATGATGCGGCGCATCTTGGACAGTTCGTTCATCAGGTTCTGTTTATTGTGCAGCCGCCCTGCCGTATCAATGATCACAACATCAATCCCTCTCGCTTTTGCCGCGCTAATAGCATCGAACACTACAGCAGCAGGGTCGCTGCCCTCTTCGTGACGTACAAAATCGGTACCTGCCCGTTCCGCCCAGATTCCCAACTGCTCGGCAGCTGCAGCGCGGAACGTATCCCCTGCACAAAGAAGCACACTTTTACCTTCGCTTTTCAACCTTGCTGCCAGCTTGCCAATGCTTGTGGTCTTTCCAACTCCGTTAACCCCTACCATAAGGATAACAGAAGGTTTTGTGGTGAGTTTCAAAGCGGGATCAGCCGGCTCCAGCTTTTTGGAAAGGAGTTCGATCAGACCTTCCCGTGCCTCCCAGCCTTTGCGGAAACGGCGCTCCCATGTCAGTTTGCGCATTCCCTTGATCACATCGGCAGCTGTCTGTGCACCGACGTCAGAGAGAATCAGTAATTCCTCCAAATCGTCATAAAAATCTTCACTGTCAGGGGCATAATCCTGGAATAATTCCTCCAGTTCCTGCATGTTTTTTCTGGTCTTGGAAAGGCCGGAAAACATCTTGTCAAAAAAACCCATACTTATATTAAACCTCCGCGGTTTTACTTGCCTGTTCCAGGTCAAGCTCAAGTACCGTTGAAACGCCTTTTTCCTGCATAACGACCCCATAGAGCATATCTGCTTCTTCCATGGTGCCGCGCCGGTGCGTAATTACGATAAACTGCGTTCTTTCAGCCATCCGTCGCATATAATCGGCAAAACGATTGACATTTGCCTCATCCAATGCAGCTTCGATCTCATCCATCACACAAAACGGTGTCGGGCGGACTTTTAAAATTGCAAAATACAGCGCAATTGCTACAAAGGCCATCTCTCCGCCGGACATCAGAGACAAGGTGGAAAGTGCTTTACCGGGAGGCTGGCAGCGTATTTCAATCCCGCACTCGAGAATGTTATTATCATCTTCCAGTTCCAGTGACGCTTTCCCGCCTCCGAAAAGATCTTTAAATGTCTGCTGAAATGCCACGTTGATCTGTTTGAACTGCTCAGAAAAAACAGCCGTCATTTCCTTTGTAACATCGCGAATAATCCCGAGAAGCTCATTTTTTGCTTTTTCAACATCATCCCGCTGAGAGGCAAGAAACTCATACCGTGTACTTACCCGCTCATATTCTTCAATTGCTCCAATATTGGGGGAGCCGAGAGCGGAAATCTGCCTGCGAAGATCAGCAATTTCACGATTCGCCCTCTGAAGATTCTCCACCGGCTGCCGGAGTTCCTGCGCAGCCGTGAAACTGAGTTCGTAGCTGTCCCAGAGTTTATCCAGGATCTGCTTTTCCTCCATATCAGCAGCAAGCTTTTTCTGCTCCACCCTTGCACTGCGGCGTTCCAGGTCGTTGAGTTCTTCATTACACTCTCTCGTAGTGCGTTCGTTGGCAGTGCGGCGGCCTTCCAGTTCCAGACGGCTTTTGCTGATCTCGTCAATCTCTCTGCGTATTACGTCTGCCTGGCTCACGAGCTTTTGCCGGATCTCTGTTTTTTCCTCGTAGCTTTTCTTCAGTTCTATGATTTTCCCTTCAGCCTCTTCCACTGCCCGGCGTCGAAGGTCACTGTCGCCTGTCAAACTGTCAAGAAGAAGCTGAAACTGCCTGCCCGTATTCGTAACGGCAGATGCCTCCGCATTGAGAGAAGACTCTCTTGCTGCCAGGCTGTTCTTATCTTCCTGCGCGATATCCAGATCGTTTCGAACGACGGCAAGATCATTTCTCGCTCGTTCCAGGCTACGCTCGCAGGACTGTATCTGAAAACGAAGTTCTTCCCTCTTTCTGCGAAGGGTGTCCAATTCGTTTGCGCGTGAAAGGACTCCTGTTCCTTTCGCATTGCTGCCGCCTGTCATGGAACCGCCTACGTTGATCATCTGCCCGTCCAGCGTAACAATGCGATACCTGTCATTTCCGTTCCGGGAAATCCGGATGGCATCCGAAAGCGCCTCCACAATAATGGTTTTTCCGAGGAGACTGGCAACGATCTGCTCATATTGTCTTTCAAACCGTACCAGATCATATGCCACGCCGACAAAACCGGGGTCCCGTTCCGGTGCATCCTTCATAACATACCCTTTAATGGTATCCAGCGGGAGAAAAGTGGCACGTCCGCTGTTTGTGCGTTTTAACATCTCAATGGCGGACCGGCCGTCATTCCGGGTTTCGATGACGATGTTCTGCCCAGCAGCTCCAAGAGCAGTTTCTATAGCGAGAGCACATTCCTCATCGGTGCGTATCAGCCCTGAAACCGGGCCGTGCACACCCCGCAGAGTGCCGCGAGCGGCTTCTCTCATCACTGTTTTTACCGCTTTGGAATATCCCTCAAAATCTTTCTCCATTTCCGAGAGCATGTTGATGCGAGCATCCATAGCCCTGGCCTCTACAGAAAGACGGTTGGCTTTCTCGTTGGCGGCGTCGAGTGCATCTTCCCGACTTTTGATTTTCATCCGGCAGCCGTCAAGTACATTATTGTTGATACGGATCTGCTCGCCAAGTTCTGTCAGTTCTCTCTGTATATCGGCAAGACGCTTTTCTCCCTCGGCAATGTTCCGGCGAATATCTCCAACGCGGTTTTCTCTGTCTGCTATATCCTGCACCATACGAGCAGCTTCCTCTTCGCTGCTTCGCACATTTGCCCGCAACACTGCCATATCGGAATCACAGGAAGCAATTTCAGATTCTTTGGCTGAGAGGCGCTCCCGGGCACGCTCATTTTCTTCATCCTTCGCGTGCATGCGCTCGGAGAGGCTTCCAGAGGAAGCATAAAGAGCTTCCAGCTCCGCCTTTGCCTTTTCCAGCAGCGCTTTCGTCTCTTCAAATTCGGCATTGACGGCATCTGCCCTGCGGTGCAGCTGATCCAGCGTCTCCATCCAGAAAGAGATTTCACGGATGCGAAGATCATCTCTCAGAACAAGAAACCTCTTTGCCTTTTCCGATTGATCCTTCAGAGGGCCGACCTGCAGTTCCAGTTCTTCAATTTTGTCATTGATCCGGAGGAGATTTTCATCCGTGCGCGCCAAACGGCGCTCCGCCTCTTCCTTGCGATAGCGGTAGCGGGATATTCCTGCCGCTTCCTCAAAGATCTCTCGCCTGTCTGTGCTTTTCGTCGATATAATGTCTGCAATTTTCCCCTGGCCGATGACAGAATAGCCGTCACGCCCGAGGCCTGTATCAAACAACAGCGCATTGAGATCCTTCAGGCGCACCTGTTCACGGTTGATGAAGTATTCACTTTCCCCGCTGCGATAATAGCGGCGTGTAAGTTCGATTTCAGGGCTGTCTGAATCGATGACATGTGCGGCATTGTCGATCACCAGAGACACTTCTGCAAACCCCATGGGGCTGCGGATCGCTGTGCCTCCGAAAATCACATCTTCCATTTTTGTACCGCGCAGTGTCTTAGTGCGCTGCTCCCCCATCACCCAAAGAAGTGCATCCGACAAGTTGCTCTTCCCCGATCCATTGGGGCCAACGATGCATGTGATATCCTTTTCAAAGGTCAGGCGTGTTTTTTCGGCAAAGGATTTGAACCCCTGGATTTCCAGTGCTTTCAGATACATGTTTCTACATTTCCTCAGAAATTCCACCTTTTGGCAAATCCGTTATCGGGAACCTCCGAGTCACTTTTCTCTTGTTTTTCGTTATGCTTTCTCTGTTTCGATATTCAGTGAAAGAAAAAGCTAACAATAAATTTTACCATAGTCAGCAGCTGTTTGCAAGCAATAAGCTTCAAAAACCGGAGAAGCATAAGCTTCAAAAACCGGAGAAGGCTTTTTCCGTTTTATTTCCGTTCCAAAAGAGAAACACATACTCTTTTTTAGTCAGAACAGCACGACCCGGTCATCCGCTGCAATGTGTTTCATGAAAAATCGTAACTCCGGCTTTACAGAATACGGACTTCATTCGCTTTAAGGTCACCTGAGGCGACTATCTTTACTGCAGAGAGAGAAAAATGCTCCTGCAGCCAAAGAATGTTGCAGCGTTTCTGACCTGTCATCTGCGAGACTTTTGAAGGATGCACCATCACGGTAACTTCTCTTTTTTTCGGCTGTGCCGTCAGCAGGCTTTCAACATGATTGCGCAAAACACGGCTTTTCACAAGCTCTCCCAAGGCGGGATGATAAGCTCCGGCAACAGCTGCGCCCGCAGAAAGGTCCTCTGTCGGATTAAGCCCCAGGCGGATCACCGGAATACCGGCTGCATCAAATAAAGGTAAAAGCTGGGCACAGAGCGATACCGCCTTTTCCACGGTATGTTCCCGGTAAGTGCCCGCCTGCCAAAGTTCAAAAAGGGCCGTATCCCGTACAATCACGGCAGGATAAATACGTACGCCGTCCGGATGCAGGGCAATAATCTGTTTTGCTGTTTTCAGTGCCTTTTCCGGGGTATCCCCCGGGAGGCCGGTCATCATCTGCAGGATAAGGCGAAACCCTGCTCTCTGAACAGCCTGGGATGCGGAGACTACCTCTGCTGCCGTATGGCCGCGGCCTGAAAGTCGAAGTACCTCATCATCCATGGATTGCGCGCCCAGTTCTACAGTTTTCACCCCGTAGTGTTTCATCCTTGCGAGAACCGCATCATCAATGGCATCCGGTCTGGTGGAAAGTCGAATCGAATCGATCTCTCCCTGCTGCAGTGCCTCCTGCGCCGCACCAAGAAGTTCCTCCTGCAGCGAAACGGGTATTGCAGTAAAGCTACCCCCGTAGAAGGCAAGCTGACAGGCACTTTCTCTGCCGAAAAGCGTCCGGCACCGTTGAAGTGCAGCATAGACAGTCTGGGCATCCGCGCTTTTCTCCTGCCCGGTGATTCTGTTCTGATTGCAGAAAACACAAGCATGGGGACAGCCGAGATGCGGCACGAAAACCGGCAGGATTCGCTCTCTGGCGTTCATGTTTGCTGTCTATGGATCAGGGCAAACGCAGCGGCGGCCTGTTCCGCCTCTTTTTTGGTCCGCCCCGTGCCTTCACCTGAGGGCACGTCGTTGATCAGTACCCGAAAAATAAAGCTCTTGTTATGGTCGGGGCCGGATTCCGATACCTCCTCATAGCGGATCGAGCACTCGCCATTGCGCTGCATCAGTTCCTGCAGTGCCGTTTTTGCATCTGTCGGGTGGTGCTCCGCTTTAATGTCCGCCTGATCCAATAGATTGGAAAAAATAAACTTTTTTGCCTGTTCCAACCCTCCGTCAAGATAAATAGCGGCAATCACCGATTCTACCATATCTGCCAGGATCGACTGGCGATACCTCTCGCCGGTTCTCTCCGCCCCATGGCCCAGGCGCATTCCCTCACTGAGTTCCAGGCGCTGTGCAACTTCATACAGGCTTTGCTCGCATACCAGTTCTGCTCGAAGCTTTGTCATACGCCCTTCCGGAATTCTGGGGGAATGCCTATACAGAAATTCTGCCGTGACAAAACCCAGGATCGAATCTCCCAGGAATTCCAGACGTTCATAGCATTCGCTTCCGCGGTGCTCATTAGCGTAGGAACTGTGCGTCAGGGCAGTTTCCAGAAGGGAAGGATCCTGAAACGTGTAGCCAATTCTATTTTCAAGCGTTTTCATTTGTCGTCTCTGTCTTGATCTTCATACAGTCGATATTGGCTTTGATGTCTTCAATAATACCGCTTTCGGCAAAAACTTTTGCCTGGCGGATCGCGGAAAAAAAGGATGCCGCATTGGAAGATCCGTGCGCCTTGACGACCGGCTTGGAAATGCCGATCAGTGCCGTACCGCCGACTTCGTTCGGATCCATCGACTTTTTCATGGCGGCAAGGTCCTTTTTGAGAACTGCCGCTGCAAGTTTATTAGGCATACTTTTATAAAACACGCCCTTTAAGGTTTTCATCATATACCGGATGACACCTTCCGTGGTTTTCAGCAGCACATTGCCGGTAAAACCGTCCGTCACCACAACATCGCAGTCTCCGTTAAAAACGGAAGTGCCTTCCACGTTGCCGATAAAATTGATACGTCCCTGTTCCCGTGCATTTTTCAGCAAGGCAAACGCGCGGTGCTGCAGTTCCCCGCCTTTGGAGTCTTCCGTCCCGACATTCAGCAGCCCCACACGGGGTCTGTCACAGCCGAGGATCTTGCTGGCATAATAGGAACCCATATAGGCAAACTGCAAAAGATACTCCGGAGTGCATTCCACATTGGCACCACAGTCGATCAGCATAACACCCCGCTCACCGGCCGGCAGGACAGGTGCCAGCGCTGCACGTCGGATTCCGCGGATCCTTCCGACTGTCAGTGTGGCGCCGGTCAGCAGTGCCCCGGTAGATCCTGCTGAAACGACGGCATCCCCTCTGCCTTCAGAAAGGAGCTTCAGGGCTACTGCCATGGAAGAGTCCTTTTTCCGCCTGGTTGCCGTGCTGGGATCATCGTCCATCGTAATAATCTCTTCCGTATGGACGATCTCAAATTCCCGCTGCCTTGCACCCAGACAGGCAAGCACTTCCGCTTCCCGTCCGACAAACAAAATCTCTATTCCCAGTTCGTCTTTTGCCCGGACAGCACCGGCAACAATTTCCTGAGGGGCATTGTCCCCGCTCATGGCATCTATAATGATCTTCATGAAAACAGTTCTCCTTTTTTGATTTCTTCGATTTTCTGAAGGGAGCGTTCGGAAATGGCAGCATTTTTGTTCCGCTTCCCCTTAACGCGTCTATTCAGGGGCGTAATAATACCGAAATTGACATTCATCGGTTGGAAATCCCCGACGCTGCCGCCCGATACATATAGCGCCAGAGCCCCTATCGCCGTCTCCTGAGGAAAGTCCACCTGCGGCAGAGCAAGAATCTCCGCCGCTGTTTCTATACCCGCCAGCATCCCGGAAGCAGCCGACTCCACATATCCCTCCACACCGGTCATCTGCCCTGCAAAGCGGATACGCGGCTCCGCCTTCAGGCGGTAATACCGGTCCAACAGCAACGGGCTATTCAGATAGGTATTCCGGTGCATCACCCCGTATCGCACAAACTCGGCATTTCGAAGAGCAGGGATCTTGGAAAAGACCCGCTTCTGTTCTCCCCAGGTGAGATGCGTCTGAAATCCGACCAGGTTATATAACGTACCTTCCGCATTATCTTTTCGAAGCTGTACCACCGCATAATTTTCTTTGCCGGTACGCGGATCAATCAGTCCGACAGGCTTCAGCGGCCCATACCGCAGCGTGTCAATACCGCGCCGCGCCATGACTTCTACCGGCATGCAGCCTTCAAAGACCGCACCGTCGTCGAAGCCGTGCACTTCGGCTTCTTTTGCTCTCGCAAGTTCAGAAACAAATGCAATATATTCTTCTTTGTCCATCGGGCAGTTTACATAATCTGCTGTTCCCTTATCATAGCGGGAAGCAAAGAAAGCGCTGTCCATATCTACGCTCTCCAGCGTAACGATGGGTGCCACCGCATCATAAAAGTGGAGTCCTTCTCCACCAGTCAGAGAAGCAATCTTATCGGCAATCGCATCACTGCTCAGGGGACCGGAGGCAATCACGACATACCCTTCGGGAATCTCCGTTACCTCTCGGGAAACGACGGTGATGTTGGGGTGACCGGTGAGCTTTTCGGTAATTGTGCGGGCAAAGCCTTCCCGGTCGACGGCGAGCGCCCCGCCTGCAGGCACACGATTAAAATCTGCGCTGTCCAGAAAAAGAGAGCCAAGAGAACGCATTTCCGCCTTGAGAAGCCCTACAGCATTGCTCAGTTCATCCGACCGCAGAGAATTGGAACACACCAGCTCCCCGAAATACGGAGAGCGGTGTGCAGGCGTAAACTTTGCAGGTTTCATGTCGATCAGCGTAACGGCAATTCCGCGGTTGGCGATCTGCCAGGCACATTCACTGCCGGCAGGACCCGCCCCGACGACCGTGACATGGTGATTCAAGGAATTCATTTCTCTGCCTTTTTTTTCTGTTTTCCGGCAGCGGATCTCGCCGCCGCACTCTTTCTTGTTTTTCCGGCAACGGAAGTTTTCTTTCCTGCCGTTTTCTTTGCCATGCCGGCTTTTTTGCCGGAAGGTTTGTCAGCTGTGCTCTTCTTTTTGTATGTGCGCGCTTCCAGCGGAACGAATTTCACGCAGGCCTCGTTTTCACAAAACGTTTTTGCCTGTCCGCGACCGCTGCGCTTGAACATGGTCTTTCCGCACTCCGGACAGACCTCTTTGGTAGGTACATCCCAGGTGATGAAATCGCACTTTTTGATCAGATTGCGCTCACAGGCCCAAAAGGGCTTTCCATCCTCGCCGGTCTGTTCCGACACTGCGCCTCCGCACTTTGGACAACTTCCGGCTGTCGGTTTCTCCTCCGTGCGGAAAGTGCACAGGGGTTTGTTTTCTTCACAGGCATAATAGACATTGCCGTTGCGGGAGGTACGTTTCAGAATTCTGCTGCCGCATTTAGGACACTTCCCCGGCATTTCGATTACGAGAGGCTTAGTAAAGGTACACTCCGGAAAATTGCTGCAGCCGAGAAAGTCTCCGAACCGGCCGTGTTTTTTGACCATTGGAGAGCCGCAGACTTCGCAGAGTTCGTCCGTGACCACATCCGGCACTTTGATCTTTGTGCCCTGCGTCTCTGTCTCCGCCGTTTTCATTTCCCGGCTGAAGTCGTCATAGAAGGTGCGCAGCACACTCTTCCATTCCTCGCTGCCCTCTTCGATCCTGTCCAGATCTGCTTCCATGGCGCTGGTGAAACCGAGATCCACGATATCCGGGAAATGCTCCTGCAGAAACTGCGTCACGACCTCTCCCAGAGGCGTCGGCTGAAGGGTACGTCCTTCCTTTGCCACATAGTTGTGGGAGGAGATAGTGGAAACGGTAGCGGCATAAGTTGAAGGGCGGCCGATACCTTTTTCCTCCATCGCCTTGATCAAGGTGGCTTCGGTATAACGGGCCGGAGGCTGTGTGAACTGCTGGTCGGCATTGGCTTTGACGAAGAAGAGCGGCTCGCCTTCTTCCATGGGCGGGAGTTTTCCCGTACTGCCGTCTTTTTCCTCCTCGTCCTTTGCCTCTTCATAAAGCGCCGTAAAGCCCTTAAATTTGATCTGCTGGCTTGAGGCGGTGAACACGTGGCCAGCAGAAAGTGCCTCCACTGCAATGCTGTCATACACTGCATTGGCCATCTGGGTGGCCGTAAAGCGCCGCCAGATCAGTCGGTAAAGGGCATACTGGTCTCTTGTCAGATCATCCCGGATACTCTCCGGCGTCAGGGTAACGTCAGAGGGGCGTATGGCTTCGTGAGCATCCTGGGCGTTGTTGTTCGTTTTAAAGGTGCGCGGCTTTCCGAAATAGTATTCCTCACCGTAATTGCTCCGGATATAACTGCCGGCTGCAGCCAGCGCTTCCGGAGAGAGTCGGAGAGAGTCGGTACGCATATAGGTGATAAGACCTACACTGCCTCTGCCGTGGATCTCCACCCCTTCATACAGTTGCTGTGCGATCATCATCGTACGGCGCGGTGTCATATTCAGCCGCCTCGAAGCCTCCTGCTGCAGAGAGGATGTGATAAAGGGAGCTGCGGGACTTTTGGATTTTTCCGTCCGTTTTACGCTTTTCACCGTGAAAGGCGCGGCGGAAACTGCCGAAATAACAGCGTCCGTTTCCTCCCGACTGTGAAGCGTCCGCTTTTTCTCTCCCAGAGGGGCATAATAATGTGCTGTAAATACATCCCCTTTATCGGTATGCAGTACAGCATCCAGAAGCCAGTATTCCTCTTTTTTAAAGGCACGGATCTCGTTCTCCCGGTCTACCACCATACGCACTGCAACAGACTGTACACGACCTGCGGAAAGCCCGTACTTGATGGTGTGCCAGAGCATGGGCGACAGTTCGTAGCCGACGATGCGGTCCAGCACGCGGCGCGCCTGCTGGGCATTAACAAGATTCTGATCGATCTCCCGGGGATTGGCAATCCCTTCCGTAACCACCTTCTTTGTAATTTCATTGAAGGTGACGCGTTTTGCCCTGTCATCCGGCAAGGAGAGCAGTTCCTTCAGGTGCCAGGAAATGGCTTCCCCTTCGCGGTCAGGGTCAGTTGCGAGAAATACGGTATCGGCCTTTTTTGCCTCCGCTTTCAGGTCCTTGATGACCTGCGTCCTGTCACGGACAGGAATATACTTCGGTTCAAACGTCTCCAGATCGACACCGAGCGTGCTCTTCGGCAGATCGCGCAGATGACCCATAGAGGCTCTGACCGTATAATTTTTTCCGAGATACTTCTCAATCGTTTTTGCCTTTGCGGGAGACTCAACGATGACAAGATTTTTTGCCATGGCGCGGATTCCTCATTTCAAAATTCTTCTCAATGTGCTTCCTTCGGGACAATACCTTTCACGGAATCCCTGCGGATCAGCCCCCGGATCTCCAACAAGGTAAGCTGAACAAGCACATCTTTTGCAGGATACAACGTTGTTTCAATGATCTCCTCTGCACTGGAATGACCGGCGAGAATTGCCAGCATAATCTGCTGCTGTATCTCGCTTAGCGTGGAGATTGCATCTGTTATGTCAATATAGCAAGGGCTTTCCTGCTTGTCAAGGCGTTTTTTGGGAGAATCGTTTTCCTTTCTGCCCTTTTTTATCTCTTTTACAGTCTCTGTTTTTGTCTCGTCAGCTGATGCGGGAGAACCATCGTAAACAGGAAACTTTTCATGGCAGGTTGGATCCAACACGCCGGAAAATGCACTGTCCAGTTCCTCGGCCACTTCCCAACCACGGGTAACCAGCTGAGCTCCTTCCCGCAGGAAGCGGATAGTACCGGCGCTTGTTTCACTGTCAGCATTGCCGGGAACGGCGAATATTTCTTTTCCCTGTTCCAACGCCTCGGCAACAAAGAGCCTGGTCCCGCTTTTTTCCGGTGCTTCCACCACAACGACCCCACAGGAGATGCCGGATGCTATACGGTTTCTGGCCCGGAAAAACGGTTTCAGGAGCGGCGTACCGGGGGCATATTCCGAAATCAGTGCTCCCTTCAGGCACACGCTGATAGCAAGACGGCTTTTTGCCGCCTCAATCGGCGTGCCCAGTACGCCGATGCAGACTCCGCCGGCAGCAAGAGCCCCTTCCGCTGCCGCCGCGTCGATTCCCATTGTCAGTCCTGAGACGATGACTGCCCCGCATTTGCTGAGTTCATAGGCCATACTCCTGCCCATTTTCAGCCCGTATGTGCTGGCCTTTCTGGTGCCAATCACTGCCACAGGCACTTCCTTGTCCAACGTCGGCAGATGCCCCTTGACATACAGGGCGGCAGGGGGCGCATAGATCTGCTTCAGGCGCACCGGGTATGCCTCCTCCTCCGGCGTCAGGATCGTAATGCCCTCCTCTTCGCAGCGCTCCGGAATGATGCGGGCAAGAGTGAGATCCCGTGCCTCAAGAAGAGAGGCATCTCTTTTTGAGATCCCTTCAATTTTTGAATAGGCACCTGACGGAGCGTAAAATGCCTCTTTGGGGCTGCCAAACACTTCCAGCAGCACTGATTTAGCCTGCAGACTCACTTCCGGCAGAGAGGAGAGCCAGAGCCAGTAAAGTGATGTATCCGTCATAAGGCCCCCCGTTTCATCTCCCACATCAGGATAGAAGCCGCTACGGAAGCATTCAAAGATTCGCTTTCCGGATTCATCGGAATAATCACTTCTTCATTACACAGACCGATCATCTCTCGGGTAAGTCCTCGCCCTTCGCTGCCTACCGCAACAGCGCAGCGGGAAAGATCCGCCTCCAGCACTGATTTTGCTCTTTCCGACAACACTGCCCCGTAGAGGGGCATGTCCCACTGCCGGAGAGTGGCTGTGAGTTCGTCCAAAGTGAAAACGGCGACATGTTGGCGAAAGATTGCTCCCATGGTCGCGCGCACTGTTTTGGGGGAATAGACGTCCGCACAGGCGCCACAGAGGATCACACGGTCGATTCCCAGCGCGTTGGCCGTCCGTATCACAGTGCCGATATTTCCCGGGTCCTGAACGTTTTCAAGGACCATCACCTGCTCGGGTACCCTTTTTTCTTCCCTTTTTGGCATCCGCACCGCAAAAAGCGGGCCAGGGCTGTTGACCAGGGGCGAGGCATAGTCAAAAAGTTCCGCGGGGGCTGCTGCCTGCCGGCAGGAAAAGGCCTTCTGCAGGTTCTCATCCGGCTTTGTTTTCCAGAGGATGGACGTAACCTCACAGCCGGCATGCAGTGCCTCTGCGAGGAACTTTACACCATCGCACAGGAATTCTTCCCGTTCCCTGCGATAGGCGGCATCCTTTGCCAGGGCGCGGAGCGCTGTGATCTCCGGATTTTTTCTGGAAGTAATGATTTCCATATCTCTCTCCTTGTCTCAGCTCACTTGAACCGCTCTGCAAGTTTTGTTACTTCTACATTCAGCATCTCGGAGAGTTTCTGTGCCGGCATTATATTGCCGGTTCCCTCTGTCAGACGATTGGAAATATACCGGAAGGAAGATCCTTCTCCCGGCATCACCGTCAACTCATGGCGGAAAGCCCTGTCGGTTCCATACCAGGCATTCACGGCATCCACAACCATTGTGATGGAGCCGTCGGAATTATAGGTATAGCTTACGACCTCCGGTTTTGGGGTGCGCGGTGTCACATTATAATAGTCTCTGTCATATCCCAGGAAGAAATATCCCCCCAGAGAACGGCTATAGTCAGATGCATTGCGCAGCGCCGTTTTATCGATCCGGAAATAACTGCTGACGTTGTTTTCAAAGATATCCTGGGGGATCAGATAAAGCTTTGTGCCGCCCACCGCCCTGTAATACTGCCGCACGTTGTAGGAGGAAAGCATATCCGTCCCGTTGTACATACCGAAGATATAGGCATAAAGGCTGTTAAAATCGATGGGAGCAAAATTCGGCTCCGTCCAGTTGGTGATAAAGAGATTATTCTCCAGATATCCGATAGGCTCAATATAGCGTTGACACAGCGCCTTTGCCTCTGCATCCATCGGCAGCACCCGCACCATGACATAGGCATCGGTATTGGCTCGCTGATTTTCATCAAAGTCGGAAGTATCGCGGGTATAGATCAGCCATCCCTTGGAAGTATAACGGACCGAACCCACCGCATACCTCCCGGCGGAATAGAAGCGAATCGATCCGTCGTCGTTCCAGGCAGCGGAGGTAGAATACAGATGCCAGCGACCGCTCTCGCGGGAGAGCATGAAGGCGCTGAGGTGACCGTCGGGATAGATGTTGATATAGCTTCCATTGACGTCATCCGTGCGAAGCACCGCATCATTTCCGAAAGCGTCCAACACGGCATAAGCGCGCATATTGTGCTCCCCGTTACTGTCGCGAGCCGGATACCCTGCATTTCCGATTGCAATCAGCATCTCCTCCACACTTTGATAGGAAAGCGTGACATTCCATGCCGTCCCCTTGTCCGCCTTCAGATAGACCTCCCGGCAGGCATCACAGGCCGTGGTAAGTCTCGCCTGCAGAAGTGTCATCATGGCGTCATTTCCGGTGAGGCTGTTGTATGCCTCTTCCACATACGCCTGTCCGTCCGATAATTCCACGCCTGTATCTGCCGAAGCCTCTCCCGGAGCAGCTGCCGGAATGTGGATTACTCCGTCGTCTGTCTGCGTGATCTCCACGATTTTGCCGTCAATGACTTCATAGTGAAGTCCTGTATCCTTCTTCTTTCCACAACCAGTCAGGAACAGGCTTATCGTCAAGAGAGAGAGGGCACAGACTATCCTGTATCTCATCATACCCACTGATCCTTCAATCTTATTGTTTTGAAAGCAGATTGGAAAGTTGCGCAAAGTCCTTCACGGCGAGGGCCTCCCCGCGGATCTGCCCGTCCAGCCCCAGGGTTTCCAGCGCTTTCGCCACTGTCTCCCGGGATACGCCGGGTATCTGAGAGGAAAGAGCATTGACCAGCGTCTTTCTCCGCTGGTTGAAAGCTGCGCGCACCACAGTGAAAAAGAGCTTTTCATCCTGTACTTCCGCAGGCGGCGTCTCCCGCAGCCCAAGCCGGATCACAGTGGAAGTCACCTTCGGTTGAGGCACAAAACAGGACGGCGACACATCAAACAGCAGTTCCGGTACCGTGCGCCACTGCATCAGGATCCCGAAAGCACTGTAATCGCTCTCCCCTGCCGAAGCGCAGATCCGCCGCGCCACCTCCTGCTGGATCATCACCGTAATATTCGCAAAGCATTTCATCTCTGTAAGCTTCGTCAGAATAGGAGATGTAATATTATACGGCAGATTGGCACAGACGACAGGCTGCAGACCACGGGAGAGGAATTCTTCTTCCACCAGTGCCTGCAGATCCATCTTCAGTGCATCACCGAAAACCACTTCCACATTTTCACAGCCTGCAAGTGTCTGCGAGAGCACCGGCATCAGTCTTCTGTCCAGTTCCACAGAAACAACGCGCCCGGCAAGGCGGCTGAGAGGGACTGTGAGGCAGCCGATCCCCGGCCCGATCTCCAACACCCCGGTACTTCTGTTGGGGGCTGCCGCTTCCGCGATCTTATCAGGCACCCAGGCGGCCGTCAGAAAATTCTGGCCCAGCGATTTGGTAAAATGAAACCCGTGCAGAGAGAGCAGCGCCCGGATTTCCTGATAGTCTGTAAGTTTCATAGTATTTTCTCAAATGCCTGGCGGTGCGGATCATGCCCCGGCTCCGTGCTGACAAGGACATTGCCTCGAAAAGCAAACCCTTCATTGAGGAGAAGGCTGCGCATCCCCTTGTTTTTTCGATGGGTATCTGTACGTACAGAGTCGAAACCGCCGCTGCAGGCAATCTCCTCCACCTGCTTCAGCAGAAAGCGCGAGATGCCAGAACCGCGATATTTCGCCAGGAGCGCCGCTCGGTGCAACACACAGTAATGTCCGGTTTCACAAGCCCATTTCCCGTCCGTCAAGGCGTCATACTCCGCCTGATGGCTGCCAGAGAGAGTAAAAACCCCTGCAGCTTCCTCGCCGTGAAAGATCAGATAGCACTCCCCCCGATCAATATCTGCAGAAAAATCCTTTTCCGTGGGATAATCCCCCTGCCACTGATCGATCCGCCGCTGAGCCAGGATCCGGCGGGCATCGGAGACAATCTGAAGAATCACCGGTAAGTCTTCCACCCGTGCTGTACGGCAGGATAGCGCCTCCGTCAGTGGAAAACGAAGAGCATCCCGTTCGATTTCCTGCAGAATCATTCTGTCCTCTTTCAAGGAAAAGTCCGCTTTTTGATACAGATCCGGGCGCTTGTCCCGGGTACGCAGGATCTGCTGCTTCCGCCGCCAGTGGGTAATCTTCGCATGATCCCCGTTTAAAAGCACTTCCGGCACATGTCGCCCTTCCCACACTTCCGGGCGGGTATACTGTGGATATTCCAAAAGTCCGTCCCAGTGGCTTTCGTCGGTATAACAGGCTTCATCAGAAAGAACTCCCGGCACCAAACGGCAGACGGCATCAGACACCGCCATAGCTGCAATTTCTCCACCAGTGAGAACAAAATCTCCTAGAGAGATTTCTTCATCCACACATGCCTCCACAAACCGCTCATCCACCCCTTCATAATGCCCGCAGACCAGAACAAGATGGTCATATTCCCGCTGCAGGCGTTTGGCCGTTTCCTGGGTAAATGGTTGACCCTGAGGGGAGAGATAGATGACACGGCTTTTCCTCTCTCCGGCTGATTTCATCACCGCATCCAGGCATTTTTTCAGGGGCTGGGCCATCATTACACAGCCCCAGCCGCCGCCGTAGGGATAGTCGTCCACCTGGCACTGCCTGTTCTCGGTATAATCCCGGATCTGTACACAGTTGATCTCGATCAGACCTTTCGCCGCTGCCCTGCCGAGGATACTTTCATGTAAAACGGTATGTACTGAGGACGGAAAAAGCGTCAGAATATCGATCCTCATCGCATCACATTCCTTCTATCAGGGAAGCGGTAATCATACCGTTTTCCAGATCCACTTTTTTAATGAAGGCTGGCACTGCCGGGATCAGGATCTCCCGGTCACCTCGCACCGTGTAGAGGGGGGCAGAAGGCGTCTCATCGATCCTTTCCAGAACACCGATCTCGTTTCCCTCCTCATCCAGCACCCGCATACCGATTAACTCACAGAAAAAGTATCCCCCCTCCGGCAGGCGTGCATCTTCCCTGGCAATAGAAACAACCGTGTTTTTCAGTGCCATTGCGGCGTTGAGATCTTCCACCCCCTCCAGGCGTACAAGAAGAAAACTCTTCTGTACACGTGCAGAAAGGACTTTGACTTCGTTTCCGCTGATATAATAGCGCCGAAACCCTTTCATAAAAGAAGGACTGTCAAGCCAGACTTCAATTTTAACTTCACCGAAAACACCGTGAGTATTGACAATCTTTCCGGCTTCAATATACTGGTGGATCATACCGGTCTCCTACTCATAATAATACTATTATATTTTATCATGAATCCCTCTGTATCGCAAGTGATTTCCTCACCCCCAGAAAGCACACTTTTTTTCATTTCCAGTCAGATCCAATAAGATATTGAATGACAGAATAAAATGCAAATTTAATGGTTGCATAAGAGAGGCGGTTCGTGTATAATTAGACGGACATGCATTAAAACAGGTAAGTTTTTACCTTGCTATTATTAAAGAGAGGAAAGCAACCTATGGAAACCAAAAACATTCGTAACATTGCCCTGATGGGGCATGGAAACAGCGGCAAAACCAGCCTTGCAGAAAGCATGCTGTTTATCACCGGCGCCATTGACCGCCAGGGAAAGGTCGCCGACGGGAACACCGTCTGTGACTATGACGCGGAAGAAATCAGCCGTCAGATCTCCATTGCCACTTCTATTGCCCCCATCAGCTTCGCAGGCAAAAAGATCAACGTGCTGGACACCCCGGGCTTTTTTGATTTTGCCGGCGATGTGCTTTGCGCCATCCGCGCAGTAGAAGCAGGGATGATCCTCTGCACGGCAAAGGATGGACTTTCTGTCGGAGCTGACCGCTGCTGGAAGTATCTGAAGGCCGCTGACAAGCCGGTTATGTTCTGCATCTCCAAGACCAGTGAAGAACATGGCGATTACCATAAGGTTCTGGAAGCACTGAAGGGCAAATACGGCTCCATCGTATGTCCCGTAACGATCCCGACCAGTGACGGCAAAGGCGTAATCGACCTTGTGCATAACATCTGCTATACCACCAACGGTGCAAAGACTGCAAAGGGCCCTGTGCCTGCAGCAGACGCCGGCCAGGTGGAGGAGATGCGTGCAGAGCTGATGGAAGCAGCCGCAGGTGCCACGGAAGAACTGATGGAAAAGTTCTTTGAAAATATGGAACTGGATGAGAAGGATATCATTGAAGGGCTGAAAGTCGGCGTTGCAGAACGCGCTGTAGTGCCTGTTTTCGCAAGCGACGCCATGACGAATGTCGGTACGGAAGCCATTCTCCAGGGCATCAGCGACTACTGCCCGATCCCGGAAGAGAAGGCAGAGCCGGTTGTGGGCTTTGTGTTCAAGACGATCTCCGACAAGTTCGGCAAGTACAGCCTTTTGAAAGTAATGTCCGGAAAGATCAGCAACGGCATGAGCCTGCGCAATGTGCGTGCTTCTTCCAACGATAAACTGGGCCGTCTGTATACCATGACCGGCAAGAAGACCGTTGAAGTGGCCGACGCCTGCTGCGGTGACATTGTTGCAGTCGGCAAGATGGACTGGAAGACCGGAGACACGGTTACCGATTCCAGGGAAGACATTGAACTGCCGGCAATCGAAGTTCCCGAACCGATGTATTCCATGGCAATTTCCCCGAAGACGAAAGGCCAGGACGACAAGGTCGCGGCCGGGCTTGCAAAGCTGAACGAGGAAGACATTTCCTTCACACTGGTCAACAATCCCGAGACGCACCAGATGGTCATTTCCGGCGCGGGCGACATTCAGATCGCTGTACTGTGCAGCAAGCTGAAGAACCTCTATAATGTTGAGACGGATCTTCTGCCTGCACGCGTTGCCTACCGTGAAAAGATCAAGAGCAAGGTGGAAGCCCACGGCCGCCACAAGAAGCAGTCCGGCGGCAGCGGTCAGTTCGGTGATGTGTGGATCCGCTTTGAACCCCAGGAAGAGCAGGATGATATGATCTTTGCAGAAGAGGTATTCGGCGGAAGCGTTCCGAAAAACTTCTTCCCGTCGGTTGAAAAAGGCCTGCGCAACGCTGTACAGAGGGGTGTACTTGCCGGCTATCCTCTGGTCGGACTCAAGGCTACCCTTTACGACGGCTCTTACCACCCGGTCGACTCCAACGATATGGCCTTCCAGACGGCTGCCCGCCTTGCCTATCAGGACGGCATCCCCAAGGCAAAACCGACGATCCTTGAGCCGATTGGCCAGCTGTTTGTTACGATTCCGGATGAATTCCAGGGGGCCATCATCGGCGATATCAACTCCAAGCGCCGCGGCACGATGATGGGTTCCATGCCGGCAGACGACGGCATGACGACGATCGAAGCCGAAGTGCCCATGGCAGAAATGAGCACCTATACGATCGATCTGCGGTCCATGACGCAGGGCAGCGGCACCTTCACCTGCAAGTTCGTGCGCTATCAGGAAGCACCGGGCAATGTACAGGAAAAGGTTATTGCCGAGGCAAAGGCTCAGGAAGAGGAATAATTCAACCAACAAACAACACAAAGGGGCGATTCAAATCGCCCCTTTTTTGAACTATGATGAATCAGAGTAAAATAACGACGCTGAAAAACTTCATGTGGGCTGCCGGGATCGTGGTTTCGATTGCATTTGTGGCAATCGGGCTGATTTTTGCCATGTTCCACCGGTATACACTGCCAAAATCAAATACGGATGAAGGCTTGAATGCAGCAAGCGGGCAGGAGCAGGATCTGTCTTCCGGTGCGCTGGGAAGCGGGATCGCACGAGGAGAACTGACCATTCTGGCGGAGACAGACGATGCCGGTGAGATTTATGCCAACTCGCTGGTATATCTGACAGACAGCACCTATATCGGACTTCGGGATCTGAATCTGGTGGAGACCAACCAGGTATGGGGAAGCCCGACGGGCAGCCTTCGTATGGCTAACCTGCCTACCGCTGTCATAAAATTCCCGAATGATGGAAGCGAGATCTCTCCTGCCAGTGCCGCAATGATCTCCAAACCGCCGGTGCTGGTGCTTGCCATCGGGATGGACGGGCTTGCAGATGTGGATGAAAACACCTTTATCACCAACTATGACAACCTGATCCATGAAATCAAAGCGGCAAGCCCTGATACGATCATTGTCTGCTGCGGGCTGCCGTCGGTGATCCCCGGATATACCGGCAGCGACGGACTGACTGTAAATATCGTCAGCGACGGAAACGACTGGGTACAGATGGTTTGCCGTGATACAGGGTCTTACTTTCTGGACGTGCAGGAGGCTGTAAGTGAAGGCGTGCAGCTGCTGACGCGTTTTGCTTCCTCAAACGGGAAGACGCTGAACCGCAACGGGCTGGAAGAATTTCTCAGCTATATCCGTACACACGCTGTACCGTAGATAACGGGACAGAAAAACGATACAGATAGTTTTCAAGGGCTGTGAAGAATGCCTTCACAGCCCTTGAAAAATTTTTTTGTTTGGTCAGACTCAATCTTTCCCCTGACGGAGAGTCGGGAAAAGGAGCACATCACGAATGGCCGGGCTGTCGGTGAGCAGCATGACAAGCCTGTCGATGCCGTAGCCGATCCCGCCGGTAGGCGGCATACCGATCTCAAGAGCGTTGAGGAAGTCTTCATCCGTGTGATTGGCCTCCGCATCGCCAGCAGCTGCGGCTGCATCCTGCGCCTTAAAACGCTCACGCTGATCGATCGGATCATTCAGTTCGGAATAGGCATTACACATTTCCCAACCGTTGATGAACAGTTCAAAACGCTCCACATAGCCTGGTTTATCCGGCTTGCGTTTGGTAAGGGGGGAAACTTCCACCGGATGATCCATAATAAAGGTAGGCTGGATAAGCTTATCCTCACAGTATTCCTCAAAGAACAGATTGAGGATATCTCCTTTTTCATGCCGCGGCTCAAACTCCAGATGATGAGCATCCGCAAGCATTTTAGCCTCGGCAGTATCCGTTACAGTATCAAAATCGATCCCGGTAGCCTGCTTTACGGCTTCCGTCATAGTGAGACGGGCAAACGGTTTGCCAAGATCGATCTGCTTGTCACCATAGGTGATCAGCGTCGTCCCGCATACTTCCTGCGCCAGAAAACGGAACAGATCTTCCGTGAGATCCATCATGCCGTGATAATCAGTATACGCCTGATAAAGCTCCATCAGAGTGAATTCCGGATTATGACGCGTATCGACCCCTTCATTACGGAAAACACGACCGATCTCATACACCTTTTCCAGGCCGCCGACGATCAGTCGTTTCAGATAAAGTTCCAGGGAAATACGGAGTTTGACATCTTCATCCAAGGCGTTAAAATGCGTTTCAAACGGGCGGGCGGCAGCACCGCCTGCATTGGGAACCAGCATGGGTGTCTCGACTTCCATAAAACCGCGCTCATCCAGATACTTGCGGATGCTGCTGATGATCCTGGAGCGCTTGATAAAGGTTTCCTTCACCTCAGGATTCATGATCAAATCCACATAGCGCTGGCGGTAACGCATATCGACATTCGTCAGACCGTGATATTTTTCCGGCAGGATCTGCAGACTTTTGGAAAGCAGTGTTACACTCTGCGCATGTACGGAGATCTCCCCTGTTTTTGTTTTGAAAACATAGCCGCTGACACCGATCAGGTCGCCGATATCCAGTTTTTTAAAATCGGCATATGCTTCTTCCCCTATGGCATCCCGGGCAACATAGCACTGGATCATGCCTTTCAAATCCTGTACGCGGCAGAAAGAGGCCTTGCCCATGATGTTTTTTGCCATCATACGGCCGGCAATACTGACGGTTTTCCCTTCCAGTGCATCATACTGCTCTTTCACATCCGCACTGTGATGCGATACGTCATAACGGGTAATCTGAAACGGATCCTGTCCACGCTGCTGCAAGGCTGCAAGTTTTTCTCTTCTGATTGCGAGAAGCTGAGATACATCCTGCTCCTGTGCCGGGCTTTTTACTTGTTCACTCATGGCTGACCTCTGGTGTTATTTGTTGGTGACGGAAATGATCTTGAATTTCAGAATACCCGCAGGGGCTTCGATATTTACCGTCTCCCCCGCTCTGTGCCCATGGAGACCTTTGCCTACAGGGGAGTCATCCGAGATACGACCTTCCCGTGGATTTGCTTCCTGAGAACCGACGATCTCATATGTCATTTCATAATCATCTTCCAGATCGATCACATCCACAAGGCTGCCCAAGGTAACAGAGTCTTTCGGAAGATCTGCTTCTGTATTGTCAACGATCTCTGCATTGCTGATCAGGTCTTTTAATTCGGCGATTTTAGAATAAAGCTTTGCCTGTTCCGCTTTTGCTTCGTCGTACTCAGAGTTTTCACTCAGATCGCCGAAACTGCGTGCTTCTTTGATCTGCTCCGCAACTTCCTTCTCACGCACCGTTTCGAGATAATTCAGTTCTTCTTTGAGCGCGTCAAGGCGTTCAGTGCTCATTTTGTATCTGCTGGGAATTGCCATATCATCTATCTCCTTTTCAATTTATCAGCTCAGATATTTCAGGGCGGCCATCAGCTGCTCATCATCCGAAGAACTGGCCGTGCCGTCACTGTCTCCCAAAGTGCCTTCGGTAGTACCGACTGTCTTCGGGTCAGCATTGTGAATGATCGTATCAGGGATAACACCGCCGGCAAGAGCCAAGTCTACACCGTTTGCCGTCACATAAGTTTTTGTAGAGAGGCGGACAGCACTGCCGTCTTCCAGAACAAATGTCTCCTGGGTACGCGTCATGCCTGAAGTAGCCTCGCCCATCACCAGTGCCCAGCCGCGTTCCTGCAGCACAGCCGCAAAAAGTTCTGCCTCGGCATAGGAGTTGCTGTCGATCAACACAACCATCGGGAGCTGCAGAGACATGGCATCCGACCGGGAAACCGTTCTGTGCCCCTCCTTGTCAAGCTGATAGAACATATCTCCGCTGGGCAAAAGATAATCCAAAAGAACGGCAACCTCATTTGCCAGACCGCCTTCGTTCCCGCGAACATCAATACACAAAGCAACCGCTTTCTGCATTAAAAGATTTTCAATGGCAGACACAGCGTCCGACCCGCTGCCGGCTTCAAAATTTTTGATCTGCACATAGCCGGCCAGGGTTTTTTCCAGACGATATGAAACAGAGGTCACGTAAGTTTTGGAACAGTCAACCGTATAGGAGTCTTTTCCGACATTGACGATGAATTTGGTGTTCAGCCTTGCCCGGATCTTTATGCGCACATCATCAATATCCGATTCCAGAACACTCTCTCCGTCTATGCCGGTAATTATCATACCGGAAGTCAGGCCTGCATTTCCCGCCGGTGTACCGGGAGTAACCGAAATAATCTGAAAACCGCCGGAAGTATGCTTGATCATCGACATGCCGATATCGCTGTAATCATTGGAAGAATAAAGCTGATAGGACTTGTATTCATCCGGCGTCATATAGTAGCTCCATTTATCACCAAGCCCGCCGACAATGGCCGCCGAGGCGGAGTTTGTCATGCTGCCGCGATCGACCGGATCGATATAGTGCTCTTCAATCAGATCCTTCAGCTGGATATAACGCATGGCTTCATCATAATCGCTTCTCCCGCCGACATTGTTGAGCATATTGTTATAGGTAAGCCCTACTGCTCCGGCAACACACAGCAGAAGAAGAATAATCACGTACTTTAACCGGACACCAAGGTTGAAGATATAGGATATTGCATCAAATATGGCATCAATCAGACGCCGAAACAGATTAGCCAAAAAATCACTCCAATCAGATTTGAGGGAAAAAACTATGAGGCATCAAGCATCAAGCATGTAGACGAAGGAACCGCCTGAAAAGAAATCCAGCGGATCCAGGAAATCTCCCCCGCTGCGAATCTCAAAGTGAAGATGCGGGCCGGTTGCAAGCCCTGTGCTTCCGCAGTACCCGACAGTTGTGCCTGCAGAAACCGATTGCCCGGAACTGACGGCAATCGAATCGAGATGACCGTAAACCGTAGTATATCCGTTATCATGAGAGATCATGACACAGTTGCCGTAGTTTCCGTTCCAGCCTGCCGAAGATACCGTGCCTGATGCAGCCGCCCACACAGGATCCCCTGCCGGGCAGCCGATGTCAACTCCGCTGTGATATCTCTCCTGCCCAGTCACAGGGTGTGTCCTAGTCCCGGCCAAGCTGGTAATAATGTTGGCACTGCATGGCCAGATAAAACCGTCTCCGGAAATATTGCCCGGGGCACGTTCCTTTTCATACTGCGCCTGGAGCTCCCCTACGCGCTGATCCAGCTCCTGCCAGCGCGCTTCAATCTCCGCCACAAGAGCTTCATTTTCCGTGATCTGCTGCTGCAGTTCCTCGATTTTCTCCTGGGCAGTATCGATCTGCAGTTCCAGCTGTTTACGCTCTTCCTCCAGAACACTTTTGTGGGCAAGCAGTTCCACGCGTACTTCTTCATACTCTGCCTGCTTTTTTTCGTGCGCTTTTCGTGCAGCGATATACTGGTCTTCAAGAGCACGATCACTTTCCATGATCGCTCCGACATCATCCAGCGCAGTCAGAAGATCACGGAGAGAATCACTTTCCGAAAGCATGACGAGAAGACTCGGAACGCCGTTTTCCTCCATGGCGCGCACTCTGACGCGATACCTTTCCAGCTGTTCGTCTTCCAGCGCTTTCGCCGCTTCCACTTCCGCAATCTTTTCCTGGATCAGACCGTCATACAGGGCAATCTCCTGATTGTTTAGGTCGATCTGCTCGCGTGTTAACGAGACACTCTGCTCCAGGGCAAGCTTTTCATCGATAACAGAATTCTGCTCTCCGGTAAGGTTATCCACAATCTGCTGCTGTGCATTGCGCTGCTCAGCAACGAGATCGCGTTTGCGTTTTACTTCATCGATTTCCCATTGGGAAACTGCAAACGCCTGCCTTGGGAGCAATGAAAGGAAAAAAGCGCACAAAAGAACCGGAAATATGCAGTTTTTGCTTTTTCTCCGGTTTTTCATATCAATTATTTTACAGGAAACTGTGGGGATATCCCCCAATATAACTGAGGGGATCCACCGTTGAGCCATTTACGCGTACTTCAAAATGCAGATGAATGCCGTCTGCTCCATAGGTAGTGCCGGAATTGCCTACTCCACCGATCGTCTGCCCCTGGGAAACAGAACTTCCCACCCCGACGTTCATGGAATTCAAGTGCGCATAGAGTGTAGACATTCCGCCGCCATGATCGATAATGATGCAGTTACCGTAGCCGCCGGAGTACTCCGCCTTGATGACCGTGCCGCCGTCAGCCGCAACGATCGCCGCACCCATACTCTGAAAACCGTCAATATCCACGCCGGAGTGGAATGACCCCGTGCTAGGACGCTGTCCGTAAGGACTTGATATAACGGAATGACCAGGGAAAGGCCATACATATGACCCGGTGCCGCCACCGCCACCGCCGCCACCGGAACTTTCATATTCCGGCGTATAACTCTCTCCGTTTTGAGCGGCTTCCTGGGCAGCCTGCTGAGCGGCAGCCTGGCGCGCTGCTTCTTCAGCTGCCTTCTGGGCATAGTAAGCTGCCAGGAAACCGTCGACCGCCTGCTTGGCATTAGCTTCTGCAGCTTCCGCTGCGCGCTGCTCCTCTTCGGCTGCTTCTATCCTCTCCACATAATCCTGGATCAGCGCCTCGGATGCTTCGATCTCCGCTTCCAGCGAAGCCTTGTCGGCTTCCAGCCCGGCTTTTACGGCTTCATGTTCGGCTTTTCTCTGTTCACATTCCGCTTTATATTCCCGAAATTCCTTTTCGATCCGCTGATGCTCACGGCGTGCATCCTGAAGCTGGTCATAGAGAGCGACGTCAGAATCCATCACATCCCCGTAATCATCCATTGCAGAAAGGAGGGAACTGTAGGAGTCGGCATTGAGGATCACGGAAAGCACGTTGTAACCGCCGTTTTCCTCCATCGCGCGGATACGCACCCGATACTTCTCCAACTGTTCATCCTCCCGTTGCTGGGCAGCGAGCACATCCTGCTCCTTCAGGGCTATCTTCTCATCATAGTCCTGTATCTCCGCCACAACGAGAGAAATCGTTTCCTCAATCAGGTTGATTTCTTCTATGCAGGCTGCCGTCTGCTCTTCAAGTGCCATTTTTTCCTCAATGACAGCTGCCTGTTCTTCCTTCAAAGCCTGTACTTTGTTACGAGCCGTACTGGCACGCTCCCGGGCAGAATCCCGGGCGGCCTGCGCCTCTTCCAGAGAACTGAAACCTTCTGCATGCGCCCGAATCGGCAGGACGCTTACGACCAGGGAAAGCAGCAATAATGCTACCATCACTACTGCAATGAGGCGTATGATTTTTTTCTGATTCATTCCATCATCCCTTGCAATATGATTAGAAACCGATTAGACCTTCAGATAATTCCTGATTGCATTGATACCGCCGAACGCACCGACAAGAACGCCGACGCCAACAAACCCCACCAGAACGATCCGGCTTACAGCCCCGAAAGGAACGAGATTCAGGAACCCGACATGGAAGGAACTCATTAAACGGTTGCAAAGCGCATTATACAGCCCCCACTGGAGCACAAATGCGAGCAGGCTGCCCAACAGGCCGAGGATCAGCCCCTCCACCACAAAGGGGAAACGGATAAACCCGTTGCTGGCACCCACCATCTTCATAATGGCTATTTCCTCCCGCCGGCTGTAAGTGGCAAGCTTAATGGTGTTGGACATGATAAAGAATGAAACAAACACCAGCATGGCTATCAGCACCAGAGAAACGATCGTGATTATATTCCGGATCGCGATAAAAGACTCCGCATAATCCAGATGTGCATTGACTTTGACAATGCCCGGAATATCCTCCAGGTCACGCTTTGTCTGTGCCATGTTTGCGATATCATTAAGCTGGATCACATAGCGGTGACGGAAGACAGAAGAATCGATCCCTTCCATCAGCGACGTATCATAGTTGGACATAAATTTATCCATAGCGGCATCCCGGGTGATAAACTGCGAAGTATTGACATTATCCAGAGATAAAATAGTACCCTGAAGGGCTGCCGCTGCGCTGTCATCCAGGTCTTCATCCACGAAAGCGACAATTTCATTCTGGTCTTCCAGATCTCCGACCAGGGCATCGATATTTACCGACAGAAGAGATACCGATCCCATAATGATCAGGCAGGCCATAATGATGGTTACCGATGCGAAAGACATAAAACCGTGTTTAAAAATGCCGCGGAAACCTTCGGCAAATAGATATCCCAGTCTGCTCATCAGAAATAATCTCCTATCTCGTCGCTGATGATCTGGCCGCCCTCGATTGCAACCACGCGCTTGGAGAAGGCATTGACCAGCTCCTTTTCATGGGTAACGACAAGAACCGTTGTTCCCATCTCATTGATCTTCTCAAAAAGAAGCATCAGTTCAAGACTGCGTACAGGGTCAAGGTTTCCTGTAGGCTCATCGGCAACGATCATACTCGGATTGTTAACCAGCGCACGGGCAATCGCCACTCGCTGCTGTTCCCCGCCTGACAGTTCACCCGGCAGACGACGTTCACGCCCTTCGAGACCAACCAGTTCCAGCACATAAGGCACCCGTTTGCGAATATCCCTGTTTCTTGCCCCCACGACACGCATGGCAAAAGCGACATTGTCGTAAACCGACATATTATCGATCAGGCGAAAGTCCTGAAACACGACGCCGAGCGTTCTGCGCATTTTCGGAAGCTTGCGGCGGCGAATCTTGGACATGTCATACCCGTTGACGATCACACGGCCTGACGTCGGGCGGATCTCTCCCGTGACGAGCTTGATAAGTGAGCTTTTGCCCGAGCCTGAACTCCCAACGAGAAAGACAAATTCCCCTTCATCCACAGAAAGGTCGACTCCGTCCAGCGCAACCGTATTCGTGCTGTCATAGACCTTTCTGACATTTTTCATTTCTATCATATCTGATTCTCCTAATAGAAGTTGCTCCTGAAAGCGTTTTAGAATTTCGGCTTATTCAGCGAATCAAGGTACTGTTTGACCATCAAAGCCACTTTAAAGACAATCGCATGGTCAAATTCCCGCAGATCCAAACCGGTAAGCTTTTTAATCTTCTCCAGGCGGTACACCAGCGTATTGCGATGTACATACAGCTTACGGGAAGTTTCAGAAACATTTAAATTATTTTCAAAAAACCTGTCTATTGTTTCCAGTGTATCCTCATCAAGCGTCTCGATCGGATTTTTCTTGAAAACTTCGTTGAGGAACATCTCGCACAGCCTCGTCGGCAGCTGATAGATGATCCGTCCGAGCCCCAGCGCATCATATTTGATTACACTTTTTTCCGGCTCAAAGATGGAACCGACCTCGATTGCAACCTGGGCTTCTTTATAGCGGTCTGCCAGCTCCCGAAGATGCTCAGCCACCGTGCTGATGCCGACGACCGTATGGATCCCCAGTTCCTGTTTCAGGCGCTTGCGCACATTTTCGGAAACGGCGATTGCTTCATCCAGCTTGTCAGGTGCGGAGAGAAGCTTGACAATAACAATATCATTTTCATTGACACTGATGACAAAGTCGCTCTGGTGAGAGGGGAAAAGCCGTTTCACGAGCTCTACTGCAGCAACATCCTGATTATCCAGCATGCGCACAAGAATCACACAGCGCGGATCATCCGTAACAAAATGGAGTTCCTTTGCGCGTACATAAACGTCGCTGGGAAGGATATTATCGGAAATAATATTCTTGATAAAAGCTGCCTTGTTATGCTTTTCATCATAACTCTGCTTTGACTCATCAAAGGCGACTGCCGCCAGCGCGCAAAGCGCTGTGGAACCTGCGTCATTTCCCTCCGTAAAAGCCACATAATCATAATATGTGCCGTCAACCCCTAACGGACGGTAACAGTACAGTTCTCCCTTCAGCACTGCCGTACCTGCCAGGTCAGCAGGATCAAAAAGAGGAATTTTGGATCCAACCATCGCCAGGTCGCTGCATGCAACGACCGCCCCGGTTTCATCCGCAACACCGACAGTGCGGTCGATGGCATCCTTCATCTGGGTAATTACATTCTGGAAGATCTTTCCGGACATTTTCTTATGCCTCCAAGCAAAAATTCGGGCATTCTTTTTTACCCCACAAAAACACGCTTGCTATCATACAACTTTTTTTGTGAATTTTCAATAGAAATCCTTCGTGATTTTTGTGCAATTTTTAAAAAAAATTTCCTTTCTGCTCAGAAACGCAAAGAAAAAATCATTATTTTTTGAGCATTTTGCTATGATACCCGGGAAGTACAAGGTCACATTGCTCCGATGAGAGCTCACAAAATCCGTTTTGGAAAGAGAGTTCTGCGATTTTTAAACCTCCGATGGACAATCTTCGAAGTTCGAGCACCGGTTTACCGACTGCTGACAGCATTCTGCGAACCTGATGATATTTCCCCTCTTCCACCGTAACGAAACACCTGTCACGGCCGCATGGTTCTAAAACGGCAGGAAGCGTCCGTAGACCGTCACGCAAAATGAGTCCTTCGGCAAACGCTTTTTGATCTTCCGGGGTAACGGTTCCTTCCGTACGTGCCAGATATGTTTTCTTTACCTGATATTTGGGAGAAATGACCTGATGGGCAAATTCCCCGTCATTTGTCAAAAGCAGAAGCCCTGACGTATCTTTATCCAGGCGTCCGACCGGGAAAAGGTCAAGTCCTTTCCATTCACTGGGGAGAAGATCCAGCACAGTCAACTGGTTTCTATCCCTTGCAGCCGTTAAAACGCCAGTCGGTTTATCCATTGCGAAGGTGCGGAATCTGCGATAACAGAGAAGAGTCCCGTCCAGACAGATACGATCCCGCTCCGGGTCAACTTTCTGTTCGCCGCTGACAACGCAAATTTCATTTACAGTAACGCGTCCGGCACGTATGATCTGCTTCAATTCCCTGCGGGATACCGGTGTAAGTTCAGAAAGCAGTTTGTCCAGACGCATCATATACTGTATTTGGCACTGTACTGTTCATACAATGCATCAAAATCATGAGAGTGAAGTTCCTTCAGATTGATAATATATCCATGTGTGTCAAACATATCGTCTCCGATCTCGATCATTGCTACCGCAATATTCGAGCAATGGTCTGCCACACGTTCATAGTTGGTCAGAAGATCATTGAAGACAAAGCCGAGGGATAAAGAGCATTCCCCGTTCTGCATTCTCTCCACATGACGCAGCTTCATCTCGTCACACAGCACGTCGATTCTTTCTTCAAGCGGTTCCACCGCATACTGTGCGGAATCATCCCCGCGGATAAAGGCATCGATCGAAATGGTCAGAATCTCCTGCAGAGCCGCTGTAAGCACAGCCAGCTCTTTTTGTGCCGCCTGGGAAAAAACAATCTTCTTGGTAAAGATTTCCTTGGCCGTCTCCGCAACATTCAGGGCATGATCGCTGATCCGTTCAAAATCACTGAGGGTATGCAGGAATTCCGATACCCGTTCATTCTGCTTCTGATCCAGTTCACGTGCATTCAGCTTCAGGAGGTAGGTGCCGAGTTTATCTTCATACAAATCCACAAAATCTTCCGTTTCCGCAACATGGTTATAGCCGTTTTCGCTGTACTGTGTGACGAGCTGCATGGCCTGAAAGATATTCTCTCTCGCCTTTATCGCCATCGAGTTTACGGTCAGGCGGCTCTGCTCCACCGCGAGGGAAGGATGCGTCAGGAAACGCTCATCCAGACGGTCAAAGTCAGCGTTGGCAGATCGTTCTTCCTCGCTTTCGGAAATCAGCTTTGTAAGGAGATTCGCCAGAATGCCGATCAGCGGGAAGAGCAACACCACAGAAACCGTACGGAAAACAGTATTGACCAAGGCAATGCCGAAAGTATTGAGGGTACTTGTATCGAAAGGGAAATGACAGAAAGCGTCGGCAATATAATAAATTGCTCCGCAAAGTACAGCTCCCGCCACATTGATCAGGAGATAGGCAAATGCAGCACGCCGTCCGTTTACTTTTGCGCCGATGGCGGAAAGAAGGACAGGGAACGCAGCCCCGATACCAATTCCGAGCAGGATCGGATACGCGATAGAAAACGTAATAACCCCCGTACTGGAAAGCGCCTGTAAAATACCTACGGCTGCAGAGGCACTCTGCAAAACGGCAGCAAACAATGCGCCGATCACAATACCCAGCACCGGATTGGAAAAAGCAGTAATAACAGAGAGAAATACCGGGTCTTCCCGAAGAGGGGAGACGGCCTCGCTCATGCTGTGCATCCCATACATCAGCACGGAAAAACCGAGCATGATCTCGCCGATGTGTTTTTTGCGCTGGTCTTTGCTGAACATACGCAAAATGACGCCGATAATGGCTATTACCGCACTGATCGTTGAAGTGGAAAGCAGGGATACCCAGCCGCTCCCCTCAATGGCAGAGAGGCTGATGATCCAGCCGGTAATACTGGTACCCACGATTGAGCCGAGAATGACAGCAATGGCCTGGGAAAGCTTCATGATTCCGGAATTGACAAAGCCTACCACCATAACCGATGTAGCTGATGAAGACTGTATGATTGCTGTAACGGCAGCTCCCAGAAGAAGGCCTTTCAGCGGGGTTCCGGAAAGCCGGAAAAGGATCATCTCCATGCTGTTGCCGGCCACGCGTTTGAGGCTCTCCCCCATCAGTGTCATGCCAAACAGAAATAACGCCACCCCACCCAGCAGGGAAAGAATATCTGAAAGCTGCATATCTCCTCCAAATCAAAGACCAAGTAACAGAAATATCTTCGTTGAAACTGCTCTGCGTCTTCTCAGCAGCAAAAAAACCGCCAGCCGCACATTGGACCCATACAGGCGTTGAGGGCGCAAAGCGTAAGGCACAGCCTGTCAGCCGGTATGCCGGACTGATATTTGGCTGTATAATTATCATAAAAATCTCCGCCGGACTGCAGCTGCCGGAGCAGCATCTGGTACTCTTCATTTTCCGGTTCGATCTCACAGGCACGCTGGGCACATTTCATTGCCTCTACGCGATTTCCCAGATACATGTTTGCTCCTGCAGAAAGATAATACCATCGTGCGTCCCGCTCTGTCATCGGAACACCGTTCAGGCAGTTAAGCGCTTCTCTGTACATCCCGTTGCGAATATAATTGACCGCTGCCGTATATTCGCTTCGTTCATATTGCTGTCTGGCGTTTTGCTGCTGATATCCCCATCCGCTGTAGCCATACTGACTGTAGCCGCCATATCCGGCGTACCCGCTGTAAGGTCCGTAAGCACCATATGCCCCGCTGCTCTGAGAAGAAGAGGAAGCCTGCCCTCCGCCTTTCTGGATCTGATCATAAGCGGCATTGATGTCACTCATCTTTTTGGCAGCGTTCTCATCTCCGGGATTCAGGTCCGGATGATACTTTTTTGAGAGTTCCCGGTAAGCTTTTTTGATTTCTTCCTCTGAAGACTCCGGGGAAACCCCGAGTACCTTATAAGGATCCTGTACCATTGTTTTTTCCTCTCAAACGGCTGAATTTTTCATCAAAGGCCGACCACAGGCCAACGCATAAAATATTCTTCATCAAACCTACATCCTGCACCAACGGCAATACATCAAACTGCACGACGGCGTCTGCCAGGAACATTTTCAGGATATTCCGAAACAGCGACTCATTATCCTGTCCATAATACCTCCGAAAAGGATTGTAGGTATTGCGATAAGTATCCTTTTCCAGATCGAGCGTTGCATCCATGAGATATAAGAATCTGCCGAGACTGTTCCCAAGGGCATACAGCGTATCCTTCCAGCGATCTTCCCGGTAGACAAAAACAGTTCCGAGCAAGTGGCCGAAGGTAGCGCTGGCAGCATCCGCATCCTCGAGTTTGTTTTTTTCAAGATAACTTAATTCCAGAACAGACTGCTCCATCGCAGCACACTGGCGCGGATACCGTTCCCTGATTTCATTATATGCCTTTTTCAAAATGCCCGCTTCAGACAAAGCCAAAACGCTGCCTTCGTCTTTCCAGTCATCCAGACGGTTGAGATAGCTGAGAGCCACATTCATATCTGCAGCGTAGTCGCTGATCTCACTGCGCCACCATGGCCGCTTCTCACGCGGATGCGCAATGCAGGTCTCCTCCCCCGCCGTCTCTTCCGCCTCATAAAGAGACTGGAGCAGCAGGATCAGAAACGTCATGTCATAATTCAGTGTCAATCTTGAAAATTGCCCGTGCCGAGCTTTCAGGCTCCGGCACAGGCCGCAATACGTCGCTTTATATCGTTTCAGTTCCTCCTCCGACAGGGAGGATGCAGAGGCTATGAGCGTCCCGAACATATCAGGATCTTCCTATGAAAGTATCCCCGCATTTGCGGCATACAATTTTGATCTTCCCGCGCCCTCTCGGAACGCGAAGCACCGCATGGCATGCCGGACAACGAAAAAATTTATACTCTTTTCTCTGTACCCAACGCTCTTTAAAGGCTTTCAGTTTGGCAAATACCTGATAACGGATGCGAAGATATTTTCCATTTTCCTCCTGACGGCGAAAAACATTCTTAGAGAACATTCTGAAGTAAATCAGGATCAGAAGAGCAAAAGCGAGAAGCCTGAACAGCGTCTGCAGCGGCCTGCCCAGCACAAGCCCCAGCACCAGCAGTACAACGGATACGATCAGCAGAAAAGCGTTCAACTGGTCATTCCCGTTTCTCCCGACCATAAACTTCATCACACGGTCTTTCATAACATCACCTTTGCATGAAAAATTCTGGAAGTAATTTACCACGCAAGAGCGAAAAAATAATCAATATTCTGTGAATTCTCCTGTAAATCAATGCTGCTTATTCAGCGAGAGAGCAATGATCTTCTCGCAAAGCTGCGGATAACTTAACCCATCGAGTTTCGCTGCCCGAGGGATCAGGCTGTTTGGCGTCATCCCGGGCAGCGTATTCACCTCAAGGACCCATGGTTGTCCCTGCTCATCAAGAATAAAATCTGTCCGGGAGTAGACGGAAAGGCCGAGAGCCCGGTGAAAACGAAGTGCCAGGTCACCCAGCATTTTCTGCTGTTCAGGTGTGATATCGGCAGGGCAGATCTCTCTGGCCCCTTCCCTGCCGTTCTGATATTTGGCTACATAATCAAACGTGACAGCCCCCTCAGGTGGGATAATTTCAATTGCATTCAGTGCACGGTCACCCAGCACTGGAACCGTAAACTCACGCCCGATCTTTTTTTCTTCGATGTAAATATGCGGATTCAGTTTGACCGCCGCCTCCAGTGCATTGCGCAGCTGTGAAGGCGTATCACAGATATAGACCCCGATGGAAGATCCTCCGTTGACGACCTTTACCACACAGGGAAGCTTCTGTTCAGACAGGATCTCGGAACGATCGATGCAGGACAGATCATATTCCTGCCATTGCGGGGTGGGGATCCCGAAAATATGCATAACTTTTTTTGCAATGGACTTATCCATCGCCATACCGCTGGGAACAGGGCCGGAACCTGTATAAGGGATCCCCATCAATTCGAGCGCCGCCTGGATTTTCCCATCCTCACCGTCTTCCCCGTGCAATCCGAGAAACACGCAATCGGCCAGAGTACAGATTTCCAGAACATTTTTCCCGATTCGGGAAGAACTCTTCCATTTTCGGCTGTTTTTTACCGCTTCAAGATCCGGTGCGGCGTGCCCTATGGTAACTTCCGGACACAAGCCGTCAGGAGCATCAAACAATGCTTCCAGGTCGCCCTCTGTATCTTCCAACCCGAGATACATATCCACAAATACAGCTCTGTGCCCAAGACTGCGCAATGCTTTGCACACGGAAACCGCCGTGACAAGGGACACCTGCCTTTCTGTGCTGATTCCGCCTCCGAGAACCACAATCTTCATTATCAAACACCTTTCTTTCCGAACCGTTCAAGATTTTATCAAGCGCTCATCGTTTTAAGCTTTGCAAGCAGTGCACTGCAGCCATCTATGATATCCCGATACGTCGCTTCAAAATTCCCCGTATACCACGGATCAGCCACATCTCTCGGACATACTGTCCAATCCAGAAGAAGTGAAATCTTTCCATCCGGATCTCCGCCGCAGATTCTTCGCATATCGTGCAGGTTTTCCTCATCCATGCCTATGATGTAATCGAAGCTGCCATAGTCAATGCGCCTCATCTGACGGGCACTTCGTTGTGAAAAGGGAATCCCCTTTTCATTCAGTTTCCGCTTTGCCGGGGGATACATGTCATTGCCGATTTCTTCTGTCGTGGTAGCCATGGATGCCACCTGGATCTTCTTATCCAGCCCGGCTTTTTTTACCATATCTTTCATCACAAATTCCGCCATAGGGCTCCTGCAGATATTGCCGTGGCACACAAAAAGTATCTTTGTCAAATGCGATCAGCCTCCTGAAAAGCCGGTTTCTGCCCCGTTTTGCCGCGATTTGCCGGGCAGAAAAAGTTGTTAAGTATCTGTGACTTAAGTCACGGAAAAAGCAAAATACGGCAAAATGCGGCAAGTCAAAGCCGTCAATGGTAGTCAAATGGTAGTAAAAATCGGGGTGGTTTACTACCGTTAGTAGCAAGGAAACAAGGTGCTGAACCGGCAGCTATCAGGCTGCTTTTTTCTCAAATGAAACCGAATCTATTTGGAGACAGGTTTTCTGGTGGCGCGATATGGAAAGCGTCAGCTCATAATCTTCAACCGTTCCATCATCCAAAACACACTGAAACACCATCACGCCTTTGCCATCATTCAGAGCAATGATATGAAACTCTGAGCAGTTTTCGGTAACGGTGCTGAAATCGCTCGTAAAGCATTCAGGAGTCTGGGTAATTAACCATTCCCTGTTTTTGCTGTCATTGTCCAAGTCCAGTATCAGGGTACTGCCATTCTCAACTATTGCTGAAAAAATCTCGCCATCAGCCACAAATGAGGTTGGCTTGTACGGCCCGCTAAGAGCAATCACAACTACCACCATAACAGCAACGATCACAAGCGAAATAATAAGAGATAGTTTCTTTTTCATACTGTTTCCTTCGCAAGCACATCCCGCATTACGGGATCTCCCGGTCACACCCGCAAAATTAAGTAGTTTATTATACACCATCACCGCAGATTTTTCCACTATAAAAAATCGGCACTCTGCTGTGGCAGAGTGCCTTGCTGGTTTTGCGGTCAGACGGCTTTGGCCGGCTTTTGAGAGCCCTTCACGATCCCCGTCAGTCTGTGTGGTCAAGCGCATAATACGCAAGCTGATACATCTCTCTCCCGCTGCTCTGCCAATAGATCGGCGAGCACACAGCCGTTCCTGTGTGCACGGCCGTGATGGTCCCATTGGCCGCCAGCTGTGCCGCCTCCGCGGGAGTCAGATGATAGTACCTGGACGGGATGCCCAACTCATCAAAATAGATGTCCAGATCCAGCTCATAGATGGTGAAGCGGAAACGACAGGTCCCGTCCCGGAGCTTGTACGCTTCATCCGCCACCGTGAAACGATTGTAGCTCTCCCCGTCGCCCGCGGAGTAGTAGAAGCGGCCGTTTTCATACCAGCAGTGGTTCCAGTCAAACGTGCCGATCCCGAGCGCGGCAGAATAGTCCTCCCCTTCGATGGGCTGAAGGCCCTCCGGACAGGCGATCCGAGGGCCAATGATCTCAAAAAATGTCTCGCGGGTCATGGTCTCATACCCGTCTCTGTACTCCATCTCCGTCGGCCGGTTGATCTTGCTCCAGAGATGGGCGAAGGAGAACAACTGCGCGATGCTCGTATCGGCGGAATCGTAGTGATCGAAGGTCCCCATCTCACAGAACCATTGCTCGGAGAAATTGCTCAGAGAGAGATTTGCCGCATACTGCTGCGTTTCCGAAAGGGTAAACGGATCGCCTGTTTCGGTGGGAGCTGCTGTAGGCGTTTCTTTCCGTTCCTCTTGCGGGGAGCTGTTCTCAAACGGATGAATCTCCTCCGCAGACGCTGCTGCGGGCCTGGGCCCGGCTTCCGTTTCGTCAGCATGAACTTCCGAAGGAACCGGCGCAGCCGTCTCAGCCTTTCCGCAGGCGGCCATCGAAAGCGGCGTAAGCATGATCAGGAGTACAGCTATTATCTTCAATGTTTTTTGCAGGTCTCTATTCATAATTCATATCCCGTTCATTGTGATTCTTGTGCACCATAGGGTTTGCCAACGCATGTTGAATCTCTGTGACTTCAGTCACGGAAAAGCAAAATACGGCAAGTCAATGCTGTCAATGGTAGTCAAATGGCAGTAAAAATCGGGGGTTCTTACTACCGTCAGGTTTGGGACTCTGCGGTTGGTGAAGTGGAAATGTTCATGTTAATAGTTCTGAGAACACTTTCTTATAGTCAGAATCGATTAAAACGACCTGCTCACCAGCACGTTGAAAACCAACAATCATGTTGCAGTTATCCTTTTTCAAATCAGAAACTGTACAGTCTGCGGCAACTAATCTCGATTCTATCTCCGACTCATGTTTTATAATCTCCTCGAAATGATCCTCTATATACTCTTCAGTCATTGCAAGGCAGATAAATCTGATAGATGGTAAATACTGCTCGTTAAAATCCCGTCTCCAGCAGAAAGGAATATAGCAACCTTCTACAATAAGGTTTTGCCGATTCTCAATTGCGGTCTTTACGATTTCCCGGACAATCGGCCATAGATATCCAGTCAGCGCATCATCGTCTTCCGGCGTCAAATTGGTGTTGCCGCTGCGGATTAAGCCCATTTTCAAATGATCTATGGACAGATATGGGTAGTTGTATTTCTCAAGCATCTTTTGCGCCAGAAGCGTTTTCCCGGTATGGGATGCGCCTGTAATCAGGATGATCATACTCTTGTTTTCAACTCTCGTCTGACCTTTTCCAAGTCGCTGCATGTCAGCAGTGGAATGAGAGCGTTGATTTCATCAATACTTCTATCCCACCATTTGAATTGCAGCATGAGGTCAATCAGTTCATCATCAAAGCGTTTCCATAAGACTTTAGCCGGGTTCCCCACCACAATGGTATAAGGATCAACATCACAGCCAACAACGCTGCTGGCACCAATAATCGCTCCGTCACCGATGTGAACACCGGGAAGGATCACAGCATTCTGACCTATCCATACATCATTACCGATCACAGTATTGCCTTTGAACGGCATATCCGATGGAGCAGGCGGCTCCATATCCCATCCTTCAAGCGTGTAAAAGGGGAATGTAGACACGGCGTTCATCTGGTGATTTGCGTCGTTCATTACGAATTCAACACCGGCCGCAATCTGACAAAACTTTCCGATGATGAGTTTGTCTCTGCTCCACGGATAAAAGTGCGTTACATGACGCTCAAATTCCGCGTCTGCGATATATGTGAAATCTCCAACGAGAATGTTGGGATTCGTGATTGTTGGCTTTACATAGATTTCTTTGTCATATCCCATGATCGGGTGGACCATATTCGGGTCAGGTCTTTTTCCATTTTTCATATGCGTTTCTCTCCCTAAACCTCGAATCGTCGAAATCTCCCGTCACGCCCGCAAAATTAAGTAATTTATTATACCTCATATCAGCGGATTTTTCCACTATAAAAAACGGCACTCTGCAGCTCGCAGAGTGCCTTGCTGGTTTTATGGTTAGACGGCTTCAGCCAACTTTTAAGAACCCTTCACGATTCCCGTCAGTCTGTGTGGTCAAGCTCATAATACGCAAGCTGATACATCTCTCTCCCGCTGCTCTGCCAGTAGATCGGCGAGCACA
>JAFRIV010000016.1 GCA_017432615.1 Oscillospiraceae bacterium
GTGGTAAATACCGCCTGTTTTGTGTTACAATACTCATGCGATTGAGGCCTTTCATTAGTTTATGGGTGTGGTAACTTTTATTCTAATGAACTCAATCGCTTTTGTATACCCTTTTGTATCACATCTATTGTAACTCTACAATCTTCCCGCAAAAAGTGAGAATTTCTCTTTTCATTTTGTACGTTTCTGTGGTAGAATGTGACATGAAGAATTACCTCCGTCTTTGTTTGGTCGAGTTTCGTTTGGTCACTTAATTCTACCACAATTCCGAAGGTAATTCTTCCTTTTTTATCCTGTTTTCACGTTTTCTTGTATTTCCTCAATTCTCACCATACTTACTGTTTTCATTTCGCGGAAACTCAAGAAAAGACTCATATTTACAGCAGCGATACAAAATGGTAAAATGGCGTACATTACAAAGAGCAGACTTGGAAGCCTGCTTGTTACGGGGATTATTATGTCATCTGATAATACCGGATATATCCTTGTTGACACGGCGTGAATGTATCATGGGGGTTTTATCAGTATGATATCGCGTTCAAACTGGCAAAGCACAAGCATTATGCGGTAAAGGGGTTGCTGAAATGAATCCGATCACAGTCAACGAAGAAAAATGTATCGGCTGCTCATTATGCGTTAATGACTGTCCGAGCGCCTTCCTCTATCTGGAAAACGGCAAGGCTCACGCCAACAAGTCCGGCTGTATTGAGTGCGGTCACTGTTATGCAATCTGCCCGCAGGGGGCAATCCGCCTGTCAAACTATCCATGTGAAGACGAGCCGATCGTTCCCATGACAGAACTGGACAGTGATACGCTTCTCTCTGCCATGCGCAGCAGGAGAACGATCCGCCACTTTATGGACAAACCGGTGGAAGAGGAAAAGATCAGAAAGATCCTCGAAGCCGGACGATACTGTCCAACCGGCGGCAACTCCCAAAATGTGTCCTATACCATTTTGGGAAGCAGGCAGGCAGAAGCGGAGGCAATCTGTGTTGAGCTTTTCCGAAGAGGCCAGAAGCTCGGCGCTCCGCTGGTGGAATCTCTGAAACGAGTCAATATTTCGGACAGCTTTTTCTTTAAGGGTGCTCCGTTAGTGATCGTCGTGTCGGGGAAAGATGACGTAAATGCAGCCCTGGCCAGTTCCTATATGGAGATCATGGCCGAAAGCCTGGGTCTTGGGGTGCTGTACAGCGGCTTTTTCAGAGTATGTGCCGTGATCAGCGGAAAACTTCGCAGGCTGCTAAGCCTTCCCAAAGGGCATAAAGTCGTAACATGCATGGTCATTGGATATCCTTCGGTAAAATACCGGCGCATCGTGCCCCGGAAGGATCTTCAAATGAAAACGCTGTGAAGGAGGAACCTGTGTATGCTGACCTGGAACGTAACATACCATTGCAGGAGCGGGAAAAGAGCTGCATTCTATCAGGCACTTTGCGAACTTGGCGTGAGAGCGAATTCTCTGACAGAAGACGGGAATTGTCGCTATGATTATTAATTTGCGGCGGAAGATCCGGATGCTCTGCTCCTGGTGGAAAGCTGGACCGACCCTGAACACCAGAAGGCGCACTGTGAAACAGAGATCTTTGCCGGGCTTCAGGATCTGAAGGCTCAGTTCTGTGAAAGCGTGGAGATCGAAAAATTCTCTTACTGATCCGGCTTTTGCTGTGAAACGGTCATTTCCGGAAAACAGAAGATAACGATATTGAGGGGGAAATAAACATGCAAATTGCTGTCAGATATTATACCAAGACGGGGAACACAAAAAAGCTTGCTGAAGCCATCGGTAATGCAGTTGGAGCAGAGGCGCTCCCGATCAGCGTGCCCATTACGGAACCGGTAGATGTTCTGTTTTTAGGAAATTCCTATTATGCTTTCAGCATTGACCCGGAAGTGAGAGATTTTGTAAAGGGGCTTCCCAAAGACAAGGTTGGTAAGATCGTCAACTTTGGCTCGGCTGCCATGCTGAATTCCACCTACAAAAAGGTCAAGGCAGAGGCGGATAAGGTCGGCATCCCGATGGATGAGCATGAGTTTCACTGCAAGGGTGAATTCAAAGGCATCCACAAAGGAAAGCCGGATGAGTCCGATATGAAGGCTGCGGCGGAATTTGCCAGAAAGATCGTTGAATAAAATCAGAGACAGTCAGCAATGGATGCGGTGTCTCAACTCCTCCGGAGTTTTGAGGAGAGTTTGTTGACGTGAAATCATGTACGTATAGACTGATCGGGTTTTGTTTTAGGAGGCGAAAATGATGTTTTGCATGTCCTGCGGAGCCGTTCTTCCTGATAATGCAGCATTCTGCCCTTGTTGCGGAGCAAAGGCGACCGCAGAAGGCAATCCGGAAAAGTCTCGTCTGCACTCGATGAAATGCACATCCTGCGGGAGCAGTGATCTCCGAAAAGTATACAGGGATAAATACAGATGCGAAAACTGCGGAACGATTCTTTACCTCGATGGGCAGAGGCAGAATACCGGTGAAGATCAGGAAGCAGTGGCTGCACAGGTTGCTGTTTTGCTGTCAGAAGCGGCAGCATTCGCAGAGAAAAAGGATTATCACAACGAGCTCCTGACACTCATCAAAGCAATAAACCTTGCCCCGGAAGACAACACCGTGCTGTTGAGACTCGGAAGAGCGTACTGGCGGCTCGGCTCATTGGAGAAGGCTATGGAGTATTATCGGATAGCGGAGGACCTGTATCCGAATGACCCGTCAGTCTATACCAATATTGGCTCGGCCTATTTCAAGTCGGGACATTATTCGCAAGCAAAAGAACAATATGAAAAGGCTGTCGCGATCATCGTTTCGGATCCCATGTCGGCATGCGCTGAAGATATCGCTATTACTTACGGGAATTATGCATACTGCCTTGGCAAGCTGGGAGACACGAAAAATGCAAAGAAATATCTATCTGTCGCAAAAGAAAAAGGCTACAGCAAAGATTCCATCGATACGATCTGCAGAGATCTGCACCTGTTCCGGCTTCTGATATGATCGGCAGATTCAAGTCTGTCGGGAAGAAATTCCATCTATTGGAGAAACTGAATGAAACTTGCTGTTGAGGTGAAGAAATTTATGGCTATGAAAAAGAGAAAAGCAGCTGTCCTGATCATCCTGTGTGTGGTCACACTCTTATCCGCTTGCGGCAAAGAAAAGACGGCAGAAACATCCGTGCCGATCCAGACGACAGAAACAGAACCGGCAGCCTTGCCGGACGCATCAGATCAGCCTGAGCAGCCGAACGAGTCAGCCCGTTCAGAGGATAAGCCATCTGCACCCGTTGAATTTGAAACGGCAGACGGCTTTATGAGCTCATTTCTCCTGGCATCTGACAGGGATCTGATTGATACGACCAATGACTATGGCGTTTTTTATAGAGTAGTCTATGAGGCATCATTGAAAGGCGATGAACTGACAGCCTGCGGATCGATGGACTACAGGAACTTTAAAGATCAGGATCCGATCACCATCTCGTCAGACCAGACGCATATTTTCAAGGTGGACAATAACACCGTGTACCGGAAGGGCACCGAAGAAGGCGACAAAATCGTTTCAAAGGAAGAATTTGCGGAGCTCCTTGAAAGCAGGAAGGATTCCGGCATGTTCTTTGAAGTGGAAAGTAGCGGCGGCGTAGTTAAGGCTGCATATCTTGCCGCACAATAATAAAATTGATAGCTTGTGAGACATAATTGCTCTGATCCGGCGAGAGTTCTTTTTGGTTCGTGAATCATGAAATGTCTTTTCCTGTGATAGCCGTCATCAGCAGAATATTGCTCAAAGCTTGTGTGCCTGTATATAGTAGAATGTTCACAAATTATTCATGTGAGAATTAGCACTCTCGGCTTGACAGTGCTAAAAATAGTGCTATAATCATCATCGAACAGAGGAACGAAGATCGAATCAATGACCTTCATCCCCCTTGCTCAATTTACAGACAAACGGAAGAGGATATCCGGACCAGGTTCGGGGATGGCGCCCTGACGCTTGATTTCCCGAAGGAGAAGCCGGTGGCGCTCCCGGCGCGTAGGACCATTCAGATTCAAGGATAATCAAAACTGCTCAAGCGCCCTGCCGACAGCGGGGCGCTTTCTGTTTGAGAGGAGATGTTTGAAATGAAAGAGAATGTAATTCTGGTAAACTACAACGTGGAAAGTGAGGCGTACCAGGCGCTGTCGGAGCTAAAACGCGAGACATCAAACGCAAACTATACGATTTCGCAGGCGGCGGTCGTAAAGAAAGAAAACGGTACGCTCCATATCATGGACAGCTTTGTAAACGGAGCTGCGACGGGGGATGATACCTGGAAAGGCAGCCTGATCGGCAGTCTGGTCGGTATTCTCGGCGGCCCGCTTGGTGTATTGCTGGGCGGAAGCATGGGCATGCTCATTGGCGGCGCGGTGGATGCAAATGATATGGCAGATAACGCATCTTTGTTGGAAAAAGCCGGTGACAGCATTTCCGACGGTGAAACTGCGATCATCCTGCTGGCTCAGGAAGAGCATGAAACCGCCCTTACCGCAAAGCTCAATCATTTTGAAGCGACGATCACAAGATTTGACGCGGCAGAGGTCGCAGCGGAAGTTGAACATGCCCGTGAAGTCGAGAAACAGATGGCCAGAGAAGCCAGAGAAAAGATGCGGGAAGAGCGGTCCGAAGCATTCAAAGAATCCGTCGCCGAAAAGAGCGAAGAGCTGAAGAACTGGTTTTCTCATCTGGGCAAAGGTGAATAAACCAGAATAGTGGAATTCTCAGGATCAGATCATGACAGCAGAAAACCTGATTAATCTCCTATTGTTATTTTTCGCATACGCTTTTATCGGATGGTGTATTGAGGTCACGCTGAAGTATTTCCAGTTTCACCGGTTCATTAACCGTGGTTTTCTGACCGGGCCCTGGCTGCCGATTTATGGCTCCGGTGCGGCATTGATTACCGTTGCCGTCAGGGGGCTGGCTCCATTGGAGTCCTCAGTCGGAACAACATTCGTTATTTCTTTTATTCTTTGCGGCATCGTTGAGTATATGACAAGTTTCGTTCTTGAAAAACGATTCCATGCCCGATGGTGGGATTACAGCCAAAAGCCCATGAATCTGCATGGCAGGGTCTGGATCGGAAATCTGATTCTCTTTGGCCTGGGCGGCGTCCTGATCATTGAGCTGTTCAATCCGCTGCTCTTTCGGCTGTTTGGAAACACGAGCTTTCGCCTGCGGGAGTCTCTGACCATAGTCCTGTCATGTATCTTTGCGGCTGACTATGTGATGTCCCACTTTGTGCTGAAGCTGGTAAAATCCGGTGTTGAGAGCAGCGAAGCTGACGATACGGAAGCGATCAACAAAGAGGTCCGTCTGCTGCTGCTTGACCGCTCCTTCTTCCACCGCCGCTTTGCGGAGGCCTATCCGGAAGTCCTATACCGGACGGAACGTATTGCCGCCAGAGTGGAAGCGATCAAAACCGAGACCGAGAGGCTGCGTCTGGAGGCCGAACAGCATGCAGCAGAGGTAAAGCGCGAGGTTGAAGTGAATCTTGAGCCAACCGCCAAGGTCAAGAACACGATCATTGAAAAGCAGGAGGCCCTGATCGATCTGCTGTATCAGGAGGACACTGCAAGCGACGAAATCAGGACTCTTAAGCGGGAAATAGAAGAGAAGCAGGCAGTGCTCCAAAAGCGCCGCGACCTTCTTCCAAAACTGTAAACACAGGAAGTAAGCTTGGGTAAAGGACAATAGGAATAGAGGGAACTCTCGAAATCTATGGATCCGACAAATTCCTTGAAAGACTTGTAGAATTATTAAGTGTAAAAAACGGCGGTGCCGGAATGTTCAGTTCCGACACCGCTCTTTTTTATTTGTCTGGAATCCGCTCGAGAGAGAAATGCAAAAAGTTCTCGGCAGCCGGTGAGCGAACCGCTTTTCTCGGCGCGGCGATTCCTATCTCTATTTCACACCGCGGCTGTGTTTCGAGTGCTGCAATGCCGTTCAGATCAAGACCGTGAGCGAGAATGGAATTACACAGACTGACTCCCAGCCCGGCAGCTACCATGGCTCGCGTAGCCTGTATATCTACTGAGAGAAACTGTCCGTGCGGAGAGAGTCCGTTGGCACGGAAAGCACGCTCGTTGTCGGTCTCCTGTCCGGGATAGGTGTCTATATAAGGCTCCGATACAAAGTCTTTAAGCGGATAGGATCCGTCCTTCACGCGGGGATGATCTGCAGGTACCCACGCTACAAGCGGGTCACGCCGGAGTGGATAGAAATCATAATCTCCCTCACGCCGGCTCACAATGCAGAAGTCGACCTCGTGCTCGGCCAAAGCGGCATAGAATTCGCTGCTGCTTCCTTGCAGAAATCGGATCTCAATACCGGGATGCAGCGCCGAAAAGCTCGCGATCATTTGCGCAAGCCAGTCATAGTAGGCGCTGTAAACGCTTCCCACGCGAATCACACCAGTTTCCAGACCGCACACCGCGGAAGTGCACTCCTCATATAGTCCTCCCAGACGGGCAAGTTCTTTCACCGTAGGCAGAAGTCTTATGCAGTCTTTCGTCGGGACAACGCCGCTTTTGCTTCGTACAAGCAGAGGAAATCCGCTTTCCGTTTCCATCGCAGCCATCATCCTGCTCATGCCGGAAACGGTATAGCCCAGCTTCTCCGCTGCAGCCGTGATACTTCCTCTCTCGATTACACAGAGCAGAGCCGCGCATTTTTCGGTATCCATCGTCAGAGCACTTCCTTGACATTTTAGCAAGTATATATTGAAATAATCTCGCTTTACACAAGGATAACATGAGGTTATACTTCTTGTCAAGAAAACAAACCGGAGGAATTGACATGAAGACAAAGAATCTCTCCCGCAGCCGTGCGGAGCTGCTCCTTGCCGGCGTGATTATCGCGCGGGCAACAAGCTATATGTTTTCAAAGCTCATACTGAAAGGCATGGGCGTGTTCAACCTGTTGGGGGTACGCTTCATTTTGGGTTTTGTTTTGCTTGCGGCTCTGTTTCTTCCCCGCCTGAAAAGGCTGAACAGAAAAACGCTGCTGGCCGGCGCTATCATGGGCGGAATGTTCTTTCTTGTCATGACGGCGGAGCTGAACGGGCTGAAACGCACTGCTTCAGGGACTGCCTCTTTTCTCGTAAATACTGCAATTGTTCTCGTCCCCCTTCTTGAAGCTGTCCGGACGAGACATTTTCCGAAAACAAAGACCCTCCTCTCCGTACTCCTCTGCTTTGCGGGTGTGGCCTTTTTGACGCTGGCCGGCGGCGTGCGCTTCGGTGCCGGAGAACGCTGGTGCCTGGTCGCGGCACTTCTCTATGCATGCACAATTCTGATCACCGATCGTTTGAGTCACAGCGGGATCGACACACTGGCAGCGGGAATCGTGCAGGTTTGCACGATCGGTGTACTCAGTCTTGTGGCAAGTTTCCTGTTTGAAACGCCCAGACTGCCGTGTGGGAGTATGGAATGGATCGGAATCGTCATGCTGGCGGTTGTCTGTACGGGCTTTGGCTTTACGCTCCAGCCCGTCGCCCAGAGCGGAACCACAGCCGAACGGGCAGGGATGTTCTGTGCGCTGAACCCGATGGTGGCGACAACACTCGGAATGATTTTCCTCGGCGAGTCCTTTACCGTTCAGAGCGTTGTCGGAAGTCTGTTTATTCTCTCCGGAATCCTTCTTGTGGAGTTGCCTGAACGGAAATTCCGGAAAAAACATCTCCTGAGAAAACAGGTCAAAGTCCGCTGCGCAGAATAACCCCTTTCCCGCCGGCGCCTTTCGGCAGCAATACCTTTCTTTCGATACTGAAATACCCTGAGCGATCTGAGCCCCTTGGGCCCGGACATCTCAGGGTGATTTTCATTTTTCCCTTACTTTATGCGGGTTTTCGATCTTCGATGATTGACCGTTTATTCCGATACGGATCTGAGAAAATCTCATGATCGGTAGGAGAAATATACCCGAAAGTCGGTTAAGATGTGCGGGACGCTTTCCCGGAAAGTCTCTTTCTAAGGGCATCCAGCAGTCTCAGATACAGCGTGCCCACCGCCAGAAGGAACAGCAGGATCGCCAGGATCCACCAGGCGCTTCCCATGAAGGGGAGTTCGTTTGTGAATCCGAAGGCTCCGGCGGGGCTGCCCCAGTTGAGAAAGAAATACGGATAGTGAACGCCTCGGGCAAACTCCCAGCCTGACAGATAGGCGATCCCGGCATAGACGGCATAGGCCGCGGGCGGGATCGTGACATAAACGATACTGCGTTTGGGGATCCTGCCGCAGATGCCGGTTACAAAAAAGTCCAGCACCGAGGTGATCGGCACCACGACATGCGTCAGCGTGTTCTGCACATTCCAGGCAAAGCGGCCCAGCGTCGGTGCCAGAACGAAAGCGAAAACGACGCCGGTCAGCGTGATGGACACGGTGCTGATAAGCTTCAGGACATACCACCACGCCGGTACAGCGCGGTTTCGCAGCAGGAAAACCGCGCCCGCGAGACACAGGATCGCCATAAGGAGATTGGACTGAATCGTAAAATACATGAATACCTGCCTGCCGCCCATGAAGCTGTTCCTGCCCGCGGCATAGCTGAGACAGGTGCCGATTACAGCCGAGAAAATCACAACGGCCTTGAGAGCGAGAGACAAGGCTTTGAGACGGGAAGGCAAGCGGATCAGCGTTCCTGTTTCCTTCTCGTTAACCATCCTGACGGCGTCCGGCTCACCCTGCCGGGATTTGAGCAGGACGTTTCTTCCTTCTGCTGTGACCGACACGTGTTTTCCTCCTTGTCCTGGTGCTTTCAGTTTACCGGCAGTTGATCGATCAATTCCAGCAGCTCCAGGTAGAACGGCCGGATGTTGTTTCGCTTCATCATGCCGCCCTGCAGGGACATGTGATCGCCGGAATAGGTCGGCAGGATCTGCCAGATCCCCGGTACCGCCGCATCGGGGCCAAAGATCGTACTCGGCTCACCGACGGGCGCCATGGCCGAGACCGTGTTGACCAGACCGTCATTTTCCTGCCAGGTCTCGTCGATCACAAAGCCGCCCGCGGACATGCCGGTATAGGCGCCCATCTGTGCGGAGCTGCGGAGGAACATGGGCTCCATTCTGGAGCGGATCGGGCGCTGTACCCCGTCTGCGGGCTCGGTCGCGCTGCAGGGAACGGCAAAGTAATAGACCTGCGGCAGGGTTGCGATCCGCGCGTTCATGGCCAGGGCGTTGTCGATATGCATATCAAAGGCGGCGTAGTCCTCCTCGGATCGGCCGTCCTTCTCCGCCTGCTTGCGGTTGCTGAAGAAATTGCCCCAGTAGGGCATCCGTTTGTAGGTCTTGTCATAGCTCCCCCATCCGGAGAGGCCGTGGACAAAGATATACTCGGTGTCGGATCGCTCCGGTACGGGCGTCGGCTCCGTCCCGCACGCTGTCAGGAAAAGCAGCCCGATGCCCAGAAGAAGAGCCGGATATTTTCCGTTTCGTTTCATTCCAATCACACCCAATAAAAGAGTATTATTCTGTTTCCCGGTCTGCCAGCGCCCATTGGATCAAAGCGGTCAGAATGGGCTGGAGTTTTCGTGCCTTGTCGGTCAGCCCGTATTCCACGCGGATTGGCACCTCCAGATACTCTGACCGCTCCACCAGCCCGTCGTCCTCCATCTCCTTCAAGGTCTTGGATAGCATGGTGTTGGAGATACCGCAGATGTTCTTCAGCAGCTCGTTATACCGGCTTGTGCCGTTTGAAAGCAGGGAACAGAGAATCGGCAGCTTCCACTTTCCGCCGATGGCATTCAGTGCGCCCTGCAGGACACACTCCGGGGAGCAGGGTTTATTTTATAAAGGTGGTATTTTATCCTCACAAAACAAACCCTGACTGTGGCTCATTTGTGGCATAGTGACACAGCAGTTGGGAGAAAGGACAAATAACCACCTAAGATGCGAATTTCCATTAACCCCCAAGTATCACACCATCACGAAAGGAGCCACTTGAACATGAAAATCTCGTATTCTCAATTGCTGACAATTGATCGTGTGCAAATGGCTATTTTCAATGAAAGACATGTACAAGCCGGATATCGGCTCACGTCTTTTGAACTTTTTTGCGGTATTGCGCAGGGGTATAGCCTGTAATATCCCGAAAACTCTGGATGAAATAGTTTACTGTATTGAAGGCCAGGCGCTCCGAAAGGTCCTTAATACTCAGATCCGTGGATTCCAGCAGCACCTTCGCGCGCTCCACCTTCACATAGCGGATATAGCTGCTGACAGATTGCCCGGTCTCTTTCTTGAACTTCTCCGTCAGATAATACTCCGTATAGCCAACCAAGGCCGCCAAATCGGCAGTCTTTATCTTTCGATCCAGGCTCAGCTCAATATAATCGCAGCATTTCTGGATAGCGTGAGAATAGTTTGGATTTACACGCAAATGGTGAACACGATAGATAAAATCATGGTACATGGCGTGGGCCAGCGCAGAGAGTTCCCCGGAATCATGGCAGTCTTCCACAGCCTGTATATAAGAATCCCCCAATGGATAGGCAATTTCCGGAGACAATCCGCCCTCCATAGCGGCACGGCAGACCAGAGTCGTAAAGACGACGTTGCTTGTTTTCATCTGCCGCAGAGGATCCTGACCCTTGATTGGAACGCCCGGACTTAAACGGATGCTGTTTTGGAACACATTGTAGTAATTGATATCGCCGTTTCTCACCATTTGCAGCATAGCTCTCTCGGCAAGATAAATCTTGTTCCGATCCCGCATCTTCTCATCGGACGCGTGGTGCATCTGCTCCGCCTGCTTCACCTCGGTACGCAGCGCGTCAAGGCCGATCTGCTGCCCGGTGAGTGTGTTATGAACCATGATGGTATAACGGGTGAAGATTGCATAGGACATGACCGGCAGATCCGGAAGGAGCCGGATGAGTGCGGAGGCCCAGGCAGCGTTCTCCAGGCTGCGGGAGTAGGGACTCAGCGCCACCCTGAGTTGCCGGTCGGTCGGCAGCGTATAGAACACAGGGCCTACGGCGAAGATTAGACTGCGGTTGCGTTCCGATTCGTAGCTCAGCGCCCACTGCATCCCAATGAGAGAACCGATGATCTGCGGCCGGGTGTTGTCGGTATCCCCTGCGTAGCGGAGAAGTTTTTCCCGGCCGCCCAGTATTGTAAAGGCATTCTCCAAAATCTCGCGCTCCGGAGCCGGGCAGGAGGTGGCAATAAAACTGCCGTTCTGATCATAACACCAGACATAAAGCCTCTCGCTGACGGGGATCAGGCTTTCAAGCAGGACAAGATTTTGCTCCCCACTGGTCATCCACTGTCGCACACCGCTCAGATCCACGGCATATCACCTCCCAAGCTTTTGTAATCCATATTACCACCAGTCCCGGTAAAAACGCAAGAATCATCCGTAATTTTTGTAATTTTTCCGGATTTTTTGAGTTTACGATTTCTTCTGTTTTCCTGTAAAATAGGATCATCGCAAAACCCAATACCATCATTACAAGAAGTAAGGAGAAAGCATCATGGCAAAGGAAAAAATCAGCACAAGTCAGATCGACGGCGTCGACTATCGTCGCGCAAAACTGTGGCAGATCATTTTGGTGGCCTTCAACGCCTTCAACGGCATGGCCATGTATTTTCTCATCGGGCTTGCCAGCTACTCGGCAAGCATCGGCTACGGCATCGCGACTCTGGTGGTCGGCGGCCTGCTGACCTTCACCCGCATCTTTGACGCTATCACCGACCCCCTCCTCGCCTTCGTCTATGACCGGGTCAACACCCCTTTCGGTAAGGTGCGGCCCCTGATGTTCCTCGGCTGGGCTGTACAGAGCGCAGGCGTGCTGTGCATGTTCAACTTTTTCTCAAGCAAGGGTCACGGCGTTGGCTTTTTTCTGCTGTTCTACATGGTCTACGTTATCGGCTACACCATGGTGAATATGACTGCTCAGACGCTGCCTGCCCTGATGACCAACGACCCCAAACAACGCCCTACCGTCGGTGTGTGGCAGACAGCACTGAATTATATCACGCCGATGGTGCTGAACATCGTGGTTTACACGAAGCTCATGCCCGCTTTCGGTGGCAGCTTTAACCAGGAATTCCTGAATGTTGTGACCTGGCTCTGCATCGGCATTTCCTTCGTTGGCGTCGTTCTTGTCTGCATCGGCATCTCTGCCTTTGATAAGCCGGAAAACTTCAAGGGCATCGGCAAAACCGAGCATCTCAAGCTCAAGGACATGTGGGACGTGCTGAAGAACAACAAACCCCTGCAAAGCTACATCATCTCCGCCTCCTCTGACAAGATAGCACAGCAGGCCTCCGCTGCCTCCATCGTCAGTACGATGTTAAACGGCATACTCATCGGCAATATGGGTCTTGCCACCACGCTGAGCATGATCGGTATGCTGCCCTCTATTTTGTTTGCGATTCTCGGCGCCCGCTATGCCGGCAAGCACGGCAACAAGGAATCCATTGTTGCCTGGACGCGCTACAGCATTATCGCAAATATCACGATGATTGCCTTCTTTATCATCACCCGCCATACAGTGGGTACCACGGCCATCTCCACCTCGCTGATCTTCAAGATCCTCTTCATTGTCCTGACCTTCGCGGTCAACGGCTTTTCAATGGGTGTCACCACCGCCAACACTGGCTTTATGGCCGACCTGATCGACTTCGAACTGGATCGCTCCGGCAAGTACATCCCTGCCGTCGTCTCCGGCACCTACAGCCTGGTGGACAAAATCGTCTCTTCCTTCTCCGCCGCCATTGCTACCGGCTGTGTTGCCCTGATCGGTTACACGGCCACGATGCCCCAGCCCACCGACGAGGCGACCCCCGGAGTGTTCTGGATGACTATGTTCCTGCGCTACGGTCTGGCGGTTCTGGGCTTCATCTGCACGCTGCTGGCCATGCACGGCTGTAAGCTGGGCAGACCTGAGATGATCGAGGTGCAGAAACGCATTGCCGACAAAAAGGCCGCTGCAAAGAGCGAGTTTTTCGAGAAAAAACTGCACGAAGGAGACTCTGTCAATGCGTAAGATTACGACGCTGACCGACGGCTGGCACTTTCTGAAAAGCGCCGTCTCGGCAGAAGAGGCATACAAGGCAGCCATGCGGGGCGAGGCTGTCACCCTGCCGCACACCTGGAACGCCGTGGACGGCCAGGACGGCGGCAACGACTATCATCGCGGCATTTGCTGGTATGTCCGCGAACTGTCCAAAAACGAGACCACCGGAGACCGGCTGTTTCTGGAGCTGAACGGTGCTGCCCACACCTGCGAGGTCTATCTCAACGGTGAAAAACTCTGTCATCATGAGGGCGGCTACTCCGCCTTCCGCGTGGAGCTGACAGAAAAGTTGGGGGAAAAGAACACGCTTGCGATCTCCGTGGACAACAGCAGCAACGACCGTGTCTATCCCCAGAAAGCAGACTTCACCTTCTACGGCGGCCTGTATCGCACAGTCAACTTGATCGCCGTTCCTGCCGAGCATTTTGAGCTTTTGAAGGACGGCACCCCCGGCATCAAGGTCACGCCGGTGGTCGATCTTGAAAAGAAGACGGCGACTGTCACCGTAGAGACCTGGCACAACGCCCCTTCTGTGGACATCACTGTCAACGGCGAAACGAAAACCACGGAGCGCTGCGCGCAGTTCATTATTGAAAACGTGCACCTCTGGGATGGCGTGGACGATCCCTGGCTCTATATGGCTACGGCAAAGCTGTCCTCCGGCGACGAAGTGTCATGCCGCTTTGGCTGCCGCGTCTTTTCCTGCGATCCCAATAAGGGTTTTTTCCTTAACGGGCGCAGCTATCCGCTGCGCGGTGTGAGCCGCCACCAGGATCTCAAGGGCAAGGGCAACGCCTTGTCTTATGAAGACCATGCGGCCGACATGGCCATCATCCGGGAGCTTGGCGCCAACACCCTGCGTCTGGCCCACTATCAGCACGCGCAGGAGTTTTACGATCTTTGCGACGAAAACGGCATAATTGTCTGGGCTGAAATTCCCTATATCACCATGCACATGACAAACGGGCGGGAGAATACTCTCAACCAGATGCGGGAGCTGATCACCCAGTGCTATCATCATCCCTGCATCGCGGTCTGGGGCCTCAGCAATGAGATCACCGCCGCCAGTGCCGTCAACGAGGATCTCTTGGAGAACCATCGGCTCTTGAACGAATTATGCCACCGTCTCGATCCTACGCGCTTGACAACCATGGCCAATGTCTTTATGCTGGAGATCGAAAGCCCCATTCTGGAGATTCCGGATATCAACAGCTATAACCTCTACTTTGGCTGGTATCTTGGGGAGCTGGAGCAGACGGACGAATTCTTTGACGAATATCACGCCAAATACCCGGGTCGGGTCATCGGCTTCTCCGAATACGGCGCGGACGCCAATCCCGCTTTCCACTCCTCACGCCCTGAGAAGGGCGACTATACCGAGGAATACCAGGCGTTGTATCATGAGCATATGCTCTGCATGATCGAAGCGCGGCCGTACCTCTGGGCAACGCACGTCTGGAACCTCTTCGACTTCGCCGCCGATGGGCGTGACGAGGGCGGCAAGCACGGTGAAAACCAGAAGGGGCTTGTCACCTTTGACCGCACACTAAGGAAGGACGCTTTCTATCTTTATAAGGCAGCCTGGAACAGAAAAGAATCCTTCGTTCATCTTTGCGGCAAGCGCTACATCAACCGCTGCGAGGCCGAGACTGAGATTAAGGTATACTCCAACGCAACCGAGGTGCGCCTCTATATGGACGATACGCTGATTGGTGAGCAGCAGGGTGAGACTATCTTCCGCTTTGCTGTTCCGCTTATGGGTGAACACCTGATCCGCGCCGAAGCAGAGGGCTGCAGTGACACCATGATAATCCGCCGGGTAAACGAGCCGGACGAGAACTACATCTTCAATAAAGCTGCAGCTTCCGTCACCAACTGGTTCGACGCCGATGAGATCGACCCGAGCTGTTTCTCCATCAATGATACGCTGGGAGAGATTCGCTCTCATCCGCAGGCCGGAGCAATCGTGGACGCCATGATGGCTAAGGGCGCCTCTGAGCGAGGAGATGTGGCCGATGCAGTGAAGGATAATCCCGCGCTTCAGCGGATGATGGGCCGCATGACCATGCTGAGCCTCCTCAAACAGGGCGGCGCAGACGAGGAAAGCATCAAACAGCTCAATCGCGTTTTGCAGGGCATTAAGAAATGAAAAAAGCTGTACAACAGATCATGCTGGGCACCGTGACCGGAAACGAGGTACAGGCTCGCGACACCTTGCAGAGAATCAAGGCCGCCGGATACGAAGGCCTTGAGCTCAATCACTTTATGATTCATCCGAGCTCTCTGATGGTGCGGCTCATGACCCGCGCCGCCGGAATGCCCACCGGAAACGGCGGAAAGCTTGACTGGCACACACTCGTAAAAGAGAGCGGCCTTGCGGTGGTAAGTCTCCATACCGACCTGGGGAGCTTGGAGCGGGAGCCGGAGGTAATTATTGGAGAGGCGAGGAGCTTCGGCACCGATAAAGTCGCCATCACCGGAATGTACCGCTTTGACTATTCCGACGAAGCTGCGGTGCGTGAACTGGCAAAACGTTTGAACAAGGCAGGCGAAACAATGAAAGAGAGCGGGCTTTCGCTGCTTTACCACAACCACAACGTTGAACTGTTGCCGGTCAATCCGAGCCTTCGCGCCTATACGATCCTGATCGAAGGCACGGATCAGAATTATGTAAACTTTGAGTTTGACAGCTACTGGTTCACTGATGGAGGCGCAGATGCAAAAGCGTGGATGCAAAAACTGGGCAGCCGCATGAAGCTCTGGCATATCACCGACCGGGGCAGCCGCCAAAAAGGTCGCGCCATGACGCCGATCCTGAAAGCGGACAGTATGGAGCTTGGCACTGGGAACATGGATCTTGATGGTCTGATGATGATTGCCGTTTCCAACGGCATCGAGGCCGTGGTGCTGGAGAGCCATAAAAACTGGATCGACAAGGACCCTGTCAAAAGCCTGGAAGTAAGCGCAAAGTGGTTAAAAGAGAGGTTTTAACATGAGCCTGATTCGAAATAAACTCCCTGACGTCTGGAAGGCAAAGTGGATTGATCCGGAGCTGCCGCACGAGTCTGAGAAGAGGCAGCCTTCTTCGGTTCTGCGGCGCGTATTCGCGGCAGCACAGGCGGAAAACGCTTTCCTGTACATCACTTGCCACGGGCTCTATGAAGCGCGCTTGAACGGGCAGCGCGTGGGTGATTTTGTGCTCTCCCCTGGAACGGGTGACTATGCCAAACGGCTCACGGTGCAGTGCTACGAGGTCTCGGATCTGCTGCGGGAAGGCGAAAATGAGCTGACTGTTACCCTGGGCGACGGCTGGTACCGTGGCAGCGTGGGTATCGACGGCCTGCGCAATTACTATGGCAAGGATCTGGCGCTCCTGTGCCAGCTTGAGGTGGATGGAAAAGCTATCCTTTGCAGCGACGAGCGCTGGGAGGCCAGCCAGAATGGCCCCACAAGGGAAAATGACCTGCAGCAGGGCGAGCGCTATGATGCCCGGATGGAAGAGATCCGCGACTGGCATAGCGTGACGGTACAGGATTTTGGCTATGAAAATCTCGCGCCGACGGAGAGCGTACCCATTCTGGAGCAGGAGCGCTTTGACGGAATACTCATCACCACGCCAAACGGCGAGACAGTGATCGATTTTTCACAGAATCTCGCGGGCTACACGGAACTGCGCGTCACAGCAAAAACCGGGCAGACGATCACGCTTTGGCACGGCGAAGCATTGGATGAAAACGGGAACTTTACCCAGAAGAACTTCTATCCGGGCGAACGCAACAAAAGTGGCATCCCGCAGAAAATCACATACATCTGCAAGGACGGAGAGAACATCTATAAGCCATCCTTCACAATTTTTGGCTTCCGATACGCGAAAATCGAGACAGAGATTGATCTCAAAGACGCAAAATTTACCGCCATAGCCGTCTATTCCCAAATGCTGCAAACCGGGTTTTTTGAGTGCGGAAACGCGGATGTGAACCGTTTATTCCTCAACAGTCTCTGGAGCATGCGCTCCAACTTCTGCGACATTCCCACCGACTGCCCCACCCGCGAGCGGGCGGGCTGGACAGGCGATGCGGGTATCTTCACTCCGACAGCGGTGTATCTCATGGACTGCCTGCCGATCCTGCGCAAATGGTTGGGCGAGTGCCGTCTCGCACAGGGGGACGATGGGCTTGTGCAGAATATTGCCCCCGTGAATAACAGGGGCGGCATGATTTCCAACATGCTGCAGGGCTCCGCCGGTTGGGGCGACGCCTGTATTCTTGTCCCCTGGGCGCTGTATGAGGCTTACAGCGATAAAACAATTCTGGCAGAGAATTACGATATGATGAGCCGCTGGATGAGCTATTGCGAAAAACGTGCCCAAAAGACCCGGCCGCATAATCTTTTGAATCCGTATCACAAGTATTTGGTGGACGAGGGCTTTCATTTCGGCGAGTGGTGCCAGCCGGATGTGGACAACGGCGAGAGCATGAAGAAGACCATGATACTCGGCGCACCGGAGGTAGCCACCGCCTATTACCACCGCTCCGCGGCACTGATGGCACAGATTGCCGAGATCCTTGACAGGCCGGAGGATGCAAAACACTACGCGGATATCGCGGAGAACGCGAAAAAAGCCTATCGCCACGCCTGCGCGAAAAAAGGGAAGATCACGTCCGACCGTCAGTGTGAATATGTGCGGCCGATCGCTTTCGGCCTGCTGGAGGGCGCGGAGGCACAGACAGCGGCGGATGCCCTGAACGCGCTGGTGTTGAAGAACAACTTCCACCTGAACACGGGCTTCCTCTCCACGCCAGACCTGTGCCGTGTGCTAGCGGACAGCGGCCATTCAGAAACAGCTTACAAGCTCCTGCTGCAGGAGGACTGTCCCGGCTGGCTCTATGCCGTCAAAAAAGGCGCCACCACGATCTGGGAGACCTGGGATGGCGTCCGCGCCGACGGCACGGTGCACGATTCGCTGAACCACTACTCCTACGGGGCTGTCAGCGGCTGGCTCTTCTCCGGTGTCTGCGGCATTTCCCTGAAAGCGGGCAAGCTGACGATCAAACCACAGCCGAGCAGAGTCCTTGGCTATGCGAAAGCCGAATGGCGTTCTCCTGTGGGAATAATTCAAAGCGCATGGGTGTATGAAGGCAATCGTCTCAACATAGATATTTCGGTTCCAAGCCCGGCAGAGGTCATTCTCCCAAACGATGAGAAATACGAGCTAACGGAGGGAAGCTACCACTATGAAATTCTACTGTAATCCCATCAACATCAACTACCGCTATCAGTTCAACGCCGACCCGCGCCGACACGGCGAACTGCAGATCTGCAGGGAAGCGGCAGATCCTTCGATGATCCTGTTCAAAGGGCGCTATTATATCTTTGCCTCCATGACCCTGGGGGTCTGGGTGTCGGACGATCTGGTGAACTGGGAAAACCACCGCCTGCCTGATGAGTTGCCTCTCTATGACTATGCCCCCGATGTGCGCGTGTTGGACGACTGGGTGTATTTCTGCGCGTCCAACCGCGACCACAACTGCGACCGCTGGCGTACGAAGAATATTCTGAACGGCCCCTATGAAAAGATCGAAGGGAGCTTTCCGTTTTGGGATCCCAACCTCTTTGCGGATGACGACGGTCGTGTATATTTCTACTGGGGCTGCTCCAACGTCACACCCATATATGGCGTGGAGCTGAACCCGAAAACCATGCTGCCCAAAACGGAGCCAAAGGCCCTGATCGAGGGGCACCCCTTTGAGATCGGCTATGAACGTTTCGGGGAGAACAACAGCATCCTCCCGGCCTCTGAGGAGGAGATCGACGCCAAATACAAGGCCTTCCATGAGATGCAGGGCATCCCGGAGAGTATGGTGCCGGAGGAGGTCAAGCCTTTGATCCGCGGTATGTTCTCCAACAGGCCCTATATTGAAGGGGCATGGATGGACAAGCATAATGGGAAGTATTATCTGCAGTACGCCGCCCCCGGCACTCAGTTCAACAGCTACTCCGACGGCGTCTATGTGGGTGACAGCCCCCTTGGCCCCTTTGAACTGGCTGGAAACAATCCTTATTCTTACAAACCCGGTGGCTTTCTGCCCGGCGCTGGCCATGGCTCCACCATGGAGGACAAAGAGGGGAAGCTCTGGCACACAGCCACGATGCGCATCAGTAAGAATCACGACTTTGAGCGCCGTGTCGGGATTTTCCCCGCAGGCTTTGACGCTGACGGTGAGCTCTTCTGTAACCAGCGCTACGGCGACTGGCCAATGCCTGTCCATGGCGATCCCTGGCGCGGACCGGCATGGATGCTGCTGAGCGTTCACAAAGTGGCTGCTGCCTCCTCTTATCTTCCCGGTCACGATCCGGAAAAAGCCACGGAAGAAAACGTCCAGACTTGGTGGCGAGCTTCCTCCAACAGCCGGGACGAATGGCTGTGCGTAGATCTGGGAAAGGTCTTTGACGTACACGCGGTGCAGGTGAACTTTGCCGATGACAAGCTCAACATCCCATGCCCCGGCGAAATCCGTCCGGGTTCCCAGGCCCGCTATATTGAGGAAAAGGATTATGCCACGCAATGGAAGTTGGAGGGCTCCCTGGATGGGGAAAACTGGTTTGTGATCGAGGACAAGTCCGAAGCGACGACCGATCTCTGTCACGATCTGATCATCCGGGAGGATGGCTTTGCCGCCCGTTATCTCTGTTTGCGCGATATGGCGGTACCTTATGGGCAGAATCCCTGCATTTCCGGCTTGCGCGTGTTTGGGCTGGGCGACGGTGAAAAGCCCGCGGCGCCGAGCTTTGCGGCAGACCGAGTCAATGATCTGGATATGCTGGTAAACATTTTGCCGCAGGAAAACGCGCTTGGATACAATATTCTTTTCGGAGCAGAGCCGGAAAAACTCTATCACAGCTGCATGGTTTTTACATCCGGTGAACACCGTCTGGGTGCGCTGATCAAGGGCAGAGAATACTTTGTGCGTGTGGATGCTTTCAACGAAAACGGCATCACTGAGGGGGAGGTTATTCGCTTATGATTCCGCATATCGAGCAAAAGAACGGCCATCCGGTTCTGATGGTTGAGGATAAGCCTTTTATACTGCTGGCGGGCGAGGTACACAATTCGGATTCTTCTTCCCCGGAATACATGGAAAAGATCTGGTCTATCGCCCAAGAGCTCGGAATGAACGCGCTGCTGCTCCCTGCAACGTGGGAAATAATCGAACCGACAGAGGGGCATTTTGACTTTTCCGTGCCGCAGGCGCTGATCGACCAAGCCCGTGAGCGTGACATGCGCATTGTGTTTTTGTGGTTCGGAAGCTGGAAAAACGCCGAATGCATGTACGCTCCCGCCTGGGTCAAGCAGGATATAAAACGCTTTCCGCGCGCCCAGATAGAAAAAGGGAAAAACAAAGCCGGGCGTCAGGTCTCCCCGACGATTCCGGTGAAGATGCCGTATACGACTCTTTCCTATCTGGGGCAAGAGGCGATGAAAGCCGACAGTCGCGCTTTTACCGCTTTCATGGGCTTTTTGAAGGAATATGATAGTGAAATCCAGACCGTGGTGGCTGTGCAGGTAGAGAACGAAACGGGCTTGCTTGGTGCTGCCCGTGAAGTCTCCGACGAAGCCGACGCTCTGTTTGCTGCCCCGGTTCCCGCAGACTTTGCCGTCTATATGCGCACTCATACCGACACCATGACCGAAGAGATGCGCACCGCTGTTCTTTCCGGAAAGGATGAAGGAACTTGGAGTGAGGTCTTCGGTTCCGTCGCTGATGAGCTGTTCTCTGCGTACCATGTTGCCCTTTTTGTCAATACCGTGGCGGAGGCGGGCAAGGCTGTCTACCCTCTTCCCATGAGCGCCAACTGCTGGCTGGACAAGGGCGGCAAGCCGGGCAGCTATCCCACCGGCGGGCCGGTATCCAAGGTGCATGAGGTGTGGGACTTCTGTGCGCCGAGCATCGACGCCTATTGCCCGGACATCTATGTGCCGCAGTTCAAGGAGGTTTGTGAGGAGTATACCCGCCGGGGAGGCGCGCTTTTTATCCCGGAGGCCGCCACCCACAGCTACTGCGCGCCGCGCCTTGTCTACGCCGTAGGGCACTACCATGCCATGTGCTACTCTCCCTTCGGCTTTGACGATATCGGCCATCCGTTTACCGCCGTGCAGGGTTTTCTGTTTGGAATGGATATCAGCGATCCCGCGCTGAAAACACCTCAAAGCTTTGAAGAATACGGTGCTTTTGGGAAGATTCTGCGGGAGATGATGCCCATGCTGTCCTCTGCCTACGGCACGGATCGTCTGCAGGCCGTCTCCGCGGAGACCGATCCGGCAATCCCCTCGCCGGACCGAAACCCCTTCGGTGCGATCCCGCCTGCGATGGAATTTGATGCCTTTCGCCTGAGCGTCGGTTTCCAGAGTCCTCTCAATCCCCGCACCGATGGCGTTTGCCTTTGCCTCGCGGTGAGTGATAACGAATGCTGGGTTGTCGGCAACGCCTGCAGCCTTACATTCAGCTCTGGTAGAGCCGAACGCCCTAATCTGGATCTGCTGCTTGTGGAGGATGGCCGCTTTGAAAACGGCACATGGATTCCCGGCCGCCGGCTGAACGGCGATGAGACCGCCAATCTCTCGCTGAGCAAGCCCACAGTGCTGCATATAGAGTTCTTCACTTACGAATGAGGATATACGAACGAGTTTATTTCAATGGTATTTTGATCTTGTGCTGTTACAATGCATATGATATAAATATCCCCCAAGCATTTTTGCTTGAGGGATAAAACAATCCTTTCTGGAGGCGTACAGCTTCGCTGGAAAGAAGCTCGTGTCTTTCTGCATCTCTGGAGGGAACGATACAAAAGCGGCCTGCGCCCGGCTTTGCACGTGGAAGATCCGGCTGTTCCCGACCGGGACGGGCTGATCTATATTGCTTCGTTCCGGCTCAAATAAAGCTTTCAACGAAAAAGTCCTGCGGCCTGATCCTCTTTGTCCGATTTGTCTGGCGCGCGAATCTGCATGTCCGCTGTAATAATCGCGTTCTGCCTGCCCGGTTATCCGGTACTTGTCAGGAACATGGGGATGTGAAGTCAGGGTGAGTTTTATCTCTCCTTTTCTTCACAGCCCCTTTTCTTTTCTTTTTTCAAGACGCCGGTATTTCCGGGCTTTTCAGCATTTAAGGCAGCTCTCGGATGCTTCCGAGGCCGGTCTTTTTTGCTTTTATGCGGTTTCTGAAGCATCCCGGAAAATCCGGGTTCGTCGGAATGATGGGTAATATGCGTCCGTTTTTATGGCTTGATTGTTCTCCTGTTACCCCGCGTTTTTGCATTTGCCGCACCGGCTGCAGCCATTGCAGGTAAGTCTCATCCCGCAGTTCTGACACTTTGGGCCGAAGGATGGTTTATAAAGCTTCTCCTCAGGTATGGGCCGGCCCCATTCATCTGTCAGTTTGAATTGAATTGGGTTTCCCAGAAAACTGAGCCCTGATTTGAATGCCTGCTCACTTTGCAGACCGTTGCCTTCAATTTTATACAGTTTGCCATCTTTGACAAACCGTCTGCCGGTTCCGCAGAAAACGAAAGTAATGTTGCAGATCCTGCATTCATCGTGAAGTGCTTTGACCCACTCATAATGGCAGGGACGGGAGCCGTTATAGTTCTCACCATCACAGTACACCTGCTCGATCTGTCCGTAAGGCAGATACTCTTTGATGGACACCGGGCCGATGAAAGGCGCACACATGATGCCTTTATGCTTAAAAGGAAGCTCCAGCAGGATCGGGATCCGTTCATCCGCCCGCCGCTGATTTTCGCAGGTAACATTGAACATCACATTCTCCCAGCCGTCACCCCAGTCGGCGGGCAGATGTTCTGCAACCCGCTGAGGCCGTTTGGTCAGGAGATAGAACTTCACGTCCGGCCGCTGACGGATAATGTCCCAGGCTTCCTCTCTCCAGGCATCTGCTTCTTCCAGGAAGAAATCCGAGGTCATGCAAACCCGGATCATTTCACCGCTTTTGACTTTATACTGTCCGTTTCTGTCCTTTGAAAGAGGATATCGGAAGCCGGCCTTGGTCCGGTAGATCTCTGATCCATCCTTATCCCGAAGGGAGTCGAGATAATACATATAACAGTTCCGGCAGCCTTCACTGCACTTTCTGCAGCCGTGCCAGGGATTCCATATATCGTGCAGCGAAGGTCACCTCCTTACTTTTTCAGTGCCGAGCTAAGCCCGTTCGGAATTCCTCTCGGACCGCGCACGGCAAAGATCCCGTATTCATTATTCAGCCTCTCGAAAGTGAACTGATCCGGGGAATACCGCCGCTTAAGGCGGATCTTCATAAGGGCTGTCATGGATAGGTTCTTGTCCGCGTAGGTGAAAGGAATATCTGTTTCGGTGACAACGCATTCATACAGGATCGCGGATACAGGCGCTGCCACATACATAAATACTGTGTCTCCGGTCCGGATTCCGGCACCCTGTTTCCAGTCAATTTCTTCCTGCTGATCAAAGGCATGCACAATATCGTAATACTTCGGGTTGGCGGGAACGACCCATTCTTTCGGCGGACGGATTTTCTGCTTCTTCCTGGAAGAAGCTGTCACACGATAGCTTAAGTCGATCATGTCCTCAATCTCCTCCTCTGGGACCGTTCCGTCCAGCAGGATCGAGATCCAGTTTCCACGGTTCAGATGATACCCCCGCAGATAACCTTCCCGTTGTACCAGCATATCGGCAAGCAGCAGGTCATCCAACTTCACATTCAGGATATCAACACGGTCCTCGCCGGGAAGCCCCAGATTCTTACGCGGCACGTCCATGATCAGCCCGTACCATTTCCGGTTATCCTCATGGCGGAAGACCGCATAATCCGGAAAGCGCAGCCAGAGGTACTCCGGTTCATTTCCGTATTTCTTTTTCACGTATTGGTATACCTTCTCACGGACAGTAAGCATTCTGCTCCTTCTTCTCCTTCCGTTATCTGCGTGCCGGAACACAGACAATGACGGCAGCACCGGTAGCCACCCCTGATTCCGTGATTGCCTTTACACTTCCCGGGACTTCGACTGTACTGCTCTCAGCCTGAATGCCAATACCCAAAGCCGCGGTCACCGGTTGCGTTCGCTGCGGCATCCCCTTTGATCCGAATCTGAATTGTCCCGCTTTTTCTCGGATCGGTATTTACGGCAGAGGCTTGCCTTATTTTATCCTGGCGACTATAGCTTCGTACGGCCTGAACCATTCTGCATTCGCCTCGGTTTCGTCGATCCCTTCATAGCTGCTCAGGAGGATCTCCGGTTCCGTCATGGATCGGATTCCGGATTCGGACAGATCGACCGCGGCGTCCTCACCGGTGAAGTTCACTGCCACGAGTAGTTTTTCATCCTCGTCTTCCCTCAGAAAAACATAGACCTGTTCGCTGTCAGCATCGATCTCCGTGTAGTTTCCGCCGATGAGAACCTCATTCATTTTCCTGAAATCCGCCAGGGTAATATACCATTCCAGCACGGATGCGGGGGCAGACGCCTCTCCCACTGCATTCTCCTGCAGATAATCGTCATGGACCGGCAGCCAGGGCGTACCGGTGGTAAAGCCCGCATTCGCTTCATCGTTCCACTGCATGGGCGTACGTGCGTTGTCGCGGCTGTAGCGCTGCACAAAAGCCAGGGCTTCTTCTTCGGTATAGCCCTGCTCCAAAGCGGTGTCATACTGGTTTCTTGAATTCAGATCGTTGTAATCATCAATGCTCGGCCACGCCACATTCCCATAACCCAGCTCTTCTCCCTCATAGAGGAAGGGGGTACCGCGCAGCGTAAGGAGCACGGTTCCCAGGGCGCGGCCGGCGAGTACCGGGTCGGCGTCCGCGGGGAAGAAGTTGTTGATGGAACGGGCTAAGTCATGGTTTTCAAAATAGATCGGGTACCAGCCGTTCTCCGCCGTGGTCGCCTGGTTGTCTGACAGCGCTTTCTTCATATCCGTGAGAGGCCGGTCGTTTACCTCGCACCAGATCTCTCCGCCGGGCAAATGGTCAAAGGAAAAGACCATATCGAACACGCCCCTGGTGCCGACCCATTCCGGGAGGTCTTCCGCGTGAACCCCGTTTGCCTCTCCCACCGTAAAGATATCGGTTCCGTCCTGTACCTGTTCTTTAAATTCATGCAGAAAATCCAGGATACCCTCGGTATTCGCGATCATGGTATGCACGCTCACCGTGCCGTCCGGACTGTCCGGTTCGCCGTCGGAAAAGTCGGCGGGCTTTTTGATATAGGGGATGGCGTCCATGCGGAATCCCCCCGCGCCTTTGTCTACCCAGTAATTTGCAATGTCATACAGTGCCCGGCGCACTTCCGGGTTTTCCCAGTTCAGGTCCGGCTGGGATTCGGCAAAGGAATGCATGTAATACTGCTGCCTGGCTTCGCACCAGGTCCACACAGAGCCTCCGAAGATGCTGCGCCAGTTATTCGGCACGCTCCCGTCCGGATTTGCATCCCGCCAGATATACCAGTCGCTGTAGTCGTTGTCGCGGCTCTTCATGGACTCCCGGAACCATTCATGCTGGTCTGACGTGTGATTGAATACCAGATCCATGACGATGCGGATCCCTTTCTCTCCGGCTTTCTCCAGGAGATTGTCCATGTCCTTATTGCTGCCGTACAGGGGGTTGATCGTGTAGTAATCTGCCACGTCGTATCCGTTGTCCTTCATGGGGGAGACAAACACGGGCGTAAGCCAGACGGCTCCTACCCCCAAGGTCTCAAAATGATCCAGGTGCTCCGTGACCCCGTTGATGTCTCCGTAACCATTCCCGTCCGTATCCTGGAAGCTGTTGACATACACTTCGTAGGCATTCGTCCTCTGCCACCAGGACAGTTCCCCGTTATCTGATTTGCCGAAGGCATCTGACGCATCATCACCCGAGGCGAAGGAAGCGGTTCCTGCAAACATGCTCACCAGAACGAGCACTGCGATCAGTGAAACCGATCTCTGTGTGAAACGTTTGTTTTTGCCATGATATGATCTCCTTATACCGGATCTCTGCATGTTTTCCCTGAAATCCGGGTCCCAAAACTGCTTTTATTGTATCGTATTCCTTTGCCGGATTCAAGGAAAACTTCGGTGTTCCCGTATCCGATACCCGGGGTTTGTCATGGGGAAATGCTCCTTTACAGGGTTTTTGTTCATGGTATAATTTAATTTATCAGGGCGGGTTAAAGAGGCAATTCACGCTTTCGCTCCGGAAGGATAACAGAGAAAATACATGAATACTGAAATGACAACTATTTCCAAACCACTGGATCGGTATTTGTCCGTGATCGACGTCTGGGCAATGGCCTTTGGCTGCATGGTCGGCTGGGGCGTGTTCGCCATGCCCGGAACCACCTTTCTTCCGGTCGCCGGGCCGCTTGGCACAGTGATCTCGATGCTGATCGGCATGGTCATCATGCTGATCATTGCCGATAACCTGTCCTATATGATGGGCCGCTCACCCCTGACAGGCGGCATATACACTTATACCAAAGAGGCCTTCGGAAGGGATCATGCCTTCTTAAGTTCGTGGTTTCTGTGTCTTTCCTATCTGACCATTGTTTTTCTGAACGGAACGGCACTGTTCTTTATCGTCCGGACGCTGTTCTCCGACGCTGCACAAAGCGGCATACACTACACGGTATCCGGGCACACCATCTATCTGGATGAGACGCTGGTGTCCGTCCTGGTGCTTGCAGGCACAGGATTCCTTTTTGTGGCAGCCAAACCGGCGCTGCAGCGCATCCATACCGTGCTTTCTGTTGTTCTCTTTGCGGGAATTATCGTGACAGCCGTATTCTGCCTGCCTCACGCTCTTGAAAACGGAGCCCTGCACTCCTTCGGGATCCTGGGCTTCAATAAAAGCTATGCGGTTTTCAGTCTGGTCATCCTTGCGCCGTGGGCTTACGTGGGTTTTGAGGTGACAGCCTTTGATACCGCGCATTTCAGGTTTCCGATCAAACACGCAAAGAAGATCCTGTTCCTTTCCATTCTGGCAGCGGCTGTTGCGTATGCTTCCATGGCCCTTGTCAGCATAGCTTCCGTTCCGGACGGATTTTCCACCTGGCAGGAGTATCTGGCCGGTCTGGATAAAATGAGCGGTGTGGCTTCCGTGCCGACCTTCTATGCCGCCGGAGCCATCATGGGCCCGGCAGGGCTTGCCGTCATGACGGTGACTGCAGTCGCCCCCATTCTGACAGGCATCATTGGCGGCTACCGGGCGACGACCCGTGTCCTGTCAACGATGGCGGAGGACCGCATCCTCTCGGAAAAGTTCTCCCAAACAACGTACAGCATCGTGTTCATCATGGTGCTGTCCATCCTGCTGTCACTGCTCGGCAGGAACACGCTGAACTGGTTTGTGGATCTCACCTCCTTCGGCGCAATCGTCGGTTTCGGATATTCCTCTGCCGCTGCCTGGAAGATAGCAAAGGCTGAAGGAAACAGAAAAACGGTCGTGACGGGGCTGATCGGAACGATCCTTTCCGCAGTCCTCGCCGTTGTTCAGCTCGTTCCGCGGCTGGCAGCCATGGAGGCGATGGGGAGCGAAGCCTTTTTGCTGCTTTCCCTGTGGTGTCTGCTTGGCTTTGTTTTCTACTGGAGGACCGTCGTCCGGAGCACACTCACAGAATACAGCGGGATATCCACATCGGGCATCGTGCTTTTTGCCCTGCTGGTGTATTCCGCGCTGATGTGGATGGCAAAGCTGCTCATCGCCGGAGAAAGCGCAGAGCAGATGAAGCAGGCGCTCACCCGGGGAGGCATTGTGCTTATGGCAGTCATCTTTGTGGGGCTCGCTGTGATGCTGTATGTGCAGAATATTGTCCGGACGAAGCATGAGGCTGCCGAAAGGGAGAAGATCCATGCGGTGGAAAGCAGCCTTGCCAAAAGCAGGTTCCTGTTTAATATGTCGCACGACATCCGCACCCCGATGAACGCGATCATCGGCTATACCGGCCTTGCACGGAAAGAGACAGACCCCGCGACAATAAGCGGGTATCTGGATAAGATCGACAGCTCCAGCCGTCATCTGCTTGCACTGATCTATGATATTCTTGAGATGAGCCGCATTGAAAACGGCAAGATTCAGCTGGAGTATGTGCCGCTGGATCTGTGTACTGTCTTTGAGGAGATCCGGAGTCTGTTCTCGGAACAGATGAAACAGAAAAACCTGGATTTTCAGGTACACACAGGGCAGGTACGGAACCGCTTTGTCTGGTGTGACAAAAACAGCCTGAACCGTGTGCTTCTTAACATCCTCAGCAACGCATACAAGTTCACGCCGGACGGCGAGGCCATCACCCTCTCACTCCTGGAAACAGGCGGCGGAGAAGACGGGTACGGTTCCTACGAGATCCGCGTGCAGGATACCGGAATCGGCATGTCAAAAGAGTTTGCGGAAAAGATGTTTATCGCCTTCGAAAGGGAACGCACTTCCACTGTCAGCGGCATAGAAGGGACGGGCCTTGGAATGTCGATAACCAAAAGCATCGTCGACCTGATGGGCGGTTTCATCGACGTGCTGACAGCGCCTGGATCCGGCACGACGATCATTATCCGCCTCCGGCTCAGGCTGGCTGAAGAGAGTGATATCCGCAGCGTGGAAGAAAACGGCGGCGGAGATGAAAATGCCGATTCGGAAGCAGAAACGGAGATGGCTTTTACCGGAAAACGCCTTCTTCTGGTGGAAGACAATGCGATCAATATGGAGATCGCGAATATGCTTCTCTCGCAGGCCGGTTTTATCGTGTAAGGAGCAGAGAACGGGAAAATAGCCCTGGATATGGTTTCCTCCTCTCAGCCGGGCTACTATGACGCCATCCTGATGGATATCCAGATGCCGGTGATGGACGGTTATGAGGCAACGCGGGCAATTCGTGCGTTGGAGGATCCTGCATTGGCCGAAATACCGATCCTGGCCATGACCGCAAATGCCTTCAAAGAGGATGAGCTGGCGGCAGAGCAGGCAGGCATGCAGGGGCATATAGCAAAACCGATCGATATCGGGAAGATGATGGAAATGATCCGGAAGGTATTGTCGAAAACGCAGGCCAGGTAATGACAACGGGCGGCTGTTCTGATGAACTGGCCGCCCGTTGTTTTTGTATCGGTACGTTTTTTCTATTGTTTTGCCGGAGCCCCTTTTTTCTTTTTGATCCGTTCGGAAATGATCGGGTAGGCTATTGCCGCAATCGAGATCAGGAACAGGATCACCGTCAGCGGCCGTGTCACGAACCCCATAGGCCCGGTCACCATCATGGTCTGCACAAAGTTCTCTTCGATCAGTTTGCCCAGCACCAGCCCCAGCACGATGGGAGATGCCGGATAATCATACTTCTTGAAGATCCAGCCGATCACGCCGAAAGCCAGGCAGGTACACACATCGAACATGGATTTTTTAATGGAGAAGGAGCCGAGGATCGCGAAGGCGAAGATCAGCGGATAGAGGATCGTTTTTTTGATGTATCCCACGCGTACCCAGACCTTGGCGCCGAAGTGCCCCACCAGGCCCATCAGCACATTGGCCACAAACATTGAGGCAAACAGACCGTAAACCAGCTGCGGTTCATTGGTGAACAGCTGCGGCCCGGGGTTCAGGTTGTGGATCATCAGCGCGGAGAGAAGCACCGCCGCCGTGGACGAGCCCGGGATGCCCAGCGTCAGCATCGGCACCATTGCCCCGCCCACTGACCCGGAATTGCTTGCTTCCGCCGCCGCCACACCGGCCGGTGCGCCGTGGCCGAACTCTTCCGGATTTTTGGACACTCTCTTTTCCACGTCATAGGCCAGGAAAGATGCGATCGTTCCGCCGGCACCCGGGAAGATCCCGATCAGGCAGCCGATCAGCCCGGCGCGGAGAATGCTCCATTTCAGCTTCAGGTAATAGCTGAATTTCGGCATTTTGTAGTCCACATTCTCGTGCCTGACCGTTGCTTTGGGATCATAGTGCTCCAGATTGCTGAGCACTTCTCCCAGCGCAAACAGCCCGATCAGCACAGGCACCATTTCAAACCCGTCAAACAGCTTCGTCACGCCGAAGGTAAAGCGCTTGATGCCGAAGGTGGGGTCCAGACCCATGGTGTTGAGCAGCAGTCCGAACAGGCAGGTGACCAGCGCCTTCTGCCAGTTTTTGCCGCCCAGCGTGGCAACCGTGGTAAGGCCCATAATGCACAGGGCAAAGTACTCACTGGGCCAGAACTTCAGCGCTGCTCTGGAAAGAGGCACCGAGAAAAACATCAGGATAAAGATACTGAGCACCCCGCCGAAAACGGATGCCCACAGCGAGATGCCCATGGCCTCCCCCGCTCTGCCCTTTTTCAGCAGAGGATATCCGTCAAAAGCGGTCACGGTGGCCGAAGGCGTGCCCGGCGTATTGATGGCAACCGCTGTAATGGAGCCGCCGTAATTCGCGCCGATGTAAATGCCCATCAGCATGATCAGCGCTACCGTGGGGCTCATGGCATAGGTCATCGGGAGAAGCAGCGCCACCGCCATGGAAGGCGAAATGCCCGGAATAGCGCCGCCCAGGATGCCCACACATACCCCGACCAGGATCCATACAATGGACTGCAGATTGCCGACCGTGGCAAAGCCCATCCCCAGATTCTTAAATATTTCACCCATAAAATTGCCTCCCTCTTATAAAAGCCCCTTGAACAGGGACCCGACCGGCAGGGAAATGAACAGAAGCTTATTGAACACAAAATAGGTGAAAATGCACCAGACGATTGGGGTAAGGATCAGCTGCAGCTTGTTTTTCTCTCCCATGGCGATCATCACGGTGACGATAAACAGCGCGCTGCTCAAATAGTAGCCGATCCACTGGAAAAGTGCCACGCTGACGATGGAACCCAGGGCAACCAGCAGGGCAAATACCCAGCGGTCAAACTTTTTATCCGGCTTGTTGTCTTTTTTCAGAATGGCGATATAGGCGCCGACAGAGGCAAACGCCATCAGAAATGCCCACAGCCGCGGCATGGTGCGGGGGGTCGCACCGGACTGTGCAGCCATTTTGCTCACGCGCAGGGAGAAGGTCAAAAGATAATAGAGCAGTGTGATCAGGTCCATGCCGACCACACACAGAAGCTGCCCTTTTACGGGTTTTGTGCGCGGGATCACATTAAAGAGAAAGTAAAAAGCGACCAGCAGCACCACAAGCCCGCCGATGATATAGCCGTAGCTCAGCGAACTCAGCCATTTTGAGAGTGCTGTCATATAAGCAACCCCTTTCTTCTTTGCAATGCGGAAATGCAGAACACCGGCGGGAACTGTCATATGCCCGCCGGTGCATGCATTCCTTGCTCTTTCGGGCAGAAGGTTCTCTTACCGGATATAATCCTCAGAGATCTGGTCTACGCTCTTGAGCACTTCAATGGTGCTGTTCACTTCATCTTCCACGATCTGGGTGAATGCTTCCGTACGATCCGTACGGACGGCAATCAGCTGATTTTCCATGTATTCGACCCATTCCGGATCGGCAGAGATCTTGTCGCAAAGATCCTGGAACCAATCGATCATTTCATCCGGGGTACCTGCCTTCACGGCATAGCCTCTCCACATCCAGATGCCGTCAAGCTTGCTGCTGTAGCCCAGTTCCTCATAGGTGGGCACATCGGGCAGGCCGGCCAGTCTCTCGGTAGAGCCGACTACAAGCGCTTTGACCTCATACTTGGAGGTGTCGCCGGGGTTGCCGACAGAAGCGACTGCCTGGCCGCCCAGGAGTGCTGCAAAGTTTTTCTTGGCTCCGCCGTAGGAGATCGCCTGGAAGTCAACGCCGACTTCATCAAACACCTGAACGGCGTCAATATATTTTGCACCGTAGTTCGGCTCGGAGAGGGTGAGCTTGTTGGCGGGATCTTTTGCCCATTCCACCAGTTCTTCAAAGGTGTCGAAGGTCGGGTTGCCGGCTTCCGGCTTAATGGGGACCAGCACGCAGTACGGGTCAGCCATCAGGTTATAGACAAACTTGAAGCCGTCAACATACTCTGCGCAGTCCAGCTCAGACTGGACAACGGCATCGATGTACGTCGGAGCAAGAGCGAAAACGGTATAGCCGTCGGCTTCCTGGCCGAGCACCCACTCACCGGCGGTCAGGCCGGAAGCGCCGTCGTTATTGTCCACAACAAAGGTTGCATCGGTATACTTTGACGCCAGTTCCACCCATTTGCGGGAATACAGATCCATGGCGCCGCCGGCTGCCACATGATTCATAATGGTGATCGGCTGGCTGGGGGTCCACTCAGCGCTTGCGCTGACAGCAAACAGGGTGAAGAGCATGACCATTGCCAAAAACAGAGACAGTTTTTTCATGGGGTTCTCCTTTCAGATGATAAAATATTGTACAAAAACGTGTAACACGTTATTTGTTCAGAAGATCAAATGCCAGCCCGTGGCGCAAACCGCGGTCGCTGATAGTAAGCTGAGGGGCATCCAGACGCTGGAGGATGTCTTTCAGGATGCAGGCGCCGGCCAGGATCACATCCGCACGCTTCGGCTGCAGCCCCGGCAGTTCACGGCGCTCGGCGATGGTGCGCGCCGCATAGGCTTCCACCTGTTCATCCACATCCTCTTTCGTCAAGGCGCTGCCCTGGATCACATCCGGGTCGTACTTGACCATTTTGTGTTTTACCGCACCCATACTGGTGACCGTGCCGCCCATGCCGACGAGCTGCGCAGGCTTCCCGTTTACGCCGGCTTCGGCAAATTCCCTGTCGATCTGGGCAATGGCCTTTTCCACGCTGCCCTCTTTGACCGGGTCATCGGCGAAGAAGTCTTCCGTGATGCGGTTGGAGCCGAGATTGACGCTGAAGCGGTTTTTCAGTTCCGTGCCGTGGCCGAAGATAAATTCCGTGCTGCCGCCGCCGGTATCGAAGATCACAAGATCGCCGTCTTTCAGCGGAAGACCCGAGAGCACTGCCAGATAGCTCAGGCGCGCCTCTTCTTCACCGGGGATGATCTGTACGTCGACATCGCACAGTTCCTTTACGCGTGCCACGAAATCCGCGCTGTTTTCCGCGCTGCGCAAGGCCATCGTCCCGACGGAAACGATCTTCTCCGCCCCCAGCTCTCTTGCCTTTGCTGCAAAGGCTGCGACCGACTGGGCATTGCGCTCCAATGCTTCCTCGCTGATGCGGCCGGTCTTGCTCAGGCCCTCACCCAGAGCCGCAATATCGTTGGTGTCCAGCAGCGTCTTGATGGAGCCGTCTTCCTGCTTCTCTCCGACAAAAAACTTGATCGATTTGGAGCCGATATCGATGATTGCTACTTTTTTCATGCTTTGTTTCTCCTTTCCCTTCAGGAATTTCTGAAACTCAAAGGCCGACGGCCTGCTTCATCGCATGAATGTAATTGATGTTCGGGAGCCCTTCCAGGCCCAGCTTGCGGACCACACTCATGACCAGTGCCGGATCGATATGCTCTACGCAGACCGTGCGGTTGGGAACGCCGTTGAACTCCGTCTCTGCCACTTCCACGATGGTTTCATCAATATTGGTGATATGGCGGACCTTCTTGACATCCACCACGCACAGATCCTTCTGTGCGCTGCACAGTTCCACAAAGGCGGCATACTCATAGGCATCCTGCAGATCTGCCGGCACATCCACCTTGAAGTAGTTTTTGAACAGATCGGTTACGGCCGCCTTATCCAGCGGGAAGGTCAGCTTCATCGTGGGATACCACTGCTCCAGCTTGTCTTCATTCACATTGACAGGAGACTTGATGTCCATCAGATCGTCACGGATCTTGCAGTTTTCGTTGCTGTTGCGGGAAAGGATATACTTCTCTCCGCTCTTTTTTTCGGAAGGATTCATTGCCATGATCTTCTCATCGGCACCGTTAAAGTTGTCGCCGAATGTGCGCCATTCCCAGCGCGGAATAATGTTCCCCATTCTTTTTTCCTCCTGTATATTTTTTATGAGCATGCTATCTTCCGCCCGCGGGCGAAATCGTTGTAAACCTGTGCATATTATAAAAATCCGCCGGTCTGATGTCAAGAAAAAATATGCACTTTGCCGTATAAAAAGTTGCCGGAGGCCGGGCATTTCCCACTGCCGCAGAAATAAATTTTCCGCGGGCGGTACGGAAGACCGCCCGTGAAGGCTGATGAAAAGGGCTGCCCGCTTCCCGGCAGCCCTTTGAAAAATGCGGATTCTTTTTTAGCGGAAAACAGGCAGGATCATCCGCGCCTGTTGCGGCCCCAGAACGTGTTGTAACGATCCGGCTTCCACCCCGGTGCGATATCTTTTACAGCTTCTGCCGGTGAGATCACGGCATCATTGTTGTCGATATCGATCAGCTTGTAGCGGTCATTGCCCATCCCCAGTTCTTTCATATAGCTGAGCTGCCGCAGGCCGTGACGCGTCTCCACCCGTTTGATCAGCGCCTTGCCGCCGTTGCCCGGCAGCGCATAGATCAGGTCTATGCAGGCATTGTCCACCGCAAGAATATCCAGAGATGCCAGGATGCCTACATCCGGTGTGACAACAGGCTCTGCCTCGGCTCCTGCGCAGTCGCAGTCGACCGACATGTTGCGCATTGTGTTGATAAAGCAGACGTGGGGAGCAAAATGATCTACCGTGGCTTTGGTGCTCTCCGAAATACGCTCCATCAGTTCTTCCTCAGCAATGCTCCACATTCCCTCGTTGGGATGGGAATGGATCTCCTTCTTGCCGATGCGCCCGTCTGCGCAGCCGATCCCGATGTTCTTGTTGGATCCGCCGAAGCCTCCCATCGTGTGCCCTTTAAAATGCGTCAGCACCAGAAGAGAATCATACTCCGGCAGTGTCTTGCCCACGTGCATCTCCGTAAACCATTTGCCGCCCTTGACAGGCAGCGTCGTCACGCCCTCGGCATCGGTGATATCCACCGGGCAGAAAGTCCAGCCGTTGATCTCCAGCGTTTTGCGGTGCTCCTCGGTGGTATAGCGGCTGCCTTCGTAGTAGGTGTTTGTTTCCACGATGGTGGCATCCGGCAGCCGGGAGGCAACAAGCTCTTTCACCCACGGACGCGGCAGGATATTCGGGCCTTCCGCCTCTCCGGTATGCAGCTTGATGGCCACCTTTCCGCACAGCACGGACGCGACCCTGTCATAGATCTTCTTCAGTCCTTCTTCTGAGAGATCGCGGGTAAAATATACTACGGAACCCTCACCGGTGCGCTCTTCAAAGGGGATATACCGGTTGCCGCCTTTTCCGGGAACAGGTCTGTTTTCCATATTTCTCCTCCTTATCTGGCAAAAACATACCAATGTCTGTTTTTTGATGTCCGTATTATATCATACGCCCGAGGGGAATACAAGTTATTACCGCTTGACTTTGTCCGGGAAAAGGATTATGATATTTTTATATCAAATTTAAGGAGGTCCTTCATAATGGACAAAATTAAAGTTGTACAGTACGGCTGCGGTAAGATGAGCAAATATACCCTGCGGTATCTCTATGAAAAAGGTGCACAGATCGTCGGTGCCATCGGCCACGCCCCTTCCCTCGGCCAGGATGTGGGCGACTGGGCAGACCTTGGCGTAAAAACGGGCATCATCATCTCGGACGATGCGGAAAAAGTGCTGGATGAATGCGATGCCGACATCGCCATCATCACCACCCGCAGTTTTATTGCAGATATTTATGACGCCATCGAACAGTGTGTATCCCGCGGGATCAGCGTGATCACCACCTGCGAAGAAGCCATCTATCCCTGGACGACTTCCGCTGCAATGATCAATCGTCTTGATGCCATTGCAAAAGCCAACAACTGCACGATCGTCGGCAGCGGAATGCAGGATATCTTCTGGATCAACATCGTCGGCCTTGTTGCCGCCGGCTGCCACAAGATCACCAAGATCAAGGGGGCTTACAGCTACAACGTGGATGAATACGGCCTGGCACTGGCAAAAGCCCACGGCTGCGACCTGACCCCGGCAGAGTTTGAGGAGCAGATCGCGCATCCGTCCGATTTCGAACCCTCTTACGCCTGGAATGCCGCAGAAGCCATCTGCAACAAGCTCGGCCTTACCATTAAGAATATCACGCAGAAGCATGTGCCCTATGTCATCGATCATGACATCTACAGCTCCACCCTCGGAAAAGAGATCAAAGCGGGCAACTGCATCGGTATGTCTGCCGTTGTTACCATTGAAACCATGCAGGGCATTGAAGTGGAAGAAGAGACCATCGGCAAAGTATACGGCCCGGATGACGGGGATATGTGTGACTGGTGGATCACCGGCGAGCCCAACACGGAATTCCATGTGGTCAAGCCCGCTACCGTGGAACACACCTGCGCCACCATTGTCAACCGGATTCCTTCCGTTCTCTGTGCCCCTGCCGGTTATGTGACGGCCGATCAGCTGGATCCCAACGAGTATCTCACCTATCCGATGGAGTTTTACTGCTGATCCTCTTGCCTGCCGGCGGAAAAGATCTCATGGACAAAGTACTCCTTGTGGACTGCTGTCTGCGCGGAGAGCAGTCGCGCACCGCAAAGCTTCTGGAAGCCTTTGCGGAAGCCCTCCCCTCTTCCGTGGAAACGGAAACCCTGGTCCTTGAAGAGGAAAACCTTGCCTGCCTGACCGGCGCTTATCTGGCGCAGCGCCAGCGCCTGCTGGCGGAAGGCTCCCTGGATCATCCGCGGTTCCGGTATGCCCGTCAGTTTGCCGAAGCGGACGTTGTCTGCATTGCCGCGCCTTTCTGGGACCTGAGCTTTCCTGCGCTGCTGAAAGTCTATATTGAACAAATAAGTGTTGACGGCATTACTTTCGGCAGCCGCCACGGTGGGCTGGAAGGTCTGTGCCGCGGGAGAGCGCTTGTCTTCCTCACGACGCGGGGCGGCGTTTACACCGGCGATCCGATGGAAATGGGCAGCCGCTACCTCGACGCTCTGCATTCTTTCTTCGGTTTTGCCCGCTATGACTGTATTGCCGCTGACGGTATGGATATGAGCCGCTATGATACGCAGGCAGTTCTGGAAGAGGCCAAAGAAAAAGTCCGCATTCTGGTACGGCAGCTGTTTTGACCTGCCTCCCTTATTTAGCCGAACGGCAGCTCCCGCAAAGGAGGGCTGCCGTTTTTCTGTCTTTTTCTGTGCAAAAAATCTTGCATCCGCTGCGTGATACGCGTATAATAACCGCGAAATTTTGATTGATACGGAGGCATAACCATGGCAAACAATCTGAGACCGGAATCGATGCAGCGCATCACCACAGGCGATCTGGCAGAGGCTTTTATTTCCGAACAGATCACCGCCCTTCAGCAGCAGATCGGCGACAAAAAGGTTCTTCTTGCTCTTTCAGGCGGTGTAGACTCTTCTGTTGTGGCAGCCCTTCTCATCAAGGCAATCGGCAGCCAGCTGACTTGCGTGCATGTCAACCACGGCCTGCTGCGCAAAGGGGAAAGCGAGCAGGTGATTGAAGTGTTCAAAAACCAGCTCGGTGCAAACCTTATCTACATCGATGCCACCGATCGTTTTCTGGATAAGCTCGCCGGCGTCAGCGATCCGGAAAAGAAGCGCAAGATCATCGGGAAGGAATTCATTGATGTTTTCGCCGAAGAAGCCAAAAAACTGGACGGGATCGAATTCCTCGCTCAGGGCACCATCTATCCCGACATTCTGGAAAGCGACGGGATCAAGGCGCACCACAACGTCGGCGGCCTGCCGGAGGATCTCCGCTTTGAACTGGTGGAACCGGTAAAATTCCTCTATAAGGACGAAGTGCGTGTAGTCGGCCTGGCCCTCGGTCTGCCCGAGAGCATGGTATATCGCCAGCCCTTCCCCGGCCCCGGACTCGGCGTGCGCTGCGTCGGCGCTATCACGCGCGACCGGCTGGAAGCCGTACGGGAAAGCGATGCGATCCTGCGGGAAGAGTTTGCTCTCGCCGGGCTGCAGGGCAAAGTCTGGCAGTACTTCACGGTGGTGCCTCCGTTTACCTCCACCGGCATCAAAGACGGCAAACGCACGGATGACTGGATGGTCATTCTGCGCGCCGTGAACAGTGTGGATGCCACTTCCGCCACCGTGGAAGAGATCCCGTATTCCCTGCTTTATAAGATCCGTGACAGGATCCTTGCCGAAGTGAAGGGTGTAAACCGCGTGCTGTATGATCTCAGCCCGAAGCCCATCGCCACGATCGAGTACGAATAAGGAAAAAGTGATTCTTCGAGACCGCGAGGCCTTGAAAATACTGGCTTTTTGAGCTTCCACTACTCCGATTGATAGCAAATTGATAGCACAAGAACCCGAGATTTGTTGAGAGCAAATCCAAGGGTTTGCGAGTGTGCTGTTTCCCATTATCATAAACCAAAGAGGTCAACCTGACTTTTGCAAGTCGGGTTGACCTCTTTCTTTTTTGCCTTTGAATGTCCTTATCCTTTTTTAAGTTCTTCGATCAGCGCATCGGACAGAGCTTGCGAGGGTACTTTGGCCCACCGCCCGGCTTTATCCAACTCCGGGTACTTGTAGCGCCAGCGGTCGTATTCCTCTTTGCTGATCTCCCCGCGCTCCAGCTTGGACGCTAGCTTCCTCCAGGAACGAAACATATCAAATAGTTGAAGATAAGTAGATCCTTTTGACTTATCCAGCCGCAGGCAAACTTCGCCGTCGATCTCTCCGGCTTACCGAACATAGCTTTGATCCTTGCTCCCGTCCACCGCTTTGCGGAGCTGCCAGCGCCCGGTACTCCGATCCTGCGCGATCCGGGCGTAATGGCCGGTCACGAGGCAGTCAAAGCCTTTTTCCAGAGCCAGCGAAAGCAGCAGATCGAATTTCAGGCAGCGATTGCAGACGATGCAGGGATTTGGCGTCCGTCCGGTTTCATACTCCCGGATAAAGTTTTGAATGACTGTTTTTTCAAACTCTTTGGTACAGCAGAGAGGCTCAAACGGGATGCCCAGCTGCCAGCATACATAAGCGGCATCATCCTCATCCGCGTCGCTGCAGCAGCTTTTCTGTGACGCACGCTCCATTCCCGGCGCTCGGAACAGCCGCATGGTGACGCCTGTGCAGTCATAGCCCGCCTGCTTCATCAGAAGCGCGGCGACCGAACTGTCCACCCCGCCGCTCATAGCGATCAAGGCTCGCTTCACGTCTCTTCGATCCGTGCCTTGTCATAGGCGGCAAAGAAATCCTTTGTGTCTTTCACGACCACGCTGCCGAACAGGATCAGTGAGAAGAGGTTCGGGATCGCCATGAGGCCGTTGCACACATCTGCCGCGTCCCACAGCAGCTGCACGCTGATTAGGGCACCGAGAGCGCAAATCACCATGTGCAGCACGCGATAGATCTTCACCTTGTGTACGCCGAACAGGAAGGCGAAGGCAGACTCGCCGTAGGTATACCAGCCCAGCACCGTGGACAGGCAGAACAGGATCAGCGACACGACGAGGACGATCTGCCCCAGCCCGCCCAGATTTTGCTGGAAAGCTGTGGAGGCCAGCACCGTGCCGTCCGTGACGCCGCTGTTCCACACGCCGCTGACCATGATGATAAGAGCGGTAAAGGTGCAGATCACAAAGGTGTCAAAAAAGACCTCAATAATGCCGTAGAGTGCCTGCTTGACCGGCACATCCACCTTGGCGGTCGCATGCACCATGGCCGAGGAGCCTGTGCCCGCTTCGTTGGAAAAGACGCCGCGCTGGACGCCGCGACGGATCGCGACACCCATGGTCGCACCGGCCACGCCGCCGATCACCGCGTCGCCGGTGAAAGCGGACTTGACGATGAACCACAGCGCCTGCGGAATGAGCGCGATGTTCATGATGAGGATCACAAGTCCGAAGCCCAGATAAATGATCGCCATGATGGGCGTGAGATAGGTGGTCACGTCAGAAATCTTTTTTACGCCGCCGAAGATGACCAGCCCGTCAATGCCCAGGATTAGGACCGCAATGACCCAGGGGATCGCGGTGCCGCCGCCTGCGAGGCCGCTGACCGCGCTGCCGATCGTATTGACCTGCAGCGCACCGCAGGAGATGAAGGAGACAAAGACCGTGAAGACCGCGAAGGCGCCACCCAGGATCCTGGCGATTGTCTTCTGCTTCATGCCCTGTGTCAGGATGTACATGACGCCGCCGCGGAAGTTGCCCTCCTCGTCCTGTACACGATAATGCATGGCCAGGGCGATCTCCGCAAATTTAGTGGCCATACCGCCCAGCGCGGCGATCCACATCCAGAAGATCGCGCCGGGTCCGCCTACGGCGATCGCATAGGCCACACCGACGATGTTGCCGTTTCCCACACAGGAGGACAGGGCTGTAGCGAGCGCTTTGTAGGAGCGGATCTGCCCGATACCATCGTCGGACTTCTTCTCCACGTTCCATACGACTTCCCGGAATGCGGTTCCGAAGCGGGTAAACTGAATTCCGCGGAGGCGGATGGTAAAGTAGAGCCCAACGCCGAAAAAGACGACCAGCATAATGGGACCGAACAGAAATGTACCCAATTCTCCGAGGATTTTTCCAATGACAGCTTCCATTTTCTTTTCTCCTTTGCAAAAAAAGTACCGGGGAACTCATATCGCGAGTTCCCCGGTTTTTGCGTCTCTGCCCATAAAGGCACGGCTCAGACATCGACGCAGGAAAGCGTGAACTCGAGAAAATGGGCGCAGTTACACATACACATGTCTGCAGACATGCGCAGCACAGAAGCGAAGTATTTCTCGAATACAGCTTTCATGGCTCCTCCTTTTTAACCTATTGACTTAATAGGTTAATTTGTTTATACTGCATTTGTTCTCCTTTGTCAAGAGGGAAAGAGAGGATTTGAGACTATGATGATTCAAGTTTCCGGAAAGAAAACAGAAGTTGAAAACGGAATAACCGTCATGCAGTTGATGGAACAGCAGAAGATGGAGACGTCCCAATATGTGACCGTTGCGGTCAACAACGCATTCCTTCCGATGGATTGCTACGAGTGCTTTTCTCTGAAGGAAGGCGACGCGGTAGAGTTTTTGTACTTTATGGGAGGCGGTTGCGATGGCGCTGAGCAGTGAACAGCTGGAACGCTACTCCCGGCATATCATTCTGAAAGAAGTCGGGCTCAGAGGGCAGAAGCCAAGTATGATCTCATGCCGGA
>JAFRIV010000017.1 GCA_017432615.1 Oscillospiraceae bacterium
AGAAGAACGCGACGAAGACCGCGCAGACGGTAGAATTTGATGCGATAACCTTTACGAAGGCCGGCACATACAAGTTCACGATCACTGAGACCGTGCCGGAAGGAGCCGTTGGCAACAAGAAAGACGGCATCACGTATGACACGACGCCGCATAACGTGGTAGTGACGGTAGTGGACAACCACGACGGCACGCTGACGGCGACGGCGAAGTATGACGAGGCTGATAGCCTGACGATCACGAACACCTACGCCGCAAAGGGCGAGATTACATTCAGCGGCACGAAGAACCTGCAGAATCGTATTTTGACGGAAGGCGAATTCAGCTTTGAGTTATACGAAGGCGAAAACACGACCCCGTTACAGACTGTGACGAACGCAGCGGACGGCAGCTACAGATTTACAAAGATAGAGTACACCGAAGCCGATCTGAATAAGGATACAGCTGGCAGCTATGTAGAGACCACGAAGACATACAAAGTTGTAGAAAAGGCCGGACGTGACAGGTATATCGTTTATGACAATACGGTTTATGATATTACTGTTACTCTGAAGGATAACGGTGACGGAACAATCTCTGTGAATGCGGATCCGAAAGAAAACAGCTATGACTTCACAAATACGTATGCAGCGACCGACATCACCATCCGTAAAGTATGGAACGACAATAATAATCAGGATGGAGTCCGACCAGCAAGTGTAACGGTTGTGCTGACAGCAAACGGGGTTGGCGTACCGGGAGCAGTGAATGTGACATTAAATGCCACTAATAACTGGACTGCAACGTTCAAAGATCTGCCTGTCTATAAAAACGGAGCCCCGATCAATTACGTATGGATCGAAAGCGTTCCGACCGGTTACACGGCAAATATTACCCGCACGGAAAATCAGGGTGAATGGATCTATACGCTGACGAACAGCCGTACGCCGGAGACGACAAGCAGAACGATACGGAAAGTCTGGAATGACCAGAATAATGTTGACGGGATCCGTCCTGCTGAACTGACCGTCGTGTTAACCGGCAGCAATCAGTATACCAATACGCTGCAACTGAATGCCGGTAATAACTGGACGCAGACGGTAGAGAATCTGCCCGTGTTTGATAACGGCACAAGAATCACCTATACCTGGACGGAATGGGCAACAGCCGGGTATGTGCTGACAGATTCGACAACTGACGGCACAACAACGACCTTTACCAACACCCATGAAGTCGACTCGAGAACATTGACAGTTGTGAAGGTATGGGATGATGCAGACAATGCCGACGGACTGCGACCGGCGACGCTGAATGTGAATTTGCAAGCCAATGGCGTTACAGTCAGAACGGTAGCTTTGAGTGAAGCCAATGGCTGGAGACAGACAGTGACCGACTTGCCGATGCGGGATGCGAACGGCCTGATCAACTACTCGTGGGTGGAGCCCAATGTGCCCGGATATACACTTTCCGGCACGGAAGAGAATGCCGGTGTGACGACCATCACGAACAGGCATGAGATCGACAGGACTGCCCGGACGGTAAGCAAGAGATGGAACCACGGCAGGAACCTGCAGGCTTTGTGGCCGACAGCCGTGCATGTGCAACTGTATGCCGGTAATGTACTGACCGGCGAGGTGACACTGACTGCTGCCAACGGCTGGACCGCTACACTGGATGACCTGCCGATGAGGGAAGCCGGAGAAGAGATCGTTTACCGGTGGGTGGAGCACAGCGTACCGATGTACATCCTCACGGATACTGCGATCACAGGGGATACGACGGTATTCACCAACACCTACCGCGACAGAGAGGTTCCGCCGGGTGACGTGCCGGTTCCCGGACCGCCGCTGTTCGAGATCGATGACTTTGATACGCCTTTGGGCGTGGAAGTGATCCTGAACCACGTGGGCGACTGCTATGACTAAAGCAACAGCAAAAACCATATAAACCATAAGCTGGCTGCAGCCTGAAACGGGTTGCAGCCAGCGCTTTTAATGCGGGCAGGAAGTACCGAGAGATTTACAGAAAATTTAATTCTACGACATTGATTTGACATATTGAACTGATAAAAAGAGAGCATAAAATGAAAGGTACCTGTTTGTACCGGGAAGGAAAAATGAATGATCGTAGTACCAACCTATAATATGATCCTTGCGTCAGAGGCAACACTGTTTTACCCCATTGAACAGCTGCGGCGCAGCGCAGGGGAGAACGGCGTGACGCTCAACGAAAAAGTCATTATGATCGTGGTAAAGGAGAATAAAAGCTTTGCTGCCCTGACAGAAGATGATTTTTACCCCATCGGCGTCGCGGGAATCATTACAGAGCTGAATCAGCAAGGGTATGCTGTAATCCGCACGCAGTACCGCGTGAATCTGGAGGATATACGGATCTATCCGGACCATACGATCCGGCTGATGACGTCCCGCAGGAAGGATATCGAAGACCTTGACAGCGCAGAGGAAAAAGAGAAACTGAAAGCGCTGATTAAGGAAATGCGCAGCTACAGCGCCGGTCTGAAATGGGCGGAGTCTGCCGAATATTTTATCAATCAGGTGGACTCCCTCGGGATGGCGGCGTGTCTGATGTCGCCGGCGGTGCATATCACCAACGAGGAACGGTATGCTATCCTCGCAGAGGACAGCCGCGCCAAACGAGCAGAGCTGATCGAAAAGACGCTGTATGAATTTATGGAGGTTGACCGGATCACCAACGAGGCCAACTCCTCCCAGCAGCAGGAATATCAGCAGCGGTATAAGGAAGCGGCCATCAAACGGCAAATGGAACACCTGCAGAAAGAACTGGACGAGATGCATCCGGAGAATGTGACAGACGTGCAGCGGTTTGCGCAGAAGATTGCGGAATCCGAGATGAATGAGACCGCCCGCAAAGAAGCGGAAAAAGTCCTCAACCGGCTGAAACAGGAAGGCAAAGAGAGCGTGGAGTCCGGCATACTGTACGATTATCTGGACTTTGTGACCGGCCTTTCGTGGAAGAAGGAAGCCGCGGAGAATATTGACCTGGATATGGCACGGCGGATCCTGGATGAGGATCACTATGGGCTGAATAAGGTAAAAGACCGGATTATTCAGCAAATTGCCGTAATGAATCTGAAAAAGCAGCAGTCCGGCTCAATTCTGCTGTTCGTCGGTGCACCGGGCACGGGGAAAACCAGCATCGGGAAGAGCATTGCACGGGCACTGGGAAGGAAATATGTACGCGTAAGCCTCGGCGGGGTGCACGATGAATCCGACATTCGCGGCCACAGAAGGACGTACATCGGCGCAATGCCGGGACGGATCATGGACGGGATCCATAAAAGCGGAGTCTCCAACCCGGTGATGGTTCTGGACGAAGTGGACAAGCTTTCAGCTTCCTACAACGGCAGTCCGGCCAGTGCCCTGCTTGAGGTGCTGGACCCGGAGCAGAACAACACCTTCACCGACCATTATATGAACGTGCCTTACGATCTGTCCGATGTGCTGTTTATCTGCACAGCCAACACCACCGATACGATTCCTCAACCACTGCTGGACCGTATGGAGGTTATCCAGTTTAACGGGTATACGCCGCTGGAAAAGATGCAGATCGCCAAAGAACATCTGGTGCCGAAGTCAATGGAGAATATGGGAATCGACGCGGAACAGATGCAGTTTGAGGATGGGGCGCTGAATACCCTGATCTCCGATTATACCATGGAGGCGGGGGTGCGCGGATTGCGAAAGATGATCGATACCCTGTGCCGCATTTTGGCGGTTCGGGTTGCTTCCAATCCGGAACAGCGCGTCACAGTTACGCCGGAAGTTGTAAGGGACGAAATAGAAAGCCGACCGATCCACCATGAACAGATCCTGCCGGAGCCCACGGCAGGGGTCGTAACCGGGCTTGCCTGGACACCTGTCGGGGGGGAGATCTTGTATATTGAAACAAAACTGATCCGAGGAAAAGGGGAACTGATCATCACCGGACAGCTGGGCGATGTGATGAAGGAGAGCGCCCGAATCGCCATCAGCCTGGTGAAGGGAATGTTCCCGAAGGAAGCAGAGAAACTGAAAGATCACGATCTGCATATTCACGTTCCCAGCGGAGCGGTGCCAAAGGACGGGCCTTCCGCCGGCGTGACGCTGACGACGGCACTGGCCTCGCTTTTGACGGGAAAAGTCGTAGATCCGCACATTGCCATGACGGGAGAAGTTGCCCTGCGCGGTGCGGTGACACCCATCGGCGGTCTGCCGGAAAAACTGATGGCTGCCCAGCGGGCGGGCATTACCAAAGTGTTTATTCCGCAGGAAAACCTGCACGATCTGAAAGATGTTGCACGGGAAGTAAAGGACAGGATAGAGATCATTCCGGTGAGCAGAGTGGAAGAGCTTTTAAATGCCGTCGGGATCCCGGCGGGCAAAGGAGAGCGGAAGAAAGATCCCTCCTGGAAAGCGGTATAAGAACAGAGAAAAAGCAGCGGTGCAATACAGTTTATCAGACTGTATTGCACCGCTGCTTCATAGCAGAAAACAGAAAGGACTTATTCCTTTGCAGGGGCTTTTTCCGGATGCTTTTTATAATAGTCTTCCAGGGCGGACTGAATGGCCTCCTCCGCGAGGACGCTGCAGTGCATTTTGTAATCGGGAAGGCCGTCCAGCGCCTCGGCAACCGCTTTGTTCGTCAGCTGCATGGCGTCAGCTACGGGCTTGCCTTTAATCAACTCAGTCGCCATAGAACTGGAAGCGATTGCACTGCCGCAGCCGAAGGTTTCAAATTTCACATCTTCAATGGTGTCGTCTTTGATTTTAAGGTACATCTTCATGATGTCGCCGCATTTGGCGTTTCCGACTTCTCCAATGCCGTCTGCATCCTCAATTACGCCGACGTTCCGAGGGTTGCGGAAATGATCCATCACTTTTTCACTGTATAATGCCATGGGGCTTCCTCCTTACAAAATGAATTTGGCTTTACCGCTCATCAGATCCCGCCATACGGGAGAGAATCCGCGGAGATAGGCCACAACTTCTTTGACGTTCTGAATAATATAGTCGACTTCTTCCGGGGTGATATCTTCCCCAATGCTCAGGCGCAGAGAACCGTGCGCCACGTCGTGTACGCGGCCGATGGCGAGCAGCACATGGCTGGGATCCAGTGATCCGGAAGTGCATGCACTTCCGGAAGAAGCACAGATGCCGCGATCATCCAGCAGCAGAAGAAGGGATTCACCCTCGATGCCTTCAAAACAGAAATTCACATTGCCGGGCAGCCGGTTTGTCGCGTCGCCGTTCAGAGCAGAGTGGGGGATCTCCTGCAGACCGGCGATGAGCCTGTCACGCTGCTGCTGCATGTGGGCGGCATTTTTATCCATGTTGGCAACGGCTTCCTTCAGAGCGGCAGCCAGACCGACAATGCCGGCAACGTTTTCCGTACCGGCGCGGAGCCCTCTCTCCTGCGCACCGCCTTCGATCAGATTTGTCAAACGAATGCCTTTTCTCACGTAGAGAAAACCGACGCCTTTCGGACCGTGAAATTTGTGGGCTGAGGAAGACAGCATGTCAATGTTCTGCTTTTTGACGTCGATGGGAAGATGACCTACCGCCTGTACGGCATCGGTATGGAAAAGCACGCCATGCTTTTTGCAAACAGCACCAATTTCACTGATCGGCTGGATCGTACCGATCTCATTGTTCGCATACATGATGGTGACAAGGCAGGTATCCTCCCGGATCGCGGCTTCCAGTTCCTCCACACGCACCAACCCGTCTTCATGCACATCCAGCAGGGTAACCGAGTACCCTTCCTTCTGCAGCTTTTTCAGCGTATGCAGCACGGCATGATGTTCAAAAGCAGTGGAAATGATATGCATTTTCCCGGATTTCTTCCCAAGAGCGGCTGCAGAACGAATCGCCTGGTTGTCAGCCTCGCTGCCGCCGGAGGTAAACAGAATCTCACGCGGCTGCGCACCGATAGCAGAGGCAACATCTGCACGGGCCTGCTCCAGAAGTTCCCTTGCTTCCTGCCCGAGTACATACAGGCTGGACGGATTGCCATATTGCTCTTCCATACACGGAATCATGGCATCTATGGCGGCACGACACATTTTTGTGGTGGCTGCGTTGTCTGCGTAAATTCTCATAAAGATCTCAGTCTCCTGTTGAAATATTTGATATATGGTTAGTTCCTTAAAACAGGAACACTATACACCCAAAAACCTATCATGTCAATAGGCGAACGGAGACACAACAGCGATGCTGCTCTCTCCCGTTCCAAAGGGCAGAGGAAAGGATTATTTGTGCTGCATCAGGGAAGAAAACAGAGAAAGCAGAGCCTCCGTATCGGAGACAGTGGTAGCCCAGCCGGTTGCCAGGCGGATGATGGTGTGTGAGACATCCGGCTTTTCCCAGAAGCTATATTCCAGAGAATCCTGCAACCGGGCCAGCAGCGCATCTTCCAAAATGCAGAAGATCTGATTGGTAGGAGAAGAAAAGCAGAGAGGAAGGCCAAGTGAGGCCAAAGCGCTGCGGATACGGTCCGCTGAGCGAATGGCGGAAATCCCAATGTGTTCATACAGCCCGTCGGAGAAAAGGGCGTCAAACTGGATGCCGAGCATCCTCCCTTTGGCCAACAACGCCCCGTGCTGCTTGATCAGGGTAAAGAGGTGAGGGATCAGACCGGGCTGCGGAATCACGACGGCCTCTCCGAACAAGGCACCGCACTTGGTGCCGCCAATATAAAATACATCACAGAGTTTTGCAAGATCGGGCAATGTCACATCGTTTTCCGGGCAGGCAAGGGCATAGGCAAGCCGTGCGCCGTCGATGTAAAGGGGCAAATGATTCTCACGGCAAAGGTCACTGATTTCCGTCAGTTCCGCAAAGGAATACAGGGTGCCGTATTCTGTGGGCTGAGAGAGATAGACCATTCCCGGCATGACAAGATGGTCCCGATTGGCATCTCCGTTGTAGGCATCCAGCAGTTTGCGGATCTGGGAGGCAAAAATCTTTCCGTTGGCATTCGGCAGCGTCAGCACCTTATGACCGCCGGCCTCGATGGCGCCGGCCTCGTGGCTGCTGATATGGCCGGTGTCCGCCGCAATTACTCCCTGATAGGGGCGAAGCAGGGCATCGATTATCACAAGATTGGTTTGCGTCCCCCCTACAAGGAAGTGTATTTCGGCATCCGGACATTTACATGCTGAACGGATCTTTTCGCGGGCTGATGCGCACCAGGCGTCTGCCCCATACCCGGGGCTGTGCTCCAGGTTGCTGCTTTCCAAGCGGCGCAAGATCTCCGGATGCGCGCCCTCCTGATAATCTGAGGCAAAATACAGTTTTTCCATAACTCCTCCTCAAAGCAATTCCTTGCCAAGGCAGTACTGTCAGTATACCCTGTAGAATAGAAAAAGGCAATGAAAACCTGCAGACCGAGAAAGATAGACCTCTCCTTGACAAAGAACGGCAAATGTTGTATAAAATGCCTATCTATTTGATAAGATATAATTCATAGGAGAAGACAGGGAATATGAAAAAAGCAATGATTGCCATGAGCGGAGGCGTAGACAGTGCGGTTGCCGCCCTTTTGATGAAAGAAGCCGGATACGATTGCTGCGGGGTAACAATGCGGCTTTATCGGGAAGCAGCGTTTCAGCCGGAGAATAAAAAAAGCTGCTGTTCGGATGAGGATGAAGACGATGCTGCCTTCGTGTGCTATCAGCTGGGAATCCCGCATGAAACCCAGTGCTATTCCAGGCAGTTTGAGCAGCAGGTCATCCGGAGATTTATCCGGGAATATGAGGCGGGATATACGCCAAATCCCTGCATCGAATGCAACCGTTATCTGAAATTTGACGAACTGATGAATTATGCACGTTCATCCGGCTATGATGTGTTGGTGACCGGCCATTATGCCCGCATTACCCGGGAAGAGAGCACCGGACGGAGACAGCTTCGCAAGGCAGTGGATGAAACGAAAGACCAGAGCTATGTTTTATATATGCTGACGCAGGAGCAACTGAAATATCTATGCTTTCCTCTGGGGGAACTGCTGAAAACGGATGCGAGGGAGATTGCAGCGCAGCATGGCCTTGCCAACGCGAAAAAACATGAAAGCCAGGATATCTGTTTTATTCCCGACGGCGATTACGGAGCATTTCTGGAAAGGCGAACCGGAAAGACCTATCCTCCGGGAGACATTGTAGATGAGAACGGAAAAATCGTTGGGCAGCATCATGGGCTGATCCGATATACTATCGGGCAGCGGCGGGGACTGCATGTTGCAATGAGAGAGCGTATATACGTTACGAAAAAGGATATTGCGAACAACACCCTGTCCGTCAGTACGGAGAAAGAACTGTTCCACCATGGGCTGGTAGCGGGAAATTTTAACTGGCTCTCCATCCCGACACCGGAGGGAGAGATCACCGTTACAGCCCGTACACGCTATCATCAGATAGAAAAACCGGCCACTGCACGACCGCTGCCGGACGGAAGCGTGAAGATCCTTTTTGAAGAGGGACAGCGGGCAGTTACCCCGGGGCAGGCCGTTGTCCTTTACGATGGGGACCTGGTCCTGGGCGGCGGAGAGATCTGTGAAGTGCTGGAATGAAACCACTGCTTACTATCCTGGACAAAAAACAAAAGGAAAACAGAACTGTTTTCTGGTAAATTGACAATTGACAAACATCGTCTTTTGGCGTAAAATGCTTGCCATTAAGAGACATTGGCGTCTCGCGGTTTTCCGCACGCCAGTGTCTTTTTTTATTTTAAAAGACAGGAGATTACGATTATGAAGAGTACAGTGGATTGCTTCGCAAGCAGAGTTTTTGATGATAAGGTTATGCGGGAAAGGCTTCCGGGCGAAGTCTATCAGGCTCTTCAGCAGACGATCAACGATGGGGCAGCGTTGAACCCGCAGCTTGCCGACACGGTGGCAAAGGCAATGTGTGCCTGGGCAATCGAAAACGGGGCGACGCATTTTACCCACTGGTTTCAGCCTCTTACGGGAATCACAGCGGAAAAACATGACAGCTTTATCAGCCCATCTCCGGATGGACGCGTGATTATGGAGTTTTCCGGAAAAGAGCTGATCAAAGGCGAGCCGGATGCTTCCTCTTTTCCGTCCGGCGGTCTTCGCGCAACATTTGAAGCAAGAGGTTATACTGCATGGGATCCGTCCAGCTTTGCTTTTATCAAAGACCGCGTTCTCTGCATCCCGACGGCGTTCTGCTCCTACAGCGGCGAGGCGCTTGACAAAAAGACACCGCTGCTGCGAAGCATGGAAGCGCTGAACCGGCAGGCACTGCGTATTTTGAAACTCTTCGGCAATCAGGACGTCCGCCATGTGAGCACGAACGTAGGGCCGGAACAGGAATATTTTTTAATCGACAGGGAACTCTACCGACAGAGGCGGGATCTGGTCTACACAGGAAGGACATTATTCGGGGCACGGCCGCCGAAAGGTCAGGAACTGGACGACCACTATTTCGGTGCAATTACTCCTCGGGTACAGGCATATATGGAGGAGTTGAATGAAGAGCTCTGGAAGCTCGGCATTTTCGCCAAGACGGAGCATAATGAAGTCGCACCGGCACAGCATGAACTGGCCTGTATTTACCGCACTGCCAATGCAGCCACCGACAATAACCAGCTTGTCATGGAAATTATGAAGAAAGTGGCAGAAAAACACGGACTGGTGTGTCTGCTGCATGAAAAACCCTTCGCCGGGATCAACGGCAGCGGAAAGCACAATAACTGGTCGCTTTCGACAGATACCGGGATCAACCTGCTTTCTCCCGGGGATACACCGCAGGACAATGCACAGTTTCTGCTGTTTCTGCTGGCGGTTATTGAAGGAGTGGATGAATATCAGGATCTGCTTCGCCTCAGTGTGGCTTCGGCAGCGAATGATCACCGGCTTGGAGCAAATGAAGCACCTCCTGCCGTTATCTCTGTTTTTCTGGGGGAGGAACTTACGGAAGTGATCTATGCCCTGGAGACAGACAGCGAATATGTCGGATCAGAGAGAAGCCCCATGAAACTGGGGGTGGATATTCTCCCTGTTTTCCCGAAGGACACCACAGACCGCAACCGCACGTCCCCCTTCGCATTTACGGGGAACAAGTTTGAATTCAGGATGGTGGGTTCCAGCGATTCCATTGCCTGCCCGAATATTATGCTCAATGCGGCGGTGGCAGAATCTCTCCGCAGATTTGCCGATACCCTGGAAGGCGTAAAAGACTTTGATCAACGTCTTCACGCGCTCATGAGAGAAACGATCACTTCTCACAAACGCATCATCTTCAACGGGAACGGATATGATGATGCCTGGATCCGGGAAGCGACAGTGAAGCGGGGGCTCTTGAACCTGCGTACTACCCCGGATGCGCTGCCAAGGCTCCTGGAGGAGAAGAATATCAGGATGCTGATTCGGCACGGCATTTTTACAGAAGCGGAACTGCACTCAAGACTGGAGACACAGCTGGAAAACTATGTGCATACAGTTGAAATCGAAGCGCGGACGATGTCAGAAATGGCATGGAAGGAGATCCTGCCTGCAATTTCGGCATACACAGCTTCTCTTGCCGCAGGGAGAGGTGGAAAAGAAACGGCAGACAGTTGTGAAGGACGCCTGATCAAAAAGCTATCTGCACTGGAAGAACAAGTCATGGACCGGCTGGAGATGCTGGATGCGGCAATCGACGAGACAGAAAGCTTCCGGGAACTGATTTACAGTGCAGCTTATGTAAGAGATAAACTTCTGCCATGCATGGCATCTCTGCGGGAAAGCTGTGACAGAGCGGAAAAAATAACAGCTTCCGAATATTGGCCTTTCCCGACTTATGGGGAACTGCTTTTTGGAATATAGGAGTATTGAAAGAAGAAAGGACGGTTTTGCGATATGTGTTCCATTATGGGTTTCACAAAATGGGATCTGACACCGGAGGAAACACATGTATACTTCGACAGGACAAAATCCCGCGGGCCTGACAGCACCCGCATCGAACGCGCAGGAGAAGGAAGCCTGTGCTTTCATCGCCTCAGCATCATGGGGCTGGAAGAAAGCGGGATGCAGCCGTTTCATCTGGGGAAGAACAGCTGCGTGTGCAACGGGGAGCTGTATCTGTTTCGCCTGCTGAAAAAGGAACTGGAGGAGAAGGGATACGTATTCCAGAGCGGGTCAGACTGTGAAATCATTCTGCCGTTATACCGGGAGTACGGATTAGATCTGTTTGCCAGACTGGACAGTGAATTTGCCATGGTGATCTACGACGGAGAGAAAGACGCTTTTATTGCCGCACGCGACCCCATCGGGATCCGCCCTCTGTTCTATGGATATGACTCAAAAGGTTCCATTATTTTTGCCAGTGAAGCAAAGAACCTGATTGGCCTGTGCGAAGAAGTCAGCCCCTTTCCGCCCGGACATTACTGGGCGGACGGAAAGTTTGTCCGCTATGCAGATCTTACAACAGTTGAAAAAACGATCGATGGAGATCTGGATTCCATCTGTGCCGGGATTCGGGAGAAGCTGATCCTTGGAGTGGATAAACGCCTGGATGCGGATGCTCCTCTGGGATTCCTCCTCTCCGGCGGGCTGGATTCCAGCCTGGTGTGCGCGATTTCAGCAAAGCTTTTAGGGAAAAAGGTGCGTACCTTTGCCATCGGGATGGATCTCGACGCCATTGATCTGAAATATGCCCGTATGGTAGCAGATTATATCGGGGCGGAGCATACGGAAGTGTTTATGACCAGGCAGCAGGTGCTGGATTCTCTGGAAGAGGTTATCGCCATGCTGGGGACCTGGGATATTACGACCATTCGTGCCAGTATGGGGATGTATCTCTGCTGCAAAGCTATTCATGAACAGACGGATATCCGCGTACTGATGACAGGAGAGATCAGCGATGAATTGTTTGGCTACAAATATACGGATTTTGCCCCCTCTGCCGAAGAATTTCAGAGAGAGGCGAAAAAACGCGTAGACGAATTATATATGTATGATGTGCTGCGGGCGGATCGCTGCATTTCCGTAAACTCTCTGGAGGCACGGGTTCCGTTTGGCGATCTGGAATTTGTAAAATATGTCATGGCTATCGATCCCGCACTGAAGATGAACACTTACGGCATGGGAAAATATCTGCTTCGCCATGCCTTTGAGAAGGATGCTCTCCTGCCGGAGGAGATCCTTTGGCGTCAGAAAGCAGCTTTTTCCGATGCGGTGGGGCATTCCATGGTGGATGATCTCAAGGCTTACGCTGAAAGCTGCTATACCGATGAAGCGTATGAACAGAAACGCCGGAAGTATTCTTACTGTATGCCCTTTACCAAGGAAAGCCTGTTATATCGCGAAATCTTTGAAAAATACTATCCGGGGCAGGCAAAAATGATCGTGGATTACTGGATGCCGAACAAAGCCTGGGAAGGCTGCAACGTCAATGACCCTTCGGCCCGGGTGCTTTCCAACTATGGGGCAAGCGGAAAATAGAGATTGGAGGAAAGGAAAGTGCAATACTGTAAAAAATGTGTGATGCCGGATACCAGACCGGGAATCTCCTTTAACGAAGAGGGAATCTGTTCCGGGTGCCAGTCCTACGAAAAGAGAAACCAGATCGACTGGGATTCCCGCTTTCGGGAGTTGGAGGCAATCTGCGACAAATATCGCGGATGCAACGGAGACGGATATGACTGTGCAATCGCCGTCTCCGGCGGAAAGGATTCTCATTACCAGGTTTACCTGATGAAAGAAGTGCTGCGGATGAATCCGATCCTCTTCAGTGTGGAAGACAACTTTCCCATGACGGAGGCGGGCAAACACAACATTCGCAATATCTCAGAGGTATTCGGCTGCTCTATCATCAGCATGAAACCGGATATCTGTGCCCAGAAAAAGCTGATGCGCTACATGTTTGAGGCCTATGGAAAACCGACCTGGTATATTGACCGCCTGATTTATACCTATCCGCTTTTGATGGCGGCACAGTTCCACACACCGCTTCTCGTTTACGGGGAAAACGTGAGCTATGAATACGGCGGAGAAGGCTATGAAGAAACGTACTCTGCCAGGAACCAGATCGATAACGGAGTCGCGGCGGGGGTTGATGAACAGGAACTGATCGAAAAGGCAGGAGTTACAGCGAAAGACCTGTATCTCACACGGGCACCGGCCAAAGAGATCCTGGATCAACTCGACCCGATCTATATCTCTTACTTTGTCCCCTGGAACAGCGTGGAGCATGCTGTGTTTGCCAGAAGCCGCGGGTTTCATGATCTGACTCATGAATGGAAACGCACGCAATGCGTGGAGGACTTTGACCAGGTCGATTCCCGCGCCTATCTGGTGCACCCCTGGCTCAAATATCCAAAGTTCGGGCATTCCAGCGCAACAGACTATGCCTCGCGATTCGTGCGTTACGGCCTTATCAGCCGGGAAGAGGCGGTACAGCTTGTGCGCGAACATGACGCGGTCCTCGACCCGTTGTGTATTCGGGATTTCTGCGAATTCTGCGGGTATTCCGAGGCGGAATTCTGGAACATAGCGGATCGTTTTTACAACCCGGAGCTTTTCCGGAAAAATAATCTCGGAGAATGGGTGCTCAGACATCCGGTCTGGGAGGAATAATCCATGGCTAAATATGTGTTTGTGACCGGCGGTGTCGTATCCGGCCTGGGAAAAGGAATCACAGCGGCTTCCCTCGGCCGGCTGCTGAAAAGCCGCGGTTTGAAGGTCGCAGCGCAGAAGCTTGATCCTTACATCAACGTTGATCCCGGGACGATGAGCCCCTACCAGCACGGGGAAGTATACGTCACGGAGGATGGCAGTGAGACAGACCTGGATCTCGGGCACTATGAACGCTTCATTAATGAAGATCTGAACCGTTATTCCAATCTTACTACCGGCAAGGTGTACTGGAATGTCCTGAATAAAGAACGGCGGGGTGAATATCTCGGGCAGACCGTGCAGATCATTCCACACATTACGCAGGAGATCAAGGATTTTATCTACCATGTGGGCAAGGAGACAAACGCAGACGTTGTTATCACGGAGATCGGCGGCACAACGGGGGATATCGAAAGCCAGCCGTTTCTTGAAGCTGCCCGACAGGTCAGCCTTGAACAGGGACGGGAAAATACGCTGTTCATTCACGTTACTCTTGTTCCTTTTCTGAGGGGCAGTGACGAGCATAAAACCAAACCTACACAGCACTCCGTCAAGGAACTGCAGGGAATGGGCATTGCTCCGAATATAATTGTTCTGCGATGTGATGAACCATTGGAACCGGAGATTTTCCATAAAATTGCCATGTTTTGCAATGTCAAACCCGACTGCGTGATTGAAAACCGGACACTGCCATTGCTTTATGAGGCACCACTGATGCTGGAGGACAAGGACTTTTCCCTGATCGTCTGCCGAGAACTCGAATTGTGGACACGCGCCCCACAGCTGGATGAATGGCGGGCTATGGTAGCACGTATCAAATCGATGGATCGCAGTGTGACGATCGGCCTTGTCGGGAAATATGTGCAGCTGCATGATGCCTATCTCTCTGTTGCCGAGGCACTGAGGCATGCCGGTTATTCATGCGGCGCACAGGTAGATATCCGTTGGATCAACAGCGAGACCATCACGAAAGAAACAGTCCAAGAGGACCTTGCCGGCTGCGACGGGATCATTATCCCCGGAGGATTTGGGGAGCGCGGAGTAGAAGGGATGATTGTGACAGCACAATACGCCAGGGAGCATGACATCCCGTATCTTGGCATCTGCCTCGGGATGCAGGTAGCGGTGATCGAGTTTGCACGGCATGTATGCGGCCTCGCGGATGCCAGCTCCAGAGAATTTGATCCGGACTCGCCCTACAAAGTCATTGACTTTCTGCCCAATCAGAATGAAAGTATCAGGAAGGGCGGAACGCTTCGGCTGGGCGCGTATCCCTGCTGTATTGCAGCAGAAACGGTAATGCGCCGATGCTACGACAGAGAGGAAATTCGGGAGCGCCATCGACATCGTTATGAATTCAGCAATGCTTTTCGTGATATAATGACGGAAAACGGATTATGCTTATGCGGACAGTCCCCTGACGGCTATATTGTAGAGGCTGTGGAACTCAGCGAGAAACGGTTTTTCATTGGGGTACAGTTTCACCCGGAATTCAAGAGCCGCCCTAACCATCCGCATCCACTGTTTGTGGGGCTGATCAGGGCATCTCTGGAAAGCTGATCTATGGATAGAATCCTGATCCTCAATTTCGGCGGGCAGTATAACCCCTTGTTCTTCAACCTGCCCAGCTGCCGCGATCAGAAAAGAGAAAAGACGGGTCTACGGCGCGCAGTAACCACACAGTGTATGGTATGGGAGAGATATTGCACAACTTTCTCAACACGGTCTGCGGAGCACACGGAGATTGGACAATGTATGAATAGAAATGGGCGGAAGGAACTTCATCCGCTTGAAGCAGCAGGCATTCATTTTTAAAGAGTGCCTGCTGCTTGATCATCATGGCTATGCCGGTGGAAAATACAGGAAAAAACAAACATTCCAAACTGTTCATAAGCCAATTTTTGTGATATAGTAAATTGAGTTTATGATAAATTCCTGGACTTCTATGGCATTACCGAGGAAGACGGCATGTACCTTGCTCCGGAAAACCGAGTCGTGATCTGGTGATATGGAAAAGAGATTGTCAAGGGATTTGTTTGCGTGGTACAATTATTTAACAGTCTGAAAAAAGGAACAGAAAGGAAAGAAGAAAAATGAAAAGGATCTTTTGTATGCTCCTGGCAGTTCTGCTGTTCGCGTCACTCGGAACAGCAACGTTCGCAGAAGAGAGCGTTCTGGACATTGACATCATGGGTATCCGCATGAATTATCCGGAGGAATTTAAGGAACTTCAGGGAATTCTGGAGCCCGATCCCAGCGGCATCATAGCCTATGACCCGGACGTATATTACATGTCGATTGATTACTATGCCATGTCGCAAGAACAGCTTGATGAATTGATAAACAAGACGGAAGACGAACTGACAGAGGCAGACTATGAGTTTTTTCTTTCTTCATATGGGACCATTGGGGAGGTGCTGGCATGCGAAGGCGGTATAGAAACAGCTCTAAGTGCTTTCGGACTGGATGAGCTTCCTAAGGGGATGAAGATGACAGAAATCGGTTCAGCAGACAAGCTCCATTACTATTATATTACCCAAGACGATGATGAAGAGGTTTCCGGATTTGAAGAGAAATATGCACAAGAAGCTGCTGCTCTGAAGGGAAGCGTCCTCGAAATGCTTAAGAGTGCTGAGTATTATTCCCCAGTGGATCCTATTGCGAAGACCGTGGGAAAGGTGGTCCGTTTTGAGACTACAGATCTGGACGGCAATGTTGTCAGCAGCGAGGACCTTTTCTCTGCAAATGAGATCACCATGATCAATTATTGGGGTACCTGGTGCATATGGTGTGTCCGGGAACTGCCGGAACTTGCCAAAATCCACAGCAGATTGCAGGAAAAGGACTGCGGCATTATTGGCATTCTCCAGGACGGCGACGATCCGGAAAAGGTGGAACTTGCCAAGAGCCTTATGAAAGAAAACGGAACCAATTATCCCAACGTCGTACTCAGTGATGACATGAGTTTTCTGGATATGGTCAGTTCTTTTCCAACCAGCTTTTTTGTAGATAGGGAAGGCCGGATCCTTTGCTACCCGATTGCCGGTGCTGCGGTGAATGAGTATGAACCGACGGTGGACACGCTTTTGGCCGGGAGCCTGCCAGCGATGTGACTGTGCCGGCCTCCTCTGCGGATGATGCAGGCACTTATCCGACCACTGCGCGGATACAAAAAAATGAAAAAAAGGGGCCGTCTTCGGGCAGCCTCTTTTTGTTTCAGACAGTGTTCAGTCCGTTTCCTTCCAGTACAGCGGCAGGAACTGCAAGATGCGCTCCACACAGCCGTCTTCTCCCAATTCACCGGAATCCAGGCTCAGATCGTAGCCGGAGACATCCCGCCATTCTTCTCCGGTATAATAGTGATAGTAGGCAGAGCGGCGCTTATCTTCCGTGCGCAGGTATTTCAGTACTTCACGTTCACTCCAGGCGAGGGAATACTCCGCTACGCGCTCTTGCCGTACTTCCAATGGGGCATGGATGAAAACACGCAAAACATCCTTCCTCTCCTGAAGAAGGTAGTTTCCGCATCGCCCGAGGATAATGCAGCTTTCCTCTTCAGCCAGTTCCTTGATGATTTTCGCTTGAAAGCTGAAGAGATTTCGCGTAGAAATAAAGTCATCACTGTCCGGAGGAAGAAGCTCTCCGGTGTAGACTTTTTCCGCAGCGGAGATCATCTCCCAGAAACCGATCCGTTCATCCGCCTGCCCGAACAGTCCTTCATGGATCCCGCTTACTTCTGAGGCCTTTCGCAGCAGGTCTCGGTCATAGTATGGAGCACCGGTCGCTTCGGAAAGTTTTCTTGTAATGTTTAAGCCTCCGCTTCCTGTCTCGCGGGCAATTGTAATAACAAACTTCTTCATGCCAATGACTCCTTCCTCTTATTGCCCAAGGTACGCTTTTCGTACGCGATCATCACTGGCGAGGGCAGAGGCTATCCCGCTCATAGTGATGGTACCGGTTTCCAGCACATACGCGCGATCTGCCACAGCAAGTGCCATTTTTGCATTCTGCTCCACAAGAAGGATTGTGATACCGTTTTCGTGAAGTGTGCCGATGATGGAAAAGATCTCTTTGACCAACAGCGGGGAGAGCCCCATAGAAGGCTCATCCATCAGCACAATGGATGGATTCGTCATTAAAGCACGTCCTGTTGCCAGCATTTGCTGTTCACCACCGGAAAGCGTACCGGCCAATTGACGGTATCGTTCCTTCAAACGTGGGAAATAAGAATAGATCTTTTCCAGGTTTTCCTGGATTTTTTTCTGATTGCGCTCAATATACGCCCCCATCAGCAGATTCTCTTCTACGGTCAGGCGCGCAAATACATGCCGCCCTTCCGGCACATGCGCAAGGCCGAGGGAGAGAATCTTATTCGGCGCAGTTTTCAACAGATCCTTCCCGTCGAGCAGAATAGAACCTGAGGCAACCGGCAGCAATCCTGAAATGGCATGCAGGGTTGATGTTTTTCCAGCGCCATTGCTCCCAATCAGTGAGACGAGTTCTCCATCGTTAACGGTGAGGGAAAGCCCTTTCAGCGCATGGATCACACCGTAATAGACATTCAGGTCTTTTATCTCAAGCATAAAAAACGGCACCTCCTCATTCGCCCAGATAAGCGGCAATGACACGCTTGTTTGTGGCGATTTCTTCCGGACTGCCGGAGGCAATCGTCTGCCCGTAGTCGATGACCTGGATCCTTTCACAGATATTCATAACAAGAGACATATCATGTTCGATGAGTAAAATGGCAATGCCGAAGGTCTTGCGGATCACCTGAATGCAGGCAAGGAGTTCTGCTGTTTCTGTGGGATTCATCCCGGCAGCAGGCTCATCCAGCAGAAGAACCTTCATGTCCGTTGCCAGCGCACGGGCAATTTCCAGTTTGCGCTGTCTTCCGTAAGGAAGACTCGCAGCAGGAAGCCCTGCCACATCGGAAAGCCCGCAGATTTCTAACAGGCGGATAGATTTTTCCGCAACTTTCTGTTCCTGCTGCCAGTATTTCGGCGTGCGAAAGCTCGCTGAGAACAGCCCGTAGGATAGATCTTTCGTGCAGGCGACCATTACATTTTCAAGCACCGTCATCTCTTTGAAAAGCCTTATATTCTGAAATGTTCTTGCAATGCCCGCCTGGACAAACTGATGGGTCTTTTTCCCGTTCAGAGGGACGCCGTCTAAAAGTACTGTGCCCTCTGTCGGTGAATATACCCCGGTCAGAAGATTGAAAACGGATGTTTTTCCTGCTCCGTTTGGACCGATCAGGCCCACCAGTTCTCCCGGATAGATCTGAATGTTGAAGTTGGAAACCGCTCTCAATCCGCCAAATGTGACACCGAGCTTTCTGGTTTCCAGGACAGGAGTTTTCTTTTCAACCATTTGCTCTTGCCTCCTTTCGTTCCTGCCTGGCTGCCTTGCGCTGTGCGGCAGCCCTGCGGAGATCCGGAATCAGGTTTTGGAGAGAAAACTCATAGCTTCCGAAGATCCCTTTCGGACGAAACAGGATCACGACAATCAACACGAGAGCATATACCAGCATCGGATATTCAAAAATCCCCTTTACGGAAGACGGCAGCAGGTCGACCCATGTACCGTTTTTGATCTGGTAATTGACAAAGAACATGATAGCCGCTGCGACTGCCGAACCCGTCAGAGATCCCATGCCGCCCAATACCACCATGACTACCACAAAAGTGGAATTCAGGATCCCTCCGTTCGTGAAGGCGAAAGAGGAAGTGGAAAGCGTTGCGTTGGTGCATGCGTACAATGCTCCGGCAATACCGGCGAAAAAACCGGAATAGGCAAAGGTTAGCACTTTGAAACCCGCAACATTAACGCCGGAAGCAGAAGCGGCAATCTCGTCGTCCCGGATGGCCCGAATCGCTCTGCCGTATTTGGAACGTACGAACATAAACATCAGTGTCAGTGATAAAATGGTTACAATCAAGGCAAACCACAGAAACTGGACCTTGGCTTTACTCCCAAAGCCAAGCCCGTTTTTATAGAGAGAGGCTGCGGCAGAACCAAGCGCAAGCCCATCCTGTCCGCAGAAAGGAAGATTGTTGATGATATTGACAATGATCATCCCGAAACCGAGAGTGATGATGGCAAGATAGTCGCCTTTCAGACGAAGCGCAGGGATACCGACGAGAAGGCTCAGCAACGCACTGAGAGTCCCAGCGGCAAGAAAGCTTGCAATCATAACAAGGAGAAACATCGGATCAGACTTGCCGGTAAAAAACCCGGACCTTTCACAGGCAAGACTCAGCAGAGCAGCTGTGTAAGCCCCTACCGCCATAAATCCACAGTGCCCGAGAGACAGCTGCCCCATAAATCCCAGAACGAGATTCAGCGAGCAGGCGAGCACCATCAGATAACAACACTGCCAGAGAGAGGGAACCAGCACCAGCTTGAATGATCCGTCCGATCCTTTTACTTTCGTGAGGATCTGAAAGGCAGTAAAAAGAAGCACGATCACGACGGTATTGAGAAGATAACCGTTTGATGTTTTTTTCAGGTTCATACCTTTTCCCCCACGTTCTTTCCAAGAATCCCGGCGGGTTTGATTACCAGCACGATGATCAGGATCAGAAACACAAAAGTATCTGCCATGCTGGAGGAGATATAACTCGTTGTAAAAGATTCCACCAGTCCGATTACGATCCCTCCAAGCATGGCGCCGGGGATGATTCCGATCCCACCGAGCACGGCAGAAACGAATGCTTTAAGCCCCAACAGCCCGCCCATTGTGGTATATACTTTCGGATACTGTGCCAGGTACATCAGAGCAGCAACGGCTGCCAGAGCAGATCCGATTCCGAAGGTCAGCAGGATGGTATGGTTCACATTGATTCCCATTAAAGTCGCTGCGGCTTTATCCTCAGACACACAACGCATGGCACGACCGAGGCGTGTTTTCTGGGTAAAGGTATACAGTACCAGCATGATAACAGCACTGATTATCAGGGTGAAGATCGTGGTATACTCCATGGTGACCGTTCCAAAACGGATACCGCCTGCACGAAAGATCTGGGTGGAAACTTTCGGATTCGGCCCTATCACAGGGATCGCCTGAGCCAGATTTTCCAGGAAAAGGCTCATGGCAATTGCAGTGATCAGGGCAGTCATATTGGTGCCTTTCTTTCGCACCGGACGGTAGGCAATCAACTCAGTACTCATACCGACGAGTGCACACACCACAACGGCTGCCAGAACGGACACCCATGCCGGTGCGCCAAGCCGCAATACAAGCGGGATAGTAAAGATTACGGTATAGCCGCCGACCATGATAAAATCACCGTGGGCAAAATTGATCAGACGGATAATTCCGTAGACCATGGTATAACCCAGGGCGATGAGGGCATAAATACTGCCAAGACGCAGCCCGACTATCAGAGTCTGGAAAAATGTACTCATAAAATGCTCCTTCCGAGATGGGATTGGGAGAGGAAAAGCCCTCTCCCAACAAGTCCACACATTTTATAGGGAAGCTGTCACGGCAACTGTGAAACTACATCAACCAGCTTTGCTGAGACAGACTGCCCGTCAGAAGAGAAGGAGATGATGGCTGCACCTTTCATCGGCGTACCGGACTCATCCAGGGAGAAAGTCCCTGTAACGCATTCATATACAGCCGAGGTATCGGCAAGGGCATCCCGAACAGCTTCTGCATCAACAGCCCCGGCAGCCTCAATGGCTGCTTTGTACATATAAACACAGTCATATCCGGTGGCACCGAATGCACTGGGAATAGAACCATATTTTTCCTCATAGGCTTTTACAAAAGAACTGACAATTTCGGAAGTGTCACTGGGATCGTAATGGTTTGTCCAGTATACATCGTTGAAGGCTGTCAGGTCGGCACCGGCCACCACATAGTCCGGCGTGGTGTCATAGCCGTCAGCACCCATGATAATGCCGAGATACCCGGCTGCACGTGCCTGGGGTACCACATACGGGCCGACGACGTCATAATAATAGGGGGCATAAACAAAATCGACCCCGGCGTTGACCATCGCGTTAAACTGGTTGGTATAGTCCTGAACATCCAGGGATGCCGTCGATTGTTCGGCTGCAACCTCAATGCCGTACGCTGCACAGGCTTTGGAGAAGGAATCAAACAGACCTTTGGAGTAGACGTCTGCAGCGCAATAGACAACGCCAACTCTTTCAAAACCTGCCTGTTTGGCATAAGCTGCAGCAATAGCCCCTTGAAAACTGTCTGCATAGCAGGCACGGAAAATATAGTCGTCCTCCGTGGTGAGCGAATCAGCCGTGGCAGTAGGGGATAAAATACAGACTTCCTCTTCGTTAGCCGCATCTGTGATAGCAGAAGTACAACCGGATGTGGCAGAACCTACAATCAGCTGAACGCCCTTTGCTACCAGAGAGTTAAAGGCATTGAGACATTCCGTGGGGTCGCTCTGGTCATCGGTGTGGATCAGTTCGACCTGTCGGCCAAGGATCCCGCCGGCGGCATTGATTTCTTCTACGGCGAGATCTGCCCCAGTGGAGATCCCGATGCCGTAAGCTGCCAAAGCACCGGTATTCGGAGAAATAACGCCGATTACAATGGCATCATCTGCTGCCCAGACGCCGGTTCCAGACAAGGTGAAAACAAAGATGAACGCAAGAACGAGAAAAATAAGGTTACGTTTTTTCATGGGATTATTCTCCTTTACGAAAAATAGGCAAAGGCGCCGTGCTGGAAAGCACGGCGCCTTTGCCGTTTGTGAGTGCATTATATCGCTTTGTTACAGGGAAGTCAATAAACGAAACAACCAAGAAATTCTTCTCAAAACAGCTATATTTTTGGCGTTTTACTCAAATTGGCAGAGAATTCGCTGTGCAGCTTCCCTCTTGGAGATCCGTTCATCCATGGCGCGCTTTTCTACACAACGATGGGCTTCTTCCTCCGTCATACTCTGCTTCTCAATCAGCAACCATTTGGCGCGGTTTACAAGGCGTAGCTCTGTGATCTGTTCTTCTACCTTCTGCTGCTTTTCAATAAAACGCAGCAGCCTTTCTCTTTCTGCGCAAAGCATCTGTAAACTCTGCGTGATCAGAAGGGAAGAGGTAGGTTTGGCAATCACTGCCAGCCCGTGCAGGGTAGCCTCGGCGGTGACTTCTTCCAGCAACTCGTTCTTTACAAAAAGGATTACACCGGCAGACGTTTTTTCACAACAATCAAAAGCAAACTGTGTACCGAATTCATCCTTCAGCGGTGCATTGATAAGGATCAGGTCATATTCCCGCTCCGGCAGAGATCGCCGTGCCGCTCCGCAATTGGCTACGGAGTCGACAGGCCAGTAATCGGTTCCGGGTAACTGTTGACGGATTGCTTCACAGAATTTCTCCGAGGAAGAAACCAGCAGCACGGCGTAGGTCCTCTCCTGAAAGACCATCTTCCGATACCTCCTTTGATCCCTTAGGAACAGAAAGCGGAAAGAATGGCCCGGGGTAAATGCGCATGCACGAAATCGCTTTTTTGGGCCGCGAGAACGGCTTCCTCCCGCGTTTTCGGCAGTGCACGGTAGATGGAAAGCTGTGCTTCGCTGGCAGTATAGAGATTCAATTCTTCACTTTTTGGTAAGAGGAGGCGGTTTTCAATACCGTAAAGACCTGCTTCGATCAGCAGAGCAAAGGCCAGGTAAGGATTTGCCATAGAATCGGCAGAGCGCAATTCAGCACGTCGTGTCTCAGGGACTGCCGCCGGTATGCGGATCATCTGGGAACGGTTCTCTTCTCCCCAACTGATATAGCCCGGGGCTTTGCGGCTTCCCAAACGCTGATAGGAAGCATCCGTCGGGTTTAGGAAAATGGTAAAATCATAGATCTTTTCCAGAATTCCGGCTATCACAAAGGGTAACAGATCACGCCCGTCTTCACTTTTTACAGAAAGATTGATGTGAAGCCCGTTGCCGGGTTCCGTCGGGAGTGGTTTGGGGGAGAAATCAGCGCAGAGCCCGTTCCGTGCCACAATAGTTTCCACGACGCTGCGGAATGTTATGGCATTATCGGCAGCGGAAACGGCATCGGAATATCGGAAATCGATTTCATTCTGGCCGGGTCCTTCCTCATGATGGGAGCATTCCGGATGGATGCCCATCTGTTCCAGCGTCAGACAGATTTCCCGACGAATATTTTCCCCTTTATCGAGGGGAAAAACGTCCATATAGTGGGCATGATCGTATGGAATCTTTGTCGGTTCGCCGTCTTCATCCGTTTTGAAGAGATAAAACTCCATTTCCGAGCCAAAAAAGAAACGGATACCGCGCGATTCTGCCGCCTTTACGCAACTGCGCAGCAACTCCCTGGCATCGGCATCAATTGTTTCGCCGTTCGGATGAGCGACACGGCAGAGCATCCGGACAACCTTTCCGTTCGCACTGCGCCAAGGCAGGCCGGACAGGGTGCTTGCATAAGGGTGCAGATATAAATCGGAACGTACCCCATCGCAAAACCCTGCAATGGCAGACCCGTCAATTGCGATGCCGGAAGTGAAGGCACGTTCCAGCTCAGACGGCTGAATGGCTATATTTTTCTGCCTTCCATATACGTCGCAAAAGGCCAGACGAATAAACTGAACATTTTCCTGCTCCACATACTGCAACACTTCCTGCTCTATTTCTTTCATCTGATTTTATCCTTCTTTCTCTTTTGTTTGGCCATTCTATCACGGGAAAACAGGGAGTGCAACAGCTTTACTCCACTGTGACGGATTTGGCCAGATTTTTGGGTTTGTCAATGTCGCAATTGTGTGCTTTCGCTGCATAATATGCCAACAGCTGTAGAGGAACAACAGCAAGAATCGGAGAAAAAATCGTCGAGATACGGGGTATGAAGATCACATCATCAGCCTGTGAGATAATTCTGCTGTTTCCGTGAAAAGCCAGCGCAAGCACTTTTGCCCCGCGCGCCTTTACCTCTACGACATTGCTGAGCGTTTTATCTGCCAACGCTTCATTGCAGCACACTGCTATGACGGGCTGGCCGTTCTCAATCAGCGCGATGGTGCCATGTTTTAATTCTCCGGCAGCGTATGATTCTGCGTGCAGATAGGAGATCTCCTTCATTTTCAGGGCGCCTTCCAGAGCAACCGCGTAATCCGTGTTACGCCCGATGAAGAACAGAGAGCGGCTGGAATAACGGCGGGACAGTGTGGGAAGCTGGTAATTCATATCAATGGACTGCTGAATATATTTAGGGACCTGTTTCAACTCCCAAAGGAGAGAGGAATAGACTTCCGGTGAGATAGAACGCAGCTTCTCGGCAAAAGAAAGGGCTATTAAATACAGAACGGCAAGCTGAGTGGTAAACCCTTTCGTGGTGGCAACAGCTATTTCCGGACCTGCGCGGGTATACAGGGTATAATCCGCCAGATTTGCAATCGTACTGCCTACCACGTTTACGATGCCGATGATCGTTGCGCCTCTTGCCCTGCATTCTTTCAGAGCGGCGATGGAATCGGCTGTTTCTCCGGACTGTGAGATCACAAGAACCAGCGTGTGTGTATCCACCAGAGGGTCTGCATAACGCAATTCGCTGGCCAGTTCTACCTCAACCGGAAGATGACAGAGCTTTTCAATGGCATAGCGGCCGGAGCAGCCGGCATAATAAGCCGAACCGCATGCTGTGATTATGATCTTGTGAAACGAACGGAGAATTTCTGCAGGCAGTTCAAAATCATCAAGACGGATCTTCTCACCCTGGATCCGGGAAGTGAGGGCTGCTTTCACAGCTGCCGGCTGCTCCATGATCTCTTTGAGCATAAAATGTTCATAACCACCCTTCTCTGCGGCTTCCACATTCCAGGTCACGCGGCTGATCGGCTTTGTGATTTCTTTCCCGGTACAGTCATATACTGTCACGTGATCCGGGGTAAGGCAGGCTATTTCACCGTCTTCCAAATAGATCACATTTTTGGTAAGAGAAATCAGTGCGGTAACATCAGAGGAAAAATACTGTTCTCCCACTCCAATGCCCAGGATCAGCGGACTTGCCTCCCTCACTGCAAATAAGGTATCCGGGGCATCAGTGCATAAAATGCCGAGCGCATAGGAACCTTCCAGCCGGGAGGCAGTTTTCATAACGGCGGCTTTGATATCGCCGGTATAGTATTTTTCCAAGAGGTGAACGATTACTTCCGTGTCAGTCTCACTATGAAAAATGTAATCCTCCGCAATCAGTTCCTCCCGCAATGCCAGATAATTTTCAATGATACCATTGTGCACAACGGCAAAGCGACCATCGTTGGATAGATGAGGATGCGCATTGAAATCGGTAGGCGCACCATGAGTCGCCCAACGGGTGTGGCCAATGCCGATTGTTCCGGGGACAGTTTTTCCGCCCTCTGTTTTTTCATAGAGTTTGGCAATTCGCCCGCTGACTTTTTCAATATGAATAGCGTTGCCGTTCAGAACAGCAATGCCGGCCGAGTCATATCCTCGGTACTCCAGCCTGCTCAGTCCGTTCAACAAAACGGGAGCAGCCGGATGCATACCGGTAAACCCGGTTATTCCGCACATTTAGCATCTCTCCTTTCTCAAAGCAACAAAAAAAAGAGACGCTGACGCAAAGCTGACAGATTCAGCCCTGAGACGCCAGTGTCTCACAGGTTGGAAGTATAACCTTCTTTTCGGATAATGTCAAGAGCATCCGAAACCGGAGAATTGTCGCCGGGAATCAAAGATTACGGAGAAAAAATGGGGACATGAACTCCGGCGGAGCAGTTGCTTTTTCTCCGGGACTTGTCTATAATGTCTATAATAAGAACATCGAGAGAGAAGGAGAATAATACATGTCCTGCACAACTGTTCTGGTTGGGAAAAAGGCCAGCAATGACCATTCCACAATGATTGCCCGTACGGATGACGGGCATTTTGATGTAAAAAAACTGATTACGGTAGAACCCCGAAAAATCAAAAAAACATATCGGACGGTCCTGTCTCATCTTACTGTTGAGTTGCCGGAGCCTCCAATGCGCTATACCGCATGTCCGAATGTTGACCCCTCGAAAGGAATCTGGGCAGCAACCGGCATCAATGAAGCGAATGTTGGTATGACGGCAACGGAAACCATCACTTCCAATCCCCGCGTTCTTGCCGCCGACCCACTGGTGGAAATGCAGAAGGCATCTTCCCGGCGGGAAAAAGAGATCCCCGGCGGAATCGGGGAGGAGGATTTTGTGGTCCTGGTGCTGCCCTATATACACACTGCCCGGGAAGGGGTTTTGCGCCTCGCCTCTTTGTTGGAGCAATATGGTACTTATGAATCCAACGGAATTGCTTTCAACGATGAAAATGAGATCTGGTGGATGGAAACCATCGGAGGACATCACTGGATGGCAAAACGTGTCCCGGATGAAGCCTGCGTAATCATGCCTAACCAGTTCGGGATGGATTCATTTGACCTGGAAGATGCTTTCGGGAAAAAGCAGGATCATCTTTGCTCTGCCGACCTGTGCACCTTTATTGAGGAGAATCATCTGGATCTGAACCGGAAGGGTAATTTTAATCCTCGTAATATTTTCGGATCCTGCAGGGATATGGATCATATTTACAACACGCCTCGCGCATGGTTTATGGGCCGTTATCTGACAGCGGAGACGCACTGCTGGGAGGGGGAAAGAGCAGAGTTTACACCGGAGAGCAATAACATTCCCTGGTCGCTTGTACCGGACAGAAAGCTTGCTGTGGAAGATGTAAAATATCTCCTTTCTTCCCACTATCAGGGGACGCCCTACAATCCTTATTCCGGGCAGGACACCGGAAAGCGCGGTATGTACCGCTCCATTGGGATCAACCGCACAGGGGTCACTTCGATCTGCCAGATCAGAAGTGATGTGCCGGAGAGAATCAGGGGAGTCGAGTGGATCTGTTTTGCTTCCACGACTTTTAATACGGTGCTTCCGGTATACGCCAATGTTTCCAGAATACCGAAATATCTGAGCGATGTCGGCTTGGAACCATCTTCGGAAAACCTTTACTGGGCCAGCCGCCTGATTGCTGCCCTGGCAGATCATAATTACGCGGCCTCCATCCAGAATGTGGAGCGCTATCAGAATGCAGTTGTAACAAAGGGACGCCGGTTGGTGCAGGAGTATGACCGGAAAATGGCAAATACCGGAAACTGGGCGCTGGCTGAGGAGGCAAATGAAAAAATCTGTGCCATGGCGAAAAAAGAAACAGATGCTGTTCTCGGTAAAGTTCTGCAGACTGCCAGTGAACATATGAAAAACGGCTTTAATCTCGCAGACAACTAATTTGTGCTTTTCTCGCAGACAACTTACTGGATGATGAAAAAACGGTATTTGTTCTTTGATATTGACGGCACTCTGATAACCGGTGGTTACGGCGTTGGGAATATCCCAGCGTCGGCAAGGGAAGCCCTGCACAGGCTTAAGCAAAACGGGCACTTTCTGGCTATTGCTACCGGGAGGTCACAGGCAATGGCATTCGATATCATGCAGAGCCTTGGACTTGAAAACATGGTCAGCGACGGGGGGAATGGTATCACGATCAACGGAATCCTGCTTGGTATTGAACCCATCTGCAAGGAAGATGTTGTAGCCCTTGTGCATGAGTGCGAGGAGAGAGGCTTTCCATGGGGCCTTCAGAATGACAACAGCAAGGAACGGCTCACTCCGGACAACCGGTTTCTGGAAGCAACACGGGATACCTATCTGAAAACCCGCATTGTGCCTGGCCTCAGAGCGGAGGATCAGGACAAGATCTATAAGGCTTTTGTCGCCTGCCCCTATCCGCAGGAACTGACGCTGCGCACACTCTCCTGTCTGCCCTGGTGCCGTTTTCATGATTCATACTTCTTTGTGGAACCGAATGATAAAGCTATCGGGATCCGGAAAATCATGGATTATTTTCATGCTCCGTATGAAGATGCCATTGTATTCGGTGATTCCGGGAACGATTTGTCTATGTTTACCAATGAATGGACAAAAGTAGCCATGGGCAACGCTATTCCGGAACTGAAGGAAAAAGCAGATCTTGTGACGACGGATGTTGCAGAAGACGGGATCTTCCATGCCTGCCAAGCTCTGGGATTGATCTGACCGGGAGGGGATAATCATATGCAGCGCTTTGTCGCTTTTGATGTGGAAACACCAAATCATCGAAATCACCGTATGAGCGCCATCGGAATCACAGTAGTCGAAGACGGCATGATTGTAGAGGAATTTGAATCCTTTGTGAATCCGGAAACGGAATTTGATGCCTTCAACATCCGCCTGACGGGAATCAATGAAGAAGTGGTTGCTGACGCCCCCATTTTCCCGGAACTCTGGCCGCAGATCCGCCCATTCATGGAGAGCGGAATCCTGGTGGCGCACAATGCTGTTTTTGATCTGAGCGTTCTGCGGCGTTGCCTGGAGGATTATGCGATCTCATGGCGTGACAGCACTCCCTATCTCTGCACTGTGCAGATGGGCAGACGTTTGCTGCCTGGCATCAGCCATAAACTCAACGATATGTGTTCCTATTACGGCTTGGCGCTGGAACATCACCGGGCAGGCAGCGACAGTCACGCCTGCGCAGAGATCCTCTTGCATTATCTGAACAGTGGCGTCGATGCCGCTCCTTTCCTTCGCACATATTGTCTTTAAAAGCAGTTTTATCCTGATGATCCTTGCGTTTTTGAATGATAAAAGGCGCTGCCGAAAAGACACCGCCTGAAACAAAAGATGTTTTTACAACGGGAACCGCCTCGTATATCAAAATATGGCGGTTCCTTCAGTTTTAGAGATAAAAACCGGAAAACACCGGCAATGTAAAAGCCTCGGGAATACAGTGCCTGAATAATGCCGCAAATTTTGCGAAATTTCTGTCCGGCAGTATTTCTCAATTGTTCCCGGAATAAAACTCGGTGCTGGTCTCATTGGCATGAATCAACACGGAACTTTGATGGAACACGCGGATCAAATCATCTGCGGCGGAATGAACGGCTTCCGGAGTAGTATCGCTTTAATAGATGACGAGCGTGTATTCCTGAAAGAGCGTGCCGTATTACTACAGCAAACATCGAGGTACAAGTGCTGAATGGATAAAGATTTGCAGGGGATTTCGGCCAATCAGGCAAAAATGAGTCGACAGCAGATGGAAAAGGGTGTAAAATAAGCAGCACTTTGAATCCCGGGGAGGAGTTTGGAGGAATGGGTTATGATTTTTGGATTCAGTCCTGTCAGGATCTTATTAATGCAGTACAGGAGTATGGGATTGTTCCTTATTTTTCAAACTCTATTCCCGGCTTTTCACTGGAGGAGCACTGCAATGCTTCGGTCCTGTTTTCTGAAACAGGAGAGGAAGATACCTGGGCGTGGAAAGGACCGGTCATTCAATCTACCGGATGTGCCTATGCAAAACTTTTTGAGAAAAAAAGCACATATGTGCGGTCGGATCTTTTTTGCGATCTTGCCAACTATCGACGGGACGGATATGATTTTGATGCCCGCTATGATGACGGACTGGCAAAATATCAGGATAAACAGCTATTTGATCTGATCAACAGCATGGCGCCCGTCCTCTCCAAAGAATTGCGGAGAGAAGGCGGTTATGCTTACCATGGCCGTTGGCAGAAAACAGAGGGGAAGAGAGGATTTGACGCTTCTCTTCTTCGGCTGCAGGAGCAGTGTTATGTTATTACCAGTGATTTTGTGTATACAATCGATAAAAACGGGAACAAACGTGGATGGGGTGTCGCTGAATACAGTACCCCGGAAAAATTCTTTGGCAGCTGTTTTACGGAGAATGTTTACAGCAGAACACCGGAAGAGTCCTATGAGCGACTAATCAGGCATCTGCTTTCGCTGTTTCCAAATGTACCGCTTACAAGCCTGAAGAAGTTTTTAAAGTAATCGACAACACTATTTCCAGAGAGGACGAAAGATGGAAGGGAATCCTTTTGATTTAGAACAGTACAGCGCTATTGCACGACAGGCCGCAGCGGAAGGTATCGTTCTGCTGAAAAATGACAGGAATGCCCTGCCTCTGAAGAGAGGGAGCAGGATTGCTGTTTTCGGACGCAGCCAGTTTCATTATTACAAAAGCGGAACCGGTTCCGGAGGTTCAGTAAATACGGGTGAAATAACAGGGATCTATGAAGCACTTCTCGCATCGGGACAGTTTGAAATCAATACCGGAATCAGAGCTGCTTATGAAAACTGGCTGGAAGGACATCCTTTTGATGCCGGAAATGGCTGGGCATCCGAACCCTGGGTACAGGAAGAAATGCCGCTGGAGGTTTCGCTGGCGGAGAAAGCAGCCAAAGAGAGTGAAACAGCAATCATAATCCTTGGCCGAACGGCAGGAGAGGACCAGGATAATGCCAATGCAACGGGGAGTTTCCTGTTGACGGAGAAGGAAAGGAACCTGCTGCGTACTGTCTGCAGGGTATTCTCCAAGACGGTTGTACTTCTGAATACCGGCAATATTATTGATATGCGCTGGGTCAGGGAGTTTGATCCGGCTGCAGTGCTCTATGTCTGGCAGGGCGGCCAGGAAGGCGGAAACGGTGTTTTGGATATCCTTTCCGGGACAAGTACGCCTTCCGGTCATCTGCCGGATACAATAGCAAGAGAGTATACCTGTTATCCTTCTGCCGGGAGCTTCGGCTCTTTGACGGAAAATGTACAGGCGGAAGATATATATGTGGGATACCGGTATTTCGAAACATTTTCTCCACAGGATGTGCTGTATCCTTTCGGGTTTGGACTTTCTTATACAGAGTTTGATCAGAAATGTACGAAATGTGTTTTTGATCCAATGGAAGGAATCTCCCTCTTGATAACAGTGCAAAATACCGGAACGGTACCGGGAAAACAGGTGGTACAAGTTTATGGCAGTGCTCCACAGGGAAGGCTTGGAAAACCGGCACGGGTACTGCTCGCTTTTGCCAAAACAAAGCTGCTCGCCCCGGGAGAAGCACAGGATCTGGCATTTTCCGTTGCACTTTCCCGACTGGCTTCTTACGATGACAGCGGTGTGACAGGTCATCGATCCTCTTTTGTTCTGGAAGAGGGGCTTTATCGGATATTCGCAGGAGAGAACGTGCGGGACGCGAAAGAAGCGGGTAGTTTTACACTTCCGGTACTCCTCACGGTTGAGGAGTGTGAAGAAGCCTTTGCTCCCGTGAAGCCGTTTGAACGGCTCATATGTGTGGAAAAACAGGGGAAACTCTTTCCGGGAAAGGAAGCAGTGCCATTGCAGACAGTTTCTCCGCAGCAGAAAAGAAATGCGGAGCTGCCCGGCTGCCTGCCCTATACAGGAGACAGGGGAATCCGCCTGCGGGATGTGGCAGAGGGAAAGAAGAATATGGAGGAATTCCTCGCACAGCTTTCCGGGGAGGAGCTTTGTACAATGATCCGCGGGGAAGGAATGTGCTCTCCAAAGGTTACTCCAGGGATTGCAGGAGCATTCGGCGGTGTAACGGAACGGCTGCAGGCTTTTGGCATTCCTGTTGCAGGCTGCAGCGATGGACCGAGCGGCATCCGAATGGACTGCGGTACGATTGCTTTCTCACTTCCAAACGGGACCTGTCTGGCCAGTTCCTTTAATGTAGAGCTCAATGAAGCGCTTTTCGCCTGGGAGGGTATGGAACTGCGCCGTAACAGGATTGATGTCTTGCTCGGCCCGGGCATGAACATTCATCGCAATCCACTGAACGGCCGCAATTTTGAATATTTTTCGGAAGATCCTGTTCTATCCGGAGCAACAGCCTGCTCACAACTGCGCGGTCTGGCTCATTATGGAGTTACGGGAGTAATCAAACATTTTTGCGGCAACACGCAGGAGACACATCGTCACCATGTGAATATGGTAATATCCGAGCGCGCCTTGCGGGAAATTTATCTCAAAGGCTTTGAAATTGCCATCCGGGAGGGGGGCGCTAAAGCCGTAATGAGTACATACGGGCCTGTGAACGGCTTGTGGACCTCCGGTAACTACGATCTCCTTACCACCATTCTCCGTAAAGAATGGGGTTTTACCGGTGTTGTAATGACAGACTGGTGGGCGATGGCCAATGATGCTGCCGGAGAAAAAGGTTCTTATCAGAATGTTTCCGCACAGGTACGCGCGCAGAATGACCTGAATATGGTGAATACGGATGCATCCTCCAACAGCAACGGGGATGATTTGGTGGACGCTCTCCACAACAGCCGCCTGACGAGAGGAGAGCTGGTGCGTTCTGCCTCCAATATCTGCCGCTTTCTTCTCTCTCTGCCTGCCTGGAAACACAGCCAAGGAGAAGAGACGGAGCTGGATGAGGCACTGCGAAATTCATTTACGGAAGAAGAAACTGCAATGCTGAGCAGCATCCCCGTTGTCGTTAACGAAAGGGAAACGGTGGTGGACAAGGAACTGATCCATACTGGACGGGGAGAGACAACGGCTTTTACGCTCAACACCCCGCGTCGCGGTACAGTACAGCTGGCTCTTGAAGTGCGCGCTGTAGCGGAGAGTCCGATGGCGCAAATGTCTTTCAGCGTGTTCAAGGATCGTGACCTTGTGCGTACAGTTACCCTGACCGGTACAGACAGTGACTGGAGGGAACTGACCTTTATGATGATGGAGTCGTTTAACTATCATTATATGGTAAGACTGTATTTTTCCCGGAGCGGGCTGGAGGTACGCAACGTCCGCTTCTCTTTGAAAGAAAATCAGGAAGAGAGGATCCGCATGATAATAAAAGAAAGACGCAGTGGCACGACGGATGCGGAACATGAGTAGTCAAAACGGCAGAAAAGCACAGATCAGCCAAAAACAGGCAATTGAGGAATATGGTGTTACAAAGAAGATTATTGAGCAGTTTTTCCCAAAACCACGGGTAATTACTACGAGGAGGCATCATTATCTTCGCCTGTGGGACCGCCAAGCAGTGGAGGAGGTTGTCCGACAGCCGGAGGTGAAAAAGCTGATCGAAGAGGTCAATGCTTCCCGCCGGCGGGAAAAGGAGATCAATGAGGTACGCTCTCTGCTGCTTGCCTATTCTCCGGATCATCTGGTGGACAAGGCAAAACAGCTGAAGCGCTGCTTTGTGCTGCACGTCGGGCCCACAAACAGTGGAAAAACGCATGATGCGCTGGAAGCACTGAAAGCCGCCGGCAATGGAACTTATCTTGGACCGCTGCGCCTGCTGGCACTGGAAATGTTTGACCGTCTGAATGCTGCAGGTGTGCCATGCAGCCTGCTGACCGGCGAAGAGTCAATTCCGACAGATGGAGCACAGGTCGTTTCTTCCACTGTGGAATTATGCTCTTTTCAAACCCATTATCAAGTTGCGGTGATCGATGAAGCACAACTCATCACCGATGATGAACGCGGCTCTGCCTGGCTCAAAGCCATCTGCTGTGTGGATGCCGATGAGATACATATCTGCCTGGCGCCGGAGGCACTGAAAATTGTAGAAACCCTTGTCGCTCAATTTGACGACCCGTATACGGTGGTGCATCATGAAAGGCTTGTTCCGCTGGAATACTGCGGGAGACTGGAAAGCTTTGAACAGTTACAGCCTTATGACGCAGTAATCTGCTTTTCCCGAAAAAATGTGCTTTCCACAGCCGCCCACCTCGAGCGGCTGGGCTTTAAGGCAAGCGTGATCTATGGGGCATTGCCTCCGTTGGCACGGCGCAATGAAGTGGAAAAATATACTGCAGGAGAGACCAACCTGATCGTCGCTACGGATGCGATCGGTATGGGGATCTCCTTGCCGATCCGGCGGGTGGTTTTTGCCGAAACCAGAAAATTTGACGGTCGCCAGACGCGGGATCTTACCAGCGGCGAAGTCAGACAGATTGCCGGCCGTGCCGGCCGATACGGGATGTTTAACCTGGGCGAAGTACTGACGATGGACGACAGCAACGTTATTGAAAACGGTCTTTCTGTTCCGGCAATGCGCGTTCGTACGCCATGCATTGAATTCCCGAGAGAAATGCTTGACACGGCTTATGATCTGGATATTCTTCTGAAAGGATGGCAGACGCTTCCTGTCAACCGTTCATTCAAACGGGAAGATATGTCTTCGGCACTGAATTTGTATTCGCTTTTGCGTGAGAACACGAGAGGACAGGATAGGCAGCTTGTGTTTTCCCTTATTACCTGCCCGGTGGACTCCAATGACAGAGAGCTGGCGCTGTACTGGCTGAACTGTGCGCGCAATATTTTACGGGGAAGGAGAATTCCGGATCCCCACTTTGATATCGATACGTTACTCGGATGTGAGCAGCAGTACAAGGCGTGGGATATCAATCATCAACTAAAACTGCGCATTGGGGTTCGGGATGACAATCTTGGCCAGAGGGAGGAGATCTGCCGAAGGATCCAGGAACTGATGGCTGCGGATAAAGGAGAATATATCCGAAAATGTACGGTTTGCGGGACTGAGTTACCACTGGGGTATCCATATAACCTCTGTGAAAAATGCTTTGACATCCGTCCGTTTCGCGGCAGGTTCCGGATGAGATGATACATATTTTAAAAACGTCTTACCAGAAAAGGAGGATTTTATATGCTCAATCAGGATGCCTATGCGCTTGGTGCAGCACCCAGTGCGATCCGTGAAGTGTTTGAGTATGGGCGCAGGCAGGCAAAACTGCTGGGGGAAGACAAGGTGTTTGATTTCAGCCTTGGAAATCCATCTATTCCTGCACCGGATGCAGTAAATGAAGCAATCCATACCATCTTGAAAACAGAGAGCAGTATCCGGGTACACGGGTATACCAGCGGAGCGGGAAGCGATGAGCTGCGCACCGCGGTGGCGGAAAATCTGCGCAGGCGATTCGGTACGCCGGCCCGCCCTGAACAGATTTTTATTACATGCGGTGCAGCACCTGCCTTGACGAGCGTTTTGGAAGCGGTATCTGCACCAGGCAGTGAGGTAATTGCTATTGCCCCTTTCTTCCCGGAATATCGTCCATTCACGAATTTTTCAGGCAGCCATTTTGTGCCGGTAATGGCAGACCGGGAGAGTTTTCAGCCCGATACGGACGCTCTGGCAAAGGCAATCAATGCACACACGCAAGCGGTGATCATCAATTCCCCCAATAATCCAAGCGGCGCCGTCTTTCGGGAGGACGTCTTGAAAGATATAGCTGCTTTGCTCAGAGAACGTGCAAGAGAATATGGGCATCCGATATATATCATTTCCGATGAGCCGTATCGCGAATTGGTGTATGACGGGCAAAAAGTGCCGTTTCTTCCCAATTTGTATGAAGATACAGTTGTGTGCTACTCCTGGTCCAAATCCTTAAGCCTGCCCGGCGAGCGTATCGGATATGTCTACGTGCCTGGAGCGGCAACAGATTCCCGGGAACTGTTTCTCGCCGTGGCAGGGTCCGCCAGAATGCATGGTCACGTCTGCGCACCTTCTCTGATTCAACGCGCTGTTGCACAGTGTATTGACAGTTTGCCGGATCTTTCTGCTTACGATGAGAACAGGAAGCTGCTGTATGAAGGACTGACAGAAAGTGGCTATTCCTGCGTACGACCGGACGGCGCATTCTATCTCTTTGTACGTACCCCGGGTGAAGACAATGACAGGTTCAGCCGGCGTGCTATGGAGAAAAATTTACTGGTGGTGCCCTCGGAGCCGTTTGGCGTATCGGGCTTTTTCCGTCTTGGGTACTGCGTAGCAAAGGAAACAATCGAACGGGCACTTCCTGTTTTCCGGGAATTGATTCGATAAAGGAAAAGACAAAACAACAAATACCGCAGAATTTTATAGCGGTATTTGCTGTTTTTAGTTCCCAATTCGCTTCATGAGGGAGCAGATCAGAAGATTTCCTTCGGTTTTAATCGCCCGGTTTGGAATTGCTGATGCGGATCGCTCTGCCGGTTGAGCGAAGTGCATTTTCATTCAGATTGCCTTCATCCAGTACCAAAGTTCCGTTGATAAAAACCTTATCGATACCAAATGGCTTTTCCTGATCCGGGACTGCACTTTGAAGCACAGATTCATCAAAAACAGTCAGATCTGCAAAATATCCTTCTTTCAGGTAACCGCGCATCGGCAGCATGAAGCGGTCAGCAATCGCGCCTGTCATCCGGCGGATCGTATTGGGCATGGTATCCCCGGTACCGAGCAGCGAGTCACGAAGGAACTTAGGATAACAGTCATAGATAGCCGGATTCTGGATACCGTGGTCTTCAACCCAGGCATCTGTCATATAAAGGCAGTATGGGTTGTGTTCAAATTCAGAAATAATTTCCGGTGTTGAATAAGGCCCCATGTTGACGCGCCCTTTGAAATCACTGACTTCGCAGAGCATCAGATAGGCATCAAGATCACGCATACCTTCTTCCTGCGCGATCTGGTGGACGGATTTCCCCTCAAACCGTTCGTAACCGGGACCGATATATGCTACAATGATATCCGGAAAGCCAAACCCGAGGAGCATACTGCTTGCTTTGACCAGAGCAGAGAGCTTTAGCCGATTCAATGGCTTTTTTCGCTCTTCTACGCTCATTCCCTGATACCATCCGGGCAGGATGACCGTTATTACCGAAACGCCGAGACACTCATTATAGATATCAAACATCACGTCGACGCCTTCTGCACGAAGCTGCGCCATCAGCTTTAAAAGCTCTTCTTTATCCCGGAAAGAACTGCGGCCGACAAAGATTGCATGGGAATAATGCAGCTTCAGCTGTGTTCCTTTTGCAATTTCGACCAGTTCATCAAAGGCACGGAGCAGATGGGAACGACCGAAAAGCTGGGGATATGCCATCGACACTTTGGATTCCGCACGGGGGTGTACTGTCAAAGGCTTATTGTATTTTACGCAAAGTGCAGCCACTTTTTTTAACTCGTCAACGTCCGCGTAGAGACCAGGTTCATACATCATACCGAGAGAAAGGCCGGCAGCGCCTTGCTGCAGAGCCTTTTCCAGGATAGCAAGCATCTCCTTTTCTTCAGTGGCCGTCAGCTTCCGGTTTTCATATCCGGATACCGCAGCGCGAGCCGAGCAATGACCGGCAAGAACCGCCATATTACAGGGCATATTTCCATCCACAACGGTGAAAAAATCGTCCAGTGTTCCATATTGTCCTGTGGTATCCCGGAAACCGAAAAGCCCGCCGCCGAGTTTATCGATATTTGAACAGCCTTTCTCAAAACCGATTGTGGAAAGCCCGCAGTTGCCTGCTACAAAGGTACAGATCCCCTGCCGGATAAACGGAGCGAAATAAGGAAGAGGCTCTATTTTTATGGCAAACCAGTCGTTGTGAGAGTGACCGTCGATAAAGCCTGAAGAGAGAGATTTCCCGGAGAGATCGATCACGCGGTCGGTTTTTTCTTCTATGGAAGTCCCGACTTTCCGGATGAATTGATCCTCAATCAGGACATCTCCCATGAACGGTGCAGCTCCTGTGCCGTCATAGATTTTCGCATTTTTCAGCAACGTTTTCATGATGTTATCTCCGTGTTTAACAGATTATTTGCATCGTATCATGAATCTGTTGGGAAAGCAAGAATAAAATCACCCCGGAGGACCGGGGTGATGGCATGTTAAGGGTTAAGAAGAATAAGGCAACTTACTCTATGTCAGCGTATGTCCAGATAACATCGCCTGTGGCGAGACGGATGACGTCTTTCACATTGGGCTTGAGCATCTGGGCTGTGGTATAGTAGTAGAGAGGCGCAACACCGCCGGTAGCCATCAGGACCTTCTCGGCCTCGGCTGCGAGGGCAGCGCGCTCTTCAGGATCGGTTGCTGCCTTTACGGCATCGACAAGAGCATCATAGGCTTCTGCCCAGGTCTTGTCACCGTCCAGACCCCAGTATGCACCAACACCGGCATCCGCAGTGACTTCGCTGTTGCGCGTATAGTCACCGATGCTGCGGCCGAGACGCGGGTAGTTGTTGCCGGATGCGGAGATGAAGATTTCGAGGAAGTTGACAACATCGTTGAAGTCGGCGATCCAACCCATACGAGCGGCTTCTGCGTCACCAGCTTTCAGCTTGGTCTGCAGGGTTGCCCAGGCTTCCTGGTTGACAACGCCGGTGATGCCGAACTGGTTCCAGGTCTCCTGAACGTACTGGATGATAAGAGCATTGTTGCCGCTGTTGTTGAAGGCAAATTCAATGGACGGGAAGTCGGTGAAGACAATGTCACCGCCCTCAATGCTGCCGGTGTACGGATAGCCGAGGTCGATGAGCGTCTGGAGCGCTTCGACCTGGTCGTAGGTGTAATCTGGATTGATGTCGGAAGGATCATTGGTGCCTGCATACCAGATGCCGTAGCCGTTGCCTTCACGCACGTTGCTGTTCAGACCGTCGGAGAGACTGTCGGGGAAGAAACCGGTAGCAGGATTTTCGCCGCCCTTGGTTACGTAGGTGACAACTTCATAACGATTGATGAGCTGACCGAGAGCGAAACGGGCAAGACTCTGTTCCTGAACGGTGAGCTGCTTGGAAGAAGGGCTCATGTCTTTGTAAACATTAAAGAGGATATAATAAGTACCCTGAGTCGGCCAGAAAGCAAGTTCACCGGGATAGGTGGCATTGAGTCTGTCAAACTCTGAAGAGGAAATAGACTGAATGTACTGTACAGTGTCATTCTCATAGGCTGTCAGAATAGCAGTGTTGTCCTCGGAGAGGTAGAAGTTCAGCCCGTCGATTTTTACTGCATCAGCGTTCCAGTAGTACGGGTTCTTCTCAAAGGTGATTACATCGTCAACGGCGTATTTGGTCATCTTGAATGCGCCAAGGCCAACATAGGTATCAGGATTGGTTGCCCAGATGCCTTCATTGTCAGCAAGGTCGACGCGGACAGGATAGAAGGGAACAAATGCGCAGAGGTCGAGGAAGTAAGCACAGGGCTGCGGAAGATGCACAACAAAAGTGCGTGCGGCATCATCCACATCAATAGCAAGGGACCCATCTTCCGCGCGGTCGATTACATCGTAAAGAAATCCGTAGTCAGCACCGAGTTCTGCAGAAGCGGCGCGCTCCCAGGCTTCTTTAATCTGGGTTGCGGTGCAATCTGAGCCGTCAGACCACTTCAGGTTCTCACGGAGAACGAAGGAGTAAGTCAGACCGTCTTCAGAGACTTCGTAAGACTCAGCAATTTCCGGAGCCATAACAGGCTCTCCGCTTTCATCGTACTGGAAGCCCGTCAGACCTGCAAAAGCAGAACGGATGATGTTGGAACCAGTTGATGCACTGTTGAGTGCAGGATCCATGGACAGGGGCGTGCCGCCACCAAGAAACATGCTGATGATTTTGGGTTCATCCGCAGATGCGAAAGAAGCCAGACTCAGCACCATCACGAGAGCGAGCACAAGAGCGATAGTCTTTCTCATTGATTTTCCTCCTTTTAGGAAAGATATAAAATTTATGTTCACGCCTTTCAGCTGTAAACACCAAAGTTAAACGTTGTGGCAGGCAACGAAATGACCGGAAGAAACCTCTTGCAAAGAAGGGCAGATTTCAGCGCATTTTGCCGTTGCCCTGCTACAGCGGGTGCGGAATGGACAGCCGGATGGTACATTCAGGGGACTCGGCACATCACCCTCCAGAACGATTCTTTTTTGTTTCCGGCTCTCTTGCGGATCAGGAATAGGTACGGCGCTCATCAGAGAGATCGTATAAGGATGAAGCGGATGCCGGGTCAGTTCATTGGAACCAGCCAGCTCCATCATATGGCCAAGATACATTACAGCAATGCGATTGGAAATGTGTTTTACCACACTGATGTCATGCGCAATAAACAAATATGTCAGGCCTAATTGGTCCTGGAGATCCTCCAGCATATTGATTACCTGTGCCTGAATAGAGACATCCAATGCAGAAACAGGCTCATCACAAACGATAAATTCAGGGTTGGAAGCGAGAGCTCTGGCGATACCGATACGTTGCCGCTGCCCGCCGGAAAACTCGTGCGCATATCGGGTGGCATGCTCTGTGTTTAATCCGACAAGGCTCATCAGCTCCTGCACACGTTCTTCCCGTTCCGTTCTGTCGGAACAGAGATGATGCACATCGATTGGCTCTGCCACAATGTCCGCCACAGTCATGCGGGGATTCAGAGAAGAATACGGATCCTGAAACACCATTTGTGCACGGCGCCGGAATTCCCGCAGAGTATCTTTGTCCTTGATCAGCTTCCCGTCAAACCAGACTTCTCCGCCTGTCGGTTTATAGAGCTGCAGCATTGTGCGGCCGACGGTGGTTTTTCCGCAGCCCGATTCCCCGACAAGCCCTAATGTTTCTCCTTTCCTGATATCAAAAGAGACATCATCTACCGCTTTCAGCATGGTCGTTTTCAGAAATCCCGTCGAAATCGGAAAGTACTGTTTCAGATGGCTGACCTGAACGAGATAGTCAGGATTCGGGATAAAAGATCCTTTTTCACTCATGATTCCTCTTCCTCTCTTTCAGGACACTCGGCATAGCAGCAGCCATTTTTAACATTCATCCAACAGGCAGCCAAATGATTGTGCCCGACCCAGTATTCTTTCGGCTTTTCCTGAAGACATATTTTCATGGCATTATCGCATCTGGGAGCAAAAGGACATCCGGGAGGCATATGCAGAAGGTCGATCGGGGTACCGGTAATTGGAATCAGACGGGTTTTTTCATCGTCACTCATATCCGGGATGGAGCGCATCAGACCTTTGGTGTATTCATGCATCGGATGATAGAAAACAGCGTCTGTTGTACCGCGTTCACATACACCGCCTGCGTACATTACGATCATCTCATTGCAGATGGAAGCAATAACACCCATATCATGCGTGATCATAATGATAGCCATACCAAGCTCTTTTTGCAGATCAAGCATCAGATCCAGAATTTGAGCCTGGATAGTAACGTCCAGAGCAGTTGTCGGTTCATCCGCTATTAAAACGTCTGGTTCACAGGCCAGTGCCATTGCAATCATTACACGCTGTCGCATTCCGCCGGATAATTCATACGGATATTGATGTATCCGTTTTTCCGGCTCAGAAATGCCGACCAGTTTCAACATTTCAACAGCCCGAGCTTCTGCCTGTTGGCGGTTGCGGTTTGTATGCAGAATAATGGCTTCCCGCAACTGATTTCCAATTGTGAAAGTCGGATTGAGCGAGGTCATAGGATCCTGGAAAATAATGCTGATCTTGTTTCCCCGGATTTCTCGCATCTCAGAATCAGTTTTTCCGACCAGTTCTTCCCCATGAAGTTTTATAGAGCCGGAAACGATTCTTCCGGGATTGGTGAGGATCTGCAGGATGGAGTAAGCACTGACGGATTTCCCTGATCCGCTTTCCCCGACAATACCGAGGACAGAACCCTTTTCTAATGTGAAAGAAAGATCATTCACTGCTTTTACTTCACCGGAAGGAGTGAAGAAAGAAGTATGAAGATTTTTTACCTCAAGCATGCTCATATTTCTTCCCCCTTATGAACGAAGCTTAGGATCAAATGCATCGCGCAATCCGTTTCCGAGAAGGTTGAATGCAAGGACGATCAGGAAAATCGCCAGTGCAGGGAAAAGCAGCTGGAAAGGATAGGAACGAAGCCCCGTTCGGGCATCAGAAGCAAGGGAACCAAGAGAAGGCATAGGGACGGAGACACCGAGACCGAGGAAGCTGAGGAAGCTTTCTGTAAAGATCGCGCTGGGGATCTGCATAGCGGCGATAATGATGATAACGGAAACACAGTTGGGGATCATATGCTTGCGGATGATTCGTGCAGGGGAAGCACCGATTGCCTTGGAAGCAAGAACATATTCCTGCTCTTTGATCGAGAGAATTTGTCCGCGCACCTGCCGTGCCATGGAAACCCAGTATAAAAGTCCGAATACGATAAAGATTGATACCATTCCTGCGCCGAGACGGGAAACAAGAGTGCTTTTTGAAGTCGAAACCCAGTCTTTGATGGCAACTGAGAGCAGGATTACAATCAACACATCTGGCAGAGAATAGATGATATCTACAATTCTCATCATGATTAAGTCTACTTTTCCGCCAAAATAACCGGAGATTGAACCGTAGATTATGCCGATTACGATAACAATCAAGGCGGAGAAAATACCGACCAGCAAAGAAATGCGCGTTCCATAGATTACACGGATGGCATAATCCCGGCCTAAAGCATCTGTTCCCATGATGTGCGGGAAAACACTTTGCCCTCTGTCAATCTTGGCTTGCTCTTTGGCACTGTATTGGAAAGGCGCAAGGTTTTGTGCGGTCACATCCTGTTTCGTATAAGTATAGGGATAAAAATTTGGGACAATAAAGGCTATTAAAGCAATGATCAGAATAATAAAAAGAGAAATCATTGCAATATGGTTCTTGCGAAGGCGGCGCATTGCATCCTTCATAAAAGATACAGATTCCCGCATAGAGACCTGCTGTGCCTTTTCGTCCTCGCTGGCTGGTTCGAACAGAGAGGGATCGATCTGCAGGCTGATTGGGTTTTTAAATGTTTTTTTCGTATCGGACATCTCGATTCTCCTTTTTCAGCTCAGATCGATGCGAGGATCTACCACTTTATACAGGATATCCCCAATGAAATTCATCAGAATAATCATGGTTGCCAGAAAAATGGTCACACCCATTATCATCATGTAATCTGTGCGCAGCATACTGTTGGTAAACAGGCGGCCAAGCCCCGGAACAGAGAAAATATTCTCGACAACCATAGAACCTGTCAGAATATATGCCATCATCGGACCGGCATAGGTAATTACAGGCGTTAAGGTGTTTTTCAAAGCATGTTTAAAAATCACCTTACTGTTCTTTACACCCTTGGCACGTGCAGTACGAATATAGTCCTGACCGAGCACGTCCAGCATGGAAGAACGCTGCAGACGGGTGGTATAAGCCATCGGATAAAGGCTTAAAGAAATAATAGGAAGAATTAGCCCGCCCTTTTGATTCCCCAGAGACGGCAGCCATCCCAATTGCAGGGAAAAGACAAGCAAGAGGATCGTTGCCATGACGAAAGACGGCATAGAAACAAGTGCGGTTGTAGCGACCTGAATGATTTTATCCAGTGCTCTCCCTCGCTGTAAAGCGGCAATTGAACCAAGTATTACCCCTAATACCAACGCCAGAATACCGGCAGTGAAACCGATTCGTGCAGAATAAGAGAATCCGCCGATAATCAGTTCAATCACAGTGTTTCCAACCCAGCCGGTAGAAAGGCCAAAGTCTCCATGAAGAATATTCTTCAGATAATTTAAAAACTGGATCGGTACGGGCTTATCAAAACCATATTTTGCTTCCAAAGCAGCTATAACGGCATCACTTTTTGCTTTCTCGGAACTGAACGGGCTGGCCGGAATTGCATGCATGACAAAAAATGTGATGGCAACTACAAGAAAAATCGTCAGTAAAGCCATTAACAGTCGTTTTACAAGGTATGAAAGGAATTTTGCGTTCATAGACTCCTCCTGATGGAAGATTCAGATTTACATGAATAGTAATTATAACGACGTTAGCAATATTCGTCAAGAAAAATATGCCAATTTAGTTCATTAAACAGTTTTTCCCGCCCTTTCAGGCGGGAAAAACGGAAATCTTTTATCGATTTTTCATCACTGTTTTCATCCGAAGCCCATGGTCCAGAATGCTTTTACGCAGCCGAAGATTTTTGGGGGTGACTTCCAGAAGTTCATCGTCGGCGAGGAACTCCAGACACTGTTCCAGACTCATCTGACGCGGCGGTATCAAACGCAATGCTTCATCTGAACCGGAGGCACGAGTATTGGTAAGATGTTTTGTACGGCAAACGTTGACGGTAATATCATCCTGTTTCGGGCATTCGCCTACAATCATTCCTGAATACACCTGTGTGCCCGGCGTAATAAACATGATGCCGCGATCCTGCGCATTCCAGATCCCGTAGGCAACAGCTTCTCCCGTTTCATGGGCGATAAGAGAACCGGTGTGCCGGCGGGCAAGATCACCTTTGTACGGTTGATAGTTTTCAAATACAGAAGCAAGGATCCCCTCGCCTTTGGTATCAGTCAGGAATTCATTTCTGTATCCGAAAAGCCCTCTGGAGGGAACAAGAAATTCCATCTTCATCCGGTTGCCGACAGGAGTCATCTCCAGGAATTCCCCTTTTCGGCTGCCAAGCTTTTCCATCACGGAACCCATAGCTTCCTGAGGAACATCCACAACAACACGCTCGATCGGTTCACAGGTTTTGCCGTCGATCTCGCGGTAAAGAACACGGGGGGGAGAGACCTGAAATTCATATCCCTCACGCCGCATGGTTTCGATCAGAATGGAAAGACTCATTTCACCGCGACCGGCGACGTTGAAGCTGTCGGTGCTGCCTTCCACCTCGGTGACTCGAAGAGAGACATCCTTCATGGTCTCACGCATCAGGCGGTCGCTGATCTGACGGGAAGTGACGAATTTTCCTTCCTTGCCGGAAAACGGGCTGTCATTGACGGAAAAAGTCATCTCCAGCGTCGGCGCACCGATTTTTACAAAGGGAAGGGGTTCTGCAAAACCGCGGGCACAGATGGTATCTCCGATAGTAACATTTCCGATGCCGGACATGGCAATGATATTGCCTGCCCCTGCTTCCGCTACAGGGACCCGGCTGAGCCCGTCAAACTGATAGAGAGAGACGGCCTTGGCCCGCAGCGGGGCAGCATTTGCACTGTGATAGTTACAGACGTCGATCTCCTGATTCTGTCTGATAATGCCTCGTTCGATTCTGCCGATGGCGATTCTGCCGACATATTCGTTATAATCAACACTGCTCACCAGCATCTGGAAGGGAGCATCTTCATCCATGCCCGGGGCAGGGATGTACTCCAGAATGGTCTCAAAAAGCGGTTTCAGGTCAGTTCCGACCACATCGGGAGAATAACTCGCCGTACCGTTGCGCCCGGAGCAGAACAGCATAGGAGAATCAAGCTGTTCATCTGTAGCATTGAGATCAATCAGCAGTTCAAGAATCTCATCAATAACCTCGTGGATGCGCTGATCCGGCCTGTCAATCTTATTGACGACCACGATTACCCGGTGTCCGAGTTCCAATGCTCTGCTTAACACAAAACGAGTCTGCGGCATGGGACCTTCTGCGGCATCTACAAGCAGAATAACACCGTTTACCATTTTCAGGATACGCTCCACTTCGCCGCCAAAATCGGCATGGCCCGGGGTATCCACAATATTGATTTTTGTATCGCCATACCAAACGGCGGTGTTCTTTGCCATGATTGTGATACCACGTTCGCGCTCCAGATCATTGGAGTCCATCACGCGGTCAACAATCTCCTGATTTTCCCGATAGACACCGGACTGCTTCAGCAATTCATCCACCAGGGTGGTTTTTCCGTGGTCTACATGAGCAATAATTGCAACATTTCTCAGCTTGTCCATAAATTCAGCTCTCTTTTCTTCAACATTTCACAACGAAAACGCATTTTAACACTTGCGAATAAAAAACGCAACAGTTATAATAAGAATGTTTTGAAAAAAGGAGTCTTCTATGAGTTATCATTTTTTCGCGTATCTTTCCCGCATGCGAAACATCACCCGCTGGAGCCTGATGCGAAACGCAATACCGGAAAATATTCAGGAGCACAGCCATATGGTCGCTGTGATTGCGCATGCCTTGGGAATTATCCGGAGAGATGTATTCGACATTCCCTGCGACCCGGAGGAATGCGCGGCGGTTGCGTTGTATCATGACTGCTCAGAGATCCTGACCGGCGATCTGCCCACGCCGATCAAATACTATAACCCTGAGATACGGAATGCTTATAAGCAGGTAGAAAAGCTCGCCAATGACAGATTGCTGTCCACATTGCCGGAAGAGATCCGGCAGTCATTTGCCCCTTTTATGGGAGGAGAGGCAGAGGCACAGGTGCATGATCTTGTAAAAGCGGCGGATAAGCTCAGCGCCTATCTTAAATGTATCGAAGAACGCCGCGCAGGAAATGACGAATTTTTGTCTGCCGAAAAGCAGACCAGAAGAGCCCTGGAAGATGGGAAGCTTCCGGAGGTGCAATATTTTTTGGAACACTTTGTTCCTGCCTTTGAGCTTACACTGGATGAGCTCGGCACGATCTGACTGCAGATTAATCTTTGCCAAAGGAGTATGATAGTATGAAGAAAAGAAGCTTGAAACGGATCATCGGCGGCGCCCTGTTTATTATTGCTTTTGTTATTTTTGCTTACCTCAGCTGCAAGGTTGCTGTTCACAGCAGCGATTTGGAAAACTATGAACCCATTACCCTCAATAAAGCCTATGGATATGACAGGAATCGCTATCTGATCAACCACGGACGCGCCAATGAGATCGTTTATGATGAGGATACACCTGCGTCAGTGACAGACGATACGGTTGAAGAGGAAGACGATTTTACATTGCCGGTGGAGGAAGTTCCGGAGCTTTCCTTTGAACCGACACCGGAGCCGGTAGTTGAGCCAAGTGCTGCTGCATTGAAGGCTGCTTCTCTCGGCTTGCCGACGCCGCCGGATATCGATATTAACGAAGCGCAGTATGTACTGGTGAATGGCGATCATCCGATGGACCCGATTGATTATGAGCCGGCAAATCTTGTTTATTTGAACATGGTGGCGGAAGATACCGAAATCCGCACAGCCTATGACGGAAACCGCGTACCGGTGGACGCACTGATTGCCCAGCCGCTGCTGGATATGGCTCGTGCCTGCAAGGCAACCGGGCTGCCGGTCTACCTTTCTTCCGGGTACCGGAGCTATGCGGAACAAGCGGCAAACTTCCAGCGGGTAAACGCCAACAATGGCATTTCTGACGGAAAGAATGCAGAGGGAAATTATATTACAATGCCGGCTGGCTGCAGCGAACATCAGACGGGTCTCGGCATTGATATTACCGACTATTATCGAGAGATAAAAAACGATTCTATTGCGGAAACTGCTACAGTGCAATGGCTTGCACAGCATTGTGCCGAGTACGGCTTCATCCTGCGCTTCCCGCAGGATAAACGGGATATCACACATGTGATGGGAGAATCCTGGCATTTCCGCTATGTCGGGCAGGAGGCTGCAAGGTATATGACAGACAACAATCTTTGCCTGGAAGAATTCGTGGAACTATATGCATAAAAATCTCCGCCGCTAATAATTGCGGCGGAGATTTTTTATATTAAAAGTTAAAAGTATGCGGGAGGAGTTCTGAGAGCCTGTAGCTCACATAACGGCCTCCTGCTTTTGCGCAGAGAACCTCCATATCCGGAGAGAACTCGGCCAGAAACTGGCGACAGGCGCCGCAGGGAGTGCACCAGTTTTCGCTGTCAGCATAAATAGCAACACGGCGAAAACGTCTGTGCCCTTCGCTTACAGCCTTGCAGCAGGCGGTACGTTCAGCACAGATCGTACTGCCGAGAGCGGCGTTTTCAACATTGCAGCCTGTGAACACTGTACCGTCTTCACATTCCAGTGCGGCTCCCACTGCGAAATGAGAGTAGGGAGTATAGGCATTCAGAGACGCCTCTTTTGCCATAGACATCAGCTGCCGATCCGTCATGTATCAGTATCCTCCTTAAATGTAATTGTCCAGTTTGGGAAATTGTATAGCGGATTGCCGAGATTGGCATCGATACCTCGAATAGCCTGCCGGTGCGTAATGATCTGCTGCTTCTCAAAGCCGATCACGACAAAATAAGCTGCATTCGTCAGCACATATTCCGCAAAAGTGCGATAGTTGTTTTTACGGCTTGCGTTGCCGGAAATCAGGTAATTATAAAGGTAGGTCTCATACCCGTTTCCCATGGACCGCGTAAAGTTGACGTTGGAGGCATGATTGTTGTCTGTCCGTTCCTGCAGAAGCTGCGTGATGTCAAAATTGTTCCTGAGCTTTACCTCTGCATAGTACATATCAAACTGGAGCGGTTCAAAATCTTCATCTTCCAATTCTTCCTTGGTAAGATTCTCATAGTCAGTAAGTGCATTATAATAATCCGTCCAAGTGAGAGCCATTACATTGACTTTGATGCCGATTGTCAGCATATCGGCGGCAAACCGGTTGGCTACACCGGCTTTTGCTGAACTGTCAGAGCAGAGAATGAAGTTGAGGACCAGATCCTCGTCATTTCCGTTCATGAGTTCCATAAATCCGTCTTCGTCATAGTCTCGAATACCGTTGTTTTCGAGAATGATTTTACAGCGGTCCAGATTATAGGCCAGTGCGGAATTAAGGTCGGAGGGAAAGTCTGTGCAGCTCGGTACCATGGGGATAGCAGAAGCGGTTGCGTTGTTATTTAACAGCGTTTCCAGGTAAGCCCGATTGAAAGCATACTGCATGGCATACCGAAAGCCACTGATCGCACCGACTCTCGATGACTGATTGAAACCGACAAAATGCATATTCGTAGTTGCATAGGTATGAATCTCGTTGGTGCTGGCATATCCCAGGTTTGTGTAACTTGACGGGTCGTTAATACATACATCTATGTAGGAGTCTTCAAAAGCGTTGATGATATCCTCTGCCTCTGTATATTCGGTGAGGTACACCGTTTCTAATGGAAGATCTTTCACTTTGTAAAACCCGTCATATGCCTGCAAAGAGACAAGCATTTGACCGGCTTCCGTAATTACATTGCCCTCTTCGTCCAATTCCTCCGGAATCTCTTCAAAAACATAATCATACGGACCGCTGCCGAGAGGAAACTTGTCATCATAGGAGCCATATTTGATAATGGGGATATTTAAGAGTTTGATGAATTGCGTGTCCCCAATGCTGAGTGTAATGTAGAGTTTATCGTCTCCATCCTGTGCAGCTCCCTGATAAGTGGAGAAGCGACCAAGAAAACGGTCAGAACTTACAGCACGATCAATGGAATAACGGACGTCGCGAGCGGTAACCGGGGATCCGTCGTGAAAGGTGTGAGAATTGTCGATGGTAAGCATCCAGCTGGTCGCAGCGTCGTTGCATTCCCACGCGGTGCAGACATTCGGGAGCACTTCAAAATTATTGTCTACTTCCACCAGATTCTCGTAGACGAGAGAGCAGACCAGCTGATTGGAGTGATTGGTCGCAATCAAAGGATTAAAACTGTAGCGGCGGTTAATATTCAGGGAAAACACGCTGTCTGCTGCAGCTCCCATGGTCAGATCTTTCCCTTCGGTAGACTCGGGGATTTCATCGGCTGAAAGATTTGTACCGGGGAGTGTGCAGCCGGAAGTGGAAAGCATAGCAATTACGAGCAACAGTGCAAGGAATCGTTTTCGTTTAAACAAAAGCCTGTTCCCCCTCTCACAGCATAATACCGGCAACCATACTGCCGCGTACCTGATGATGACGGAACGTGTAGCGTGCTGACCAGAACTTGTCCGGGTGACACATGGTACAGGCATCTGACAGGTCGATATGTTCCGCAAGCAACCCAAGCTGAAGAAGGCGGCGGGCATTCGCTTTTCGAAGATCTACCATATATTTCCCGTCCTCACGTTTTACCCAAAGCCCTTTTGAATCACCGTGAAGATAGGCATTTAACGCGTCAGGCACATCCTGATCTGTTTCAAAACAGCAGGAACCGATGGACGGACCAAGAGCAGCACAGATATTTTGGGGAATTGCACCAAGTGACTGCATGGCGGTAACAGCGTTATTTAAAATATCTGCGGCGGAACTTCTCCATCCGCAGTGAACAGCACCTGCGGCATGCCCCTCCAGATCATACAGAAGCACCGGTACACAGTCAGCAGTAAAACAGAAAATCGGCAAGTGTTTTTCTCCGGTTACAAGTCCGTCCGCTCCTGTGGAAATATTAGCAAGGCAGGCATGCTTATCCTTTGAAGTTACTGTCTGGATATAATTTCCGTGCACCTGGTCAGTTACACAGCAGTCATCAACGCCGGAAGAAAACAGTGTACACCAACGCCGATAGTTTTCTCGGACAGCGTCAGGTTCATCCCCTCGATGAACGCTGATATTGAATGTTTCAAATCCGTTTCTGCTGATACCGCCGAGCCGGGTGGAAAAAGCATGCACGGCAGGCAGCACAGAAGATGTCAGATAAACAGGACCTTCAGAGCTTGTGTGTTCAGAAAACATTTAATTCTCATTTCTGCCGCAGCATTCCTTGTATTTCAGTCGTCTGCTGCCGTCGGCCTTCATTTTACCACAAGGGCAAGGATCGTTGCGACCGGGTTTCGGAATCTTTTTCACCGGTTTTTTCTTCTCCGGCTCTCCGCCGGCATTTGCGGCAACATTCTTGGCAACTGCCTTCCGCTGCACTGTCTGTTCACCGCGAACACGCACAGTGAAGAGACGGCGCACCGTCTCTTCACGGATGCCGGCAACCATAGCCTCGAACATATCAAAGCCTTCCTGCTTGTAGGCGTCGATCGGTTTTACAGAACCATATCCGCGCAAACCAATGCCGCGTTTCAGATCATCCATTGCATCAATGTGATCCATCCAGTATTCATCCACTACACGCAGCATGACCACACGCTCAAGTTCACGCATCAGAGGAGTGCCGTTCGGCATAGAGCCAAAGGCCGTTTCTCTTGCCTGATAGGCTTTCATAGCAAGGTCCTGAATGATCTCTGTCAGTTTATCCTGGGAGACAGCCCCGTTGCCCGGCATGCGGACAGCACCTGCGGGAAGGAAGAGCTTTGTAAAAGGAGCAAGTACTTCATCCAGCTGTGCTTGCGTTTCACAACTTTCTCCATGAAGTGCATCCGATACAGAGGAAGACACAAATTCACGAATCATATTTTCAATCTGCTGCTGGAGATCTTCCCCATTGAGGACCTTCTGGCGTTCCCCGTAGATGATTTCGCGTTGTTTGTTCATCACATCATCGTATTCCAACACGGTTTTACGGGTCTGGAAGTTACGGGATTCTACGGTTTTCTGCGCCTGCTCAATGGCATTGGACAGCATTTTGTGATCGAGCGGGGTGTCATCATCCACATTCAGCGCTTCCATCATCCCCATAATGCGCTCAGAGCCGAAGAGACGCATAATGTCATCCGTCAGCGCAAGATAGAAGCGGCTTTCACCGGGATCGCCCTGCCGGCCGGATCGTCCACGCAGCTGGTTATCGATACGGCGGGACTCATGGCGTTCGGTGCCGAGGATGAAAAGACCGCCGGAGGCGCGCACCAGCTCGGCTTCAGCATCCGTCTCCTTTTTGTGCTCGGCTAACTTTTCCGCAAAAAGGGAGCGTGCCTGAAGAATATCTTCATTGGTTGTTTCGGCAAAACCGGTGGCTTCTGCAATTACCTCATCGGCAAAGCCTTTTTTTCGAAGATCCTGCCGAGCCATAAACTCCGGGTTGCCGCCCAGAACAATATCTGTACCACGCCCGGCCATATTCGTAGCAATTGTTACTGCCCCCACACGCCCGGCCTGTGCAACAATCTCTGCCTCTTTTTCATGGTATTTTGCGTTGAGCACAGTGTGGGCGACACCGCGCCGTTTCAGCAAGGAAGAAATATATTCACTTTTTTCAATGGATACTGTGCCCACCAGGACAGGCTGACCCTTTTCGTGGCAGGCTACGATCTGCTCAATGATGGCACGGTTTTTTCCTGCGTCGTTTTTATATACGACATCCGGATTATCTTTACGGATGACCGGCTTGTTTGTAGGGATCTCAATAATATCAAGATTATAAATTGCCTGGAATTCCTCCGCTTCTGTTGCGGCAGTACCCGTCATGCCAGAGAGCTTGCTGTAAAGACGGAAGTAGTTTTGGAAGGTGATGGTAGCAAGGGTCTTGTTTTCTTTTTGGACATCCACATGTTCTTTGGCTTCAATAGCCTGATGGAGCCCTTCGGAATAGCGCCGGCCAAGCATCAGACGGCCGGTAAATTCATCAACGATGATAATCTCTCCGTCTTTTACAATATAATCTATATCCCGCTTCATAATTCCATGTGCTTTCAGCGCTTGGTTAATATGGTGGCTGAGAGTGGCATTTTCCATATCCGCGAGATTTTCCAGCGCAAAGGCTTTTTCAGCCTTTGCAATGCCGCGTGCAGTCAGAGTGGCCGTTTTTGCCTTCTCATCTACCACATAATCGGCATCGAGATCTTCCTGCTCCTCTTCTTTTTCATCTACAGATGCATAAACGATTTTTTTCAAACCGCTGACAAAAATATCAGCCTGGCGATAGAGGTCTGTGCTTTCATCACCTTGCCCGGAGATGATGAGCGGGGTACGCGCTTCATCGATAAGAATAGAGTCCACTTCATCGACGATGGCAAAGCTGTGTCCGCGTTGAACCATATTTTCTTTATAGAGGGCCATGTTATCACGCAGATAATCAAATCCCATCTCATTATTGGTGCCATAAGTAATATCACAGGCATAAGCCTGTTTGCGCTGAGAAGAATCCAGATCGTGGACAATCAGACCGACGGAAAGACCGAGGAAACGGTGTATCTTTCCCATCCATTCACTGTCACGCCGGGCAAGATAATCATTTACCGTAACAATATGAACTCCTTCTCCGGCCAGTGCATTAAGATAGGAAGGAAGAACGGCAACAAGTGTTTTGCCCTCGCCTGTTTTCATTTCGGCGATGCGGCCCTGATGAAGCACGATACCGCCGATTACCTGTACATAGAAAGGCTTCATGCCGAGAACACGCCATGCGGCTTCCCGTGCAGTGGCAAATGCTTCCGGAAGAAGATCGTCTAATGTTTCACCGGCGGAAAGACGATTCTTGAACGCTGCTGTTTTTCCGCGGAGCTGTTCATCACTCAGAGAGGAATACTCCTCTTCCAGTGCCATGACAGATTTTGCAATCGGAACTATTTTTTTCAATTCACGGTCAGAATAACTGCCGAAAATCTTATCTAAAAAACCCATTTTGTACCTTCTTCAAGAAATAATTGATAAAACAACATTTTACAGTATAACACAGGAGAGACAAGAAAAAAATAGCCTGTTTGTAAAGTTTTCTCTTAAATCTTTCTTGCTGTTTCCAATCTGGTATGGTAAACTGTCTAACGATTTTTTAGTTCTACACGGAGGCAAAAGGAAACCATGCGTAAACTCGGCTTTGACAGTGTAAAATATAATGCTTTACAGTCGCAAAGCATCAAGGACAGGATTTCCCGCTTTGGTGGAAAACTGTATCTGGAATTTGGAGGGAAGCTGTTTGATGACTATCATGCATCCCGCGTTTTTCCCGGATTCCAGCCGGACAGCAAAGTTCGAATGCTTCTGGAAATGAAGGATGTGGCGGAGATTGTACTTGCTATCTCTGCGGACGATATTGAACGCTCCAAGCGGCGTGGGGATCTGGGTATTACATACGACGAGGATACGCTGCGCCTGATTGATTCCTTTCGGAGCATAGGGCTGTATGTAGGAAGTGTTGTAATCACGCATTACCGTGGACAGAAAGCAGCCGATAAATTTTATGCACGGTTGGAAGCGCTGGGGATCAAAGCTTATCACCACTACATCATTCCGGAATATCCGTCCAATGTGCCGCTGATCATCTCGGAAGAGGGCTTTGGCAGGAATGATTATATTGAAACTTCAAGGCCTCTTGTGATCGTAACGGCTCCTGGACCGGGAAGCGGGAAAATGGCTACCTGTCTTTCCCAGCTTTATCAGGAGCATAAGCGCGGCATCAATGCAGGGTATGCAAAGTTTGAAACTTTCCCCGTGTGGAACCTGCCTCTGAAGCACCCGGTGAATCTTGCCTATGAAGCGGCGACAGCGGATCTCAATGATGTGAATATGATCGATCCTTTCCATCTGGAAGCATATGGGGAGACGACAGTCAATTATAATCGTGATGTAGAGATCTTCCCGGTGCTGGAAGCCATGTTTCGGGAAATCTATGGGGAAAGTCCATATAAAAGCCCGACGGATATGGGTGTCAATCAGATCGGTTTTTGTATTCTGGACGAAGAAGTTTGCTGTGAAGCTTCCAGGCAGGAGATTATCCGGCGTTATTATGCTACGGCCTGCAGCGTAAAGCAGGGATTATCCGACCCTATGGAATTGCGTAAGATCGAACTTCTGATGAAGTCTACCGGTATTACGCCGGCAGACAGAAAGGTAGCGGTTGCAGCGCTTCAGCGTGCAGAAGAAACTGACGGTCCGGCTGTGGCCATTGAATTGAATGACGGAAGAATGATTACCGGCAAGACGACGGATCTTTTGGGGGCGGCATCAGCCTGTCTGATCAACTCGATGAAAGCCATCTCCGGTATTCGAAAGAAAACGAAACTGATTCCCAAAAATATCATTCAGCCGATCCAGCACCTGAAAGTGGAACATCTCGGCAACCGCAACCCGTTGCTGCACATCGATGAGATTTTGATCGCACTTTCTGTCTGTGCTGTGACGAATCCGGTGGTGGAGGAAGCTTTGGATGCACTGGGTGAACTTCGCGGTTGTGAAGCACATTCTTCAGTGATTCTCTCCCATCAGGATGAAGAGATTTTCAAGCGCCTGGGTATGAATATCACATTGGAACCCCGTTATCAGACGGAAAAACTGTATCACGCCTGAGATGCAGAATGCAGAATAAAGATATAGAAATATTCCTCGACCTTGTTCAGGCGAGGAATATTACAAAGACAGCGGAACATCTGTTTCTTGCCCAGTCGGTGGTCAGTACCAGACTAAAACGGCTGGAGGAAGAACTGGGTTATGAGCTTTTCACCCGATCTAAGGGAGTTCGGGAGATGGAACTGACCAGGCAGGGCAGAGAATTTGTCGGCATCGCTACACGATGGAAAAACCTTTTTGAAGAGGCTGATCTGCTGAGGGAACGCGCCCAGGTGTTGTTGCGCATCGCCGCTCCGGAGAGCGTATATTACGATTTTCTGGAGCCGATTGTGGTATCTACGATACATCGAAACCAGGCGTTGAAGCTGTCCGTGCAGATCAGTGATTCCTCCGGCATTTACGATATGATGGAAAACAACAGTATCGATTTCGGGTTTGCCTCCTACGAATCTTCCCGGGCAAATATCATCCATCAGCATGTCTACGATCAGACCTTTTGTGTAGTGAGCTATACAAAACTGGCAGAAGGGGAGAACCTTTCCCCGCTTGTGCTGGATCCCGGCAAAGAGGTACAGCTTTCCGGCGGAAACTTTTCCAGTTTGACACTCTGGAGAGAAAAATGGTTTTCTGAGCACAATAATTGCCGTGTTGAGGTCAACTCTCCGCATATGATGGTGAGCCTCTTGAAGGAGGAGGGAACGTGGGCGTTATTGCCGTCTATCTCAGCAGGACATATTGCATCTCTGTATGGCATGCGCATCTACGAACTCACGGACGCGCCAGAGAAGAGAAAAATCTATCTGCTGCGCCATGAAGGGGCTGCCTTTATGCAGACAGAAGCAGCGGCGATCTTCTCGGAAATGCTGGAAAAAACAAGATAAGCGTTTCCTGAAATCTCAGGAGTCTGTTCCCTGCATCAGCAATTCAAGAATTGTTTTTCCGACGCCTGCGGCATTATTGTCGCAGGCGGTTATTCTGTCTGCAGCGGAGCGAACAACAGCATCCCCATTGCACATGGCTATGCCGGTACCGGCGGTCTGAATCATAGCCAGATCATTGGAATTGTCTCCAAAAGCAACGGAACACTCAACCGGGATTCCGAGAAGATGACAGAGCGTATTGAGGGCATGACCTTTATCAGCATCGGCAGCATTGATCTCAATGTTGGAAGCCATGGAGGAAGTGGCTTTAACAGCGGGAAAAAGCCTGGGCAAAAGATCAATCTGGCTGAGACGGATTGCATTGTCCTTGTCCTGAAAGAAATACTGAATCTTCTGAACGGCTTCTCCATTTTTCTGGACGTACTGTGGAAGATTCGGAACAGGGCGGCGGATACGCTTCATATACTGGACGTAATGCGCATCAGAAACATAGTCCTGCAGACAGTCATACATGGACTGCGTCATGAGACCTTCATCCTGCATATAACAATCATACAGACAATCGAGTGTTTCAGCATATCGGAAAAGATCCAGTGCCAGAGTGTTGGAGAGATCTGCCGAAAAAAGCACACGATTCTCCTTTGCGTCGTATATACTGGCCCCGTTAATTAGAATAAAATATCGCAAATAGGGTAATGAGCGGAATTCCTGCGGCAAACCGGCATAGAGCCTGCCCGTGGCAGGAACCGGGATGATGCCATGCGCTGCTGCGGCTTCAAGCGCCTGAAGATTTTGTGCGGGGATATGTTTTTCGTCATCTAAAAAGGTGCCGTCCAGATCAAAAGCGACCAGGCGGATCTCCGGAAGATTTCCTTGCTGTTTCATGCTTTGCACACTCCTTTTTGCTGCCACTCATGATAGAACAAACTGGAAAAAAACGCAACAGATTTGTGTAAAATATCCAAAGAGAAACGCTGTCTCCATTAATATTTCGTTTTATTGCCAATAATTCATAAAAATATCAAAAATCATGATAATTTATGTTTTTTCCGTATTTTACTTTTTTAAGGGATTATCGTATTATTAAACCTGCAAAATTTTAAGAAAAGTGAGGAATTATCCATGAAAAAGGTACTTTCCATTCTTTTGGCACTTTGCCTGGTTCTCTCTGTAGCGGCTGTTGCATTCGCTGATGCAGCGGCAAAAGACGGTGGATCGAAAATCATCTTTACGACTGGCGGCGAAGCCGGGACCTATTTTGGATTTGGTGGTGTTCTGGCACAGAAGGTCAGCGAGGTTACCAGCACAAATGTAACAGCCACTGCCTCCGGTGGGTCTGCGGCTAACATTGATGCTCTGGATATGGGTGATGCACAGCTCGGTTTTTCCCAGTCTGACGTTCTGTCCTATGCGTATGAAGGTGTGCGTTCCTTTGAAGATCTCGGCGCGATTAACAATTTCTCCATCGTGGCACCTCTTTATATGGAGCAGGTTCAGGTGGTCACCATGAATCCGGATATTAAAACGGTTGCTGATCTGAAGGGAAAGGCAGTTTCTATCGGAGCGGCAGGTTCCGGTGTTTACTTTAATGCAATCGATGTTCTGGGTGTTTATGGCCTGACAGAGGAAGATATCAAGCCTACCTACCAGTCCTTTGCCGACAGTGCAGAAGCCCTTCAGGATGGCCAGATCGACGCTGCTTTCATCGTAGCCGGGGCACCGACTACCGCAGTAACTTCTCTTGCTACAACAAACAATGTCTATCTTGTCAGCCTGGATGATGAGCACATCAATGCTTTGATTGAGGAATCTCCCTTCTATGCAAAAGCTGTGATTCCGGCAGAAACCTATAAAATGCCTGAGGATGCTACTACCGTTGCGGTCAGCGCAGTGGTGATTGCAGCGGATGATGTGGCAGATGCGGATGTGTACAACTTCCTGTTTGGCGTGTTTGAGAATCTTGATGCACTTGCTCAGATCCATGATAAGGCAAACGAACTCAGCCTTGAGTTTGCTTCCTCTTTCTCCGGTGTTCCGTATCACAGTGGCGCTGTTGCCTACTTTGCCGACAAGGGGATTACGGTTGAAGGCAAATAAGATCTGATCCCCTAAATCATGCGGAAGCCCGCATCCTCTGTGGATGCGGGCAGCGTGATTTTTTTGCTTCATTCTTTCGTAAAGGAGATCGTTTTGTGGCTAACAAAAATCCGGCAATCAACAATGAAACTGCCAGTGCAGAAGAACTGATGAAGAAATATGACAGGGAATCCAACGTCCGTATCTGGGAGGGCATTCCCGCCAAAATCATCCGGACTATCTGTGCTGCTTTTTCCGTGTACTGCATCTGGGTGACGCTGTTTAGCACCATGATGCCGGAGGAGAAGCTGAATCTCTTCCTCGGGCTGATTCTGGTCATCGGATATCTGAATTATCCGGTCAGCAAGAAACATGTCCGGGCTAATTATATCCCATGGTACGATATTGTAATTATGATAGCGGGTGCAATACCCTTCTTCTACTGTGCATTGCATGCACACTCTATTATCAAACTGGCAGCCCGTGTGACCAGAGATCCGAAAATGGTTGTTATGGCAATTGTTGCTATCCTTGCCTATATGGAACTTTGCAGAAGATGCGTCGGGATTCCAATCCTTTGCGTTGTAGGTGTTTTGCTGGCCTATGCTTTCGCCAATGTGCGTTTCGGAAAAGTAATCTATGATCTTTTCTATACGACAACGGGGATCATGAGCACACCGATCAACGTCTGCGCGAAGTATATCGTAGTATTTATTATCTTCGGGGCTTTCTTGGAACGAACCGGGATATCAAACTTCTTTATCAATCTGGCCAATTCCATGGCTGGGGCGTCCTCCGGCGGTCCGGCAAAGGTAGCGGTGATTTCCTCGGCACTGTGCGGTATGGTTTCCGGATCGTCTGTAGGAAACACGGTAACAACAGGTTCTGTGACGATCCCAATGATGAAGAAGACGGGATATAAGCCGGAATTTGCCGGAGCAGTGGAAGCTGCTGCTTCCACCGGCGGGCAGATTATGCCGCCGATCATGGGCGCAGCTGCGTTTTTGATGGCAGAGTATATGGGCATCCCATACGGGCAGGTCGCGTTGAAGGCTGTCCTGCCGGCGGTTCTCTATTTTGCGGGGATTTACATTGCTGTCCATCTGGAAGCAAAAAAACTGGGGTTGAAAGGAATTCCCAGAGACGAACTGCCAAAGTTCCGGCAGCTTCTGCCTAAGATCTATCTGCTTTTGCCCCTGGTGATCTTGGTATATCTGGTGGCTACCAATAAACGGACGATGCAGTTTTCAGCTGCTGTGGCAATCGGGGCAACGATTTTAGTCGGGCTTTACAACAATCTGATTACTATTGCAACAAAAAGCCAGGACAAAAGTGATAATCTGACACTGGAGCGTTTTGTCGATGCACTGGAAGCAGGCGCAAAAAGCACGGTTACCGTTGCGGTTGCCTGTGCTATGGCAGGACTTGTAGCAGGTTCCATCACCACAACCGGGCTCGCTTCCAAATTGATCACTGCCATTGTTACGATCTCCGGAGGGCGTGTTCTGATTGCACTTGTGCTGACAATGCTCTGCTGCATCGTACTTGGCATGGGTGTACCGACAACGGCGAACTATTGCATTATGGCATCTACCTGTGCACCGATTCTGATCACCATTGGGGTCCCGCAGGTTGCGGCACATTTCTTTGTGTTTTATTTCGGTATCGTGGCGGATATCACACCTCCAGTCGCGCTGGCTGCATATGCGGGGTCTGCCATTGCAAAGGCGCCTCCAATGAAAACAGCTTTTAATGCAACAAAACTGGCTATCGCAGCATTCATCGTACCTTATATTTTTGCCATGAACCCTGCCATGCTGCTGATCGATACGACAGCAATCCAGGTCGTTCTGGTGGTGGTCTCTTCTATCATCGGAATTTTTGGAGTTGCCGCCGGATTGAACGGTTATCTGTTCCGGCCTCTAAATTTTCTTTTCAGAGGAATGTTGATAATTGCCGGACTGCTGATGATGGATCCGAACCCTGTGACGGATGTAATTGGTTTAGCGTTGATGGCAGTTGTATTTGCACTGCAGTATTTTGGAGCAAAAAAGTCAGATACAGCAGGCTGATTATGAGCAATGATGAATAAAACCTGGCGGTTTCCTGTAAAATCAAAGGAAACCGCCAGATTGACTATATAAAAGGAGAGATATGAAACGAACTGTCGCTGCAGTTATTATGCTGCTGTTTTTTCTGCTTTCCTGTTGTGCTTATGCGGAGATTAAACCGGCTTATCCCATTCTTTTTACCTATTATCGGCAGATCGGCTGGGGAGACCGGGTTGAGGTCGGCTATATTGACAGTCAGGGAGAACTCTGGGGATTGAGCGGGTATGATTCTCAGCTTCACTGGCCTTACAGCACGGATGCACAGTTTATGTTCCTGCAGGAAAATCAATTTAAAAATCTTGGTAAACTGGGACATGATGACCTGTTCGACCTGAAAAGCCTTATCAATGCTGTTGAAGTATTTGACGGAAAAACAAGTCATACAGCTAACGATGCCGGAATTGAGCGCACCTATGCGATCCGGTACAGCACTGAAGGGGAACCGGAGTTCATTCTTCTTGGTATGTCAGGCGATAATATGTTTGAGAATCCGGATCCGAATGCACAGGGCCTCTACCTCGCTGTTCACAGGATGTTTCCGAATGTTACTCATTATGCCGGCCTCATGGGACCGTCTGGATTTATCCCTGTAAGTCTCACTTCGTTTTGCCATCTCGGTGACCTTAACGGTGCGACGGTCAAAGCCTTTTACATGGACTGTGAAGGGGGGCCGGTGGAGAGAGAGCTCAGTGCTGACGAGCAGGCAAAGATCCTATACACGGTTATGAACAGTGTGGTAACCGGAAAAGTCAGCGCAGCTGACACTACCGGCGGCTATACAGATTATGGATTTTATAAGGGAGAGGAATATCTGGGGCATATCAGCATATACAATGAGTATTGCTATCATTCTGACGGAATGTATTCAATTGAAATAAGAAAATAAAGGAAGCAATTGTATCTGATCATGCTGTAGTGTTCAGTTCACTTGGCTCATTGGCATTGGCCTTCCTTTTCAGAAAAGCCCGGTGACTTCGCCTGTTTCGGTGTTTATATCGACTCGGCGATAAGCCGGGTTGCTGCCGGTACCGGGCATCATGCTGATGTCACCTGCAACTGGGCAGAGGAATTCTGCCCCCCTGTATTCCAGCACATCCCGCACCGGCAGACGCCATCCTTTCGGAACCCCCTTGCATTTCGGGTCGTGAGAAAGAGAGAGATGGGTTTTCACCATCATCGTGTGAAAACGAGAATAAAGGGGATCGGCTTCAAAACGGCGAGCCTTCTCAAGAGCGAGCGGCGCCCAGTCGACCCCTTCAGCACCGTATACTTCTGCAGCAATACGCTGTACGCGCTCACGAAACGGTGTTTCAGGGGAATATAACGGATGTAATTCGGATGTCTCTTCGCAAGCATCCATAACTGTCCGGGCAAGCTCAACTGCCCCTGCCCCGCCATACTGCCAGTGTTCGGAAAGCGCGCAGCGAACTCCGTGCTCTTCACACCTCCGTCGAAGAAGGCGGACTTCATTTTCTGTATCTGTTGCAAAACGATTGATGCAGACCACCGGCGTGATACCGGATTTCTTAACGGTATTGACATGATGAAAAAGGTTCTCACATCCCTTTTCCAACAGAGAAAGATCCTCTTTCTGATAGGCATCCGGGATTGGCCTTCCCGGAGCAACTTCCGGGCCGCCGCCGTGGTTTTTCAGCGCACGGACGGTTGCAACGATGACGGAACAATCCGGTTTCAGGCCGGAAAGCGCACATTTGACATTCCAGAATTTTTCAAACCCGATATCTGCGGCAAAGCCCGATTCCGTGACATGGTAGTCAAAAAGCTTCAGGCCAAGGCGGTCACCAATGATAGAAGACTGGCCGATGGCAATATTGGCGAAAGGACCGGCATGCACGAGACAGGGCTGGTGTTCAGTTGTATAGCAAAGAGTCGGATGAATGGTATCGCGCATCCAGGCCGTCATGGCACCGGCTACTTCCAGATCTTCAGTAGTAACAGGAACGCCATGTTTATCATAGGCAAGGACAATCTTTCCGATACGGCTGCGCAGATCATTCAGGTCCTGAACGATGGCGAGAATTGCCATGAGTTCAGAAGATACGGCAATGTTTGCCTGTGTTTGCATTCGGAACCCGGACATCGTCCCCTCGCCAAGGCCGATTTCCATTTTTCGCAGTGCCTGACAGCAGAAATCCAGAACAAAACTCCATTCGATTCGGGCAGGATCGATGTCCAGACGGCGCAGCCCAATGGAAGCAAGCTTCTCGTCGGAATAGTTTCGCTCGTGCTGCATACGGGCATTCAGGGCTGTCATGGCGAGATTGTGCGCGTTCATGATGGCATTGATATCCCCCGTCAGGCCGAGAGAAAACTCCGTCATCGGAATGAGAAGAGCATTGCCGCCGCCGGCAGCAGAACCTTTCACGTTCATGGTAGGTCCGCCGGAAGGCTGACGAAGACAGCCGCCGGCTTTCAAGCCAAGTTTTCCAAGCCCTTCCATGAGACCGATGGAGGTGGTCGATTTCCCCTCCCCAAGCGGCGTCGGGGTAATAGCGGTCACTTCAATATACTTGCCGTTGGGCTTATCTTTAAGACGGTCCAGAATACGGAGGGCATGCAGCTTCGGCGTTTTGCCGTAGGGGAGGATCTCTTCCGGCAGCAGACCAAGTTCTTTTTGATAAACATCGATGGAAGGCAGGGAAGCCTCGGCAGCACGTGCAATTTCCCAGTCTTTATAGATACATGGATCGAGCATATACGATTCTCCTTCTGTCACTGGTTGCCTACCAGTATAACATAACCCATGGGTATTTAAAAGATTTCTGCAATAAGATTTCTGCAATCGGTTTCGGATGGTGTTTGTAAAAAATGATGAAAAAGCATGAAAAAACAGAGATTTTTATTGCAGATAGATGTTTTTTCTATTATACTGTTTTCAGGGTCATCCCATAAAAAACAGAAAGGAAGTTTTCCGATGAAAAAACTGATATCCGTATTTCTTGTACTGGCACTTGTTTTTGCAGCTGCGGGAACCACAGCTCTTGCTGCATCGAGCAAATTTGACCGTTCTATTTTTGAAAACAGCACGAAATTTTCCAAAGAAGGTTTTGGATGGAAACTGATCGGCGGGTATGTTGAGCGCTTTAACGAGGGTACAGTTTCCGTAAGAGCGATGCTGTTTGATAATTACATCAAACAGGGATGGGGGCCGGAACTGAGAGTTGAGTTTTATAATCCCGGAATCAGAGATTATGAGGAAGTAACGGCCTTCCGGGCCAATGTGGACGACGTCCTGTATTCTTTTGATAATCTGGAGTATAATGACGCAGAGGATGTGCACGGAGGCAGTGTGTTCGGAGGAACGGTTTATCCGGCGTTCCTGCAGGCGATTCTTGATGCCAAGAATGTTGCATTTCAGATCGAATATGAAGATATGTACGGCAGAACGAACACGCTGACGATCGAACATGTTCATACCGGCGATCTTTCTGAGCTGAAAGATATGGCAACCTATCTGTTCCGTTCCAAGGCCTTTTCCGTGGATACGGATCCGGAAGGGAACGACAAGTATTACGGGGCATCCATTTCCTGAGCGAGGAGTTACAGAGCATAGACAGAATAATGGCGGGAGCTGAAAAAAGCTTCCGCTTTTTATACTTGTGAGAGAAAATTATTTGACAAGTCGGCCGGTATCTTTTACAATAAAAAGTTGCATAGGGAGAGGAAACGGCCAGGCGGCCAGTTGCCCGAGAAAGGAACATCAAGTTCCATTTTACCCAAATTGAAGGAAATAAAAGGAGATTTTCATTGGAAAACAGACAAAGTGAGAATAAAATCGGCAGGATTTATTTGATAGATTTTGAAAATGTGCATGAGCAGGGACTGATAGGAATTGCCAAACTCCCTCCGGAGGATACGGTGCATCTTTTCTATACAAAAAATGCGGCCAAGATCAGCCTGGACATTTTAAGCGAAGTGAAAGCCAAACTTTGCTTTCATAAAGTAAATGTAGGCAAGCAGTCACTGGATATGCAGCTGGTAAGCTACCTGGGATTTTTGATTGGAACTGTCGGGCATGAACCGGAATACATTATCGTAAGCAATGACCTCGGTTTTACCAACACCCTTGCCTTCTGGGGGGAGAAAAATACCCGGCTCAGCCAGATGCCTTCTATTGTTTTTGAAGAGGCTGTTGCAACAACAGAAGAAAAAGAGACCGTTTCTCCGGCGGAAGGGTTGACACGCCCGGCAACGTCGCGCGGCGCTACTGGAAAAACACAGATGAACAACAGGATCACTGTCGCTCTGCGAGACAAAAAGGTTGAGGGGGAGAAAATCGGAAAGGTGACGGCGACAGTGATGAAACTCTACGGTTATCGAAACTTCCGCCAGGCTGCTTACCGCGACATCATCAAGAATTTTGGCCAGAAGGAAGGGCTGGAACTCTACAATATTATCAAACCGGTATTGACGGATAAATCGGAAAAGGGAGAAAAACAATGAATAACGATGGAGGCGGTCGGGAAGGACTTTCATGGTTTTTAATTATTTTTTTGTTTGCTGTGGGTGCATGGCCGATTGCGCTGTTTCTGCTGATCCGCAAACTGTTTGCTTCCGATGTGCCTAAAACTGCACGCCGGGAGGCTCCGTTTCTCTCCCGTGAGGAGGAGCTGAAGCGCCAGGAAGCGGAACTGGAGCGGATGAAGAAAAAATTTCAGCAGGAGAAGGCTACAGCAAAAGCAAAAGAAACGATCCGATCCCTTGTAAAATCTCCCAAGGATGACAATAAAAATGCGCTCTTTCTCATGATTGCCGGAGCGCTCGTAATGGTCGGAGCGGCGATGATACTTGTGGGCGGCGCTCACCAGATTACAACGTATGCCATAGCTTCTGCTGTGGCGGCTTTACTCGGCGGCGGATGCATGCTGACGAGCGGGATCCTTATGAAACGCGCAATGCAGCGGTATGCCTCTTACCTCGCAATTATCGGACCGAACGAGGCAATGGAGATCGACACGATTGCCAAGAAAGCAGGGGTATCACGCCGCAAAGCGGAGCGTGACCTGCAGAAGATGATCGATAAAGGCTTTTTTGGCAGTACCGCATATATCAATAAGGAACTGGGCTATATCTTTATGAGCAGTCGGGCAGATGAGGAACTCACCATGGCACGAGCTGCCGCCATGCAGAAAACCCGGGAGGCAACGAAAAAAGAGGCGGCAAAGCAGAATGCGGTTGCGTATGATCAGATCCTTGCACAGATCCGGGATGTAAACGACAGGATCCCGGACAAAATGATGACGGACAAGATCAACGAAATCGAATCGATAACACGGCAGATTTTTCTCACAGTGGAGCAGCAGCCGGAAAAACGTGGCAAGATCGACAAATTTATGAGTTATTTCCTTCCGACAACGCTGAAACTGCTGGAATCCTATGCCAATCTTGAGAATACCAGCTTTGACGGGAAGAATATCAGCCAGAGCAAGCATTCCATTGAAGTGGCAATGGATACTATTGTGGATGGGTTTAAGCACCAGCTGGATGAGCTTTATAAAACGGATGCCGTTTCCATTGAAACGGAAATCGATGTGCTGACCAAAATGCTCAATCGTGAAACATTGACAACGCAGCAGGAATTTGGACTCGGCGGACAGGCGGTACAGACTGCCCCTGAGAAAAAAGGATAAATACCAGAAAGGGACGATAGAACCATGAAAAAAACCATTTTCACTCCAGGCAGGACGGAACTTGCAGGCAACCACACTGATCATCAAAAAGGCAGGATCCTGGCGGCCGGTGTGTCGCTTGGTCTTACGGCGGTATTTGAAGAAAATGAAAGTGGCGTTGTCACAATCCACTCAGAAGGATATGAACAGTTTGAAGTAAAACTGGCACAGCTTACCCCAATGCCTGCGGAATTTGGAAGCAGTAAGGCCTTAACGCGCGGCATGCTTTCGGTATTTAAAGATTGGGGGCTCAATATAGGTTCTTTCCATGCAGAGATCCGCAGCACACTGCCTGCAGGCTCCGGGCTGAGTTCTTCTGCGGCTTTTTCTGTGCTGATCGGCAAGATCCTCAGCACACTTTATAATGATAGCCGTGTAGACCCTGTTGTGATAGCACGTGCAGCACAGGAGGCGGAAAACCGGTTCTTTGGAAAACCGTGCGGGCTGATGGATCAGCTTGCCTGCTCCCTGGGCCATTGCGTGTATGTGGATTTCAGCACTAATGAGATCACACCTATCGAAGCAGATTTCAGCGAAATGGGACTGACGCTTTGCCTCACTGATACAGGGGGCAGTCATGCCGGATTGGATTCTTCGTATGCACGCATTCCGAACGATATGGTATACATTGCCAATCTTTTTGATCGGGGGGTGCTTGCGGATGTAGATCCTGCTGCATTCTGGGCAAAAGGCTGGTCGAAGGAGGATCGTCCTGTACGGCGCGCCATGCACTTTTTTGGAGAAAACGAACGGGTTCCCAAAATGCGGGATGCCCTTATTGCCAAAGACGGGGAGACATATATGAAGCTGATGAATGAATCAGGCCGGTCTTCTGAAGAGCTGTTGAATAATATCGTCACGAGCGCTACGGGAGATACCAAGCTTGCGGAAGGCCTTGCTTACAGCCGTACGCTACTGGAAGGCAAGGGGGCCTGGCGCGTACACGGCGGCGGATTTGCCGGGTGCGTACAGGCATTGATGCCGACGGAATTTTTCCCTGTCTATCAGAAAGAGATGGAAATGAAATTCGGTGAAGGAAAATGCTGGGAGATCAAACTGGCATAAGTGTTTATAGATGGAAAAGGTTAAAGATAAATTTTTACGGTATGTTGCCGTGGACACGCAGTCTGCTGATGGGATGGAGCAGGTGCCAAGTACGGAAAAGCAGTTTCACCTGGCAAAGATGCTTTGCGCAGAGCTTCAGGCAATGGGGGCGGAAAACGTTCGGATGGATGAAGAGCATGCGTATGTCTATGCTTTTCTGCCCGGCAATACAGAACAGCCCTTTCCTGCCATCGGTCTGATTGCCCATATGGATACTTCACCTGCCATGTCGGGAAAAAATGTAAGGCCGCGCTGTATTCCTGACTATGATGGGAAAGATATCTGCCTTAACCGGGACAAAGATATATGGATGAAAGTGGAAGATTTCCCGGCGCTTGTCAACTATACAGGGAAGGAACTGATCGTAACCGACGGCACTACACTTCTCGGGGCAGATGACAAAGCCGGTGTGGCAGAAATCATGACGATGGCGGAAATGTTGCTGACACATCCGGAGATAAGCCATCGCCCTGTTGCCATCGGTTTTACGCCGGACGAGGAAGTCGGACGCGGGGTGGATTTTTTTGATATCCCCAACTTCGGCGCAAAAGAAGCATATACTGTGGACGGTGGAGCACTTGGCGGAATTGAATATGAAACCTTTAATGCCGCCTCCGCGCAGGTGACAATAAATGGAAAGAGCATCCACCCGGGAGATGCAAAAAACAAAATGCGCAATGCCATGCGTGTGGCATTTGAACTGGATGCCCTTCTGCCGGAAGAGCAGCGCCCGGAGCATACGGAAGGATATGAAGGATTCTACCATCTCGACCGGATGGAAGGTACAGTAGAGAGTGCCAGAATGGATTATATTCTGCGTGATCACGACCGCAGCAAGTTTGAGGCAAAGAAAACATATTTTGCGGCCTGCTGTAATTTCCTCAACGAAAAATACGGGGAGGGAACGGTTCTTGCGGAGATCAAGGATACTTATTATAATCTGAAAGATGCACTGTCTGAACACATGGACCTGATTGAACGGGCATGTGATGCTATGCGTGCGGTTGGCGTGGAACCGGTAATTTCTCCGATCCGTGGAGGAACGGACGGGTGTCACCTGTCTTATGCGGGGCTTCCGTGCCCGAATTTGTGCACTGGAGGGCATAATTACCATGGGAAATATGAGTATATAGTACGGGAATCTATGGAAAAAGTAGTCGAACTACTTCTGACCCTGGCAAAAGTGTAACCCAAAAAATTATAAAGGAGAACGAAAATGCTTCCTATACTGGAAAAAATGCCTGAACTGCGCCCCTTTGAAGGGGATCTGAATCTCCGGATGGATCTTTACCGGCAAAAGAAGTCGCAGATCCTGGGTGGAAACCAGAGACTGATCGATTTTGCCAATGCCTATGCGTGGTATGGATTTCACAAAGAAAGTGACGGCTGGGTCTACAGAGAGTGGGCTCCCGGTGCGGACGAGGTATATCTGACCGGTGATTTTAATAATTGGCAGTGGACAGCAACACCTCTCACACGGCTTGAAAACGGGAACTGGGAAGTACATCTTTCGGGCGAAACCGTCCATCACGGAAGCAGAGTACTCACCGTTGTAAGAAACGGGGACAGGCTGACACAGCATGTGCCGCTTTATGCTCGACGCGTTACACAGGATTGGGTTACGCAAAGCTGGTGCTGTGAAGTGCAGGATGATACTGTTTCTTATCCCTGGACAGATCAGGATTTCCGCAGTGAGGAAGCCCCTTTGATTTATGAGACGCATATCGGTATGTCCGGCGAGGATCACCGTATCTCAACGTATCGGGAGTTTGCCGATCATGTGCTGCCGCACGTACAGGATCTTGGCTATAACACAATTCAGCTGATGGCTGTGATGGAACACCCGTTCTACGGATCCTTCGGTTATCAGGTGAGTAATTTCTATGCAGCATCCAGCCGGTTTGGTTATCCGGAAGATCTGAAATATCTGATCAACAAAGCCCATGAGATGGGGATTCGGGTATTGCTGGACGTGGTACATTCTCATGCAGTTGGAAACACGCTGGAGGGGATTAATCTTTTTGACGGGACAGCTTATCAGTTTTTCCATGAAGGAGGAAGAGGCAATCATTCTGCTTGGGGAACCAAGTGCTTCAATTACGGGAAACCGGAAGTACTGCATTTTCTCTTGAGCAATCTGAAGTTCTGGCTCGAGGAGTATCATTTTGATGGATTTCGTTTTGACGGAGTGACATCGATGCTTTATCTGGATCATGCTCTCGGCACGGATTTCAGTTCGCTCAGTCAGTATTTTACCATGAACACAGATGTGGATGCTGTAACGTACCTTCAATTGGCCAATGAACTGATCCAGGAAGTAAAACCGACAGCGATTACTGTAGCAGAAGATATGTCAGGCATGCCGGGAATGTGTGAAAAGGTAGCGGACGGCGGAATCGGATTTAATTACCGCCTTGGCATGGGGATCCCGGATCTGTGGATCAAACTGGCCAAGGAAACACGGGATGAAGACTGGAATCTGGGAAATCTGTGGTATCAGCTTACCTTCCGCAATGCACCGACTATTGCCTATGTAGAAAGCCACGATCAGGCACTTGTCGGAGATAAGACGATGATCTTCCGCTTTGCCGATGCTGCCATGTATGACCAGATGGAAAAAGACTGCCATACACAAGTCATTGATCGTGCCGTCGCACTGCATAAAATGATCCGCCTGCTGACAATGGCAGCCGGCGGTGCAGGTTATCTGACTTTTATGGGGAATGAATTCGGCCATCCGGAATGGATCGATTTTCCGCGTCCGGGCAACGGAAACAGCTTTCAATACTGTCGCCGGCAGTGGAGCCTGCTGAGTAATCCTTCGCTGAAATATGAGTGCCTGAATGCTTTTGACAGGGATATGGTGCATACAGCAAAGTACTACCATATTTTTGATGAGGTCTATCCGGAACTGCAGTGGGTGCATGAGGATGATCATGTTCTGGCATTTGAACGCGGAGGGCTGCTGTTTGTGTTCAACTTCTCTCCGGACCGCAGTTATACCGACTATACTATTCCGGTAAGCCGCGGGGAGGATTACCGTGTGCTCTTCAGCAGCGACGATTACTGCTATAATGGCTATGGTCGAGTGGCGAGAGAACAGGTGAGTGCATATACACCCGGCCTCGAGGGCAACTATGTCCGCCTTTATCTGCCGGCTCGTACATGCATTGTCCTTTGCCCTGCAGGCTTATAAAGAAAATCCTAAAAAGAGAATAATAAAGAGACGAGAGCTCAACTGTGTAAATAATCAGGGCTGAGCTCTCGTCTTTTTTTGAATTGCTATTTTACAGATTTCGGATCTGGCTTCGGATCAGGGCACCTACTGTGTCGGCCAGGCGGTCAAAGCGCTGGATACGAACAAAATCCTTCCCGTAGACCAGTTTGGCGGAAGGAAGGTCTTCCTCTTCACCGGTAAAAATACACATGACAGCGATTCCGTCAGCACGGGCACGCCGGACTTCCATTGCGGTATCACGTATGCCGGTGAGTGCTTCATAAGGGATTGGTTCTCCATCGGAAACAGGACGGATCTTCACAACATCATTGGGCTTGACATCAGACAGAATAATGAGAAGCTTGTTTTGATAGGGAGAAGAGTTGATCAGATGATGGGCAGCCCGAACAGCCAGACCGTCACGGTTGCAGCCGTTGGACACATATTCAAAAATGTTGCGGTTGTCGTTCGGCTTGTGATAATCACGGAAAATGCGGAGAATGGTATAACCCGTCATTGAACAGAAGGACAATACCCTGCAGGGAATACCGCATCGGGTGAGACTCTCGGCAATGATGTAGCCTTGGGTTGAAATGATTTCCTGCCGGTTTTTCTGCGAGGTGGAAGCGTCCAGAAGGAGATCGACACAAAGATCGCCGATGTCATCGTTTTCATTTTTCAGAAAAACGGATTCTTCTTTCAGTACAGCAGCACGCCAGATACGAAGGGGATCGAGAAAGCCGTGATAAGATCTGACGGGAGAAGGCTGCAGATACATCAGCACAGAGTTACGAATATTGGCAGACAGCCGGGAGATGGCGATGCGATTTCGTGCCATTTCTTCGCGATAGTAGTTTCGGTTTTTTTCTACCTGCGCGGCTTCGCGCTGGCGGGAGAGGGCTTCAAACGCATTCCGCATTCCAGCAGAACTTTCCCGTTTGCCGTAGGTAAAATGCAAATGGCAAAGTGCATGGTTATCAATACAAAGAGCTTTTTCCAGATCGGCCGTCTGACGCGGCGAATACAAAGAACTGCCGAATTTTGCCTCCATGAATTCCCTCAGTTCGGAGGCGGAAAGCGTTGTTTTGATTTCTCGCTGTCCATCAGTATATCCGGCAGATGCCCCGCCGTAAAGATTCTCGGGATGATCGGCAAATCCGATACCAAATTTTCGATAACGTGGCCTGCTGTTCCGTTTTGCATGAGGAACAAAGGGAGGAAAAAACAGATGATGTCCGGAATGTTTTTTTTCTTCGGCGATAAGCTGGAACCATTGCAGATACAGTGATTTGGCCTGTGCAACAAGCTCATCAGTACTCAATTCAGGAGAAAACTCCAGCATATCAAGCAGTTTCCGGCTGGCGGCGTCCAAGTCATCGGGGCGGTTGAGGACGCGTGCCCAGTGAGCAGAGGAAAGTGTGGTGAGCAGATCCCGGTCAATGCTGTGGTGGCGAGCGTTTTCCGCGATATAAGCAGCAGCATAATTATTCCGAAGGGTAGCAAGGACAGGGCGAAGCGGAACTTCCCGAAAAAAAACACAGTTTTCCAGTCCCAGCCATAGCAGTCCTTCATAAGTGTCAGCCTCTTCTTCAGCAGAAAAACTGCGGAAAACCGATTCAATTTTTGGATATTCATAGTGCTTTCGCACGGCACCGATAATACAATTCCAGTAAACATCAGCCTGACCGGAAGAATCATATGCCTTGAAATCGGGAGTAAAGGAATAGCTGTCCGCACAGCTCCAGATCAGGTTTTCAGCACGTTTTTTCTGAAGCTCGGAAATTTCAATCATTAAAGGAACATCTCTTCTCTTGTGAGCGAGGAATCGATTCTGGAGACGATCAGATCGTCCACCAACTGCCGTTCATAGGTGTCAAAGCACTTATTGACAATGCTGATCTCCAATGCCTGACCGAGCGTGAGAGAATTACGTACCAGCAGAACAGCTGCCATAAGACCGCGCAGATCCAACGCTTTGGTTGAAATTTCGCTGCTGTCGCATTTTTTCCGAATATCCTGGAAGAGAGAGGCAAGCTGCTCTGAATACTCCTCTTTCAGTTGCGGATACTGAGCCTTCAGCAGGCGCTGTACTTCCTCTTCCCCAATGATTGGCATATTCAGTACAACAAAGCGGGAGGCTAAGGCTTCATTTAACTCGCGTGTGCCTGCATACCCGTAATTCATGGTGCCGATAAAACGCGTACCGGGAGCAAGAGTGATGCGTTCATAGCCGGGAACATCAATGATACGGCGGAAATCCAACGTGGCATGGAGCACCGCAAGAGACTCATTTTTTGCCATATTGATTTCATCCAGAATTCCGAAACCGCCGTGCAAAGCACAGCAGGTAATCGGACCCTGCCGAAAATGCACCTCTCCATTTCGGAACGTATCAGCGCCGATTAAAGTAGAAGCATCGGTATTCAGGTAGAAAGAGATATCCCATTCCGGACGGGAAAATACAGCTGCAAGGTTTTCCGCAAGCACGTTTTTCCCGGTCGCCTTCGGGCCGACCAGAAGAAGATTCTCCCCCGCAAGAATAGCCGTAAGAGCTTCTTCCCATACGGCTTTCCCATAATAATGAATCTTTGGGTCTGGAATGCGGTGGACAAGTTCCTCCGGGCATGAATGTTCACGGCGAAAAGAAACGATACGGGTGAGAATTTCTTCCCGTATCCCCTCCTGACGCAGAAACTCCAACAGATCGTTCATGCTGTACCTCCTGTACTGTAAAAAGCAGCGTATTTTTTAATAAGCACATTATACAACGGGGAAACCTGCAAGGCAAGCACAGAAAATGTTGCCAGTGGACGAAAAGTGATGTAAAATCACTTCTATCAAGCAGGAGGAGAAAAAATGAAAACGCTGATAGAACTCTATGATGATTCACCGATTGAGAATGTCCTTGCGGCGGATACTTTTCTGCCGGAAAGGATCGTATATCTGTGTCCTACGGAGATTGCACAGGATAAAGACAAACAGCAGAAATTGAAGGAATACTTTTCTCACCGTGGTTTGGAGACGGAACTGCTTTTTTTCGAAACAAGTCTTTTTTATGCCGGAAAAGTAGAAAAACAGCTTCGCCAGGTGACGGAGACTTATCCGGACTGTGCCATTGATATTGCAGGCGGCAGTGATGCAGCTCTGTTTGCATCCGGAGCACTGAGCCGGGAAAGGAATGTGGCAGTATTCACGCACAGCCGGAAAAAGAAGCGGTTTTTTGAAATCTGTAACGCACCTTTTGCAGATCATCTGCCGATCGATGTAAAATATACGGTAGAAGACTTTTTCCTGATGGCCTATGGAGCCTCAAAAGCAGGGCGTGTGGAAAATCAGACACTGGAACGATATATAGATAGAATTGATGCTTTTTTTCGTGTTTTTCTCCGATTTCGGAAAAAATGGAATTCTATCACCAACTGGTTTCAGCGCGCTTCCAGGGCAGACAAAAACGGATATTTTACTTTGGATGTTTCCTGCGATTATACGCTGAAAGGGGAACGCTCTTCCAGAATCCCGGCAGATGAGGAGGCTTTGAGGGAACTGGAACAGCTTGGCTTTTTGAAAGATCTGGTGATTCGAAGAGATGAGAGGGTCAGTTTTCAATTTGAAGATGAGCAGATCCGCACCTGGCTGCGTGATCAGGGGAGTGTACTGGAGATCTATACCTGGAAGGCCTGCCGGGATGCGGGGATTTTTCAGGATGTACATTGCAGTATCATTGTGCAGTGGGAACGAGGTAAAGGCGAAGAAATCGTCTCCAATGAGATTGATGTGATCGCAGTACAGGAAGCAACACCGGTTTTTATTTCCTGTAAGACCTGCCCGATTGATACGGATGCCATCAACGAACTTGCCATTTTGCGCGACCGTTTTGGAGGGGATGCGGCAAGAGCTCTTCTTGTCTCTACAGAAAATTGCCGTGCTATTACCCGTCGTCGCGCTGACGCCCTTGATATTGATGTCATTACCTGGCAGGAACTGCGTAACTGTTCTCTGCGGGAACAGATCCGGTCACTGATGAAAAAATAACAGACAGTGCAGGAAATGCACAAAGTCTGCTTTTCTCAAAAACCATCTGAAAAGCTTCACAAAAGAATTGACAAGCCTGCTTTCAAATGATAAAATTTTCCTAACTTTTCGCGGAAGTATACGCTGAAAGCGCTTGGCGCAGAAAGCGGAACCTGACGCAAAAGAACAAATTAAAAAAGGAGAAAGATATGAAGAAATTTCTTGCGATTCTGCTCGCCATGGTCATGGTATGCAGCCTGTCCGCAGCTGCATTTGCGGACTATCCCGACAAGCCGATCCTTGCAATCAACCCCTGGGGCGCCGGCGGCGGCACGGACAACTGCCTGCGGGCATTCTGCGCGGCACTGGAGAAGCAGCTGGGAGTTACGATTACGGTCGATAACCGTACCGGCGCTTCCGGTGTTACTGGACATGAGGCTATTGCAGATGCAGAGCCTGATGGCTATACTATCGGAATGATTACCTGGGAGCTCGCTTCCTATCTCCCGATGGATATGTCTGAGTATACTTACGAAAACTATATCCCACTCTGCCGCGTAAATACGGATGCTGCTGCTATCACAGTCAACACCGCTTGGGCGAAAGAGAATAACATCACAGATCTTGCTTCCTTTATTGACTACTGCAAGGATCATCCGGGTGAGGTAAAAATGGGCGGTTCTTCCGCTGGTTCTGTGTGGCATGTTGCAGGTGGCTATCTGATGAATGCTACCGGCATTGAGATTCAGATGGTTGCTTATCCGGATGGCGCTGCATCTGCTGTTAAGGCAGCTGCTCAGAATGAGATTAATGGTGTTACGGTTTCTGCTGCTGAGGCTCGTTCCTTCGTTGAGTCCGGTGATCTGACGATGCTTGGTATTATGGACACTGTCCGGAATTCTGTGTTCCCTGATGTTCCAACCTGTGAAGAACAGGGCTTTGATTGCCTCTATGCTACACAGCGTGGTATGGGTCTGCCTCTCGGTGTAGACGAAGCGAAGGTCGAGGTCCTTTCCAAGGCCTGCGCAGCTGCAATTGAAGATCCTGACTTTGTGGCAGCTATGGAAGCTCTTGGCCAGAAGATCGACTACATGGATGGCCCCACCTATGGTGAGTATCTCGCACAGGCTGCTGTTGATGTTCCTGCAGCTATGGCTGTTGTCGGTTTGATCGACGAAGAGTAATTGTATTGGGGTTTAAAAGGTAATGCTTCAGGGGCAGGCAGAAATGCCTGTCCCTTTTTCGAGCGTAAAACTAAAAAAGGATGTGATACTTTTTGGAAGTAAAAAAGACGCAGACCAAAGCTTTTTCCAATCTGATTGCTTCATTTGTTCTGATTGCCTTTGAAATCTGGGCATGGCTCCAGACCAACGCCATCAAAACAGCAAAAAATGCAGCAGTTCAGCCTTCCACTTTCCCTCGCATCATGATTATCGGGATGGCGGTCTTTACGGTGATCCTGCTGATTCAGTCACTTATTAAACTCGGCAGCATGAAACCGGACGACCCATTGGCAGAGAAGGCGGAAACACTGAACATTTTCAAAGACAGGGGCGTTCTGGCAGCGCTCGGTGTGATTGCACTCTGCGCGCTGTATGTTTATTTTTTCAAGAGTCTCGGATATGTAGTGGTGAGCTTTTTCCTCTGCGGCATCATCATGTGGATCATTGGTTTAAGAAACCCGGTCAAATTGATTTTGATTTCGCTGCTGGTTCCCCTCGGAATGTGGCTGATTTTTTACAAGATGCTTCAGGTCAACATCCCCATGGGATGGCTCCAGTTCCTGAAGGATCTGGTGGATAAAATTTAAGGAAGGAGAACAGTTTTATGGATTGGAATTTACTGTTTTCCAGCTATTCAAACGTGTTTCTGGATCCTACCACGCTGCTGATGACATTGCTCGGCGCAGCGGGCGGTGTGCTGCTCGGTGCAATTCCGGGAATGACAGCTACCATGGGAGTTGCTCTGCTGATCCCCTTCTCTTTCGGAATGGATCTGATCCCCTCCATCGGCCTGCTGCTTGGCATTTACTGCGGCGGTATGTATGGCGGTTCGATATCTGCCATTCTGATCCATGCCCCGGGTACGCCCTCTGCAGCGGCAACTTTGCTGGACGGCTATCCCATGGCACAGAAAGGAGAAGCAGGCAAGGCTTTGTCGGTGGCAATGTTCTCCTCCTTCTGCGGCGGCGTGATCGGCGCCCTGATTATGACATTCCTTTCTCCGCTGGTGGCAAAAGTCGCCATGAAGTTCACTTCGGCGGAAATGCTGATGCTGGCTGTTTTTGGTCTGTCGGTTATTATTTCTATTTCCGGCAAGTCCATTGCAAAGGGATTGATCAGTGCTTTTTTTGGCATGCTGCTGTGCACTATCGGCCTCGATCCGACGTATTCCAAGCAGCGCTTCACCTTTGGCGTGACAAGCCTGAAGGGCGGGCTGAGCTTTATCCCGGTGCTGATAGGCCTGTTTGCTGTGGCGGAAGTGATTGCCGGGGTAGAACGGATTATTGCCGGGCGTGAAAGCGCACAGGCAAAATCCAGCGAAAAGATCACACGCGTCCTGCCGGACGGGAAGACGATCGGTCAGATCATGCCCAACATTTTCTCCGGCGGTATTATCGGTACGTTTATCGGGGCCATCCCCGGAGCGGGCGGAGACATCGCGGTGTTTGTCTCCTATGCTTTCAACAAGGGCGTCAGCAAGCATCCGGAGAAGTGGGGCACCGGAATCCCGAACGGTGTCGCGGCAACGGAATCGGCCAATAACGGTTGTTCCGGCGGGGCAATGATCCCGCTCCTGTCCCTCGGCGTTCCCGGTGACTCGGTCACAGCGATCCTTCTGGGTGCCTTCATCATGAAGGGCATCCAGCCCGGGCCGATGATGTACGTTTCTGAACTGCCGACGGTATATAAGGTTTTCGCAGCGCTGATGCTGGCTAACCTTGCTATGCTGCTGGTGGGATGCGCCGGCGTACGCGTCTTTGCCAAGATCGTATCCCTGGAAAAGAGAATGTTGTATCCGATTATTTTGGTGGTGTCACTGCTTGGCGCATTTTCCATCAATAAAAATGTGTTTGACATCGGTGTGTGCGTACTTTTTGGTGTGATCGGCTGGCTGATGAACAAGTATGAATTCCCGCTTTCTCCGATCCTGCTTGCACTGATCCTCGGCCCGATGTGCGAACAGAATTTTGTCCGCTTTATGGATCTCAACGGCGGAAACTTCGGCGCGATCCGCAACTATCCGATTGCTATCGGCTTCTTCGTGGTAGCGGTTGGTGTCGTAGTCTTCTCCCTGATCAATCAGCAGAAAATCAACAAACGTGAGGCAGCCAACAAAGCCTCAGCGGTAGAGTAATACGCAGAAAGGACAAATAAAAATGAATTTTGACATGAACGCTTTTTCTCTTGAGGGTAAGGTGGCGCTGATTACCGGTGCTTCTCATGGCATCGGCATGGCAATCGCTGAGGCTTTTGCCGCAGCAGGGGCAACGATCTGCTTCAACTGCAGCAGCGAGAACTCCAGAGACAGAGCACTGAAAGCATACAAGGAAGACGGCGTGGATGCGCACGGCTATGTATGCGATGTGACGGATGAGACACAGGTACAGGCACTGGTCAAACAAATCAAGGAAGAGGTCGGCGTGATTGATATTCTCGTCAACAATGCCGGTATCATCAAGCGTATCCCCATGACAGAAATGACAGCAGAGGAATTCCGTCAGGTCATTGATGTCGACCTGAATGCACCGTTTATCTGCTCAAAGGCCGTTATCCCCGATATGATTGAGAAAGGCCACGGCAAGATTATCAATATCTGCTCCATGATGTCTGAACTCGGGCGTGAGACAGTTTCCGCCTATGCTGCTGCGAAGGGCGGATTGAAGATGCTGACCCGCAACATCTGCTCGGAATATGGCAAATACAACATCCAGTGCAACGGCATTGGGCCGGGGTATATTGCCACCTCTCAGACGGCACCGCTGCGGGAGCGTCAGCCGGATGGCAGCCGTCATCCGTTTGACGCGTTTATCGTCGCCAAGACGCCTGCAGAACGTTGGGGCGTTACGGAAGATCTGATGGGACCGGCAGTGTTCCTTGCTTCCGATGCTTCCAATTTCGTAAACGGCCATGTATTGTATGTAGATGGCGGTATCCTTGCCTACATTGGCAAACAGCCGTAAAACAATCGGCGACAGGAAAGGGGCTGTGAAGATCAGGAGATTGTTAATTCTCCTTTTCTTCACAGCCCCTGAAATGTTATTGGGGAATAATAGGTGCTGTATGATTATAGGAAACGAACTTTTGCTGAACGGGCGTGACCTTCCAGGCCTTCCGCTTCAGCCAGAGTAATCAGTTTGTCCTTTACACTGTACAGCGCCTCGCGGGAATAATAGGTGAAGCTGATCTTCTTGACAAAATCATCCACGGAAAGAGGGCTTCCGTAGCGGGCGGTACCTGCTGTAGGAAGTGTGTGGTTAGTACCGGAGAAATAATCTCCCAATGCTTCCGGACAGCTCCCCCCAAGGAAAACGGAACCTGCTTTTTTGATCTTGCAGATATAATCAAACGCATTCCGGACACACAACCCCAGCAATTCCGGCGCCATCCGGTTTGCGAGGGAGATGGCCTCGTCAATCGTATCGACGATCAGGATCATGCCGTTGTTTGCGATGGATGCCTGTGCAATCTCCCTGCGCGGAAGCGTGGTGAGCTGGACTTCAATCTCTGCAGCGACCTCATTGGCAAGTTCCGCTGACGGAGTGATAAGCACAGCTGAGGCCATCGGATCATGTTCTGCCTGAGCAAGCATATCGGCTGCCAGTACCACAGGAGAATTGGCTTCGTCTGCAATAATCAGGATCTCGCTCGGGCCGCCGATCAGTTCAATACCGACCTGCCCGTAAACCTGCCGTTTGGCCTCGGCCACATAAGCATTCCCCGGACCAATGATTTTGCAAACGGCGGGGATGCTCTCTGTCCCATAAGCAAGTGCTGCGATAGCCTGAGCCCCGCCGACCTGAAATACACGGTTTACTCCCGCCACATAGGCAGCGGCAAGGATAATTGGAGCGATACTACCGTTGCAGGTAGGGGGAGACACCATTATGATTTCTTCGACTCCGGCCAGAGAGGCGGGGATCACATTCATCAGCACGGAAGACGGATAGGGTGCCGTACCGCCGGGCACATATACGCCGACACTTTCCAACGGTACGATACGCTCCATCAGCATAGTGCCTTCACCATTTAAAACAAACCCTCTGCGAATTTGCGCTGCGTGGTATCGGCGGATATTCTCTGCCGCCTCCTGCAAAGTCCGCAGGAGCTTCGGGTCCAGTTTTTCGGCGGCGTCTTTCAGCATAGCAGGATCAAGTTCCAGAGTTTCCGGGCAACTGCCGTCAAAACGAGTGGAAAACTCCCTTAAGGCGGCATCGCCTTTCTCACGGACGGCGGAAATGATAGCGGAAACACTCGCCTGTACGTCTGTGCGTCCGGCATTGCCGGGGCGGAAGAGGATGGGTTGCTTTGCTGCGTTTTCAATGATGCGGATCATATATTACGATGCTCCTTCAAGCGGCATTTGCCTGAAAATTGAGGGTAGGGAAGAATCCGGACAGTTCGGTGCTCTTCATATAGCCCTTTTCTACCCAGAAGTTTGCGGCCATAAGTGCAATATCGTAGACGTTGTCCTCCGTGTTGAGATCATTGAATTCCTGATTCATGGCGTCATCGAAGAAAGTAATGCCGGCACATTCCTCCATCACTTCTTCTGTCTCAAGATCCAGTCCTGCGGCCATAATGGCGCAGCCTTCCTCAAAATTGGCATTCAGGTAGTCAACGGCCTGGCACCAGGCAGTGTACAGCACATCATAGACTTCCGGGTTTTTGTCAGCAAAAGTGGAAGAGACGGTCAGCACATCGATGATGGCTTTGGGGTATTCTGCTGAGGAGACCAGAATATGCCCGCCTTCACGATCAGAGCAATTGGATAGCGCGGGTTCCCAGGTTACGGCAGCATCGACGCGCCCTGCCAGAAAAGCTTCTCCCGCTTCATCGTTGCCCATCTCCACTATATTGATCTGATCCTCCGTGATACTGCTGTCTGCAAGAGCCTGAAGGAAGAAGAAATAAGAGGTAGCAGATTTATCCAGGGCAACGGTCTTGCCTTTCAAATCATCCATGGTTTTGATTTCCTCTGTGGCAATCAGGCCGTCCCCTCCGGTGGAAGCGTCCATAGTGCAGACATACTGCTCTGGTGCACCGGCATCAAATTGTATGATGTCACGGTCAAGTACCTGACCGAGAGCCTGTATGGAGTTCGATACGAAAGCAGCACCGTAAGTGGATTCGTCTTCTATGATTACGATTTCCACATCATATCCCTGGTCGGCAAAATAGCCGTTCTCTTTTGCGATAAACAAAGGGGCATACCCTGCCCAGGTGCAAAAGGCAATCTTCATTTTTTTGGGGCTGTCTGCCGCGGAGGCTGAAGCTGCAGCAAGTGAAAATACCAGAGCGAGTGCGAGGATCAGGGAAAGCATTTTTTTCATGTTCTTTTTCTCCTTTTCTTTTTTTGGTTCGCTAAAGTACCTGTTCCGTCCACAGAAGATCCATGATCTCCCTCTTCAGGGCAAGGAATTCCGGGGAAGTAAGCGCTGTATGATCCCTTTTACCGGGGAGGGACACCGGCAGAATCTTCTGTACTGTGCCGGGGCGTCTGCTCATAACCAGGATTCGGGTTCCAAGCAGAATGGCTTCATCAATATCGTGCGTGATAAACAGTACGGTGCTGCCGGTTTCGCGGGAGACGCGGGCAAGCAGTTCCTGCATCACAATTCTTGTCTGGGCATCCAGTGCACCGAAAGGCTCATCCATCAGCAGGATCTCCGGAGCATTTGCAAGAGTGCGCGCAATAGCGGCGCGCTGCTTCATTCCGCCCGAGAGGGCATCCGGAAGAGTATCGGCAAATCCCTCCAGACCGACCAGAGAGACATATTTACGGGCAGTTTCCGCGCGCGTTTTTGCATCGATGCCGCGCATTTTGAGGCCGAACTCTACATTTTTCTGTACTGTGAGCCAGGGGAAAAGACTGTAACCCTGAAATACCATGCCCCTGTCCGGACCGGGGCCGGTCACTTCCTGTCCGGAAACCCGGATGCTGCCTTCTGTTTTTTCTTCCAGCCCTCCGATCATATTGAGAAGGGAAGTTTTCCCACAGCCTGAATTCCCAACGATGACAACAAATTCTCCCTCCTCCACCGTAAAGGACACATCCTTTACGGCAAGGAGACTGCCGTTTGGTGTGTTATAGATTTTGGAAACGTGTTCTACTGTAAGTTTTTCCATCGTTACGTATCGCCCAGCCGTTTATACCAGGGCACCAGAAGTCTTGTCAGCATCCGCAAAAGAAAATCCGTCAGAAGTCCAATCAGACCGATCAGGATCAGCCCCATAAAGATGGTGTCGGTGGCGAGGAATCGCTGACTTTTGAGAATAATATACCCAAGCCCTTCGCTGGAGGCAACCATTTCTGCTACCACCAGGTATGTCCAAGCCCACCCGATGGTCAGGCGGAAATCATCCAGCAGACCGGGCAGGGAAGCAGGAAAGATCACTTCCTTGTAAAGCTGCCACCGGTCAGCGCCGAGCGTTCTTGCAGCATTAAGATAATTTCTGTCAACAGAGGAGACGGTGTCGCATACCATCAAAACCAGCTGGAAAAAAGTTCCGAGCCAGATCACCATGTATTTTTGCGTTTCGCCGATGCCGAGATAAAGGATTGTCAGCGGAACAAGAGCAACCACCGGCAGGTAACGCACAAACTCGATCAGCGGCTGCAGCAGGGCGGTAAATTTTTTGGATCTTGCCATCAGCATGCCGCCGGGCAGTGCCGCCAAAGCAGAGAAAAACCACCCGATCATCACACGTCTGGTAGAAGCCCAGCAGTGCGTAAGTAAGGATCCGTCTTTCAATCCTGAGAATATCTTTTCCAGCACAGCGGTGGGGGAAGGAACAAACAGCGGACCTACCAGCCCGCCGTAAGTGATGACGCACCAGGCGGTGGCTATCACCAGAAAAGAAATTGCCGGTAAAGACCGGGTCAGATTAAAAGGTTTGGCGGCCGTTTTCATATCGTAAAACCTCACAGTAAAATTCAACACATTAGTTCACTAAATCATTAGCACGGAAGAATCTTACTGCAAATTCGGTGCTTTGTCAACAGAATATTTATTCTTTCTGCACTTTTCACAAAACAATGGCGGGAATAAAATGTTTTTGTATAGAGAATTTGGAGAATTCATCGTTTAGCCATTTATTCTTTTCTTCGGGTGTGTTAAAATAAAAAACAGCAGTTCTTTGCCGGAGAAATGTGCATGGCTGCGCAACAATAATGAATAGAAAACAGAAAGGAATTTATCCATGAAACGGTTAATATCCGTACTGCTTGCCCTCATGCTGATGTTCAGCGTTATGTCTGCAGCAATGGCGGAAGAGGCAGCTCCTCTCACAGCAGAGGAGATCCGCTCTATGATTGCTGACGGTACGCTGGACCTGAATCTGATTGACCTGAGTGACTTTTATACGCAAACAACAGCTGTATCCATCGGAGACCGTTCTGTTTCCCCGGCGTTGCTGAATTACAGCTATGTGACGCAGTATTACACTTTTCTGCGTTCCTACGGCAGCTATGCGGCATATTTCGGGCTGGATACTTCCCTGGGAATCCCTTCTCTGGCCGGGCAGGCCTGCGGGATTGCCGAGAGTGGATCCTGGAGGGATTATTTCCTTTCCGGGGCAATTGAATCCCTGTGGTCGAATACGGCACTTTGCGACTATGCAAGGGCAAATGGGATAGAACTCACAGAAGAGGAAGAGGCAAACGCCCTGAACGGGATGGATACGCTTGAAGAAACGGCGGTAGAGAACGGTTTTGAGAATGCCGATGCTTTTTTGGCGGCAACATACGGAACAGGTTCTTCCGCAGAACTCCTCAAAGAGTATACATTGGAGCATGCCCTGGCAACCAAAGCTTATCAGCAGATCTATCATTCCGTTGAGATCACGGATGAGGAGGTCCGTGCGGAGTATCCTACAATTGCGGTCCGGCATATACTCGTGAAAGCGGAAGCTGCTGAGGACGGTTCATATTCTGAAGAGGCAAAAGCTGCTGCGAAAGCTCGTGCGGAAGAAATCCTGGCTGAGTGGCAGGCCGGAGAAGCTACGGAAGACAGTTTCGCCGCTCTGGCAGAACAGTACAGTGAAGACGGCGGCTCCAACACAAACGGGGGACTGTATGACAGTGTCACACAGGGACAGATGGTTGAAGAATTTGATGCATTCTGCTTTGATGAGAATCGTCTTCCGGGAGATACCGGCATTGTCTATGGAGAAAGCGGTGCCTATGCCGGCTATCATGTGATGTATTTCGTCGGGGAAGGAGATTTGGAAACCGGGCGTACAGCTCTGGTGGAAAAATCTGTGGATGAACAGCTGAATACGATGATGGAACCCTATGAGGTGGTTTACGGCCCCGCCATTTCTTTTGCAGGTGTCCTGTAAGGAGAATCGTCGGTTCCTTATCATAATTGCAGTTAAGGCAGATAGAGCCGGGCAAACGCCCGGCTCTATCTGCCTTAACTGCTGTCAACAAGATTATTTTGTACTTCTTACAATGACGGAAATGCCGTTGGGGATGACGGTAACTGACTGCCCGCCAAAAGAGCGAGCCAGGGAAAGCGCTTCTTCGACAGAAGAAGCATAAAGCATCTTCATTTCTTCAATGATCTGCCGCATCTCCGGGCGGGTAACGAAGATGACCCGATGATGCATCAGGATGCGGGCGAGGATCTGACTTTCCCATTGGTCGGGAAGCGTTTGGTCCTGAGGAGTTGCCATCTGTTCAGCATACAGAGCTTCCGGAGAAGTGCAGTCTCTGAGAGAATGATAAAATCCTTCTCCGCCATGTCCGTCAGCGCATTCTGCACAAAGAATAATCGTCCCGCCTTCCAGGCATGTTGCTTCTGCAGCAGTCATGCTTTTGACGCACTGATAGAGATTCTGATCCAGCGGCGCTCCGCCGTTTCCGGTGATGACAATGTCTGCCATTGCCGGAGATACCTGTGCATAAGAAAACAGAAAATCACAACCGGAACGATGCGCCAGAATGGGATCTCCGGCGAAAGCAGCCACTGTCCGTTTCTGCTCGTCAATAACAACATTGACGATATAGGCAAGTTTCGCGAGCTTTGCCGCGGCAACCATGTCTTCATGGATCGGGTTGCCGTCCAGAATACCGGTGCGGCTGAAGGGAGAGTCAATAAAGCGGCTGCAATGGTTGCCTAAAACAGTAACCTGATCACATACACCGGGAAGTACGCTTTTGCGTCCGCCTGAAAATCCGGCAAAGAAATGCGGCTCAATAAACCCCTCTGCTATCAGCAGATCGGTTTCCACCGCGAGGCGATCCAGAACAAGAGGGGCCCCGGATGGGAGCGTCCCGACCGGTACATTGCTTTTCGCATCCCGACAGTCATGCACAGCGATGCGACAGGAATCCATGATCTCCCTTCCAAGCTTTGCCTTCAGTTCATCGGCCGTTGTGAGGCGATGGAAACCGGTAGCAACGAGCAGTGTAACGGAGATATCCGGATTTCCCTCACGCAGTTCCCGGAGCATGCCGGGAAGGATGTCTTTGCTGGGGACGGGACGGGTATGATCGGAAATGATAATGGTACACGTCCTTTTTCCCTTTGCCAGTTCACGGAGGTGCGGGGAGGCAATTGGATTGTCCATCGCTTTTTGAACGATAGATGCCCCGCTGTCCTCTGCTTTTAGCTCTCCTATTTTTGACTGGAGGATTGAAAATCCCTCTGCGTCAAAGGAGAGAAAGGTTCTTCCGTAAGGGATTCTCATACTGCCGCCTCTGCTTCAGCAGCCTCGAGACGACGGATCATCAGATCACAGATCTCATCCATATCCCCGATGATACCATAGTCACAATAGTGAAAGATGGCGGCATCCGGATCCTTGTTGATCGCCACTACTTTCTCGCTGTCTGCAAATCCCGTCACATGGTTGACTGCTCCGGATACTCCGAAAGCGAGATAGAGCTTTGGTTTTACAACTATTCCGGACTGCCCGATCACAAGTTTGAAAGGAAGGATCCCTCTGTCAAAGACCGGCCTTGTACATCCGAGTTTTCCTCCGAGCAGAGAGGCGAGTTTTCGATACCGCGGAAGGGAATCCGCTCCTTTGATACCGCTCCCTACGCAGACGATTACTTCCGCATCGGCAATGTTGAGACTGTCATCCGCTTCGTCCGGAGTAAAGGAGAGAATTTTCGTTCGGATCTGATCCGGCGGAAAATCAACAGTTTCCCGGATGATCTCCGGCTCTCTCCGACCGGTCGGCTGGTATTTGAAAGTACCGGGACGGATTGTGCCGACCTGCGGACGCATGAAAGGAACGGTGATAACAGCCATCATTTTTCCGCCCACAGCAGGTTCAATGAATTCAATGTCTCCGCTTTCCGGGTTATAAACAAGCTGTGTTGCATCCGATGTACAGCCGGTAGGCAGCCGGCAGGCAAACCGCGGCGCAAAGTCTCTGCCGTTGATGGTCCCGCCGACAAAAACAGCGGACGGTCGATATTTCCTGCACAGAACGGTAAACAGATGTGTATAGGCATCCACGTTAAAGGGCTCATAACCTGTGCCCGACACGATGATCAGCTTATCGATTCCGGCGTCAAAAATTTTATCCAGTTCACTCTGGGGAAGACCGGAAATAACGACTGCTGCAAGTTTTTCACCGGAGGCATCACAGAGCTTTCGGACCTCCGAGCAGAGTTCCAGAGAGACCGTCTGGATCGTCTTGCCGTCATGTTCGATATAGACCCACATGTCTCTGTAGTCTGTTTTGTTCATGGTATCCTCCTTTACAAAACGTCTTTCAACAGGGAGAAGAGCCTGTCAACATCTTTTTCCGGACTCCCTTCCTGAAGGATCAGGCCGGATTCCCCAACTTCCGGAGGATATGTTCTCGGAACTTTTGTCGGAGAACCAGGATCTCCAATCTGCGAGGGATCAAGTTCGGGGATCGTATGGGAATTGAAGCGGAGGATCTCTGCCGTCCTGGAATTCTTCCAGCTTTTCAGGTTGGGAATACGCGGATGGAAGTTGGTTTTCTCAACGGTAATAAGACAGGGCAGCGTAGCTTCTGTCTTTTCAATCCCGTTTTCCAGTTCCCGCTCCGCAAGGACGGTTTTCTGTTCTTCACAGATGTCACAGATATTTAGGACACCGCTGAGGAGAGAGGCATCAAAACGTTCAGCAAGCTGACTTGCCATCTGGCCGGTAGCGCCGTCCAGGGATTCCTTCCCGCAGAAAATAAGATCGAATTGACCCAATTGCCTTGCGGCGGAACAAATCACATAGCTTGTTGCAAGGGTATCTGCATTCGCAAAAGCCCTGTCGGAGAGGAGAACTGCATGATCAGCTCCAGCAGCCAGGCATTCCCGCAATGCCTCTTCGGCCATATCGGGGCCCATGGTGATGCAGGTAACTTCCCCGCCAAGCTGCTCCTTTACAGATACCGCTGCCTCCAGGGCATTGGTATCGAGCGGGTTGAGAATGGAGGGAACGCCCTGCCGGATCAGGCTTCCGGTCTCCGGGTCGATTTTGACCAGATTCACATCAGGGACCTGTTTGATGCAGCACAGAATTTTCAGCATGATTCTGCACCTCCTTCAAGGTCGTGGCACACTTTTCCGGGATTCAGGATAGCGTCCGGATCAAACACGGTTTTGATCTGCGTCATAAGGCCGTAAACCGTCTCGCCGACAGACTCGCGGAGATATTGCTTTTTTGCATGGCCGATGGCATGTTCACCCGATACCTGGCCGCCGAATTCAGCGCACTTGGCATAACTGGCATCCATCAGCTTTTTTACGCGCTTTTTAAATTCATCTTCTTCAAGATCGTTGGAACAGCAGTAGATGTGCAGGTTGCCGTCGCCTGCATGCCCGAAGGATTTGATATAGACGCCGTATTGATCGGCTTGTTCATGGACAAAGACAAGGAAAGGAGCAATCTTATCAACAGGGACGACCACGTCCATTTCATCCAGAAGTTTGGACTGTGCTTCAATCACCGTCAGGAAGGCGCTTCTGGCGGCCCACACATCCTTTTTCAGAGTATCCGTCCAGATTACAAGGGTATCGTAAGCACCTGTCTGCTCTGCAATTTTACCCAGCCGGTCCATCTTTGGCACAAGCTCCTGCTCGCTGTTTCCGACCAGCGTTACCAGAATATAAGCACCGGCTTCTTTTCCGTTGACAACAGTGGGAAAGATGTGATTCCCCGTAAATTCCGCAGAGGAATCGATCACGTCCCGTTCGGCAAATTCTATAGACTGGGGATCCAGATTGGCAAGCTTGATGGAAGGAACTGCTGCGATCGCAGTGGCAATATCATGGAAAGGCAGCATAAGGGTAACGTCTTTCTCCGGTTTGGGAATCAGCTTTAAAGTAAGTTCCGTGATAATGCCAAGTGTTCCTTCGGAACCGATCATCAGATGGAGAAGATTGTATCCGGAGGAGGTCTTGCAGACACTCTTTCCCAACTGTATGACTTCCCCGCTTGGAAGAACAACTGTCATAGCCAGAACGTAATCCCTGGTAACGCCGTATTTTACGGCGCGCATCCCGCCTGCGTTGGTGCTCACATTTCCTCCGACGGTTGCGGTTTTTTCACCGGGATCGGGCGGGTACATGACGCCATGAGCCAGGGCATCCGCAGCGAGATCACACAGCAGCACACCCGGCTGGATCCGCACGCAGAGATTGCGCATGTCATATTCCAGGATCCGATTCATTTTTTCGGTGGAAAGCACGATCCCTCCACAGACCGGAACACACCCGCCTACAAGCCCGGTGCCCGCACCCCGCACTGTGACAGGAATCTTTTCCCGGCTGCATACTTTCATAATAGCAGCGATCTCTTCGGTGCTTTCCGCAAGACAGACAGCTTCCGGCAGCACCTTCCCGTAGATCGGCATCTCATCGTGGGCATAGTCCGGCTTGATGGAATCACCGGCTGAGAACCGCTGCTTCCCGACGATTGCCTGCAGCTCTTCCGCAACCACCTGTGTCAGTTTGTTGTATTTGGCCATAGGTCCTCCTTTACTTGTTTATAGAGATTATAAAGCGGATTGAGTATCGTTCGGATCTCCGTTGCGCGCAAGGTCATATTCGTGGCTCCAGTCGATGTCACGATAAGGGATGCCCCGGGGATCGGTCCGTATAAATTCGGTCAGCAGATCAAGCATCTCTTCCGTCCAGGTGTTCAGGTCGATCTGGGCAGTTGTAAAGCGGTTGGCCGTGATCATTTCAAATCCGAAAATGTCCTTGATCTGGGTCTTTGCACCGTTTTCTACCACTTCCACGACCAGCTGGGGAGGAATAAACAGTACGCCCCCGCTGCATCCGTATACGATGTCGCCCGGAAGACATAGCGCCGCATGCTCTCCGTCTCCCATTCTTACCGGGGCGTTGAAACTGAGCATGGCAAAATCCCGGATGGGAGTGGGGTCGATACCGCGGTAATAGACGTTGATGCCGTCTACCTTCTGCATCTGTTCAATATCCCGGATCCCGCCCCAGATGACCGCTCCGCCGGTATGCGTTTTCGTCTTGATGGCAGTCGTCAGATTTCCGCCGACAAAGGTACCTTTATAGATCTTGTCATACATATCGATAACCGCGACATCCCGATCTCTCAAAGAGTCGATGACCCACTGGTTCGGCGTGCCGGTATATCCCTGGCTCTTGGCCTGGGCCATGGAAGCTTCATAATAATCTGGCCGTTTCGGACCGTAGGAGGCAGTGACTGCCCGACCGATCATTTTGCAGTTCAACTCCCCGTTTTCCCGGAATTCCGGGTGAAGAGATTTCATTGCGAGGAACTGGTTTTCATAGCCCTGAACAAAAATGGGCTTCCAGAGTTCTTCCAGAGTCATTTTGCGGATCTCTTCGAGATACTTGTCTGCGACATACGGCCGTCCGTCCGGCAGCCGCTCTCCCTTCCATTCAGGGGTCAGTGCGATAACATCTTCCGGATTGTTAAAATACATTTTTCACTCCCTCTTTTATGTTAGAATCTGTGATGATCATTCAGTCGTTCCCCTTCAAAACCGGAGCTCCTGCTTCCCAGCAGTTCCCGCAGGCTGTTGATGTTGAAGTTCCAGAAAGTGGAGGGGCTTGACCATTTTTGCCCTGATTTTTCTGAAAGCAGTTCTTTCAGACCGTCCAACCCTCCTTCTCCGTAGACAGAGGAATTATTGACCATATAGGCGGACTCTTTGGTAATATACAGATATAAATATTTTCTGTCGTCAATAAGCCGGATCAGGTTGGAATAAGGGATTTCTCCGCTCTTCTTGCTGTCCCGAAAGCCTGCTTCCGAAAAATAATATTCGGAGGAAGGGTACTTCCCGCTGAGTTGAGCAAGGATCTTTCGGGCGTTGCTTTTTGCACGCACGTTCAGCCCGGCTATCATTACACAGCCAAGGAACAGACAGAAATACGAAGTAATCATGCCGGTATGAAAAGTAAACACACCGTACAGGATCATGGCAATGGATAGGAGAATGCTCACAATTTTGCGCCGGATCTGAAAAGTATTATACTGCATCAGCACAAGTTTTTCGATGGTTTCGGCATTGTGTTTCATCAGGGCAGTATACATGATCGCAGGCGGATGCGCGGAAGCGGCATTCCCCTGATTTGGTAACTCAGCTCCAGATCCTGTCATTGGAAAACTCACGGTTCCATTCATCGGTCGGTTCCCACATGCCGGGTATATTGGGATTGATATGCTCTGCCAGGAGTTCTTCGTTCAGGCTTTCTATCCCGAGCCCCGGTCCGTCCGGAACGTTGTAATACCCGTTTTCCATGATGGGCTTTTCGCCGACAAGGTGTACCATATCTTTCCACCATGGGACTTCCACAGAGTGATATTCTGCTGCAAGGACATTGTGCATGGCGGCAGCGGTATGGATTGCAGCCAGGCATCCTACAGGACTCTCCGCCATATGCACAGCGACGGCCACACCGTTTTCATCCGCCATGTCGGCGATTTTTTTCAGTTCCAAAGCACCGCCGCAGGTAAGGATATCCGGATGAATAACAGACACACCGCCTCCTTTGATCAGCGGCTCAAAACCTTCTTTGAGATAGATATCTTCTCCGGTGCATACAGGGATCGCGGTTGCGCAACGCAGACGCTGATACTGCTCGGTATACATCCACGGCGTGAGATCTTCGACCCAGGCGAGGTTGTATTTTTCCATCCGGCGGCAGAAGCGTATACAGCTTTCAAGCTGCACGTGGCCAAAGTGGTCCACCGCAAGCGGTATTTCATACCCGATTACTTCACGTACTTCCTTCAGGTAGTCTTCCAGATAATCCAGCCCTTTTTCCGTAATTTGGATGCCGGTGTTCGGATGGCTTGTGGTGACGATCTGATAACTCCTCTGGTGCTTTACCATATCCGGAGTGACGGATCCGCCCTGCACATTGAGAATATGGGAGGCATACTGTTTCATTTCATCGAGGAAGCCGAGAGGAGCACAAAGAGCACCGGGAACATCCATCAGAAGCCCGATTCCGAGATCCATTTTCAGAAAGGTAAATCCCATTTCCATCCTGCGCTTGAGAGCCAGCCCCATCGCATGTCCGGAGTTGTCCTTGCCGTCCACGTCGGTGTCACAGTAGACACGGATCCTGTCGCGATATTTTCCGCCAAGCAGCTGCCACACGGGAACCCCCCACGCTTTTCCCGCCAGATCCCATAGCGCTATTTCAATGCCGCTTACGCCGCCGCCCTGCCGGGAAGGACCGCCGAACTGTTTGATTTTATGAAAGATCCGGTCTACATCGCAGGGGTTTTCTCCCAGGATCCTGCTCTTGAGCATGAGCGCATAGGTTTTCGAGGATGCGTCGCGGACTTCTCCATAACCCACCAAACCCTGATTGGTATACAGTTTCAGCAATGTGCAGCGCTTCGGGGCACCGTCAATATCGCAGAAACGCATATCGGTAATGCGCAGCGTAGAAGGGTCAATTGTTCTGTTATCCATTATGAAAGACTTCCTTTCCTGCTGCCGGAACTGTGAATCCGGCAATTTGTACAATTTGGGGGATATTTATACCAGGTATTTTATATATTATTGTGATTAATTGCGGTTGTCAATATATTTCCTATGGTGAAATATCCTGCAAAGATCGTTTCCGATCACGAAAAAGATTGACTAAAGATCCTGCAATGATAAAATAAGCAATATCAGCAATATGGGAAAGCGAGGGAAAGAATATGTTTGACCTTCACGGAAAAACCGCTCTGATCACGGGCGCAAGCCGCGGGATCGGCAGGTCGATCCTGCTGGCCTATGCGGATCATGGCGCAGATGTGATCCTTCATTGCCGAAAGCCGGGTGAGCGTTCTGATCAGGTGATTCGGCAGGCGGAAGCCAGTGGCGTCAGATGCTATGCAGTCTACGCAGATATGGCCGAACGGAGCGGACCGCAGAAACTGATCGACGGCGTCAAAGCCCTTGGCCTGCAGGTGGATATCCTGGTGCTGGGGGCATCTGTTGAGATCCGAAATTCCTGGACAGAGATTACCGACGAACAGTTCGACCTGCAGATGGATACCAATCTCCGTGCACCGATGAAGCTGATGCAGCAGTTTATTCCGGAGATGCAGAAGAGGCATTGGGGGCGTGTAATCACGATGGGAAGCGTACAGCAGGTGAAACCGATCCCGCCTTTGCTGGTCTATTCCGCAATCAAGGCGGCACAGTATAATATGGTGCTTTCCCTGGCTCCTCAGATCGCCCCTGACGGGGTAACGATCAACAATCTCGCTCCCGGCGCTATCCGCACAGACCGGAATGCCGAAGCTCTGTCAGACCCTGCCTATGAAAAACATGTGGAATCGCTGATCCCTGTGCGGTATATCGGGCAGCCGGACGACATTGCGGCAATTGCCGTTTATCTGGCAAGCGAAGAAAGCAAATATATGACAGGGCAGAATATCATCATTGCAGGAGGCAAGGACCTCTGATGATCATTTACATTGCCTCCAGGTCAGAAGACAGGATTCTGCGATGCACGCTGACGGAAGAAGGAAAACTTGTGCTTTTGGATCAGACACCTGCTGATCAGCCTGCCTGGCTCTGCAGAGAAGGAAATCTTCTGTATGCGCTTTTGCGGGAACCCTTTCAGCTGATGAGCGGAGTGGAAATCTATCGAATAGAGCAGGGCGGTGCACTGACGCTCCTCTCGAAAACAAGGAGCACGCACGGGCTCTATTCCGCGCATCTCTATGCGGAAAACGGGAATATCTGGATTGCCAATTATATCGAAGGGACTGTTGCTCTGCTGTACCGGGACGCCGGGAGGGAAGCTTTTATACAGGATAAGATTGTGGCTTTCACCGGCTCCGGCCCGGATCGGGAACGACAGAAAAGCTCTCATCCGCACTGTATCACACCGACGCCTGACAGAAGATATCTCTGCGTAAACGACCTTGGAACAGACAGGATCTATCTTCTCACAAAGGACCTCGAACCGGTATCCAATTGTGAGCTCCCCGCTGGTTGCGGTCCGCGGCACCTTGTGTTTTCTCCGGGCGGGAGGTTCGGATATTCCGTAAACGAAATGGGGTCTTCCGTTTCCGTCCTGAAATATGACGATGGAAAACTGAACATTATAAAAACGGTTTCTTCATTGCCGGCCGGCATTTCCGTGCCCAATACGGCATCGGGGATCCAGCTTTCAGAGGACGGCAGCAGGCTGTATGTCTCCAACCGCGGGCATGACAGCGTTTCCGTTTTTCGGGTGGAAGGGTCGGAGCTCTCGCTCCTCGGCTCTTTCTCTGCCGGAGGTGTTTCGCCTCGGGTGATAACACTGGCGGGGGATTTTCTTCTTTGCGCCAATGAGCTTTCCGACAATGTCACGGTGTTTCCTCTGAAACATGGTATTCCGAATGCATTCGCTGACTGTTTAACGGTGAAAATGCCGTGGGGGATCCTTGCAGCAGAAATATAAGCAGACAGGGCAGTTATCTGCAATCTAAAGAATATCCGTGCAGAAGGGATCTTGCGGTCATTCTGCAGTATCGGGCAGTTCTTCCAACCGCTTTGCAGCGTTACTTGCAACGGCGATTTGAGGGGCTGCTTTTGCCACTTCCGAATAATAGGCACGGGCGAAGGCAATCTCCCCAAGCTGTTCGTTGAACCGGCCAAGGAGATACTTGACGGTTAACTGATAATACCGTGTAGCCGTGGGGGAGAGAAGGCCTCGGACAACTTCGTAATCCTCTTTTGTCGCTTTTCCTTCGAGCAGATGGATTTTAACCTGTAGCAGATCAAGGATCGGCTTCTGGGAGACTTCACCTGCGGAAACCAGTTCTTCCAATTTTAGATATTCCTCCCTGGCAGCGCCGGGCATTTCCTGAGCACAGTAGAGTTCACAGCGATTCCCAGCAAGAATCGCTTCACATTGCCTCCGTTTTTTTCCGGTAAACACAGGTACGGAATCCAGAACGGCAAGTGCCTTCTGATATTGACCTTCAGCGGCATAGGCATTGCTGAGATAGCATTTCATGGTAAAAAGAATGTTTTTTCGAATGTTTGCTTTGCGAAGGAGCGGCTGATAGACAGCAATAAAGTCGTGAGGGTTTAATTGCGCATAAAACAGGTTAAGGATCCTCCTGTGGAGCATAAATGCGGATATGGAAGCAATCAGCCAGGAGAGGAATACGCCTGTGAGGGTGATGGCCAGTATCGCATACCATGGCTTGTGGTCATGAAGCAACCCTGCGGCAACCAGAAAGCAGAGGCTCAGACCGGCTGTAAAATACCCTTTGGATTTGGAAAAAAGATTGATCATGATAGTTCTATCCCCACAGCTGTCTCATTTCTAATATGAATATATCCCTGCATAGCGCGGGAAAGCAAGAAAATTCGGCAGGAAAACACCTTCGCAAAATGCACAAAAATCTTCTCCTCTTTTTGTGCACTTTGCATAGAGAGACCGCAGAAATGCGGAAATACTGTCATTTTATACAATTTCATGGATTTTCCCGGTGATTTTGGAATTTCATATTGTGAATTTTCGTTGCGGCAGCAGACGGGATATGGTATTCTCGTTTTGTCAGACAATAAAGGAAAGATACCGTTATTTTGCAGAAAGGTGCGTACAGGATGGAAAGAGGGGCTTATTCAAAAGGGACGATCGTTGGGTTTGGCGATCTTTTGGTTTCCTTCTCGCCGGAAGGCTACAGACGCTTTCTCCAGGCCGATCGAATGACTGTAAACTATACCGGAGCGGAAGCAAATGTGCTTGCCTCCCTCAGCTGTTTCGGAATGAAAACGCAGCTGGTAACGCGCCTTCCCGAAAACCCGATCAGCACCTGTGCGGTGGCTTTCCTGAAAAAATACGGGATCGGGACGGATTTTATTGCTTACGGCGGGGACAGGATCGGTGTCATTTACACGGAACGAGGTGCCTCACAGAGAGCTTCCGATGTGGTATATGACAGGAAAAACACCGCGATCTGTACAGCAGTTCCGGAGGACTTTGACTGGGACGGGATTTTTCGGGAGGCCGAATGGTTTCATTTTACGGGGATCTCCGCCGGGCTGAGTGAAAACATGGCCGCATGCTGCCTTGCCGCTTGTAAAGCGGCAAAGGGAAAAGGCGTTTCCGTTTCCTGCGATCTGAATTACCGGAAAAAACTGTGGACACCCCAGAAAGCAAAATCGGTGATGGAGGAGTTTTTGCAGTATGTGGATGTTCTCATTGCCAATGAGGAGGATGCGGATAAAGTGTTGGGGATCCGCGCTTCTGATACCAATGTGGAGACCGGAAGACTGAACAGGGAAGGCTATCGTCAGGTTGCGGAAAAAATCTGCAGCCAATATGGGATCAGACAGACAGCAATAACGCTTCGGGAGAGTATTTCCGCATCGGATAATATCTGGAGTGCGATGCTGTTTGACGGGAAGGAAGCATTTTATTCCCGTACGTATCCTGTCCATATAGTCAACCGTGTCGGGGCAGGAGATTCTTTTGCCGCCGGAATAATTTACGCTCTGATGAACGACTATCCGCCGCAGAAAACCGTTGAGTATGCCGCGGCTGCCTCTTGCCTGAAGCACAGCATTGAGGAGGACTTCAATCTTGTTACAGTGGAGGAAGTCCTTTCTCTTGTCACGGGAAGCGGATCCGGAAGGGTCCAAAGATAGATATTTTTCATTTGGAAAGGAGCTGCCTATGAGTGAAATGATCCACGATACCTATGAAGTGAGACCTCTTTATGAAGCTTGTCCGGAAGTGTGGAGAGACCGGATCGAAGAGCTGGCACAGCGCTATAAAAAACTGTATACTGCTCTCATATACGATATTATGGCGGAGCAGTATCATCTGCCCGGCCGTTCTCTGAAACCCGGGATCGGACCGCTGGAGAGAGGCGAGCGCAACGGAAAGCTGGCCGGGCCGGCATTCACTTCCCGAAGATGCACGACCCCGAATACTGACCCTGTTGTCCACAACATTCGTCTGGGGCAGATGAAAAGCATGTGCAAAGGCTGCGTGTTTGTATCGGATGTTCAGGGAAACCGGAATTGTGGGCAGTTCGGAGAGATTACGGCTACCGCCATGAGAGCTGCAGGCTGTGTAGGCGCAGTGATTGACGGTTCAACGAGAGATTCGGACTATCTGATTGCAATGGGGTTTCCGACCTTCGTCCGCTGGTGCAGTCCGGTGGAAGGGCTTACCCGGTCTATGATTGTTGACTACATGATCCCTATTTATGTGGATGGCGTGGATGGAATGCTTCGCATAGATCCGGGAGACTGGATCTTTGGGGATGGGGATGGAGTTGTTGTGGTCCCAAAGGATCTGGTTATCCCGGTGCTGGAAAAGGCGGAGAAGAATTTTAACGACGAGAAGCTGAGCCGTCAGGCAATGGCAGACGGAATGGATCCGTTTGATGTTTACAATCGATACGGCAGATTCTGATTTCTGCCGTCTGCCGGCAGGGATCCGCCCTTTCGTTCAGAGGCAAAAAAAGATGGAAATTATCAAGTTTTTTCTCTTTCCATTTTTTTGAGGTTGTAGTATTATGAATACAGATTAGTCGCAAACCAAAAATGAATTTTGAAAGGAGAAACAATCATGAAAAAGTATTTTGCGATGATCCTCGCACTCGTCATGGTTTTTGCACTTGCTGCATCTGCATCTGCAGACTTTGACAAGATCACCCTGAAATTCGGCACATCCTCCGGAGAAACCAGCCTGACTGCAATTGCTTTCAATGAATGGGGCAAACGGCTCAGCGAAGCTTCTGACGGCGCAGTGAAAGTTGACGTTTACTGCTCCTCTGTCCTTGGCAACAACACGGAAATGACACAGGGCGCACAGCTTGGTACGATTGATGTCGTTGTCATTCAGCCTGCCGGCATTGCGGATATGGGCGCCAAAAAGATGAATCTTCTTTCTTTGCCGTACCTCTTCAAGAATTACGATCAGTACTATAACACCCTGTTCTCTGAAATCGGCGATGAGCTTCTGCAGGATGTTACAGACAATGTTTCCGGGCTGATCGGATTCTCCTATCTCCCTGACGGCGGTCGTGATTACTTCACGAAAGGGAAAGCAATCACAAGCATTGATGATATCAAGGGCATGAAGCTCCGCGTCCAGACCTATGCAATTGACAGCGCAACCGCCGAAGCGATCGGATTCTCCGCAACACCGACGGCATTCTCCGAACTCTACTCCGCCCTGCAGACGGGCGTTGTGGAAGGCGCTGAGCAGCCTCTCTCCGGCATTGACGGAAATGCATTCTATGAAGTGTGCGACAACCTCACCCTGGACAATCATACCTATAACATTCCTGTCCTTCTCGTCAGTGAGAAGACGTGGAACAAGCTGAACGAAGAGACACAGACCCTCCTTCGCGAGAAATGGACGGAGACCGTAGAGGAATTCTACCGGCCGCAGCTTGCCGACTATGAAGCCGGTCTGCTTGAAAAGTTCCAGGAGAAGGGTATGTCTGTCCACGAAATTACAGACTATGAAAAATGGGTCGAGGCCGTTGAGCCTGTTTGGGCGGAATTCGGAGCCGGTCTTGAAGACCTCATTGCTGAGGTTCAGGCAAAGTAAATCACAAGGTAATCAGACAGTTTCAGCGGGGGATACGGTTCCTGTATCCCCCGTTCGTAATACAATTCGTTTTTGTGAAAAGGAGAGAAACTGTTTGGAGAGGAGTGAATCAAATGATTTGTGAAAAGCCGTGGTATAAAGCAGTGCTGAAAACAGCAGAGATTTACAACAGAATCATTAATTTTCTGTGTGTTATCCTGCTCACAGCGCAGACGATCTCCATCCTGATCATGGTTTTCGGAAGATACATTTTCAACCGCGTTCCGAAGTGGAGTGAACAATTTGCCCTCTTCTGTATGATCTGGTTTGCTATGTTCAGCATTGCCCTTGCCGTTCGGGACGATTCTCACGTCAAAATGGAAGTGATTGATAATTTCGTCAGCGAAAAAACATTGCTGTTTTTTAAGCTGTTCGGAATGCTCTGCAATTCGGTATTCGGCTTTGTGATGCTCTTCTGGGGAATGAGGCTTGTGATTCTGACCTGGCCGACCAAGCTGTCCGCATTTCGGATCTCTACGGGGATCCAGTATTTCTCGGCAGTTGCAGGAGGATTCTTCATTATTACCAATGCCATTGTTTTCTGTATTGAAATGTTTGTAAAGTATCATGACAAGCAGCTGGAAGTGAAGGAGGAACAGCCATGACGACAGAAGCGGTTGCCATTACCATCCTTGTCGGTGTTTTCCTTGTTCTCCTTTTCCTGCGGGTCAGTGTTGCGGTCGCTATGGGAATTGCAGCCATTTGTACCTATCTCTATTTGCAGCTGCCGCTGGAACTCGTCGTCCAGTATACGGTGGGCGGCGTGAATAACTTTACCTTTATGGCCGTTCCGTTCTTCATCCTTGGCGGTGAGCTGATTAATCAGGGAGGTATCGGCGACAGGCTGATCAAACTGGCAGATGAATTGGTCGGATGGATCCACGGCGGGGCTGCAATGGTCAACGTCCTGGCTTCGATGTTTTTTGGGGGGATCTCCGGGTCTCCGAATGCGGACATTGCGGCACTCGGACCGATCGAAATCAAACTGATGGAGAGTCAGGGTTTTTCAACGGATTATGCCACCGGGCTTACCTGTGCGACAGCTGTTCAGGGAATGCTGATCCCGCCGAGCCATAACCTGGTAATTTATGCGGTAGCGGCTGGAAATGTTTCTATTGGCGCGCTGTTTCTGGCAGGCCTGCCGGCCGGTGTTTTCCTGGGCATTATGCTGGGAATCTATTCCTTTGTTTATGCAAGACGCCGCGGATATGCCTGCGGGCATCAATTCCACCTCAAAAAAGCGGGGAAGGCGTTTCTCTCTGCTTTTGGAGGTCTGATGACGATCATCATCATCTTTGCGGGTGTCTCCTTCGGCATCATGACAGCCACGGAATCAGCAGCGGTTGCGGCCCTCTGGAGTTTCATTTGTGCATTCTTTATTTACCGGGAAGTACCGCTGAAAAGGTACTACAGTATTGCTTCGGCATCGATCAAAACACTCTCCACTATCATGGTTTTACTGGCCATTGCCAATGCGTTCGGCTGGGTAGTCGCTTACCTTCGCATCCCGAATAAAATAGCTATGGCAATCCTCGGCCTCACGGAAAATAAATTCGTGATTGTCCTGCTGTTGAATCTGGTGGTGCTGTTCCTCGGCTGTATCATGTCTATCAGCTCGATCCTCCTGATCCTGACGCCGATTGTAGTACCGATTCTGAATAAGATCGGGTTCAATCTGGTGCAGTGGGGAATCGTAATGATCCTGAATCTCGGTATTGGCCTTTTGACGCCGCCTGTCGGGGCAGCGTTATATGTAGGTTCGGCGGTATCCGGGCTTGGCGTAGGACGAACGGCAAAGGCATTGCTGCCGTTTTACCTGATGATGATCCTTACACTGATCCTGCTCGCTTTTATCCCGGGGCTGACGCGTGTTCTTGGCGCATGGTAGCATCACGCAGAAAGGGCTGTTGTTATGGATCTCAGAAAATATGAAAAGATTATGGCAGACGCTATGGAGCAATGTCCCTTCCCGATCTCCACGGAAGAGCTGTGCAGAAGGTATGAAGGCGTTTTTACTGCAGCGGTCAATGATGTGCTCCGGGAGGAGGGGCTGATAGCCCGGACGCTTCCCAACGACATCATGCCTCTGAAAGATGAGATGAAAGTATGCGGCATCGCTTTCACGGTCACCGGCTGTCAAAGCCTTTCCATCAAAAACGAAATGGAAGAGCGGGCCAGAATGCTGGAGGAGATTCAGCCCGGAAATGTAGTGGTATGGGATACCGGACGGGATACGATCTCAGCCCAGTGGGGCGAGATGATGACCAAAGTCTCAAAAAACCGCGGATGCCGGGGCGCAGTGATCGACGGAGGTGTACGCGATACAGGCAGGGTGCTTGAACAGCAGTTTCCGGTATTTTGCAGGTACAGAAGTTCAAACGGAATGCTTGGCCGGTTTCGGATCACTTCCTGGCAGGTCCCCATCATGATCGGAGAAGTGCGGATTTATCCGGGCGATGTTGTTTTTGGGGATATAGACGGGGTGATCGTGATCCCGAGAAAACTTGCGTACGATGTCCTGCTCCGTGCAGAAGAAGTCTGCCGGAAGGAAAACGGAATAACAGACATGATCAACGAAGGAAAAACTCCGTCGGAGATTGTAGACGGCGGTGGATATTTCTGATTTTGAACAGCTTGAGATGGGAGAGAATCACTTATGAGAAATCTTGAAGGTCTTACCATTGTTATGATGGGCGCAACAGGCGGGATGGGAACGGCAACAGCCCGGCTCCTTGCCCGTCCGGGCGTTAACCTCGCATTCAGTTCTTCCAGACAGGAGCGGGTGGACGCCCTTGCCGATGTGTTGTCCGGTACGGGTGCCTCAGTTCTCGGAAGAGTCGTTGATGTCACGGACAGCAGACAGGTCGATGCTTTTATGGAGGAAGTCCATACAAAATTCGGAAGGTTGGATGTGCTGATCAATTTCGCGGGGCTGTCAATCACCTCAAAACTGGATGCTTTCACAGTTGAACAGTATGAGACTGTGATGGATGTAAATGTGAAGGGAATGGTTTTTTCCACGAAAGCATTTGCTTCCCGTACGGATGAAGAAACGGGGGCACTGGTGATCAATATCGGTTCCATGGCGGCAAAACGTGCCAACCCGAATGCCCCGCATTACAGCGCGGCGAAGGCGGCTGTCAATATGTTTACCGATGGATTTGCACAGCAGCTGAAAAGTAAAAATATCCGCTTTACCGTTCTGAACCCCGGCCCGACGGATACTACTTTCTTTGAGGGCAGGATCCCTCCTGAGAAAAGAACGGATTTTATGCAGGCCTCGGACATTGCCGAAGTGATAGAATTCATCATTACCAGAGACTCCCGCATCAACTTTCACGACATTTCCTTTGACAGCTTTGCCTTTTTCAAAAGGTAAGATGCGGAGGGAAGTATTATGGTCTATCGTGAAATACCAACAGCGGGTTATACCACGCTGAAAACAATGGCGCTTGCCTTTGTTGATCGAATGAAAGTCGGGGAAGAACCCGGCGCTTATCGAAAAGAGGCATCCGAGACCGGGCCGAGCACCTATGGCGCCTATCATGCGGCCATTATTTACTCCCTGTTTGACGAACTGGCCGGATTCAGCAGCAGCGACATCGACCGATGGGCACAAAGGATCAACATGCTGCAGTGCGCCAACGGTTATTATTCAAACCGGACGGAAGACCAAAACAGGGCACGGGGAATGGAGGAGTTGAATTCTGTCTGGCATTTTACCCGCGGAATGCTTTGGACGCTCTATGTACTGGGCAGAAAGCCGGAGAAAGATCTGCTTTTCCTGGAGCCGTTTCTGGATAAAAAGACGCTCTATCGGTATGTCAAAGCATATGACTGGAGCAACTCCTGGGCTGCGGGGAATCAAATCTGCGCCTTGAGTACAGCGCTGTTTGCACTGCGTGATTTTTACCATGTTCCCTATGTGGATGAAGTACTGGAATACGGAATGTTCCCTGCGCTGGAAGAACTGCTGGATGAGAAGACCGGCTATTGGGGATGCCAGTTCGGGGCGGATCTGCGTAATGGGCAGTTTGGCACCATCCATGTGCTGCCGACGTATTTTGCTCAGGGCTGGGAATACCGGCATGTCGAACGCAGCGTTGATTCGACCCTTGCCTGTCAGAATCCGGATGGCTCTTTCTGGCCGCGCGGCTCTGACTGTCCGGATTTCGACGGAGCCTATATGCTTTATAATCTGAACCTTTTGACGGATTATCGCAAAGAGGATATGGAAAAGTCAGCCAGGCTTTATCTGGAACATGCAAAGATGCACTTCCCTGATGACGGCATCGGTTTTCTGATCCACCGAAAGGACAGCATCCCGTCACAGTGGATCTCAAGGCCGCATTTTATCTGGAAAGACGGAGAAAACAACGCCCGGGAAGAGATCCGCGATGAAGACCCTGCAAGAGACAAGATTATGCTTGGCAGCTGGTTTTATCCCCAGTCCATCGCGCTGATAGCGGGAATGCTGGGAGATACCGGCTTTGAAGGTCCCTGGAGACTGACAAGGGGATGTCTTCACGAATGCAACGTGGACAGAGAACCTTGAAAAAGAACGCAGGAACATGTACAATAAGGAGCTGTAGCAAAATAAGAATTTTGCACAGCTCCTTTTCTACGGCCAAAAACGTGAAAAAAGCGATAGAATTCGCGCTTTCAGCGAAAACTACCGCGACTTTACCCAGAGCACGCTAAAACCAGCCTGCCCCTGAAC
>JAFRIV010000018.1 GCA_017432615.1 Oscillospiraceae bacterium
GAGGAAAGAAAATCCTCGGGCTTTTTATGGTGGGAGGGGTACTATGCGAGAAAAGATTCCGTATTTCCGTTCGTACTACGAGCCGCCGGATCCGCCGGAGATCCCGGAGTGCCCGGTGTGCGGGAGTGACTGCTATGAAGAGATCTACCGGGACTGCAATGACGACGTCTGCGGCTGCAGTGACTGCGTGCGCGCGGTTTCTCTGGAAGACTACCTTGCGGAACTGGAGGAAGAGCTGGAGGATGCGCGGTATGCGGTCGAAGAAGAACGGGGGCTGTGGTGAACGTTCCGGGTGCGGCGAAGCGGCACGGAAGGGGAGCGCGTCCTTTCGCTCGGAGTAGTGCTTCCGTGCTGATTAGGGTAGAACGGGGGAGTGGGTAGTTCATACGCAGTGCGGAGGCGTTGCGCGAAAGGCGGGTTGGCCGCTCCGAACAAGTTTTCTTTTCGCGCTGATGAGGGAAGAAGAACGGGGGCGGTGGTGAACGTTCCGGGTGCGGCGAAGCGGCACGGAAGGGGAGTGCGTCCTTTCGCTCCGAGTAGTGCTTCCGTGCAATTAATGTTTCGTGTATTTGTGCTGATTCCTACGGTTTGCTGTTTTAGCGGGGGAGTGGGTAGTTCATACGCAGTGCGGAGGCGCTGCGCGAAAGGCGGGACGGCTGCAAAGCGAACGGACGCCCGCGGTGTTCCGCAGGCGCCCGATGCGCAAAAGGATCTTGCATTTTTACGATGATGCTGATCAATGAAAAACTGAATGAAGAATTGAAGCTGATCTGTCTGATCCGTCTCCTGATAGTCCTCGTAATTTTGGCTCATGGAGGAAGATCGCTTGTCACTCAGCTTTCCTGCGACGTTGTCCGCATAGAGGCGGGTGAACAGACGATCCAGTCGATTAGGTTTTTCGACTTGATGCCCTCATAGCTGGTTTCCAATCCGGGATCGAGAGACAGCACAATTTTCTCATAGTTGTCTCGAACTCTCTGCAAGGGAGTCAGCTCACGCTTGCGGACGTCTTCACTTGTCATGGACTCTGTGACCTGGATATAGATTTTCTCATCCGCATTCGAGGCGATGAAATCAATTTCGGCATTATCTACCTTTCCAATGGCCACATCATAGCCGCGGCGCAGGAGCTCGAAATAAACAGTGTTCTCCAGCACATGCCCGGAATCGCGGTCCCGGAAGCCCAGCAGGCAATTTCGCAGTCCGATGTCGACAATATAATATTTTCCGAGTGTCCGCAGAAACTCCTTGCCCTTGATGTCAAAGCGCTTGACTTCATAAAAGATGTAGGATTCCAGTAGAGCACTTACATAAGTCTGGACCGTATGAGCGCTGGGGGCGTTCTTCCGCGACCCTCCATCCAAAAGGCCTTCGTTGACCAGCGTGTTTCCGATCGAGTTGGCCGATACCGTGCATCCGATGTTGTCGGCAAGGAACAGAATGATCTTGCGGAGCAGAACCGGATCCGTGATCTGACTTTGTCCGCGGCGTTTCTCCCGTTCCAGAATATCACGGACCACGACCGTGGAATAAATTCCGTCTAAAAGTGTCAACGCACGCTCTTGGTTTAAACCGACATCGGCAATTCCGGGCATGCCGCCAAAACGCAGATAGGCGTCAAAGATTTCCCGGAGCTCATAGCGTTCACCGCTCTGATCAAAGGCCTGCTTTCTTGTCCCGCCCAAAGAGCTTGTCGTTTCCCGCAATTCAAAGCCGTGGAAGTCTATGAACTCCCGAAAGGAGAGCGGCAGCATTTTGATCTCGACACAGCGGCCCGAAAGATAGGTAGCGTATTCCGACGAGAGAAGGTAGGCATTAGAGCCTGTAATGTAAATATCGCAGTCAAGGTCAACACGGAACGAATTGACCGCTTCTTCCCATGCGGGAACGCACTGAAGCTCATCAAAGAACAAATACATGCGCTTTCCGGGGATGGCTATGGCCCTAACATGATTATACAGGCCATCCGAAGTCAGATCCTTGTATTCGTGAGATTCGAAATTCATCTCCACGATCTGCTCTTCGGACACGCCGGTAGCAAGCAGGTGTTGGATCATCAGCTTCAGCAGACTGGACTTTCCGCAGCGTCTTATGCCTGTAACAACCTTAATGGGTTCCGTGTCTTGAAAGGCGATCAGTTTATTCAAATAGAGATCTCTGTTCTTATAAACACGAGAAGAAGACATTGTGACCACTCCTTTGTGCTCACAGTATAGCAAAAGAAGAACAAAATGTCAAGTTTTTGCATTTGACTGCAAAAACTTGACATTACTCGACACTTTTTGCAGTGTGCCGCGCGAGAATCATGCGAAAACAATGAAAAACAGCCCGCATTTTAACAATGCAGCCCGTTTTCAGGTTGTTCCCGACCCTGTCAGACAGATGCCTGAAAATGGAAGGCATCGGGTCATACCGGTGTTTTTTTGTGAAAGAAAGGCTGGGGATACACCGGAGACATGCCGATCCGTATCTGCCTGCGGTGCCCGGGAATATCAGGCCCAGGTCCCGTTGCGGAAGACGGGGACGGCCGACCCGTCCGGGCGGATGCCGTCGATGGAAAGGTCGTCCGCGCCGATCATAAAATCGACATGGATGATGGAATCGTTGATGCCGCGCTCCTGCGCCTGCTCCATCGTCAGGTCCTCTCCGCCGGGCAGGACTTCCTTGAAGCCCATGCCGAGCGCGCAGTGGCAGCAGGCGTTTTCGTCGAAGAGCGTCGAGTAAAACAGGAAGCCGCAGGCATTCACCGGGCTTTCCTTCGGCACAAGGGCCACCTCGCCCAGCATGCAGGCGCCTTCATCCATCGCGATCATCTGCTCCAGGAGCGCCTGACCCTTTGCGGCGCGGCAGGAGACCGCTCTGCCGTTTTCAAAGGTGATGGAGAAATCTTCGATCAGCTGGCTGTTCCAGGAGAGCGGTTTCACGGCGACCAGGGTGCCGCCGCACTTTCCGGCGGCGGGAGAGGTGAAGATCTCTTCCGTAGGCATGTTGGGGATGTAGAAAACGCCGTTTGAGGAATTGACGCTCCCGGCGCCCTCCCATTTTGCCTCCGGGATCAGGTCAACGGTAAAATCCGTGCCGTTGGCGCTGCGGTAGCGCAGGGAGGAAAACCGCTGCGCGTTGAGCCAGGCGGCTTTCTCTTCCATAAAGTCCGTGTGCTTTTTCCAGGCTGCCACGGCATCGCCGCCCTCATGCACGCGGACGGTGCGCAGGATCGCGTCCCACAGTTTGTCGACGGCAGCGGCATCCTCATCCTCCGGAAAGCACTTTTTTGCCCAGCGGACGGAAGGGTGCGCCGCAATGACCCACTGATGCCGCCCTTCGATGGCGTTGCGGTAGGGCTTGGCCACGGTGGCGCGGCTCTGCATGACGGAAGAGAGCTTGCGGGGGTTGATGCTCTTCATCGCATCCGGGTCTTCAGACTCGATGAAGATCCGTACCGGCAGGTCCTCCACCATCTGCTGCAGCTTCGCCTCTTCCCAGGGGAGGACGGCAGCGAGGACCTGCTCGTCGGCATACTGAAAGTTCAGGCGGCTCTGGTCGTCACTCGTCCAGTCCACATTGACTTTCTTTGCCCCGGCCCGGTAGCATTCCTCTGTCAGCAGCGCGGCAAATTCGTGCTGCTCCACGGCGACGGTCAGCTGCACCGTCTGCCCCGGCCGGACGTTGGCTCCGGTGCGTACGATCAGTTCGGCATATTTCTGAAGAAGAGATCCGTTGATGCTCATGGGTTTCCTGTCCTTTGCATGTTTTTACGGTTCCGCGGAATTTTTGTTCACAAGGGAACGGATGACGACAAGCGTGCCGATGACGAGACCGGCGCCGATGATCAGGCAGATCGCCGCATTCTGGATGAAGCCGGCGATCAGATAGTTGACAAAGCAGATGCCGGCTACCGTCATCGCATAGGGGAGCTGGGTGGACACGTGATTGACATGCTCGATCTGTGCCCCGGCGGAGGCCATGATGGTCGTGTCGGAGATCGGAGAGCAGTGGTCGCCGCAGACAGCGCCGGCCAGGCAGGCGGAAATGCCGATGATCAGCAGCTCGCTGTCGGCAGGGAAGATCGAGGTGACGATCGGGATGAGGATGCCGAACGTGCCCCAGCTGGTGCCGGAGGCGAAGGCCAGGATGCAGGCCACGATGAAGATCACGGCGGGCAGCATCCCGTACAGGTTCTGGGCGGCGCCCTCCATCACGTCGTGGACGAACACGCTGGAGCCCAGCAGGTCATTGGTCATGGTCTTGAGGGTGACGGCCAGCGTGAGGATGATGATCGGAGGCACCATCGCGTTGAAGCCCTTCGGGATGCATTCCATGGCATCCTTAAAGGTGATGACCCTGCGGATCCTCAGGTACAGCACCGTGACGATCAGGGAAATGATGCAGCCCCAGGGGAGACCGATGAAAGCATCCGTGTTCCCGAAAGCGCCGATAAAATCCCCGGCGAAGTCCGTGCCGCCCCAGGCATCCGTGCCGAAAAATCCGCCGACGTAAAGCATGCCGATCGTGCACGACAGGATCAGAAGGATGACCGGCAGCAGAAGGTCCAGAACTCTGCCGTCCGGATTGTCCGGGCCGCTGTCGGGATCAGCGAGCCCGCCCGGTTCGCCGGTTTCGATCGTCGTCTTCTCATAGCGCTTCATCGGGCCGTAGTCAAACTTCAGCATGACCAGCGTGAAAATGAAGACAAACGTCAGAAGGGAATAGAAGTTATAGGGGATGGCCTGGATGAAAAGCTGGATCCCGCTGACGCCGGTGTCCAGATCTCCCGCCACGCCGGATACGGCGGCTGCCCAGGAGGAGACCGGCGCGATCATGCAGATCGGGGCGGCCGTTGCATCGATGAGATAAGCCAGCTTTGCCCGGCTGATGCGGTGCCTGTCGGTGACGGGCATCATGACGCTTCCCACCGTCAGGCAGTTGAAATAATCGTCGATGAAGATCAGGACCCCGAGGACAAACGTTGCAAGCTGGGCACCGACGCGGGTCCGGATGTTTTGGGACGCCCAGCGCCCGAAGGCGGCAGATCCGCCGGCCTTGTTGACCAGCGCCACGATAATGCCGAGCAGCACCAGAAAGATGAAGATGCCGGCGTTGTTCTCCACGGCGGCGATCAGGCCGTCCTTCACAATGGCATTCAGGGAGGCGACCGGTGAAAAGCCGCAGGCGAACAGCGCGCCGACGACCGCGCCGATGAACAGCGAAGAGTAGGCTTCCTTTGTGATAAGGGCCAGTACGATCGCAATGACAGGCGGTACCAGAGACCAGAAAGTTCCGTACATAGGGGCTTCCTCCTAATAATCGTTCTGCGATGGAGATCATCGCAGCTATCGCGCATTTTATCACAGTTTTCCTCTGATCACAACGGGAAAATACAGTTAAAAAAAACATTGTTGACGTGCGCCCGTTTGCGTGATACATTTAACCTGCAGAAGTCTATAAAACTGTAAAGGAGTATGCGTATGAAAAAAAACATAGCGCTGGTCCTGGTCCTGATTATGGTGCTGGGGCTGATCGGAAGCGCCCAGGCTGAGCCCACAAAACTGACGGCCCAGCAGGCGGACATGCAGATCAACTACCTGTTCTCCAATTTCAAGACCTTCCAGCAGGACGAAACAAACCGCACCTGGCAGTATGCCGTGACGGACCTGAACCATGACGGTCAGCTGGAACTGATCGCCGCTTCCCTGAACACGGCGGACCATACGACCGACGTGAAGCTCTGGGAAATGAACCTGAAGGACAGCACCTTCCGCGAGGGCAAGATCACCGTCCCGCAGAATGACACCTTCCCGGACATCATTGCCGAGAATGCCGACACCTATTATGACAAGGATACCGATACCTGGTCCTACATGTTTTACGACAATGTGGTGCTCTCCCAGGATGATGTCTATTCCGTCAAAACATCGGTGACCTATAAAGAGGAAAGGCTGAACTTCACCCGTCTTGCCATCCAGCACACGATGAATTTGAACGGATACATCAGCACCACGTATACCGACTTCGACGGCAGAACGATCACGCCGGAGGCCTACAATTCCGCCGGCGCGAATGCGTACGCCACCTTGGAAAAGAGCAGCACAAACTTTGACTGGTTCCGCTTCGCCGATGTTTCCAATGTATCGCGCCTCGCCGACAGCTATTCGGTTTTTGACGGGGAAAAGCAGCCGGACAAGACGACCCCGGCCCCCACGCCGATCCCTTCCAGCGGGCCGCAGCCTCCCCGCCCCACGTATCTGACGATCACCAAAAACCCGACCAATGAGACCCATGTCGCCGGGGAAACGGCCTGGTTCGTTGCCGACGCCAACGCCTATGACTCCCTGACGTGGACGTTTATCTCTCCGAACGGCGGCCAGTATTCCTGGTCAAGCTTCAGCAACATCTTCCCGTACGCCAGCGTAGGCGGCTCAGGCAGCACCACGCTGAGCATCAGCAATGTTGCGCAGGATATGAACAACTGGAGCGTGGCCTGCACGTTCTATTACAACGGGCAGACGGCACGTACCAATTCGGCATATCTCTATGTGCGCCAGTCCCCGAAGCCAACCCCGACGCCTGTGCCGTACGGCGGCATGATCACCGGTTCGGTGACGGACTTCGCCATGAGCACGGTCTCCCTCTATCTGAACAACGGGACCAGTGTTTCCATCCCCCGGGAGATCTGTGACTGCCAGGGCGATTATTACATCGGCGCCTCGGCCGATGTGTATTATAACGGCAGCGCTCCCACAAGGCAGAGCATCTACCGCGTCGTTGTTTACGGAAAGCAGCCTCTCGGGCCGATCTACGGCTCCGCCAACGGCACGATCTATGCCTGCGCCATGCATACCTTCATGATCCACTTTACCGAAGGGGAGGATGTGCAGGTCAGCCGCGAAGTGGCCAACGTTGTCTACGGAGACATGACGGAAGGCTGCAGCTGCACGGCCTACTATCAGAATTATCCCTCCTCCGAGAATATCTACCGGGTGGATATTTACGGCACGGAACCGATCCCCGATCCCGAACCGGATCCCGGTCCTCCTCCCGAACCGACCGGCGGTACGATGGGCGGCTCGATCTACGCCTGCGCGATGAACACCTTCATGATCCACCTGGACAACGGGACGGATGTGCAGGCCGATCGGGAAGTGGCCAACGTGGTCTATGGGGATATGACGGAAGGCAGCCCCTGCACCGTCTATTATTCCGGTTCCTCCCCCACCAGAGATACCATCTATCAGGTGGACATCTACGGTTCGACCACACCTGTTGAACCGGAGGAAGAGACCCACGCCACGGGCTTTTTAGGTCTTCCGGATACAAACACACCGGAAGATGACTGGACCGATTATTCAGACTGGTCCGATTACTTTGATGCCAGCGACTTCTCCGATTTTACCGAGGATTCCCTTACGGACGAAGAATGGGCTGCTCTGCTGGAGCTTTTCAGCGACGACAGTTCAGACTACTGATCGGACAAATACCATATGCGTTCCTGTCTGCAGGAATACCGGAGAGCTTCCCGTTTTCGGGGAGCTCTCTTTTTTCAGGGGTCCGGTCACCGTTTTGGTGAAACTGCACAAAAACAGGCGAAAAACTTTGTGCAGTATTCCGTATTGTATTATCGGAATGGTCAAGCTATAATGATATCACAACTGGTTATGACGACATGATATTATAATGCATGGGATGTGAGGACGATGGCTTACACTCCGCCAAAATATTATATCGTAAAACAGTCCGTCCTTGGAAAGATCCATTCCGGCGAGTGGAAGCCGGGCGCGGCCATTCCGAGCGAGCGGGAACTGATGGCCTCGCAGGATGTCAGCAGGATCACCGTTCGGAAAGCGGTGGAGGAGCTGGAGCAGGAAGGCTATCTGTACAAGGTGCAGGGCAAAGGCACTTTTGTGCGGGGCGAGAAGAAAAAGCAGGATCTGTTTTCCCTGACAAGCTGCACGGAGGATGTGATCCGGCAGGGGATGACGCCTTCCCGCAGGCTGATCGACAGTGCGGTGGTCCCCGCAGACCCGGAAAGGCGGGATGCCCTGCGTCTGGCCGAAGGAGAAGCTGTTTTCCGCCTCTGCAGAGTCTACTGCGCCGACGGGGAGCCGATCAACTATACAAAGGCGTATCTCCCGTACAGGCTGTTCCCGGGCATCGAGCAGTATGATTTTTCCGTTCTCTCCCTGTATAAGATCCTGGAAGAAAAATTCGGGGTCGTGATCAGGCGGGCACAGCGGACGATCGAGGCCGTGCTGGCGGACGGGGAGCTGGCGGCGCTTCTGCAGATCCATCCCGGCACGCCCATGATCCATTTCCGGAGCGTCACGATCGGAGAAACGTCCGGGAAGGAACTGCCGATCGAGACCTTCTACAGTTATTACCGGACGGATATTTTCAAATTTTCCATCGATCAGGTTCGCTGAAAAACCATTGAAAAGGAGATAGATATACTTATGATGAGACCGATTAAGCTGGCGGGCAGCCAGCTGATGATGGGCGCGGGATGCCTCGCTTTCCTGAAGGATCTCGGCGCAAAAAGAGCGGCAGTCGTTGTGGGCGGCGGCAGCATGAAGCGCAGCGGGATCCTTGACCGGGTAATCGGTTACCTGGAGGAGTCCGGCGCCGAGACGGCAGTTTTTGACGGGGTGGAAGCGGATCCGTCTTTCCGCACGGCGATGCGCGGCGCGCAGTTCATGCTTTCCTTCCAACCGGATCTGATCATCGGCCTCGGAGGAGGCAGCGCAATGGATGCTGCCAAGGCGATGTGGATCTACTATGAGCACCCGGAAATGACCACGCTGGAAGAACTGCTGACGGCGAAGCCTTTCCCCAAACTCCGCGCCAAGGCGCGCTTCTGCTGCATTCCTTCCACAGCAGGCACGGCGTCAGAGGTCTCCCGTTCCATTGTGATCACCGGAGACGACGGGCTGAAGCACGGGCTCGGGAATATGGAGATGATGCCGGATATTGCCATCTGTGATCCGCTGGTAACGGTTTCCATGCCGCCGAAGATCACGGCGGAAACGGGCATGGATGCCATGACGCATGCGCTCGAAGCACTTGTGAGCACCAGGGCGCACTATGTTTCCGATGTGCTGGCAAAGCAGGCAGTGATCGATATTTATCACTATCTCCCGAAGGCCTACGCCGACGGGCAGGACCTGGAGGCAAGGGAAATGATGCTCAATGCCTCTACCATTGCGGGTATGGCCTTTACCAACGTCTCTCTCGGCATCGTGCACAGCATTGCCCAGACGCTCGGCGGCGTTTATCACGTCTCCCACGGCCTGGCGGACGCCGTGATCCTTCCCTATATTATTGAATACAATTACGCGGATGCCCGTTCCAAGGAGCGGTACGACGCCATGGCGAAGGCCCTCGGAAAGGAAGACCTTGCGCAGGTGATCTTTGAGCTGAACGACCGGCTGAATATCCCGAGAAACCTGAAGGGCGTCATCAAAGACAAAGAGGACTATTATGCCCGTCTGCCTGAACTTGCCGACATTGCCCTGAAAGACGGCTGCACCAAAACCGCCCCCATTATCCCGAGCTTGGAGGGCATGGAAGAGCTGTTCGTCCTGGTGTACGAAGGCAAGTGAGCCGGCTGCTGAGGGACTGATATGACGGCGAAAGAACTTTTTCAGAAAAAATGCATTATCGGGATGGTCCATCTCCTCCCGCTGCCGGGAACGCTGAACTACACCGGGGAGATCGATGCCATCTATTCCCAGGCTATCGCGGATGCAAAGGCACTGGAAGAGGGCGGCGCCTCTGCCCTGATCGTGGAAAACATGAATGACGTGCCGGCTCCCCTCACGCTCAGCGCGGAGCAGTTCGCCTTCCTCGCGGCAGCGGCAGCGCGGGTAAAGGATGCGGTGAAGATCCCGGTGGGGATCGACGCGGCGTTTTGCGACTGGAAGGCCTCCCTTGCCATCGCAAAGGCCGTCAAAGCGGATTTTGTCCGTCTGGCTGTTTTCGTGGATCAGGTTGTCATCGCCTCCGGGCAGGTGGACCCCTGCTGCCGGGAAGCGGTAAAATACCGGAAAGAGCTCGGCGCGGAGGATATCCTCTTCCTGTGCGACGCACAGGTCAAGCACTCCTTTATGAAGGTGGACAGCATTTCCCTGATCGAGAGCGCCAAAATGGCGGAGGAGAACGGGGCGGACGCCGTCATTGTAACCGGGGCGTCCACCGGGCAGGCTACGCCGATAGAACTGATCCGGCAGGTGCGCGATGTCGTGAAAGTTCCTGTTCTGGCAGGAAGCGGCTTCTCGGCGGAAAACTGTGCCGGGCAGCTGCCGTATATAGACGGCGCCATCGTCGGCTCTTCCTTTAAAGAAGGCGGCGTGCTGACAAAGCCGGTGGATGTGGAAAGGGTCAGAGCGCTCATGGAAAAAGTGAGAGAAAACAGCTGAGGAGGAGACACTGCAATGAAAGTGATCTGTTATCTGTCTTATGGCTATCCGTCGATCGACTATAGCCTGAAAATGGCCAAATGCTATTATGAGGCCGGGGCGGACATGATGGAGTGCAGCCTCCCGGCGAGAGACCCGTATATCGATTCCGAGTTTATTGCGGGCCGCATGGCGGATGCCCTCGCCGCCTGTGACGACTATGACGTCTATCTGGAAAAGCTGGGTGAATTTCGAAAGGAGAACCCGGATTTTCCCGTCACCTTCCTGCTGTATGAGCACACCATGCTTGAAATCGGCATCGACAAGCTGGTCGCATTTATGAAAAAATATGATATCCGCAATATCATTTATGCGGGCAACATCGATCATCCGGAAGTCAAAAAGCATCTGATCGAGGAAGGCATCGGCATCTGCTGCCCGGTCAATCACCACATGGTCGAGAAGGATATTGAAGAGGCCGTTCATACCAACGGTTTTACCTACATGGAGGCAAGGCCGCTCACCGGGTCCAAAGAAGGGTATGAGGAGCTCGAGCCGTGTATCCGCACCCTGCGGGAAAGAGGCATCGACAGGCCGATCTACTGCGGCGTAGGGATCCACACGGTGGAGGATGTGATCTACGCCAAACGTGCCGGAGGAGACGGCGTCTTCATCGGCAGTACGCTGATCAAACTGTATGACCGGCCGGAAGAAATGAAAAAAACCATTGCGGAATTCAAAGCAGCCGCCAACGGCTGAAAGATGGTCTGAATACCGGATAATACCATGCTTATGGTTTATCAATAATCAAAAAAGGAGAAAGAACAATGAAAAAATTCCTGGCAATCGTCCTCGCTCTGTCCATGGTCTTTGCACTTTGTGCAGTTTCGGCTTCGGCAGACAGCAAACTGAAGATCGGCTTCGTAACAAGTGCAGCCGGCGCAAATGACAACGGCTATAACCGTTCCGCAGTCGAAGCCGTAAAAGCCTGTGCAGAAGAATTCGGCTTTGACTACAAAATCGTAGAACCCTCCGCATCCCTTACGGTCGGCCAGGCAATTGAAGCTCTCGCAGAAGACGGCTTTGACATGGTCCTGAATCTCGAGTACGACTTCGCAGCCCTGATCAACGGCACCGGCGCGACCGGCAACGTTCCCATTGCCGAGCAGTATCCGGATGTCACCTTCGTTATTTTCAACGACAACCCCAACGTCAATGAAGACGGCTCTGTAAAATTCAGCAATGTCTACTCCTGCATGTTCAACGTCAACGAGGCATCCTACCTCGCCGGCTACCTCTCCGTCTATGTCAATGAAAATCTGGACAAGCTCTTCCCCGAAGGCTACAGCTTCACCCCGACTTCGGAAGCACGCGGGATCGGCTTTGTGGGCGGCACCGACTCTGCCGGTATCCGGGTATTCTCCTACGGCTTTATGGAAGGCATCCAGGCAGCTGCGGAAGAACTGGGCGGCGTTTCGTATGACTACTACCCCGTTTATGATGCAGGCTTTGTAGATTCTGCAGCAGGCAACACCACTGCGGGCAATATGTATCAGCGCGGTGCAAACGTTGTCTTTGCTGATTGTGGGAATGTAGGCGACGGGATCACAGAGCGCGCAGAAGCCGACGGCAAGCTGGCCATCCAGGTTGATGCAAACCTTGATGATACGCACCCCGGCCACATCCTGACGTCTGTTCTCAAGATCACCGGTGTTCCCACCCGTTCTCTGATTGAAGCGAAAGTCAACGGCACGATCGACCAGCTTGACAATCTCCTGAACTTCTCCCTCGGCTCCGGTGCATCCGGCATCACCGACCTGGCAACCATTTCCGGCTTTGTTGCCGACAAGGACTGCTGGGATGAAATCGTTGCAAAAGTGAATGACAAGGCGGAGAAGATCGGCTCGGGCGAAATCGTTGTCACCAATGCCCAGAACGGCGATGAGTTTGATCCTGCCTCCTGCCCGCTGGTCGTTGTCAAGTCCAACTGATTACCAGTTTTTGTAAGAGCAAAACCGGGCTTTACAAGGTCATAAACTGAGAGAACTTGCAATGCTCAATCGAAAGATCAGCATTGCAGGTTCTTTTCTAAAATCCCCTCTGATCGGAGATGCGACATGAATGTAATTGAGACTGTAGATCTGACAAAGCGTTTTGGCAATTTTACAGCCAATGACAAAATTAATCTGACCGTTGAAAAGAACGAGATCAAATGTATATGTGGTGAAAATGGGGCAGGAAAATCCACCTTGATGAATATGCTGTATGGCGCACTGCAGCCGACGTCCGGCAAGATCCTGATCAACGGGAAAGAAGTGCATTTCAAAAGCCCTGTCGATGCGATCGCATGCGGGATCGGCATGGTCCATCAGCATTCCAAGCTGGTTCCCAGTCTGACGGTCTATGAGAACATCATGCTGGGGATCGAGATATCCAAAAAAGCGGGAAAATTCAACTCCCCGTTTATTGACGAAAAGGAAGAGCGCCGCCAGGTGCAGGAGCTCATTGAAAAATATCATTTTCAGCTCAACGCTGAGGACAAGGTTGCAGATCTTTCCGTCGGCCAGTGCCAGCAGCTGGAAATACTGAAAATGCTTTATCGGAATGTCGACATTCTCATTCTCGATGAACCGACTTCCGTCCTGACGCCGCAGGAGGTAGACTGGCTGATCGACAACCTGAAAAACCTGAGCCGTCAGGGGAAGACGATACTGGTCATCACCCATAAGCTTCGGGAAGTGATGGCTGTCAGCGATTCTGTAACGGTGATCCGCCAGGGGAAAGTGATCGGCGTTGCCAGAACAAAAGATACCAACGAGCGGGAACTGGCCCAGATGATGGTGGGGAGAGACGTGGTCCTTACTGTCAGCAACGAAAACGGCGGGGAACCCGGCTCTGATACGGTGTATGAAGTCAGCGGACTGTGCACCAATAACCATCTCGGACTTGATGTGCTGAAAAATGTCAGTTTTCAAATCCATAACCGGGAAATCTACGGCATAGCGGGCGTGGAAGGGAACGGCCAGAGTGAACTGATCAAGGTGCTGACGGGCATCATGCTCGCTACCAAAGGTTCTGTCCGTCTCTTTGGGGAGGACATTACGAATCTGTGGCCGGATGAACTGCGCCGTAAGAAGATCGGGATCATCCCGGAGGATCGATACAAACATGGTCTTTGCCGGGACATGACCCTGGCGGACAACTGCTCTGCCGGATATCTGGATGACGCGGAGATCACAAGGCGCGGGATCCTGAACCGGAAAAACATGCAGAAACGCTGCCACGATTATATTGAAAAATACGATATCCGTATCGCGGATGAATATGGAAATGTCTCCCAGTGCTCCGGCGGCAATGCCCAGAAGCTGATCATCGCCAGAGAGTTTGAAAGCAGCCCCAGGCTGATCATTGCCTGCCAGCCGACACGCGGGGTAGACGTCGGATCCATTGAATATATTCACCAGTGCCTGCTGGATTTTCGGAATAAAGGCTATTCCGTGCTTCTGATTTCCAGCGAGCTTTCTGAGATTATGAGCCTTTCCGACCGGGTGGGCGTCATGTATAAGGGCGAGATCATCGGAGAAGCGGATCCCAAAACCGCTTCGGTGGCAGATATCGGGCTGCTGATGGCCGGGACGATCCCGGAAGGAATGAGGTGAGCCGTTATGAGAAATCACATCGGGAAAAAAATCATCAACTCCATCCTCCCTGTCGCGCTTGCTTTTACTATCGGAGGTATCATCATTGCCCTGCTCGGCAGCAATCCATTTGAAGTCTACGGCGTGATGATCCGGAAATCTCTCATGGAGATGAAGGGCATTACCCGGACACTTCAGCTGGCGTCTCCGCTGCTGCTCACCGGCATCGCCATCTCCCTCTGCTTCAAAGCCAATATCTTCAACATGGGTATCGAGGGGCAGCTGGTTTTCGGCGGGTTCATGGCAGGCATTTTCGGCAGCTATGTCACGATTCCGAATCCTGTCCTGCATATTCTGCTGTGCTTTGCCGTCGGTATCGCCTGCGCTTTGGCGTTTGCACTGATCCCGGCTGTTCTGCGTGCTTATTATCACGTGGATGAAATGGTTGTTACGCTGGTTTTGAACTACGCAATGGCAAAAGTCCTGGAATATCTGTCTACTTCTGTGTTCCGCGATGCAGGGTCGGGATATGTTTGCACGCCCGCCGTACAGAAAACAGCAAAATTCTTCCTCCTGGGGAAGACGAAAATGACAGCGTTTGTCTTTGTCTCCTTTGCTGTTTTCCTGATCATTTCTTTCATCATGACCCGCACGAAGCTCGGTTATTCTATCGAAGCGCTTGGAAAGAACCCTGACTTTGCCGAGGCCACCGGCCTGCACTCCCGCAAAAAGGTCATGACGCTGATGCTCCTCTCCGGCGCGGTTTCCGGCATCGCCGGGACAGGGTGGATGCTGGCGGAAAAGACATTCTATACGTTGGACTTTTCCGGAAGTCCCGGCCTCGGATGGGACGGCATGCTCATTGCCCTGCTCGGACGGCATTCTCCCGCGGGGATCTTTGTCGCAGCGATCTTCTACAGCGCTCTGAAGACAGGCTCGGAAAAAATCGGCCTTTATACCGACGTTCCGAATGAGATCGTTTCGGTCATTCAGGGCTTGATGATCCTTTTCCTGTCCATTCAGTTTCTGGACGAACGGTTCGGCCTGTTTGAAAAACTCAAACAGAAGAAAGCAGATAAGGAGGGCTGATCATGAGAGGGTTGGACAGTATTCTTTACGAATCCATTGTGTATCTCACGCCGACGCTCCTTTGCGTTCTGGGCGGGATCTTTGCCTACAAGGCGAATGTGCTCAATATTGCACTGGAAGGCATGATGCTGGCAGGGGCATTCGTCTCAGTCCTGGTTGCACACAGCCATGAAAACAAATTGTTCCTTGCCTATCTTGCGGCTTTTGCCGTGTGTATCTTCCTGGGACTGGTTTTTTCCGTTCTCGGAGTCACACTGAAAGGCAACGTGATCATCATCGGGCTTGCTATCAATATGCTGGTACCTGCCGTGGCGGGGTTTGTCATGAAGCTGATGTCACTGGCAAGCATCCCGGTAAAATGGTTTTCTACCAACAGCATCATGATCAGCATCCCGGTAATCAGGGATATTCCCATTCTCGGACCGCTCTTCAGCGGACACCCGCCGATCACGTATATCTCCTATCTCCTTATCCTTGTAATGTATCTGCTGATGTATAAAACAAAATTCGGCGTGCATGTCCGTGTGGTGGGTGAAAACGAGGATGCGGCAATCAACCTCGGCCTGAATACCAAAAAATACAAGATCCTTGCGGTCCTGATCGGCGCGGGCTGCTGCGGCCTGGCCGGTACAGATCTTGCCCTGGAAAGACTGTCCCTTTATACCAACAACATGACCGCCGGCAGAGGTTTTATTGCCATTGCGGCGATTTACTGCGGCCGGGGCGATCCGCTCAAGTGTACCCTCTATGCCATTCTGTTCAGCATCACCAATGCAGTTGCGGAATACTTCTCCCTTCTCGTTTCCGCCTCTCTGCTGCTGAAGGTGGTCCCCTATGTGGTAATGGTCGTTGTGCTTTCAGCAGCCTCCGCCCTGAACCGCAGGAATTCCCGTACGCGCGGGGCTTTTTCTGAAAACTGATCCGGAGGACGGCTGTTATGAAACTGGAAACAATCAAACCTTCCAAAACGGCACTTCTCGTGATCGATATGACGTATGATTTTACCGATCCGAACGGGAAGACCTTTTACCCGATGAACCGGGAGATCCTGCCCCGTATTGCCGAAGTGGTCAACCGGTGCCGGGAGATGGGAATGCTGATCATCTTTATGCAGCACTGTTACCGCAAGGATAAACCGGACCGGAATCTCGAGACCATGCGCCCGAACAGCATCGAGGGCAGCGGAGGAGAGGAGCTCGATCCCATCCTTCCGGTGGATCCCGTGAAGGATTATATCATCAAAAAACGCCGGTACAGCGCTTTCTTCGGAACGGATCTGGATCTTGTCCTGCGGGAACACCGTATTGAAACTACGGCAGTTGTCGGAACAAAGACGAATTGCTGCGTCCGCTCTACCGTACAGGATGCCTACTTTAACGATTATCGCGTCGTCGTCCTCAGTGACTGCGTCGGCACGAATTCCCCGGAGGTGAATGCGATCCACCTCTCGGAGATCGATAAATATTTCGGCACGGTCATGTCCTCCGAAGAATTCCTGAAGCTGGCGGAAAAGGAGATGCGGAAATCATGAGAGATGTGATCACCAGCGGATATGTCAGCATGGACCACATCGTAAAGCTGAACAGCCCGGTCAGAGTCGGCTTTACTTCGCTGATTGAAAACAAGACCTGCTCGGACATCTGCTATGGCGGATGCTCTGTCAATATTGCCTACAACCTGAGGAAACTCGGGGTAGACTCTTTACCCGTCATGCGTGTCGGGGACGATTATGAACGGATCGGATTCAAGAAATTCCTGACCGATGCCTCTATTCCTCTTGATGCCACCGAGATCATCCCGGACGAACGGACCTCTGTCTGTTATCTGCTGCAGGATAACGAAGGGCAGCATATCACGCTGTTTTATCCCGGTGCCATGGACGGAAAGTTTGCAAAGGATCTGCCGGATGATCTGTTTGAGGATGTAAGGCTCGCCATTATCTGTGTCGGTTCCGCACAGGATAATGAACTGTTTTTTATGAAATGCAAAAAGCACAATATTCCCATCGTTTTTTCCATGAAGGGGGATATGAACGCCTTCCCGAAACCTTTCCTCAAGGAACTTCTGGAATACAGCACGATTATTGCTACCAATGAAATTGAGCGGCAGACCATTGAAACGATTTTTCGGTCTTCCATGGAGGAACTGCTGCACAAAGGGAGGTGTACGCATCTCATCACGACCCTTGGCAGCGAGGGGAGCCGGTGCACCTGTCTGGAAGGCGGCGTGACAAAAACAGTATCTGCGCCGATCTGCACCTATGGCAAATGCGTCGACACCACCGGCTGCGGAGATGCTTATCTCACGGGCTTTGTCTATGGCTATCTTCACGGCTATTCCCCGAGAGAATGTGCATTGATGGGCAGCGTCCACGCGTCCTTTATCCTTGAAGAAGAGGGCTGCTGTACGGCAGCACCGGTGGAAGCAGCATTTCTGGAGAGATATGAACGGTTTCAAAGGGAGGTAAAATCATGAGCAGTCTTTATATGCGTGCCACGCCGGATGCCGTTGGCAAATATGTAATTTTCTCCGGAGACCCCTGGAGAGTGAATGTCGTCAAGCAGTATCTGGAAAACCCTGTTGAGGTGGCCTTTTCCCGGGAGTTCAACACGTACACCGGAACCTACAAAGGCGTAAAAATTACAGTCACATCCACCGGGATGGGGGCGCCGACAGCGGCCATCGCCATGGAGGAGATGTACGAATGCGGTATGGAAGTTGCCCTGCGTATGGGCACTGTCATGTCCTTACAGGATGATATGCTCGGCCATTTCATCGTTCCCATCGGGGCAATGCGCCGGGAGGCTACCAGCAAGACCTATGTAGAAGAGAGTTATCCAGCGGTCGCAGACGTCGGCCTGGTAAATATCCTCAACCGGACCATTACCGATCACGGCAGGAAGTATTTAAACGGCATTTCCTGCACGATGGACGGTTTTTACACGCAGATGCATGACAGCCGCTTCAGCCTGGAGAGCGGACGGGATATGAAGCCCGTTTTTGATCAGCTGAAGGCCCTTCATGTTTCGGGAATCGATATGGAGTCCTCCTGCATGCTGACCGTCGGCCGCCTGATGGGCGTAAAAACGGCAGTCCTTACAGTGGTCACCGTCCTGGAAAACTTGAAGAAAACGCTGGAAGGCCAGGAGCGGCTGGATGCGGAAGACCTGCTCTGCCGCATCGCGCTGGAGGCCATCTGGAGATATGCACAGGAGGCATAAGAAAATCATATCTCCTTTTTGAAAACAGTCTATAAAAAGAAGAACGCAACCAGGGAAAATTGAACCTGGAAGCGTTCTTTTTTTATGCAATTATCAGATGCCGGTCTGAAAACTATTCCAGATCGATCGGCTCAAGATCAAGCTGCTCGAGAATAGGAAGCAGTTTCGTGACACCGCAGGTGAAGAATCGGCAGACAGCAGATAAGGATATCAGGACAGGCAGGCTGACGCTGCTTAAACTGTTAAGCTGCGCTGCTGCCATGCAGCGTCTGTGACAACTGTGAGAAAAAGTAATATGCAGAAGGACTTGACAGACGACCCTTTGTTCCCTATAATGAGTGAACGAAAGGTCACTTTATTTAACGGAGATTGTTATGGCAAGGGAAATAGAAGAGGGACAATCGGGATCCGGAGGGGAAAACATGATTGAAAAAACATACGAAACGCCGTGCGGCAGCATTCATTATTGGATAAATGACATTCCGGATCCTGGCTTACCGGAACTGGTTTTTCTCCCCGGTCTTACAGCGGACCACCGCCTGTTTGACAAGCAGATCAAATACTTTGAGGAGAAAACCCGCGTTCTGGTCTGGGATGCTCCGGAGCATGCTGCTTCCTGGCCGTTTGCCTCTTCTTTTCATCTGCGTGACAAGGCGTGCTGGCTTGACGGGATCCTGAAACAGGAAGGCATAGATGAGCCGATCATCGTCGGCCAGTCCATGGGCGGATATGTGGGACAAATGTATGCCCAGCTGTTCCCGGAAAAGCTGAAGGGCTTCATCTCTATTGATTCTGCACCGCTGCAAAGAGAATATGTTACCGCCGCGGAGATCTGGCTGTTGAAACGAATGGAGCCGATCTACCGGTATTACCCATGGAAGGCACTGCTGAAGCAAGGAACCAACGGCGTCGCAGCCTCAGAGTACGGCAGAAACCTGATGCGGGAGATCATGATGGTCTATGATGGGGATCAGGCCCGGTATGCCAGGATCTCCGGCCATGGATTTCAAATGCTGGCGGAAGCCATGGAGGCGGATCTGCCGTATGAGATCAGGTGCCCGGCTCTTCTGATCTGCGGAGAGAAGGATCATGCGGGTTCCTGTATCCGATATAACAAAGCATGGCATAAGAAAACCGGCATCCCGATCCAATGGATCAAAGGAGCCGGTCATAATGCCAATACTGACGCGCCGGAGCTCGTTAACCGGCTGATCGAGGAGATGCTTACATCCGTATTAAGCAAGAAATAGCACTGGAGACCCAAAAGGGTTCCCAGTGCTTTTTAACGTTGGGCAAATCAGCCTTACCGGCTGAAGCGGACAGATGGATTTATGCGGCAGGGGCTTCTTCCACAAAGACGATGCGACCCTGGGGTTCGAGATACTGTTCACCGATGGCGCCGCCAAGGCCTTCCGTGATATAGGTGATGAGGATCTGGTTGTCAAGCATGGTGCTTTCCTGCAGGTAATTGTTATCTTCGAACATAGTGTAGCCGTCACCCTTATCCTGCATCATATAGTTATGGCAGGCAACGGTATACGTCTTGTCCAGATCGAGCGGTTCATCCCCGACCATGACGTTCTTTACACGGTATTCACCGTCTACGCCGACAAACATTTTGTTCTCATCCAGAACGACGCCGGAAGGAATGTAGGTGTGGATCTCAAAGGTAAGACCGGAGGGGATCAGCCATCCGCCGAATTCGCCGGGCCATGCATAGGCAGAATACTCGAGGCAATCGAGGATCTCCTGACCGGTTGCTTCGCAGACACAGAGCATATTGCCGAACGGGTGGACGCGCAGAATGTCTTCGCGGGTAATATCACCGGCCATGATGGGTACACGGATACCGCCGCCGTTGACGAAAGCAATATCAGCTCCGGAGACATAGTGGTAAGCATCCGCACAGAGATCTCCGATGCTTGTCTCCTGATTGCGGACGATGCGCACACCGGTAACAGGATCTGCAATCAGCAGGTCGACGCCGGAGTAGGCAACGACTTCTGCCAGCGCTGCATTGAGCTCTGCGGTGGCTTCAACATAGGCGTCATTCATCTCAGATTCCAGACCGAGAACTTTCACGGCATTGTCTTTGGAGGCCCATTGATAAAGCCCGGTAGAGAGGGTGCCGTCCGTTGCGATGCGGAGATAGCCGACAGCTTCCAGCTTGGTGCCGCAGGCGGAGCGAAGCACTTCGTTGCCGTCCTTGTTGAGCATTTTGACCTGCTCTTTGTCGTGAGCGTGGCCGTCCAGCATGGCGTCAATACCGGTGGTGTTGGAAATGATATCTGCATAGGTGTAAGGAATGCATTCCGTTTCATCGCCGAGATGGCACATGGCTACCACATAAGCTGCACCTTCTGCACGGGCAGCATCGACAGCCTCCTGCACCTTGTCATAAAGCAGGGTGCCGTCATCCGACTGGAAGAAGCCGTAGACAAATTCACCGGTTTCATCCATAAAGTATTTGGGGGTGGAGCTGCGCAGAGTGTAGGGTGTGGTAATGCCGAGGAAAGCAATCTTTACACCGTCAAACTCTTTGATAATGTACGGATCGAACACCGGTTCACCCTTATAGTTGAAGTTGACACTGATGTAGGGGAACTCTGCCTGCTCCACCAGTTCAAAGAAACGGTCCATGCCGTAGTCAAATTCGTGGTTGCCCGGGATGGCAATTTCGTAGCCGAGCTTGTTCATGAGCGCGATATCCGCGCTGCCAGTCGTCATCGTACCGAGAGGCTCGCCCTGGATCGAGTCGCCGTCGTCGACGAGAATCACGTGATTGCCGTCAGCGACCAGTTTGTCACGGATTACATCAACGCCGGCATACGTCCAGCCCTGATCAACTCCGCAGTGCACGTCACTGGTAAAGAGCACAACAACATCGCTCTGCAGTGCAGGCTCCTCCGGCGCGGCTTCTTCTGCAAAAGCAAAGAGACCCAGACCGAGGACCATAGAGAGCGCAAGGAGAATTGCGATGAGTTTCTTCATACGGGAAAACCCTCCTGAATTGAATAATATTTTCTTGCCGCTCCTGCTAAGGTGAAAGCAGCAGCAAAAGCAGCAGGAATTACACTTCCGACACGCCATAAATTTTATCATACCTGGCAATCACATTCAAGAGGAATGATGGGAAAAACCTCAAAATTCCTTCGGCAGGATCAGCGCCCGTACAGCATTGAGAACGGCAATCACCATCACGCCGACGTCCGCAAAAATAGCCAGCCACATGTTGGCAAACCCCAATGCACCGAGGATCAGGCACAGCACCTTGATGCCGATGGCAAAGCAGATATTTTCATAGACAATGCGCATGCACTTCCGGGCGATACAGATCGCAAGAGAGATCTTTTTCGGGTCGTCATCCATCAGGACGATGTCTGCCGCCTCAATTGCCGCGTCAGACCCCATCGCCCCCATGGCAATGCCGACGTCGGCACGGGAAAGGACAGGGGCGTCATTGATCCCGTCTCCTACAAAGGCCAGGACAGAGGAAGAGTCTTTCTCCGACAGGAGTGCTTCTACAGCAGCTACCTTTTCCGAGGGAAGCAGTTCTGCATGGACTTCGTCGATCCCAAGCTCTGCAGCAACAGTTTTTCCGACCTTTTCCCTATCACCGGTAAGCATCACGGTTTTCTGGACCCCGGCGTTGCGAAGGGAACGGATTGCCTCTTTTGCATTGGGTTTGATCACGTCGGAAATCACAATGTGACCGGCATACTTCCCATCGATGGCCACATGCACGATAGAGCCGACGTGGTGGCAATCGATATACGGAATTTGAAGGCGGTCCATCAGTTTGCCGTTGCCGACGGCAACGGCCTTGCCGTCTACCGATGCCGTGATGCCGTTGCCGCCCAGTTCCACAACATCTGTGACCCTGTCGCGGCTGAGTATTCCCCCTGCTTTTTCACAGGCATCCCGGATGCTTTTGGCAATCGGATGGGTAGAGAACAGTTCTGCATGGGCGGCGATTTCCAGCAGTTTCTGGTCGTCCAGAGGGCTGTGGTGGATCGCACTGACTTCAAAAACGCCCTTCGTCATCGTACCGGTCTTGTCAAAGGCAACGATTTTTGTTTTGGAAAGAGCTTCCAGATAATTGGAACCCTTGACGAGCACGCCTCCGCGGCTTGCTCCGCCGATCCCGGCAAAAAAGCTCAGAGGAATGCTTACGACCAGTGCGCAGGGGCAGCTGATTACCAGAAAAGTCAATGCGCGATAGATCCATTCACCCCAGGAAGGCGCCTGCCCCGTAAGGAGACAAAAAAGGGGAGGGAGAACAGCCAGTGCCAGCGCGGAATAGCAGACAGCCGGTGTATAGAACCGGGCAAAGCGGGAAATAAAAGCTTCTGACCGGGATTTTCTGGAGGTCGCATTTTCCACCATGTCAAGGATCTTTGACACCGTCGACTCCCCGAACTCCCTGGTTGTACGGATCTTCAGCACTCCGCTGAGGTTGATGCAGCCGCTGATGACGTCATCCTGCACGGCCACTTCACGCGGCACGCTCTCTCCGGTGAGGGCGCTGGTGTCAAGCATACTGCTGCCTTCGGTAACACAGCCGTCAATCGGGATCTTCTCCCCGGGCTGCACAACAATTACAGTACCGATCGCCACTTCGTCCGGATCGATCTGCACAAGTTCTCCATCCTGCTCGATATTGGCATAGTCCGGGCGGATATCCATCAGGGCACTGATATTCTGGCGGCTTTTGCCGACAGCATAACTCTGGAACAGCTCCCCGATCTGATAGAAAAGCATGACGGCAATAGCCTCGGTATAATCACCGTTTTTCCGGATCAGCGCAATGGCAATGGCACCCAGGGTAGCTACCGCCATCAGGAAGTTTTCATCAAATACCTGCCGGTTCAGGATCCCCTTCCAGGCTTTTTGCAGGATATCATGGCCGATGATCAGATACGGGACCAGATACAGGAAAAACCAGACCGGTTCCTGTACGGTGTCACCGAACATTCTGACCGCAACAGTGAGAACGATCATCAGCACGGCGGACACAAGAATGCGAAGGAGCATTTTTTTCTGTTTCTTATTCATCGTTTAATATCTTCCTTTTTTGAACATTTGAACAATCGTTCAAATTTATGGGTGAATTATACTATAGCATGAAACACTTGTCAAGCGGATCCGTAAAAAAAGGCAAAAAAACGGAGAACGTGCCAGGGCGTTCTCCGAATTTCATGATTTCTGTATTCTCCTGATATCAGGTCTGCCACCAGATCCACGCCACGTGGGTAAACACGGCATCCGTGAGAAATTCTTTTCCGGCGCCAATCTCTTTTGAGGCACGATACAAAGCCTGCCTCCAGTCAGAATAATCAGTCTCGCCGCGAAAATCATGCTGCAGCAGATATTCAGTCATTTCATCAGGTGTTCGTTTATCCTGCCAGGAATATTCCACTACTTTTATTTTCGGGGTAAAGCCTGCAGAAGAGATTATCCGGTACATATTCTCGCAGTGGTTCCGAAGATCACCGTGGGGGCAGGAGGGGACTCTGCCTGCACGACGGATAATTTCATCACGCAGCGGCTGGTTCCAGGAGCAGAAGCATGCGAGGAAGCAGGTTCCTTTTGTTATTTCACTCATTTTTTTTACAGAATGAAGGTCGCTGATTGCAGGTGACATGGTGGAGAGTGTAAAATCAAAGGGCGTGGAAAAAGGCGCGTCTTTTCCTGTTACCTCATGAAAATCGCAGAGAAATGTTCGCCACGGAGAAGGGGTGTTTGCCAAATTTATCTCCGCGTATCGGAGCATTTCGGGAGAAATGTCTGTCAGGGTTACATCACAGCCAAGACGGGAAAGCATAACGCCGTACTTTCCAACGCCGCATCCGATATCCAATACGCGGCAACCGGGAAAGATCATTTTCTCCTCCTGCCAGAAATGAAGGAGGCTTTCGTTATAGGAATTACTGCCAAGCCGGAAAACATTCTGATAGTCTTCTGCGACTTGATTCCAGACTGTCTGCGTATGGTCTCTCATTTTAACCTCCTTCCTGTGCTCCTGTTGCCGGCACAACGTCCGGAAACGGGACAATTACCGGAATACCCATGGTTTCGATCCGGTGAACATGCATACCGTAAACCTGCTCGATCGTTTCCGGTGTCATACAGTCAAGACCGCCGCTGGCATAAACCGTATGATCTTTCAGAAGCAGGAATCTGTCACAATAACGGATAGCAAGATTCAAATCATGCAGCACTGTGAGCACACAGATTTTTTCTTTCTGAGCAATTTCCCTGATCAGCTGCATCACTTCGTGCTGATTGCGCGGATCAAGATTGCTGGTCGGTTCGTCCAGCAAAAGAAGTTTTGGTTCCTGTGCCAAGGCGCGGGCAAGAAGAACTTTCTGTGCTTCTCCTCCTGAAAGTTGAGAAAGACTGCGAAGAATCAGGTGTTTGAGACCGAGACGTTCCAACAGCTCAACTACGATCTTTTTGTCCCGATCGGTAGCATCCCACCGAATATACGGACGGCGGCCAAGCAGGACGGTGTCAAAAACACTGAGATCGGAGGAATGTGCATTTTGTGCAACATAGGCTATTTTTTTTGCTGCCTCTTCAGTGGAAAGAGAAAATACATCCGTTCTGTCAATCAGGACATGACCGCTTTGCGGCTTCAGGATTCTGACAATGCATTTCAGCAGGGAGCTTTTCCCAACGCCGTTATTTCCAAGAATGGCTGCGCAGTGTCCGTTATCCATCGAAAAATTGACATGACGTAAAACCGGAACTGTCGGCCCATAAGAGAAGGAGAGATCCTGAAGTTCAATCATTTTCCTTCCTCCCGCGAAACAGTAGAATCAGGAAAACGGGACCTCCGACAAAGGACATAATGGCACCGATCGGGAGGATAACCGGCGGGTCGATCAGTTTGGCGGCGGCATCCGCCAGGATCAATAGGAGAGAACCGCAAATAGCGGAGCCGGGAATCAGATATCGGTGATCATTGCCGACAAAAAAACGCATCAAGTGGGGAGCAATCAGCCCGACAAAGCTGATAATACCGGCAAAAGAAACCGCGGCAGCGGCAGAGAGCGAACAGACTGCCATACTGGCGAGCATCAAATGATGGGCATTTACGCCGAGACTTTTTGCTGTGTCAAAGCCCGCTTCCATAGCATTATAATTCCAACGATTGAAAAAACAGAAGGAAAAACACAAGAGAAAAACAGCCGATAGAAAGCGTAGATCCTTCCACCCGACGTTTCCCAGATTGCCGAAAGTCCAGAAGACTACTGCGCCGAGGGAAGTGTCATCGGCAAAGTACTGCAGCAATGTGCTTCCGCCGGTAAACATGGCGCTGAGCGCTGTACCTGCCAGCACAAGGCCTCCTGGACCGATTCCGCGTCTCCAGCGGGAAATAGCAATCACAACCAGAGAAGAAACCGAGCCAAAAACAAATGCACAAACTGTCACAATGTAAGGATTGTTTACAGCAACGGTGGAGTTGGAATTAGAATTTGTGATCATTCCCCCGCCGAAAACAATTATGCCGATGGCGGCTCCGAATGCGGCTCCCTGCGATACACCAAGTGTGGAGGCCGATGCCAATGGATTACGCAGGACACACTGCATTACCGTGCCTGAGGATGCCAGTACGGCTCCAATCACAATGGCAGCGAGAACGCGCGGAAGACGGATATTTTTAACTGCCGTGACATGTTTCTTTTCAGCCGTTCCGAGAAACACACGAAAAATATCGGCAGGCGTCAGACGCATGGAGCCGATGGTCATATAAAGGATCGCAGCAAGTATGGTAATGAGCAGCGCCAGGGAAAGCGCTGCCCGTTTTCTTTGAAGGAAGCTTTGATACTGCTGCAGTTCCTGCGTGCCGTTATGCACTGTGGATACCCTCTTACTCTTCCAGCGACACAAGCCCGTATCCGAGTCCCGCATCTGCAAGCAGATCCATATAACCCTCGTTCCCCAGGAAGAACTCGAAGATCTCATTTGCTTTTGCTTCAAATTCTACATCTTCAAAAGCTTCCGGATAGAGAAGCTTTCCTGCAAAATAACCGCTTACCAACGGGATTTCTACATTGGTGTAGTTTGCAGTTGCGTTAGGCCACTGATAAAGCTGGTTATTCTTCACAGCCTGAAGTTCTTCAAAAAAGGCAGGGTCTTCCATAGCTTCTTCTTTGACCAGCCCGATATTCCCTGCGTCCAGTATGATAAGATCCGGATCCCATGCAAGGATCTGCTCCCTGTCTACTTCAACACCCTTGGGCCCTTCTGAAAGACCCTCAGCAGCATCACGAGCATGAACAGCAGCAAGAATTGCACTGTTGGAATATACTCCGCTGATACCGTGACCACCGCGGAAGGTGGCTGCGGCAGTGAGGCAAAGGACTTTCTCTGAATCGGGAATGTCTTTTGTACGTGTGTCCAGGTCATCCAGTGTACCGTGGATCATGGCAATCACTTCTTCTGCACGGTCAGAAACACCGCAGGCCTCTCCGAAAACACGAAGAGCAAGATCATAATCCTCTCCGAAAAGCGTTCCCTGGGGAGCCGCAACGACCATTCTGCCAAGCTGGTCTTCAATATTGGCAACAATATCTTCTTCATAGGTACAGAGAATCACATCCGGATCGGCATCCAGGATCGCCTCGGGATTTACTTCCCCGTATCCACCGGAGGAAACAATTGGGAGATCTGCCCATTTGTCCTGATTGAAAACCCCATAAGCCATGAAGAGACTCTTATTCTGATCTCCGGAGGCTACGGAAACCATTTTGTCTGCCAGCTGCAGATAAGTAGCCATACGGGATGCATTTCCGAGTGTGACGATACTGTTCACTGTGACCGGGACTTCGACCTCACGGCCAAGACCGTCTACAATGATCCGTGTTTCATTACTGTTTTCGGCAGCAGCCATCGGCAAAGAGCAGAAGAGCATGAGAAAAACAAGGAACAGAGCGGTAAATCTGATTTTTATCATTTTTCATCCCTCCATTTTTTTAATATGTGGACAGTATATGCCTCTTTTTTTCCATCAGCAACCCCCCGGGGGGGATAAAAAAATGCACAAAAAATACTCTCCCTCAGAAGTTCGCCTGCGGGAGAGTACAGTTTTGAAATGAGACAGAGGGATCAGTTGAAAGAAAGATTTTTCTGACTGAGTTCCTGCTCTATCGTTTTGCGGATTTCGCTGACAGGAAGATGGTGCTGTTCGGCAAGAGATGCAAGGTCTTCGTATTCAATCTTTTTGCGTTCCATCCCAAGCCCGGAAGCATATTTAAGGCGCACTTCTCCAAGAGATGTTTGTTTTTGCTCTATGCGGCGATCAAGCACATAGCGGCTCATATCCTGCCGGCGGACGCCCAGCGTTGTAGTGTGCTGCATCATGACGGATGCCAGACGGTCGGCGTCCTCCAAAGAACAGAGCACAGAGAGAAGAACACCGGGGCGGTTCTTCTTCATCCCGACAGGCTGTGTGAATACGTCCAGTGCTCCTGATGAAAACAACCGCTGCACGGCGAAACCGATGTCTTCTCCTGTCATGTCATCCAGATTGCATTCAAGCCTGGTAATCTTGCCTCTTCGGGCCTCTGTAGTGCCCAGAAATGCCCGCAGGCAGTTTGCCTGTTCGAAATCCTTCTGTCCAAGGCCGTAACCGATAGTCTCCACGGTCATAATCGGTTTTTCCTCAAACCGGGAGACAAAATACCGAAGCAGCGCTGCACCGGTCGGCGTGCAGAGTTCACCTGAAACAGGGCCGCCACAGAACGGAATGCCCTGCAGCAGAAGGGCAGTAGCAGGTGTGGGAACGGGCAGGATACCGTGGGCGCAGTGTACAGAGCCGCTTCCGACATGCACCGGTGAGGCAAGCACCTCTTCCGGAGCGATCTCGTGGAACAGGAGGCAGACGGCAACAATGTCTCCCACTGCATCCATTGTTCCTACCTCATGAAAGTGAATCTCTTCCATTGGAGTGCCGTGAACCCGGCTCTCTGCATCTCCAAGCAGGCGATAGACGGCTTTTGCATCCTCCCGCACTTTCTCAGGGAGAGAAAGACCGTCAAGCAGGGCGAGGATCTGGGGAAGAGAGTGATGTGTATGAGAATGGCTGTGATCGTGACCGTGAGAGAGAGGATCGTGAGCATGGTTATGATTATGGGAACATGCCTCCGAATCCGTCTCGTGGAGGGAAACATCCTGGGAAATCTCCTCTTCTCCGTGAATTCTAACAGAGAAATGTGTGCCGACAACGCCGCATTTTTCCGCGCGCTGTGTGGAGAACTGTACACCGGGAAGGCCGAGACTGTTGAGTTTAGCCAGAAAAGAGCAACGATCCGGCAGCAGCTCCAACAGCGCGGAAGCGAGCATGTCACCCGCAGCTCCCATCGAGCATTCCAGATAGAGTGTTTTCAATCGTTAATTCCTCCTTGAAAGTGGCGTCAGCTTCGCCTTTTCCAGAGCAAGAACGATCTCCGGGATCAGAAGAAGATGGATGAGAGCTCCCGGTGCTGTTGTGACAAAATAACTGCTGAAAAAAGCGGCAAAGGTAAAAGGAGCATTTGTGCCGATCAGGCCAAAGGCGAGAAGAGCAGCTTTTGCCGCTCCTCCTACCAGACGTCCAAGGATCATTGCTGCCAGCAAGGAGATCAGGATCGCAGGGAGATGGCTTTGTTTTTTGAGCAGAGGGATCAGGCGGGGATAGAGAATCCCGGTTATCAATCCATAGGCAGCCAGTTCAAAGGACATGGGGAGAGCAACTGTCGGGAAGACTGGAATCCCGAAAAGCAGCCCTCGAAGCAGCGGCAAAACAACTCCCAGAGCAAGTCCCCACTGCCAACCGCAACATAGACCGCAGATCAGTGCGGGAATATGCAGCGGGCTGATTACTCTTGCAATAGCCTGGATTTGCCCGGTCAGAAACGGCAGGATCAACCCGACTGCCAGCAGGATGGCAGTTACGGACAGTGTATAAATAGAATCGGTACGATGTTTCAACGAAAGCCTCCTGTATGGGAATCATCTTACGCTCCAACTGACAGATCTCACGGATATCAGGTCCGGATCTTCAGCTGCTCTGTGGTGGAGCCGTCGTCCGTGAAGACGATAAACTCCCTCACGTCCAATGTTACGGTGTCGCCCGTGGAAAACTCCCGATGAGAATACCCGTCATCGATCACGCGAACGGTTGCCTTGCCGACTTTTACCCGGTAGTCAGTTTCGTCACCGAGATAATACATACGTTCGATTGTCCCGGTGAACATGCCTCCCTGATGGCTGATACGAATATTCTCCGGACGAACGGCGACTTCGACTGCGCCGGAAAGAGTGTTTTCAGGATAGGAAAGTTCGGCATCCCACTCCGAAAGACGGATCCGGCTGTCAGAAGCTGTTCCCTTGAAGAAATCGACCTTTCCCAGAAAATCTGCCACAAAGGGGTTTGCCGGATGATTGTAGATCTCATCCGGCGTGCCGGACTGCTGGATCAAACCGTTGTTGATCAGAAAAATGCGGTCACTCATTGCCATGGCCTCTGTCTGATCGTGAGTCACATACACAACGGAAATGCCGAGCGATTGAGTAATATCCTTGATCTCAAAGCGCATGGACTCCCGCAGTTTGGCATCCAGGTTGCTGAGCGGCTCGTCCAGAAGGAGGACCTTCGGCTCTGCAACAAGGGCACGCGCCAGAGCAATACGCTGCTGCTGACCGCCGGAGAGCTGATTGGGCAAGCGGTCGGCGTATTGGGAAAGATGTACGATCTCAAGTATTCGGGATACTCTTGTTTTGATTTCACTTCTGCTGACATGTTTGATCTGCAGCGGATAGGCGACATTGTCAAACACATTCATATGCGGCCACACCGCATAGGACTGAAAGACCATACCGATATCGCGCTTCTCTGGAGGAAGAAATGTTTTCCCTCCGGAAACCAGCCTGTCGTCGATCCAGATCTCACCGGTAGTCGGAATCTCAAAACCGGCAATCATGCGGAGCATGGTGGTCTTCCCGCAGCCTGATGGACCCAAAAGAGTTACAAATTCTCCATCGCGGAAGACTTCATTGAATTCTTTCAGAACCTGAACATTGTCAAAACTTTTGGTCAGGTTTTTAATGGTAATGGTAGACATTGCTGTTCACTCTTCCTTTCCCGTGATCTTTTCCAGAATCAGATGGAGAATTCACCCTTCGTGAGTTTGTTCAGTACAAAGTTCAAAATCACGACGATCATCAAAATGCCGAATGCCATTGCACAGGCCATGGGCTGGCTGGTAAACGTCCAGTACTCATAGAGCTGGAAACCGATCGTCTTTGTCGTACTGGAGTAGAGGAGCGTCGTCATGGACAGCTCATAGAAGCTGGGAATAAAAATCAGAAACCAGCCGGCAGCAATGGACGGGAAAATCAGTCTGCCGGTGATGCGGAACATGGTACGAAGCCAGGAGGCACCGGAGATCTGAGAACACTCTTCCAGGGATACATGGATCTGCGACATGGCGGAAACAACAGTGCGCATGCCCATCATCAGATATTTGATCAGGTAGGCGATGATCATAATGTAAGCGGTATTATAAATATTGATGCCGAAATTTCCCTTCATCGTCATGATCAGACCGAGCGCGATAACAACAGAAGGTGTCCCGCTGCCGAGCGTGATCAGGAAATCCGGAATCTTGCGGCCGCGGATCTTCGTGCGCTGCAGCAGATAGCTCATCGTACAGGCAATCACGATTCCCACGGTAGCCGCAACAGCGCCGAAAATGAGGGAATTCTTCAAACAGTTGATCGTTTCGATCCTGCCGAAAACAGTTTTCCAGTTGGTGAGCGTAAAGTTGTCGCTTCGCAGCATGGATTTGCCGACGTCGATCTTAAAAGAGGTGGAAAAAATGGTGGTGAACGGGATCAGGATCACGATCACCGCAAAAAGGGACACCAGGATCGTGAGAGGAAGACGCCAGCGGCGCAGATCGACAATAGCCGGCTGCACAGACTTCCCCGAGACCGTGATGTACTGCCGTCTGGCAAGAACAACATCGGAAATAAACAGAATAATGATGGCCACCACCATCAGGAATACCGCCATACCGGTAGCGTCATTCAACCCCTGCTGCCCGAGCGACACATATTCCACGATTCTTGTGGTCACAGTATGCACGCGCCCGGGGCTGCCGATGATGGAAGGAATGCCGTAACAGCTTGCCGCACTGACAAATACAAGCAGAGCGCCGGAGATCAGGGAGGGCATCATCAAAGGCAGGGTGACGGTGATAACGGTCTTCATCGGGGAGGCACCGGAAATCCGGCTGGCTTCTTCCAGGGACGGATCCATTTTCTCCATAGCCCGGCTGATGGTAATGAAGGCATACGGATAGTAAAAGGTGCTCAGCACCCAGATGAGCCCTGGCAAAGAGTAGACGTTTAAAGGTCCCGGGGAGGCGCTCAGATGGAGAAGAGCACGAAGCCACTGGTTAATGGTACCGACATTCGGGTTGAGCAGGCGAAGCCATGCCATAGCGCCGACATAGGGCGGGACCATATAGGTAACTACAAAGAGGGAACGGAAAAACTTCCTGCCGTAAAGATTCGTCCTGCCTACAAGCCATGCCAGCGGAAAGGCCAGAAGTGTTCCGACAATCATGGTAGAAAAAGCTGCAATCATGGTGTTGCGCAGTGCATCGAGGTTGAGAGAGTAGGTATAAAGCCTTTTGAAGGTTTCAAAGGAGAGCTGGCTTTCCGGATAGAATGCCTTGAAAACCATATATACCAGCGGCATCAGCTGGAACAGCAGCAGAAAGTCAACAATCGCAAGGATGATGATCCATTTCATGTCAAAATGCCAGCTTTTGTCTGCCGCCATGAGAAAGGCAAGCAAAAGCGCATCCACGGCAATCAGAATGCCGACCAGGATCACTGTTCTGCTGCGGCTGATAACAGCCTGACGCAGGAATGTGATATCTCTGCGTGCGACCATTAAAAACGCCGAGAGCTGTGCCCCTTTATCGCGAACCCCTTTTTTAAAGGTGTTGATATCCTCCGTTCTCAGGGAACCGTCCTCAGCTATGCCGGTGTAGAAAAGCTGCAGAATCATGGCACGGCGTTCCGCACCTTCCAGCCCCTCCACAGCAGAGACAACCGCTGCCGGTGCTTCCCGGCCTTCTTCCGTGACTGCATGGAGAAGATCGGTGCGGAAAGCGGCTTTATCCTGTGCCGGAACGGCTGAAATCGCCTTTTTTTGTGCGCTGGAGACTTTCGGTCCACTGATCTGATCGGTGATATAAAGAAGCTTATAAAGTAGCTCTGTGCGGTGAGTTCCCTCCTCCGAAAGTGCAGCGTCCAGTTCCTCACCGGAAGAGGTTTTCTGACTCTCCCAGGCGCTTTTCAGTGTGGTGTAGAGGATATCCTCCAGTGCAGAGGATTCCTCCTTCGGCAGAGAGGTAACGACGGGACGGATCGTTTTTTCCCAGTCGGTTTCTATTGCAGCACCCAATGCGTAAATAGCCTGAAAGGCGGATTCTGAACTGAAACCGGAACTCTCATATGTCCTCAGCCCGGAAGAACCGGCAAAAACGATGCCGATACCGAGCACAAAAACCAGAAGCAGCGCAATCTTCGCGATCAGAGGGTTCCGGTCGCGCCCTTGGATTGCTCCGTTATTCATCTGCATTCACCTGCTTTGCTAACATACATGTTTTCCTTGTAAGAGAGAAGGGGGAAGCCGGCTGGCGGCCCCCCCTCAGGAAGCGTTTTATAAAGACTCCTTATTTGGTGGTAACTTTTTCCGTCCAGGCTGTGTTGATCGCTTCACGGTTCCGATAGGCATTCTCCCAGTCAACGCCGAAGTCTTTTGCGATGAGCTCATTCGTGTCAATGGAATTAAAGGGGATCTCTTCCATTCCCTTGAAGACAGAATGCATATAGCCTTCAAGGATGAGCTTCTGGGCTTCTTCGCTGAGCAGCCATTTTTCCACGGCTTCGCAGGCTTCCACATTCACATTGGCAGAGTGATCTTCGGCAACTGTCATCACAGTGGAGGGGATCAGGATAACGCCGTCTTCCGGATAGATGCAGGCGAGATTGGTGATCGGCGTACCGGCATCTTCCGCTTCTTTCAGAACCTTCAGAATGGATTCTTCTAGGATCATAATGGCAGCGCACTCACCGGTCTGCAGTTTTGTGATGGCAGTGGAGCCGGACTCGATCATCACTTCGTTGGCAGCAAGACCGTCAAGGAATGCTTGACCGTAGTGATTGTCCTGAATCAGTGAGGCGACAGCGGCAAAGGTGGTACCGGAAGTCATCGGGTTGCCCATGGAAATATATCCCTTCAGCGCCGGATCATTGGCAAAAGCCTCAAACGTCTGAGGAATGGTAACGCCCTTTGCCGCCCAGTCCTCTACCATTTCGGGGTTGTAGGCAAGTACCATGTTGCAGACACGCACCGGATACCAGTAACCTTCGGCATCAAAGGGGAAGCGCAGCAGATCTTCTGCGTTGTCAATTTCGATCGGCTCCAGATAGCCGGCTTCTTTCAGTTCCAGAGAGAAGGCTGGCTCTGCAACGAGCATCATATCGCAGCCCAGGGTGCCGGTCTCCATCTCCCCATAAACTTTGGTGATCAGGGAAGAGGTGCCGCCGTAGAAAAAGAAACTGCCGTCAAATGCGGGGGTGAGGTTCGGAAACTCGGCTTTGATAGCCTCATCCATCATGTCAATGACGAATTGATACATGGAAGAATAGATGCCGATAGTACCTTCCACATCTTCGTTGACAGCGGATGCGCTGACGGTGAAAATGCCCATCAGCATAATCAGGGACAGAACAAGTGCCAGAATTTTTTTCATGTGGTAGATCCTCCTGAAAAATAGATTTTTGATATTGAAACACCGTCCCTATCGGTGTAACATCCCTTTTGTCGCAGAGAGGAAAAACATAGCGTTTTCGTATGAAAAATTATAACACAACCCTTCTGCGCATGCAACAGAGAAGAATGGATGAACGGTTATTTTGCTTCCTCTATAAGGGCAAGGGCACCGTAGATGACAGAGTCATCCCCCAGAGAGGCATTTTTGATGTCGACAGTGGGGCGAATGGACGTCATACAGTAGCGGTCTACTTCGGCAAGAATCTTGCTGAGGAACAGGTCGCCCATCGCCTCAATGATCCCGCCGCCGTAAATCACGAGATCCGGCGATATGGTATTGATCATATTTCCTGTAGCGACGGCAAGATAATGACAGGCGCGATCTACCGCTTCCATTGCCACGGGATCCTTGGCAGCAAGCGCCTTTTTCAGGTGTTTGCTGCGGAAAACGCCTTCTGCCACAGCATCTGCCATCAGCGATTCCCGCCCGCGGGAGACCTGTTGACGGATATAGGCGCTCATACCCTGTTTGCTGGAAAATGCTTCCAGGCAGCCGCGCTGCCCGCAGTTGCACAAAGGCCCCTCCGGATCCAGGATCATATGCCCGTACTCTGCAGCTTTGAACTGGTTGCCGGTGAAGAGTTCTCCGTTCAGGATCAGCCCGCCGCCCATGCCGGTGCCGACAAAAAAGCCCACCACGTTCCGGTAACCCCGGGCGGCACCGTATTTATACTCGCCCAGAACACCGAGATTGACGTCGTTCCCGATATAGAACGGGATGCCGAACTTTTCCTCCATCGACTGCTTGATGTTGTAGTTGCGCCAGGGAAGATTCGGCGTGAAGAGGACAATCCCAGCATCCTGGTCGATGACTCCGGGAGCACTGGAGGAAATGGCATGAATATTCTTTTTGCTGATTCCGGATTCCTCGATCATTTCCTCTACTACACTGACGATGACCTTTTCCACGTTTTGAGTGGAATTGCCTTCCCCCTTGGACTTTTTTTTCAGACGATACACAATTTCACGGTTTTCGTTGAAAATTGCCCCGAGGACTTTCGTCCCGCCTACGTCCAGGCAGATATTATACGACTCTGACATGGTTTTCCCTCCTGATAAGTATATTGTTGTGGATTTATGAGAACAGCATTCTTTTCAGCTTCTGGAGAAGACCCTCCTGCCTGACCGGTTTTCCCGATACCTCACCGGATACCTCTTTCACTGGCTCTTTAACAACGGATTCTTTGACAGCAGGTTCTTCGGCAGATGCCGCCGCTTCTTCCGGGGTAACCGGCAGCAGCTGCTTATCTCCGGCTTCAGCTTTTTCGTCGGAAGTCGGCGTTTCCGCAGCTGCCGGCGTGATTTCCGGCTCTGCAAGAGAGACGGAGCTGAAATACCGGTAGAGTGCTTCCTGGGAGGAGGTGCCTTCCCCGCCTTCGTCACGAAGGTAAGAACCGTCCGGCTGCATTCTGCGGGATTTTTCCCTGTCGGCGCGAAGCGCATCCAGGATCCGGTTGATCTGGGCACGGGTCTCTTCTGTTTTTACCTCGATAAAGGCTTCCACCCGCCGCTCCAGATTGCGGTTTAGCAGATCGCCGGAGCCCAGGAATGTGCGTTCATCCTCTCCGCTCCCGAACTGATAGATGCGGGAGTGTTCCAGAAACCGCCCTACGATGCTTGTAACGGTGATGTTTTCCGTTTTCCCCGGGATGCCGGGGCGCAGGCAGCAGATACCGCGGATAAACAGTTCCACTTTGACCCCCGCCTGAGAACATTCGATCAGCTTTTCCATCACGTCTGGATTATTCATTCCGTTGACTTTGATGCAGACACGCCCTTCACTGCCTTTGGCAATTTCACGGTCGAGAAATTCCATCAGGCGAGGCTTGAAACTCAGCGGCGCGATCCAGAGGGATTCGGCTTCCGGAGGCAGCTGACCTTCGGCAAGTGCGGCGAAGGCCGCTTCCGCGTCTGCCGCTGCCGCTTCATCGGCGGTGAAGAGAGAAAGATCGGTGTACTGCTCCGCGGTGTTTTCGTTGTAATTACCGGTCCCAACCTGGGTTATATACTTCAGGTTGCCGTTGTGCTGTCTGGTGATCAGGCAAAGTTTGCTGTGCACCTTGTACCCGGGAAGGCCGTAAATGACCCGGCATCCTGCATCTTCCAGAAGTTCGGAATAGTCAATGTTGTTCTGCTCATCAAATCGGGCACGCAACTCCAGCAGGCAGAGCACATCTTTCCCCTTATCGGCGGCATAGGCCAGTGCTGCCGCCACCTTACTGCTGGCGGACATGCGGTAAAGCGTTATTTTGATCGAGAGAACTTCCGGATCATCTGCCGCTTCATAGATCAGATCGACAAAGGGGAGCATGCTCTGAAATGGGAAACTCATGAGAAGATCCTGCTGATCGATTGTACGGAAGTATTCCCCCTTGCTGATACCAAGGGAGCGAAGCGGCCTGCGCTCTTCATAGCGAAGGGTTTTCGGTCCACCGACGCAGGAGCGGAAGGAAAGATCAAACGGCACTGTGGACGGACAGACACACTGCTCTTCTACGCGCAGTTTTTTTACCAGCAGCAAGCGGGCAGAGTCTGTCAGCTTGCCGTAGATCTGAACACGTACCGGTACCTCGCGCTTGCGTTTTGTAAGCATGGTGGAGACCTTCTGCCGAAGGTCCTCGTTGCCCCGGTCTTTTACATTGGAGAGGAATACGTCGGCATTGCGTGTCACTTTGACGATGGCTGATTGCAGCACCGTCTCCTTCTTGAGAAGAAGGGGAAGAAAATGGCGGATCAGCTGCGCTGTCAGGATGATTTTCTGACGACCGTCTATATCAAAGGTGAGGGATGCAGGGACTTTGTCGAGCGGGATAATCGCAATCTTCTGTTCGGTATTTCTGCCAAGGAAGGCAATAATATACGCTTCTTCCCCCCACAGAAAAGGGAGCGGCTGTGTGAGATCGATGATCTGCGGTGAAAGCTTGCTTTTCATGTCGCCGAAGAGCTTTTTACTCATCAGTTCATCCACTTTATTGATTTTCTTGAAATCCAGCACGTCGATGCTGTTGAGCTTGAGTTCCTCCCGGATCGACTTCCAGACGCTTTCCATCAGCGGCTGCTGAGCCGCTGTGACGCGGAATACCTCCCGGATTTGTTCTTCCGGCAGAAGGCCGGAAAAGGGATCGCGGCTGTCCGGCTCCAGAAGTTTGCGGTGCATCAGAATACCGATCCGCACACGGAAGAATTCCTCCAGATTGGATTGGTAAATGCTCAGAAATTTCAATCTCTCCAGAAGTGGAACCGATTTGTCCGCAGCTTCCAGCAAAACACGCTGATTAAAGCTGAGCCAGCTCAACTCACGGTTGAGAAAGGTGCCTGTCGGGTTGTCTCCCTTTTTGGAAGATGGTTTTCCTGTTTTTGAGGCCATTTGTTTTCCTCCTCTGGCATGATTTAATCAGTCGTTTCAACCTGATTTTAAGACATAATCCCTTCCCTTGTCAAGACACATTTCTTTGCAAAAAAGCGGTTTTACCGGATGACAAAAAGAAAAAATAGGAGTATAATATAAGTTCACGTAAACTAAATGAAAAGGCATGATCCCAATGATAAAGATGACAAAAAAGAGAAAGAAGATCCGGAGGCTTTTGGGCTTTCTGGTGCGTACAGCACTTTTGCTCCTGGCCAGCTGTTATGTTGTGCTTCTGGGGCTTTCCTTGTTTACGCAAAAGGCACAGGACAATATTCACTCCCTGAGTGATGATGCATCTCCGGAATCGGAGGAATTCCTTCCTGAACCTTCCCCTGTGCCTACGCCACTTCAGACGATTCCTCCGATCTTGCCCACGCCGCCCCCTGAACCGTTATTTCAGGAGACGGACGGATATATCGGTGTCGAGGTTGCCTCTATCTATGATAATCCGCAGCTTACAGGGGATCCGATCCGACACGTGACCATCCGTTCTCAAGTGCATCTTACCGGCAGAGAAGGGGAGGCTTTTGCCGTCGAAGTGACGGAAAGTTCAGTGCCGGAATACGGTACGGTAGGATATGTGGCAATAAAGGATATTGTGACAGATCTGGATGATGTCCGGTACGGGCAGCAGGAAGAAGAGCGACGGGAAGAGCCTCCTGTCTCATCAAACAGAGAAGAACTCGGGTTCGGAGCAGACCCGATCCCCCTGCCGGAAGACTCAGCATTACCGCCGGCATAAAAAAGAAAGACAGGCGAAGATACGATCATGAATCTGAAAAAAGAAACAAAGGCCAGCCCTATGGAGCGGCTGGCTGCTTTCATTGTCGACAAAAGAAATCTTGTATTCCTTCTGATCGGCATTGCGATTATTTTTTCCGTGTTTTCCCAGAACTGGGTTGAAGTGGAAAACGATCTGACAGCTTACCTTCCGGCATCTTCTGCCACGAAAGAAGGCCTTAATGTGATGCGGGAACAGTTCATTACCTACGGTTCTGCCAAAATCATGGTGGCCAATATCAGTTATGAGGAAGCAGAGGCGCTTTCTGTACTGCTTAAAGAGATGGAAGGGATCCAGAGTATTGATTTTGATGACACCACCGAGCACTATAATAAAGCATCTGCCCTGTTTTCCGTGACATTTGACTATCCCGAGACGGATGAAGCTTGCCTGGATGCGCTTGCCTCGATAAAAGCGATGCTGCACCCGTACGATATTTTCGTTTCTACAACGCTTGGGGATGCAAGTGCCGAACTGATCGAGCAGGAAGTGAATATGATCACTGTGTTTGTGTCTATCATTGTTGTAGCGGTGCTGACATTCACTTCTCAGACCTATGCAGAAGTTCCGATTGTTGTTATGACTTTCCTGGTCGCTGCAATCTTAAACAAGGGTACAAGTTTTCTGCTGGGGAAGATCTCATTTGTCTCCAACTCTGTGACGACAATCCTGCAACTGGCACTTTCTTTGGATTATGCCGTGATTTATGTAAACCGTTTCAAAGAGGAGAGGGAGCACCATGAGTTGAGGGATGCCGTTGTGATTTCCCTGAGTAAAGCCATCCCGGAAGTTGGCGCGAGCAGCCTCACAACGATCGGCGGCCTGATAGCAATGCTGTTTATGCAGTTCCGCCTGGGGCCGGATATGGCAATCAATTTGATCAAAGCGATTTTCTTTGCATTGCTCTCGGTGTTTCTCGTTATGCCCGGGCTTCTCATGCTGATGGGAAATTTAATGGCAAAGACCCGCCATAAAAACTTTGTGCCAAAGGTACCCTTTATCGGAAAATATGCTTACGCAACCCGGCTTTTTGTTCCTCCGATCTTCGTCCTGCTTCTCGTCTTCGCAATTCATTATTCCAACCTCTGCCCTTATGTTTACGGATATGACACATTGACGACCCCACGGCAGAATGAAGTACAGATTGCGCAGAAAATGATCAGCGAGACCTTCTCTTCCCGTGCGATGCTGGCTGTTGTGGTTCCCGGACGAGATTACAGTGAGGAACAGAGCCTGATCCGGGATCTGGAGCGTTTTGAAGAGATCGATTCTGTAACGGCAATTGCCAATTCGGACGCGATCGGCGGGTATAAGCTTGCCGATAAACTCTCTCCCCGTGATTTTGCAGAACTGATCGGTCTTGACTTTGAGACGGCGCAATTTCTGTATTCCGCCTACGCCGTACAAAATGAACACTATGACCGGCTTCTCAGCGGTATTTCAAAATATAATGTGCCGCTGATCGACATGCTCTTATTCGTCAGCGATATCGTGGATAACGGGTATATTACCCTGGAAGGGGATCAGGCAGAGACGCTCTCCGAAGCCAAAGCAAAAATGATTATGGGGAAACAGCAACTGGAAGGACCGAATTATGACCGCATACTGGTTTATCTGACATTGCCGGAATCCGGAGATGAGACCTATCTCTTTACGGATACAATCCGGGAAGTTGCGCAGGAGCACTATCCCCGTGAAAAAGTCTATGTGGCAGGAAATTCCACCAATCAGTACGAGTTTGAAAAATCCTTTCAGGTGGATAATGTCGTGGTGAGCGTGGTCTCCATCCTGATCGTCCTGCTGGTGCTGCTGTTCACATTCCAGTCTGCCGGGATGCCGCTTCTTCTGATCCTGGTCATTCAGGGCAGTATCTGGATCAATTTCGGCTATCCGGCTATTGCACATCATGATGTGTTCTTCCTTACAGAGCTGATCGTCAGTTCCATCCAGATGGGTGCCAATATTGATTATGCCATTGTCATTGCCAACCGGTATACGGAAAATATCAAAGAAATGGATCGCAGGGAAGCCATTATTGAAGCTATGAATTTTGCATTCCCGACAATTATCACTTCCGGCACGATTCTGGCTACTTCCGGTATTCTGATCAATGTAGTCACGACCGAATGTACGATCAACGGCATTGGAGAGGCAATCGGACGGGGGACGATTCTCTCTATTTTCCTGGTTATGTTTGTCCTGCCCCAGATTTTGATCATTGGCGGTAAAGTTTTGGAGAAGACGTCCTTTTCTATGCCGAAAGTCAGCCTGGAACAGCGATCCCGGGGCCTCGTAGCGGTAGACGGGTTGATTATCGGAGAGCTGCACGGCAGTGTCAACGGCATTTTTCGCGGCACCATCGACGGGGAAGTGGATGTTCGCCTGCTGTCCGGTAAAATAGTTCCTGCAGAGTCTTCTAGACGGCCGATTCTTCCGGAAAAACCAACTGCAGAGACGGAAAAGCAAGGGCAGGAGGGGGATAAAGCATGAACAAGGTTGAAAAACGGTGTATCAGTGTTATTCTGCTGCTGGTGTTTCTGCTCTCTTTGCTTCCTGCGTCATTGGCACAGGAGGAAAACGTCCTGCATATTCGCACTACGGAGGATTTGATTGATTTTTCAAAAAAGTGTTCTCTCGATACCTGGTCGGATGGAATGCATGTATATCTTGACAGTGATCTGTCCCTTTCTGATTCAGATTTTGCGCCCATCCCCATTTTTAACGGAACGTTTGACGGGCAGAATCATTCTATTATGGACCTCTCCCTTTCTCTTCCCCAATCGCCCTGCGGACTTTTCCTTGTTACGGGTGAGAATGCGGTTATCCGGAACCTTGCTGTTTCCGGTTCCGTTCTCTCTGTCGGGGATGACAGCATGGTGGGAGGAATCGTCGGACAGAATGGAGGGCAGATCGTTAACTGCACATTCACGGGGGAAGTAAGCGGGAAAGACCAGATCGGCGGGATCGTCGGGAAAAATGAGGCTTCCGGAATAATTACCGGATGCACTTCCAATGGCAGAGTGTTTGGCCTGAATGCGGCAGGAGGGATCGCAGGAAACAATGAAGGTGCGCTCTCTGCCTGCATCAGCAGGAGCCTGATCAATACCGAGAGCGTCGACCCTTCTCTTCGCCTGGATGCCATTGATACCAGCAGCATCATCAATTTCGTTCGGACCTTAACGAGCGATAATGCAGGCATTACGTCGGACATCGGAGGAATTGCAGGTCTCTCTACCGGATTTGTGGAGCTTTGCCAGAATGAGGGGACGGTGGGCTATCTGCACCTTGGATACAACATAGGCGGAGTGACTGGGCGCAGCAGCGGCTATTTGAACGGCTGTCTCAACTACGGCACGGTATTCGGACGGCGGGATGTAGGCGGTATAGCAGGACAGGCAGAACCGCTGGTCGAGATAACGGAAGCGCAAAATCTCCTTTCCAGCCTTAGCTACGCGTTCTACTCTCTCAATGAATCGGTACAGGCTGCCATCGATGATGCCAGGGGAGTTTCGGATGAACTGGTCGGCCAGATGGCCGTACTACCGGGAACACTGCTGCCGGTGGCAGATGCCTTTCGCGGAATGGATCCTGCAGACCCGGAAGGCTCGTTGGAATCTCTCCGGGAAGCCATAGCCGGCTCTGTCGCCGATATGGCGGCACAGATGGGATATATCACCTCCAGTATGGACGGCAGTTCCGATACAATGATCAAGGATTTTGAACAGATCCGCGATAACATGAATGCGCTTTCCTGGACAGCCATGCAGGCAATGACGATCCTTTCCGGCGCAGAGGAAGAGGATGTGCTGGTGGACGAATCCGGTGACGATGTGGCGGATGCCGTCATTTTCGGCAAGATCAAAAACTGCGTCAATTACGGTGAGATCAACGGCGACAGCAATGTTGGCGGAGTTGCAGGTTCTATTGCCCTGGAGGACGGAATCGATCCGGAGGAGGATCTTGGCGGGAACCCCAGCAGCCTGGTTAGAAATCGTTTCAGTTTTAAAGCGGTGATTCTGAAATGCACAAATCGTGGGACCGTCACAGCAAAGCGGGAATGTGCAGGCGGTATTGTCGGCCGAATGGATTTCGGTTATGTTTCCAACTGTGCTGTCTACGGAAGCATATCCTTGGAAGACGGGGATTATGCCGGCGGCGTGGCGGGGTTGACTTATGCCACTGTCAGAAACTGCGTCTCTAAATGCAGCCTCTCCGGAAAAAAATATGTCGGCGGGATCGTAGGTAACGGATACACTGGCAGCGGTGCCGGGAAAGAGGAAGAAAACAGAGACCGTTCCAGCCTGGTATGTTCTTGTTATACGCTGGTGGAGATTCTCCATACCCCTCAGTTTGCCGGTGCGGTCTCTGGCGGGAGTGATGGGGAATACCAGGAAAACTACTTTGTGGATGCAGGCTTTGCCGGTATTGACAAACTCAGTATTCATGGCAAGGCAGAACCAATCCCGTTTGAAAACTTCCGCCTTGTAAAGGGAATCCCGGAGGAAGCGACTACTTTCACACTTCGGTTCGTCTGTGATGGCGAAGTGATCCGGGAGATCCCATTTGAATACGGCGATTCTTTTGACAGAAGTGTGTTTCCCGAAATGCCGAAGAAAGAGGCAGCTTACGCTGTGTGGGACAGAACGGATCTGACGGATTTGCATTTTGACACGACAGTCACAGCACAGTATCGCCTGGACGAATCGGTGCTGCGTTCTGCGGAAGTACGGGAAGATGGCCGGGCAGCCGTATATGTGGATGGACAGTTCCAGCATGGAGATGCTATTCAGGTGACTGGGCTTCCCATCCGTGACGTTGACCGGGAGGCTTTTTCTCCCACCTGGCTGGAGACAGCCAGACGGCAGATCCGCACACTGCTGGAAGAACATACACTTGACACCTCTTTCCCTGTTTTTGTGCAGGAACGGCTGCGTATCACTTTGCCGGAGGATGGCTTGAAGGAACACACACTACGCTATCTCGCTCCCGATGGAACCACCAGAAACCACACACTCTATCTTTGGACGGCAAATGGTTGGGAGGCTCTCCATCCGGAGACTTTCGGCAGTTATTATCTGATCAAAGTTCCCGGGGCGGTAGCGGAACTTGCTTTGGTATCCACGATTCAGACATGGCAGGTCATTGGTGCGGTGCTTGCTCTGCTGATCCTGTTTTCTGTCCTGTTCTGGCTGCTCGGATTCCTGCTGCGAAAGCGGTCAGAAAAAAGAAAAAAACAGCAAGTCGTTGCGCCGGATGAGAAACCGGATCCCTCGGCACTTTCCGCCGGACAACGTTTCTGGAGAAGGATCCGTACCCCGTTGCTCTGTGTTTTGCTGGGGTCTCTTTGTGTTTCGCTGATTGCGATTGGAATCTTGCGCACCGAAAAAGTGCGGGAAGGCCTCAGCGCCTATAATTTGCTGGCAAATCTCCTCTCTGAAGAAACAGATATTGAGATCTCTACCGTCTATTCTGAGGAGAACAAGGAAGAAACGGCATTTTCCAGTGTCGTTCATCGGGTATCAACCGAGAAAGGAATGGTTACCGTCAGCAATGAATTCGGAATACCGTTATATTTATCTGGCGGTACGCTTTACCTGGAAAACGGGAAGGGCATCCTTCTGACAGACCGGTCTCTCGACCAGGCCGCACTCCTGGAGATTGCCCTGGAAGTGTTTCGTCATGGAGACATTCAGGAGACGACCGAAGACGGACAGACTTTGTTTGAAGCCGTTGTAGAAGGGAAGAGTGCTTCTGCACTTCTGCAGCCGTTTATCAGTCGAATTACAGGGGAGGCGTTCCAAATGGAGGCACTGGATGCACAGATCCTCTCTTCTTCCGGGATACTGCGTTCCCTCTGTTTTACCGGAACAGGGACGACAGGGGAAGGGGCTTCGTTTGCACTTTCCATCACGCTGCAGCCTGTCCTTTCGGCAGAAAGCATTGCTGTACCTCATGCGGTTCTCACCGCAATGGACTCCCAAGGAAAGGAAGAAGTGGATGCAGAGGATTTGCTTCGCCTTGTCAGCGCCTGGGTGCAGTATGAAAGACAGCCCCTCAGCAGTGCTGAGATCCGTATTCAGTCTGCCAGTGAGATCCTGAATCTGGATTCCACATACAGCTATCTTCGTCAGATTTGTGACGGAGTTGCAGTTCATCGTCTCGCGACCCCTCTTGTGACCCTTTATTTTACCGATTCCAATGCCTGCACAGCTACCGGCAACCAGCTCAGCACGGCCCAGGGCCAATTGCTCGACTCCGTCAAGCTGATCGATGCCGCAAAAACGGCTTTCCTGAAGAGCCGTTTTGCCTGTGACGGCTCCGGCACTCGATACACATATACGCTTTCCCTGGATGAGGAAGCCGCCAGAACGTTGGCTGAAGAACTTATTCCGGAACTGAAGATGCAGAAGATTACCTATCACGACTGCACAATGAAGCTCATATTGGAGGGAGAAAAGATAGCCCGTATCCAGGTATCCTGTAGTGGGAGAATAAAAATCGTTTCCCGTGAAGTGGAAACAGAAATCAACGTCACGGCGCGCTTCCTGGAGAATGCTTCGGCTGCGGCAATCCCCAAGGCTGTGCGTTCTGTGCTGCTGCCGTAACGTCCGGTACGAAAAAAACTCCAGACGGATCTTTGTGGTCCGGACTGGAGCTTTTTATATGATGATATGAAGAAAGGGATCGGCGGACGGTTATTTTCCTGTTTTGCGCAGCATGAACATCCGCGCGATTTGAATGGCAGCCTTATACGGCAGAGGGCGCAGCGCCCTGTCTGCTTCCTGCAGTTTATCCCGGATGGGGATACTTTGCGGGCAGTGCTGCTCACATTTCCCGCAGCGAATACACTGGGAAGCAAAGGCGGGCACTTTGGTAAGACCTACTGTCTGGATAAACTGCGACCGGCCTTCCTTTTTTGACTCGGTAAACATGGTATTGTAACAGCGAAAGATGCCGGGAATATCGACACCCTTCGGGCAAGGCATGCAGTAACGGCAGCCGGTGCAGCCGACCTTTTCCTTTTCACAAATTGCCCGTTTGACCTTTTCCAGCGTCTCAAAATCAGCGGAAGTGAGAGAGCCGGCCTGCGCTTCCGATGCGGTCCGGCAGTTTGCCTCCACCATCTCCAGAGAATTCATGCCGGAAAGGACTACCGTTACCTCCGGCTGATTGTAAAGCCAGCGCAGGCCCCATTCCGCGGCACTCCAGCCGCGGCCGCTTTCCTGCATAGCTTTCTTCGCCTTTTCCGGGAGCATATTGACAAGCTTCCCTCCGCGCAGAGGCTCCATGATCATAACGGGAATGCCTTTGGCGGCTGCAGCATGCAGGCCTGCTTTTCCGGCCTGCGCGACCTCGTCGAGATAATTATACTGGATCTGACAGAAATCCCAATCGTAATCATTCAGGATCTTCAGAAAGTTTTCCGTATTGCCGTGATAGGAAAACCCGATATTCCGAATAGCGCCGGACTGTTTTTTCTCCCGGATCCAGTCCAGAATGCCGACGCTTTTAAGTTTCTCCCACATGGCTACATCCGTCAGATGGTGCATCAGGTAGTAATCCACATAATCTGTACGCAGACGGCTGAGCTCTTCTTTAAAGAACCGATCCAGCGCTGCCCGGTTTCCGATCAGATACTGCGGCAGTTTTGTGGCAAGATGGATCTTCTCGCGGATGTGATTGCGTTCAAAAATCTCCCCGACGGCCGCTTCACTTCCGGGATAGATATAAGCAGTGTCGAAATAATTGACACCTGCCCGGTATGCAGAGAGAAGTTCCTGTTCGGTCTTCTCCATGTCAATTCCGCTGCCCTTTCTGGTGAAGCGCATACAGCCGTAACCCAGGATGCTCAATGCATTTCCGTTTTTGTCTTTTCTGTACTGCATTTTGTGTCACTCCTTATGAATCGTGGAATGGGATCACAGATAGATGCGGATTTTTGCAGCAATGGAGCTGTAGCAAAATAAGAATTTTGCACAGCTCCTTTTCTACGGCCAAAAACGTGAAAAAAGCGATAGAATTCGCGCTTTCAGCGAAAACTACCGCGACTTTACCCAGAGCACGCTAAAACCAGCCTGCCCCTGAACA
>JAFRIV010000004.1 GCA_017432615.1 Oscillospiraceae bacterium
ATCCAGCGGGCCAGCAGAAAAGGAGCGCGGCCTTCCACCAGACTGATGTTCAGATCGCCGGAGAGGCCCTCCATGGACATGAGCTCCTGCTGGGTCTGATCCGAGAGCTCCAGGATCTGCCGCGCGCGGCGGTACAGATGTGTGCCTGCATCTGTGACCGTCAGATGCCGCTTGCCCCGGATGAAAAGCTGTACGCCAAGCTCTTCCTCCAACCCCTTGATCTGGGCGGAGAGCGGCGGCTGACTCATGTTCAAACGCTCGGCCGCGCGGGTGATATTCAGTTCCTCCGCCACAACGACGAAATAGTGCAGAGCGCGCAGATCCATTTCCTCCGCCTCTTTTCCTTCAGGATAGTGAGAGTATACACAAAAAAGGACGTTCCTTCAAGCGTCAAACGCCGCTTTTCCCGTAATTGGAGAGCACTCTTGCGGAAGGATCATCCATCCTGCAGCCCTCCCATTCCGGGTTCGGCATCCAGAAGCCCGCGATCATCTCTGCCTGGCCCGGATAGTACTTCTCAAACAGCTCCCGATACAGAAGACTCTCCTTGGTAAAGGGCGGACAATACGCGTACTTCCGACACCCAGTCCGAAACGCCTCATCGGTGTAGACGGTTTCGGCGTAGGCTTTCAGATCGTCCACCATGGAATGGCCGACCGCGTCGGAAAAGACCGCATTCTGCTGCCATAGCATCTCGTCGGGCAAAATGGCATCCTTCTCAAAGGCGTGGCGCAGCAGATACTTTCCCATGCCGTAGCTGTTGAGCTTCAGCTTTGGGTCGATTCGCATCACATAGCGCACGAAGTCCAGATCCCCAAAGGGGACGCGTGCCTCCAGGGAGTTGACGGAAATGCAGCGGTCCGCCCGCAGCACGTCATACATATGCAGCTCGTCGATCCTCTAATACAGCACATAAAAAGCACCTCCGGATGATATTCGCAGCCTGTCCTTGCAAAAGGACGGACAGCTGCGTATCCGTGGTGCCACCTTTTTTACCGCCGAAGCGATCACTCGTCGGGATCCATCAATCCCCGTTCTTTAACGCAGGACCTGCGGCTCCCCTACTTGCTTCTGCTTTGGGTTCGCGGCTCCGAAGGGTTACCTGTCAAAGACGCTTGCACCAGGCTCCCACCGCCCCCGGCTCGCTGCGGCAGCTTTTCTTTGCGGCATGTCTTCATCCCAGCCATTGATGCAGGGGATCCCTTTGAGCGCATGAAGGGATCCCCTATGATTGATATATCTTTTTAGGAGACCAGTGGTTTAACGGCCTTCCCGATGGGAAAAGCTCCTGTAGTACTCCTTAAACAGTTCGGACATTTTCTTCATAACAGACACTCCTTTTCATTTTTTAAAGATGATGTTTTCTTCCTGTTTGAGCGGTAAGGGATCAGCCCTCACGGTGCGAGAAGCTTTCGTAAAACTCTTCAAACAACTTTTCCAGCTTCTTCACAATGCTCGCCTCTTTTCATTTTAGATTTGTCTGTTTCCCGGGGACGATTGAAGCATAGCACAGGACACAAAAAGAATAAAATACATATAATATAGTTACTACGATACGTTTTTTATATCATTCGTCTTGACGCATACTTGCCTCAAAATCATAGTTTTTTCCTCTTCCTCTTCCGCTGGAACCGGTATAGTGGAAGCCTTGACTTCTGAGTTTTCGGAAAGTATAATCACCGACATATTCGGACGGCAAAGGCGCCGCGCGTTGAGCGTAGTGCCCTTGCTGTCCGCATTTTTGGAGGTGTACGCATGAATATGTCAATTTGGTTTTTGGTCGGGGCGATCCTGGTATTCTTTATGCAGTGCGGTTTTGCCATGGTGGAGACCGGCTTCACCCGGGCCAAGAACGCAGGCAACATTATAATGAAAAACCTGATGGATTTCTGTATCGGGACAGTCATGTTCTTCCTGCTCGGCTACGGGCTGATGATGGGCCAGCATGGCGCTCTTGGCTTGATCGGCAGGCCGGAATGGGGAATGTTCCTCGACTTTGAACGCTTCGATTGGTCATCCTTTGTTTTCCAGCTGGTGTTTTGCGCGACGGCAGCCACGATCGTATCGGGCGCCATGGCAGAGCGGACGAAGTTTTCCGCCTATTGCCTGTATTCCGCAATCATCAGTCTGCTCATCTATCCGATTGAGGCTGGCTGGGTTTGGGGCGGCGGCTGGCTGAGCAGGCTGAGCTTCATCGACTTTGCAGGATCCTGTGTGATCCATATGGTGGGCGGCTTGTCCGCGCTGGTCGGCGCGGCGATCCTCGGTCCCCGCATCGGCAAATACGCAAAAAACGCGGACGGCAGCATCACCTCAAATGCGATCCCGGGGCACTCCGTAACCTTGGGCGCTTTGGGTGTTTTCATTTTGTGGTTTGCCTGGTACGGCTTTAACGGCGCTGCGGCAGCGGACGTGGAAGAGATGGCGCGTATCTTCGGGACAACCACGATCGCCCCTGCGGTGGCAACAGTTACCTGTATGCTCTTTACATGGAAGAAGAATGGGAAGCCGGACGTCTCCATGTGCCTTAACGCCTCTCTGGCCGGACTGGTCGCTATCACCGCTGGCTGCGCCAGCGTGGATGCGCTGGGTGCTACGATCATTGGCATTGTTTCGGGAATTCTGGTGGATCTGGCGGTGGAGATCCTGGACATGCGTTTCCACGTGGACGATCCCGTCGGCGCGGTGGCGGTACACTGCGTCAACGGGATCTGGGGCACGATCGCGGTCGGTCTTTTTGCCTGCAATGAGAGCTATGGCACCAAAGGCCTCTTTTATGGCGGCGGGCTGCGGCAGCTGGGCGTGCAGTGTCTCGGCGTCCTCACCGTCGGCAGTTATACGGTCTTGTGCATGATCCTGGTCTTTAAGCTCATCCGTGGAACGATCGGCCTTCGCGCAGGCGTGGAAGAGGAGATCGAAGGCCTGGATGTGACGGAGCACGGCCTCGCCAACGCCTACGCGGACTTCATCCCCATTGAGTCCACGCTGGGCGTGCATTCCGATGGCCCGGTCGACACTGCCGGACTACAGCCTTTCCCGCTGACGCTTTCCTCCGGCTTGCGTGAGACGCCGGTCGGTCGGAAGCGCTACACACTGGTGCGTATCCTCTGCGATGAGGCGCGCTTCGGTACCCTGCGGGATACGATGGCAGGCATCGGCGTTACCGGCATGACCGTCACCAATGTGCTGGGCTGCGGCACGCAGAAGGGCAAAACCGGCCAGTACCGCGGTATTGAGATGAGCATGCATCTCACGCCGAAGCTGCAGGTCGATATCGTCGTGTCCAAGGTGGATCCCGAGCTTGTCGTCGCCGCGGCCAACGCGGCGCTGCACACCGGCGAGATCGGCGACGGCAAGATCTTCGTATACGATGTGGAGGACGTGGTCCGCATCCGCACGGGAGAATCCGGCTATGACGCGCTGCAAATATCAGAGATTTAACTGCTGCGCGACGAACAGGTGCAGCGCAGACCGTTTACACAAGCAGCCGGATCGATCAAGGAGGAAAAAGCATGTTTGACGCGATGAAGGTGAAAAACAACTGTGTGGATTGGATACGCGTTTTTTTTGAAACAAACGGAGCGGGATGCAATGCCGTCGTTGGAATTTCCGGGGGGAAAGACAGCTCCACGGTAGCGGCGCTCTGTGCGGAGGCGCTCGGTAGGGAACGGGTGATCGGGGTCCTGATGCCGAACGGCGTACAGCCGGATATCGACGCTGCGCATAGTCTGGTGAGGCATCTGGGCATCCGGTATGTCACAGTGAATATCGAAGCAGCCGTGAACGGCCTGAAAGAGGCCATTCCGTTTGCGCTCTCCGAACAGAGCCGAATCAATCTTCCTGCCCGCATTCGCATGGCGGCGCTGTATGCGGTATCCCAAAGTCACAACGGACGAGTGGCGAACACCTGCAATCTCTCGGAAGACTGGGTGGGTTATGCGACACGCTATGGCGACGGGGCGGGAGATTTCAGCCCCTGCTCCCGGCTGACCGTGCAGGAGGTCAAGGCGGTCGGACGTGCGCTTGGCCTTCCCGCGCAGCTCATCGAGAAAACGCCGATCGACGGCCTGTCGGGGAAGACGGACGAAGAGAACCTAGGCTTCACCTACGAGGAACTGGATCGCTATATCCGCACGGGAGAATTGTCGGATGAAGGAATAAAGGCCAGGATCGACAGCCTGCATGCGCAGAATCTCTTCAAGCTGCGGCCGATGCCGTATTTTGACCCTGAACTTACCGTTTTTCGGCCATGAAACGCACGAGGCATACCCGCAATTCAAATACCGATCTGATCGGACGGCGGCCTGCGGCATGAAGATCATCGCCTATAACCGCTCTCCCATTCAGGGTCTTGACTATATCGACCAGAAGCTCTCCGGGAAAAACGGTGACAGCATTGAGCCACTGCTGCGTCAGTCGGACTTTATCATCCTCACCATTGCTTTGACCGACGAGACCTATCACATGCTGAACAAAGAGACCTTCCGACAGGTCAAGCCCGGCGCATTTCTTGTGAACATGGCGCGGGGAGGGTTGGTCTGCACCGAGGATCTGATTGATGCGCTGCAGAACGGCACGCTCTCCGGCGCCGGATTGGATGTATTCGAAGAACAGCCGCTCTCTCCCGATTCCCCTCTCTGGCACATGCCCACGGTGTACATCACGCCCCACTGCACGCCCCAGGTACCCGACCGGCAGGCGGCCACCATCGTCATCATCCGGGAAAATGCCCGACGCTTTGAAGCCGGCGAACCCTTGATGAATCAGATGCGCCCTTCTGACGCCGTCACCGGTCAGAAGGCGGAGGGCGGATGGGCGCGGATGATGAATTCGAGTCTGACCAAGGAGCAGATCGCCGCCATGCCGCTGGAGAAGTACTTAGGCGTACGCGGCTGGACAGATCCGAAAGAATGGATATAAAAGCGACTCATACTCTCACTTCTCTCTTTTCTCACGAGGCGCAGGCAAATCAACCTTGCCTGCGCCTCATTTTCATCGGCTCAACCGGAGCCATCCCCGAGGAGCCCAGGGGCACCTTCAACTGCGCCGACAACCGGCATTCAACCGAAGATTCATAAAGAAAAAGCAGATTCCGGATCTGCCTGTTCAAATGGCAGATCCGGAATCTCGTTTTTTCATTCTCTTCAGCGATTGACCGCAACCCAGGCGCCCTCGCGCAACTCATAGCAGTGCTTCCCGTACATGCGATAGGTCCCCTCCGCACCGTAAGCGTTGGCATTCAAAACAGAGGTATACGTGATTATGGCACGCTTCTCCTCGATTCCTATGACAGGTTTTTCGATCCCGATCCTGTGATAATCAAGACTTCCGTCCGCAATATCGGCAAAGTACTCCTCGCGCGTCTGCTTCAGCCCGCTCATGTGTGTAAAGGTCATATCCTCTGAAACGATCTCCCGCAGGGTGTCCAGATTCGCCTCCGTCATGGCTTGGCAATATCGTGCTTGTGTAACCAGCACCGAAAGCTGTTCTTCGTTCAGGCTTTCCAAATCCACTCCGCTGATATCAACATTGGTGAACACAGAAAAATCAGCCTCCGGCGTTTCACCGCCAAAATTATCGGCTGGCAAAAGCGCCAGTTCTTCTTTTACCCTGCCGCAGCCGGACAGACTGAATGCAAGCAGAGCTGCCAGCAGGACCCACTCAATAATCCGCAAAGCGTTCATCACGGTCAATCGCGGTGAGTTCCGCCATCTCCTCATCGGAAAGGGCAAAGTCGAAAATGTCGAAGTTTTCAGCAATGTGTGCCTCATTGCTGGAGCCGGGGATGGCAATGTTTCCCGCCTGCAGATGCCACCTGAGAATCTGGACGCCGTTATAAAGCGTTTTGTTTTCCATGCCCCGATCTTCAGCCGTTCAGCTCGTGCTGATCGGAAATCAGGAAAGTGGTGCGGCGTCGCTTGATATACCACTTGCCGTTCACTCTCACATAGAGATCGGAATAGCGCACATAGTTGGAGGTGATGATGTCCTTTCCATCCACATCGTTGACCAGGGTCGCCGTGCAGTAGGCAATGCCCTCAGCCTCGTCGCCATGGAGGGTCACGCTGTGCTGGCTGTTGATGTGGTAAACCGCTTTGCACGGATTGATGGTGGCGGCAAAGGCCTTTACCAGCGCCTCGCGCCCCTCAATCTTTTTGATCTCACCGTCAAAGCCCATCTGGAATTCCAGCCAGCCGTCTGGTAAAAACAGCTCACCTTGGGAGGCGGCGTCCTTCACGTCCGCAAGATTGGAGAAGGTATCCACCAGATCCTTCAGTTCCGCTCTGTCCATCAGTTCCTGCATTGTCATGTTTGTGTTCCTCCTTCAAGTACATTCCGGTCACTCAGCATCCGGATCACCTTGGCCGGATTCCCGCCCATGATGCTGTTGGCTGGCACGTCTTTGGTGACCACCGCACCTGCCGCGATCACAGCGTTCTCCCCGACCATCACGCCGGGCAGGATGGTCACGTTGGCCCCGATCCAGACGCCGCTTCCGATCTTTACCGGCTTACAGATCAAAACGCTGCGATTCGCGAAATCATGGTTATCCGTCACGATGGTGACGTGCGGGCCGATCTGCATCCAATCGCCCAGATAGATGCCGCCGAGCGACATGGCTGTGAAGCTGTGGTTGATAAATACATGTTCCCCGAAGCGCATCTGTTTGGGAAAGTCGATCTGTACCGGAGTGAAGAGGCTCAGCCCCTCCGGGGCTTTTCCGCCGAAGAGATCGTCAAGAGCCTCCCGTTGCTCCTTACTCAGAGGCTCCGCCGCATTCAGACGGTGCAGGGTCTTGTAGGTGCGGTGAAGTTCTTCCACCACCGGGCGGTATTCCGGCGTGTACATATCCACGGCTGCGCCGCTTTCCAGTTTCTCAAAGATGTCCATAACAGCCTCCTGTAAGGTAACTTTCGTTTCTTAATTAGAGTATATCTGCCAGCCCTTTCCTCCACAATGGGCAGATATCCGGGTTTCGTTACTTAGGAAACGGATTTACAAAAAGCGTTGCATAAAGTTTTGAGCGGAGTGCTTTCACTCCGCTCATACTCAGTTCCTTTGCTGTTTTAGTTTCAGAAGAAGGTTGATCCCATACCCGAGCACGGCGAACAGAATCATGACCGTCAGATAATCCGTGAGAAAAAACACACGCGACTCGCTGTAATCAAAGAAAGCAAAGGGCAGCTTCAGAAACAGATAGGCCGGTATTTGACGCTTGATAAAGGCATAGACGCCGTACAGAGCGATGACGCTCAAGCAGCCAACAACCACAGTTTTTCCTTTCCTCTTGGGCAGCATCGCACCAAGATGCGTCCCCGCGTGCAGACTCATCAGCACAAAGCCCCAGTTGGCCAGTGGCAGATGGACCTCTCTGGCGATGTAGGAAAGTCCATCTGTCGGCAAAAACGTAAAGAGATGCTTGCTCATGAGGATGCCGCACAGAGGCTGGACGATCATGAAGATCAGTAGAAAAAGATCCAGCGCCGTCTGAAAAACACGCTGCGGCGAATACCGCCCTTTGAACAGGCTCTTCCACCATGCACGATTGAACCAATGATGCAGAAGAAACAGTACAAACATCAGGGTTCCCGCCACTTCATGGAAAGCTTCCCCGATCAGGGAGTAGGCCATCAGCAGCGGCAGCAGGAGTACCATGGCGGCATCCAGGATCCGTCGCTTTATCATGTCAGAAGCCCAGCTCGCTCAGCCAGCTTGCAACCGAGCTCTGCACCTTGTCGGGGTTGTTCTGTGCGTCGGTCCCGGTAATGGCAAGCCCCTTTGCGATGGTGCAATCGGGATAGGCTGCGGCCAGGCTGCGGTCAAAGCCCGACAGCCCGCTGCCCGCGTGGGTGGAGAACGGGATCAGGGTCTTACCGGAGAGCGGCGTGCTTTCAAAGACCGTGTACAGAATCATCGGCCAGTCGCCCCACCAGACCGGCGCGCCGATGAAGATGGTATCGTAGCTGTCAAAATCGGGAAGTTCTCCGGCATAGGCCGGGCGGGTGCGATCCCGCTGCTCCTGCAGGGCTACGTCCGTCAGTTCCTTGTAGGTCATAGGATAGTGGTCGTCCGCCGGGAGGATCTCGTACAGATCGGCGTCTGTCGCTTCGCCGATTATTTCCGCCACAATGGCGGTATTGCCCTTTTCAATCACTCCTACGTTGTACTGTTCTCCCGTGCGGGAGAAATAGAGCACCAGGATATCGGATCCGCTTGCTTCCGGCGTTTCGACAGCTGCTTCCGGTCCCGCCGCCTCATCCGCGGGAGGGACGGGTTCCGATGTGCTACCCGAAGTCGGTGCAGGTGTGGCCTGTGCTGCCGTACTGCCGCAGGCACAGAGGCTAACAAACATAGTGAGAACAAGGAATAGGAAAACAGCTCTCTTCATAGGGCGGCTCCTTACACCTGGTTTTTCGCCCAGGCCGCAACCTGCGTCTCGCTGCGGGCGGCGTCATGCCCGGCCACCGAGAAGCCCTTGCCGAAGCTCGCGCCCTTACAGATCTCCTTCAGGGAACGCTCGCTGCCGCCAAGGCCGCTGCCCTCGTGGGTCATGACGGCCATAACCTTCTTGCCGCTCCAATCCAGCTTTTCCAGCTGGGTGAAGATAGCCATGGGGAAGGTGCCCCACCAGCAGGGACCGCAGACGAACACGTTGTCATAGTCGCTGATATCGTCCAGATAGCGTTTCAGCTCCGGGCGGGCCTTCTGCCGCAGCTCATCCTTCGCCTCTTCGATACAGGTCATGTAGCTGGCGGAATACTCCCGCACGGTCTCAACCTCGAACAGGTCCCCGCCGACAGCCTTCTGAATGTATTCGGCAACAATCTCGGTATTGCCCTTTTTCAGATCTTTGAAGCCGCCGTTCCAATAGTTTTCTCCCTTGCGGGAATAGTAGATGATCAGATTCTTAGCCATTTTTTATTCTCCTTTTTCATTTTTCCTGTACTGTGATAATGACGTATTCCGAGCGCGTCCCTGTCTTGAACAGGAGCTCCCAGTCGGAAATGCCTGAAGTAACAATAAAGTCCGTCCCCTGCCTGTTCTCATGGCCATATATCCGGTCGAGCATGCCGAACCACCGGCCGACCTGGTTGATCGGGATCAGCTGGCCGCCGTGCGTATGCCCGGAGAGGACAAGGTCAGCTATTGAGCCAGCTTCGTTTTCATAGTCGTTCGGCTCATGATCCAGCACAATGATATATCTGTCGGGATCGGCACCTGCAAGCAGGGTGTCCATGTCCATTCGCGGTCCCAGCGAACGGTCGCGCCTGCCTGTGACGACCAGACGATCTTCGACCGTTTCATAAGCATCAGCCAGCACGTGAACGCCATTTTGCCGAAGTGCTTCCTCCAGTTCCCTGGCGGTAAAGTCCCGGCCACCGAAAAAACCCTCATCATGATTCCCGTAAGCAAACCAGACGCCGTAAGGAAAACGTGATTCTCCGAGTGCCCGGCAGGCGCGGAGCATGTCTTCCCTCTCCGACCAGTCGTCGACGAAATCCCCCGCAATCATCAGCAGATCCGGCGACTGCGACTCGATGGTTTGCAGATTCCGCGCAAAGCCCTCGCCGTCAAAAGTGGTGCTGAGATGGCTGTCAGCGATCAGCGCGATCTTCAGTGTGCCGATCCTTTTCTCCGTCTGCAGCGTGTAGTCCTTCTGCCAGACATGGTGGCACAGAATATAACCCACGGCAAGATACACTACTGAAAAGCCCACGGCGAGCCAGCTCTGCCAGTTAACCCGCGCTTCCTTTCCCATGCGGTGCCCGACGATCCGTATAAGGAATCCAAACAGCAGGAAGAAAACCACCTCGTGAAGAAACACAACAACCGCATTGGCAAGGGACATACATGCAGCCACAGCCGCGAATGCCGCAACGAGAATGGAAAGGGAGACCCCCCTTCGAATCCATTTGTTTCCACCGGAGAGCTTCCGCACAAAAGCAAAGCGCCCGACACAGGCCGCCAGATATGCCAGTCCGAGGAGCGACACCGCAACGACCACTCCGAGAATGATAAGCCACTCCAAGCCTCAGCCCCGCCCCTTCTCTTTGAAAAACCGATCCAGCCCGCCGCACATCATCGTGCCGGAGAGATCGATCACACGCTCCAGCGGGAGCTTCTTCCCATCGGCGACCCACTGACGGTAAAAGCCCACGCCAAAGCTGTTGATAAAGGTCAGCACCAGGTTCTGCTCCTCTCGGCTCAGTCTTTGAAATGCAGGAGATTTGCCCCAGGTGGCGTCCATGACCTGCCGGTACATAGCCTGCTGGGAAGCGGAATAACTGCCCAAGGAGCAGGTAATCTTCTCATAGGCCAGGCTCTGGGCGGCAGAGTACTCAAAGAAGATCCGGTTGACCTTCTCCGCTTCCTCCGGCAGCCTGCAGTCCTTGACCAGCTCGATATAAGCGGAGGACAGCTCCATCTGCATTTCTTCCAGCAGATCATCCAGCGTGGGATAATAGTGATAAAAGGTCTTTTTGTTGATCCTGGCCCGCGCGCACAACTCCGTGACCGTGATCTCGTGATAGTCCTTTTCACAGATCAGCGCCTCAAAGCTCTCCTTGATGGCGGCCATGGTCTTCTGGATGCGCAGATCCTCCGTCCCCTTGATCAGCATTCCTTTGCCCTCCTGTAAAGAAACGTTTGTTTCTTTATTCTATCGTATTCGTGCCCGTCTTGGCAAGATTAAATATGGCAGCGGGCGATCAGAAAGTCCCAGGCTTCCTTGACCTTCGCCGTGACGTCCAAACCGTTTACGATGACAGTCTCTTCCGGGAAGGGATAGCCGGTGTCCGTGACACCGATCTTCAAGAGCTCGTTGGCCAGATAGTTCAGCTCCACCGAAAAGTTTGGGTTGGGCTGCACCATGGCGGCGTTGTAGCTGTCCAGCAGGGCTGCGGCGGAAATGCCGTGGTAGGTAATGCCTTCATAGGCGGAGAAGTCCGCCGTCCCGAGGGGGCCTGATTCCTTCCGGCTGTCGGCAAGCTTCACCAGCATCTCCTGCTCCTCCATGGTGAGGGACTTAAAGCCCTTCATGGTGCCGATGTTGTCCTGCATCTGATTGATGTTCGACATGCCGGAGAGCACCGTCAGCACGCCCTCCTGCGAGGCGGCGAAGCGCAGCGCCCAGGAGGCGGGAGAGGCGGCGGGATCGATGGCTTTCAGCTTCTGCTCGGAGGCTTCCGGCAGCGCAGCAAGGCAGCCGCCTTTGACCGGCTCCATGACCACAACCTTTTTGCCGTGTTTGCGGATGACCTCATAGCAGGCTTTGGACCGGATGAAGGAGCTGTTCCAGTCGAAATAGTTGATGACGATCTGCACGAATTCCACGTCCGGATTCTCGGTCAGGATCTGATCCAGAAGCTCTGCGGAATCGTGGAAGGAGAAGCCCATGTGCCTGACCTTGCCCTGGCGTTTCCACTCGCGCACATGGTTGAAGAGATGGCAGGTCTTGACTACGCCGCCCTTGCCGTCCACGCCGTTATACAGCTTGGTGTTGAGGATGTGCAGCAGATAGTAGTCCACATAGTCTGTGCCCAGGTTTTCCAGCTGCCGGGCAAAAATCGGCTCCACCTGATCCTCCGTCTGCACCGCGAAAGTGGGAAACTTGGTGGCAATGGTGAAACTCTCCCGGGGATGGCGCAGCACGACCGCCTGCCGCAGCGCATCCTCGCTCTTGCCGTTGTGGTAGACAAAGCTGGTGTCAAAATAGGTAAAGCGGTTTTCGAGGAACACATCAGCCATCTGCTTGACCTGCTCGATGTCGATCTCTCCGTTTTTCAGCGTCGGCAGACGCATCAGACCGAAGCCCAGTTTTTTTGTTTCCATTTGCAATCTCCTTCCTTATCTCTGACCTTCAAAAATTGGCCGACATGAAGTAACTATTTGCTCCGCCTGCCGATCCGAGAACTGACAGAAGCCGTAGCTCTCCAGCAGGTTCCTTTATAGCTTCTCATCCATGGACAGCTCCAAGTCCGGAATCCTTCTTTTCCTCTCCAATGCAGGTTATCCACTTCGGTTTCTTATTTCCGAAAATGATTATATTCGCTAAGCGGAGTCAAAACAATGGGCAGATATCTTAATTCCGTTTCTTAAGAAACGATTCTCTCCAAAAGGTTTCTTAACTGCAAAAAAGATTACTGCAAACAGGCATCAGCCTGTTTGCAGTAATCCCGGAAGAAATCGGACGGTTCTTTTTTCTTATGATTCGGGTCAGCTTGTTTGAAGGATGCAGCGGCTCAGGGAGGCGCCGCCCCGGTAGTTTTCCGAGAAAGCAGCCTCATTCCACGTCTCAAAGTATTCCAACACATCGTTATCGCTCTGGCTGGTCTGAAAAGAGTACTGCTCTCCATTGGCAGCTTCCGCCTGAATCTTGAATCCGCCTGCCGCGGTTTTCTCAAAGCGGCTGATCGTATCGGTGTGATCAATAACAAATACTCCATCCTTCATGTGCCCATAGAGGATCTCCGAGTCCGTAAACCGCACATAGTATTCAGGGTGCGCCGTGCCGTCCTCCTCAGATACGACAGATGCCGTCTGCCAAGTTCCCGGGATGGAAAGCAGGAAGTCTCTTGCGTTAAAGTGTTCCTCGGTCCGCTGTTCCTCGGGCGTGACAGGGAACAGCGCCTCCGCCACGGCCTGGAGATCGAAGCCGTCCAAGTCCTTTGCCGTGACGCCGAGGGAATACGAGACGCCGGATGCCTCATCGTACCAGATGCAGAGGTCGGCATATCCGTCTTCGTCGATACAGCGGTACATCGTGCCCGTGAGGCCGGTACACAGAGTCATGCTGTCCTGCGCAGTCCATGTGTAGTACATACCGGACAGGTCTGCGTCCCGGGTTCCTGTCTGCTGCTGCCTCGCTGTGAAGTGAAGGCCGTTGAGCTCGAAATCCAGTTCAAGCAGTGCGGGTGCTCCGGCGCTCTCCATCATGCGCCACGCGGCGTTTTCCGCGTTGTCGGGCACGGTAAAGGTTTGCGGGTAAACCGCCTTTGCCTCCGTTTCCGTGATGTCGCGCCAGGGGTTGGGGATCTGAACGCTTCCGCTGTCCTGCTGCGGCTCAAAGGCGGGAGAGCTCTGTCCGCAGGCCGTCAGCATCAGCATGGTAAAAAGCAGTATGATGATGATAATTGTTCTTTTCATTTTATCGTCTCCTCACAGTTGTTGTCCGAAAAAGGCAGCCTCACTTCCGCGGTAAAGACACATGCTGTCTCGTTCGTCTCAAAGCTTCCGCCCAGCATCCTCATGATACGCCGACAGGTATTCAGTCCGATGTCCGTGCTCTCCCTGCTCTCCCGCCGGGAAGAAATTCCATTGGTGATCTTCAAAAGCGCCTCACCGGCCTCCCGGCGATAAGCAATCCGGATGATCGCGGTTGGTTCCGCATACTTCACCAGATTGGCGTAGAGGTTGTCAAAGGCCCGGCGCAAAAGTTTAAGGTTTACCGCCACCTTTCCGTTAAGCTCGCCGAATGCTGTTTCAACGGTAAAGCCATGGTTTTCCAAGGCGCAGTTCTCCTCCTGTTGGTCGTTTTATATTATATCGAAAAATGAGAGAAAGGAAAAGAACGAAACTGTAAAATTCATATTTCTTCATATCTGTATCCCTTTCATGTTAAGAAATGACCGCTATACTTTCCGATACGGCTTGAAGGTCTGCCCGTCTTTCTGCGCCACTGCGACCAAATCCTCAGCCGTTATGTCGTCTATAACCTTTTGAACAGCCTGATCAACGGCGGCGCGGTCGGCGTCCTGTCGGCCATTCCTGCCGTGGCGATCCCGGACTTTCTGTACACAGACTCCATCCTGTCGCTCATGGAGGCGAGGGAACAAAACCGGTCACGCAGGAAACTGCGGGACGCGCTTTCTCTCTTCATGCTTTTTAAAGGATCACTGCCATTTTCAGAACATCTGTGCTATAATGCATTGAATTGCTGAAAAGAACAATCCTGAAATTCTTGGATGCAGGAGCAGAAATACAGCGACCTTAAATCAAGTTGATTATTGGAGCGGGAATATGAAGAAAGATAAATCGAGAGGTGCTGACAGCATAATTGTCGTCATTCTGATACTGATACTGATGCTGACACTCACAGCATGTGGGAAGTCCAGGTTCGGCGTAAGCGAAAACACCGGAAAGCAGATGACGGTTACGGCTCAGAATGCTAACAAGGATGCTTTCTTTATGGTCGGGTCTCTTGATGTTGCCGACAGAGAAGAGATCGTGATCACTTCCAAGCTGACGAAAGGCTCTGTCAGAGTGGAGATAGTCGCGGCATCTGAAGAACAGAACCCCGAAAAACTCCCTGATATGAATGGTGAGGCGATCATCACAGCCGATCTTGAAAACGGGAACAGCGCATCGGGTACAGCGGCAGCAGGGAGTTATTATCTTAGAGCCACCTGTCTTGAGAAAGCGACCGGCACCATTCAAATCGAAGTGAAGCCGGTTGCCTGGTCGAATTATATAGGCAAGCAGTATACAGGACAAGATCCCTGGGGCAATCCTTTGTCTGTCACGCTGAAAGAGGCAACGGGAAATGAAGTGTCCTTTGCGTATGAGTCTGTGATTGGCGAAGGCGAGTATACCCGAACTTTTCTGGCGGAGTCCTCCGGCGAGTTGAAGGGCGGAGCGATACCGTTCCATATTATCGCAGCAGCAAGAGAATATAAGGCAATGCACCTTGATTACAGCGGATGCCTGACACTGAAAGACGGATGCCTTTTCGTAACCTACGATGCGGGCTCGGTTATGGAAGAGAGTGCAGAAGGCGGCTCCGCAGGCTACCAGGCACTGGGTCTTGAAGGAGAAAATAAAACCGTCGAATTAAGAGCGTATCATTCCGAGTCAGAAGATGGCAATCCTGCACCGGCAGACAACGCGACAGATCAGACAGAAGACCCGTCCGGTGCTGCGATCGCGGCCACTGAAGCACCTGCCTCAACCCACTAATTGAATACTTCTGACAGAGATCGGAGAAATCCGGCCGCCAGCTTGTGAACATCTGCTCCGCCTGCCGGTCCGAGAACCAATTCTTAAGAAACGATTCTCTCCAAAAGGTTTCTTGACTGCAAAAAAAGATTACTGCAGACAGGTGTCAGCCTGTTTGCAGTAATCTCGAAAGAAATCGGACGGTTTTTTGTTCTTATGATACGCAGCTTGTTTTGAAGGTTCAAACCCGCGGCTTTTTTTCTTTTATCCTGCTCTATTCCCCCAATTCAAAAGAAACTCATTTTGGGGAATAGTCTCGTTCAGCCAGTTTGCGGCGTCTATAATCCGTATTCTCTCGTGCTGGCATTCCGGCTGCCAGATTTGCGCAGTCAGCAGCTTCTGGCAGGCGCCCTTGATGCTCAAAAGCAGAGTGACCTGCCGTCAGTCCGGGTGAAATCACCCCGTATGGGAAAGAATGCGTCATCTGCGCCCCTCCGGCAGATCGCGATTGTGGAGGGAAATAGCCTGATTTACATCCGATCCTTTTTTTCAAGCTATCCGAAGTATACCGCCGCCCAGAGCGGGATCGTCACAACGGACAGGGCGGTGGAGAGAAAGATCAGCTTGGCCGACAGCGCCCTGTTGCCGCCGTAGATCGTGCAGAGCATGGTGGAATTGGTGGCGGCAGGCATGGAGGCCATCAAAATCAGCACGCCTTTGAGCACAGGGTCCACATTCAGGAAGGACAAAAGCAGCGCCATCAGCGCACCCAGGCCGACCAGACGAATCAGCACATAAGGGATCGCCCGCCACTCGGTGAAGATCTCCCTGAAGGGGACACTGCCCAGCACCGAGCCGATGACCAGCATGGCGCAGGGTGAGGTGGCCTGGCCGATAAAGGCACAGCCGTCCAGGATGACAGAAGGTACCGGGATATGCAGCAGATAAAGAACCGCCGCCGCGACACCCGAAAGAAAAGCAGGATTCAAGATCTTTTTCAGCGGAAGCTTTCCCGCCAGCAGCCAGATCCCCAGCGAGAAGCACAGCAGATTATAAGGGATGTTCAGAAGCGAGGCGTAGAATGCGGCGTTTCCGCCCAGCACCGCGGCACAGACCGGGATGCCAATATAAGTCACGTTGCCGCACATGGTCTCAAAGAGATAAACGCCTCTGTCTTCGGCAGGCGGACGGAGCAGCGGGACGACGATCATAGCCACGAGCCCGCTGAGCAGAAACATGCCGGAGGACAGGCCCAGGGTTACCAGGACGCCTTTCGGATCTACTGCCGAGCCGGAATTCAGGATGGCGCTGAACAAGTAAAACGGCAAAATGATCTTGACCACGATGCCAGACACCGTGGAAGTGCCTTCTTCACTGATGACTTTTCCCTTACGGCAGACAAAGCCCGCCAGGATCCCTATAAAGATCACGGTGATCTGATGCAGCGCTGCGGACATAACCATCATCTCCTTTTCCTGTAAACACTGATCCAATACCTCTTCGAAGCTTTGCGGCATTCCATCATTGTTTACCCAGTTTTATTATAACATGTCGCTTCCCCATATCCAAGTACAGTTTGACAAAAACCCGGCCGGTCCGACGAGAGCCTGTGGGCAGGACTATCTTCGTTTACAGAATGCTTCTTGTATCCGGAGCATGGCGGAATTATAATAGGACACAGCGTTTGAGCATCTGCTCAGGCGGATCAATCGGTATATGTACAGATGGGAGTGAAAATGAATGGCGGCTCATATCCTTAATATGGACAGCTATGAAAGAAAAGCACACTTTGATTATTTCCGTTCGCTGCAGTACCCTTATGTCGGAGTAACCGTCGATCAGGATGTAACTTCTGCTCTTCGTTTCAGCAAGGAGAATCACTGCTCATTCTATCTGACGATTCTTCATGCTGCTGCTCTTGCAGCTGATGCCGTTCCGGAGTTCAGGCAAAGGATACACGGCAACCAGATCATAGAATACTCCGAATGTCCCACTTCACACACAGAGCGCACAGGAGGGGGCGCATATTGCTATTGTACTATCCATCACCATATGAATCTGCCGGATTACTTTGCCCATGCAGAAGAAGCGAGAAGCAATTGTCGCTCAAAAGGCATTGCAGAGGACGATGATTCCGAAAGTTTTTATTTCATTTCGGCGCTTCCCTGGCTGCATTATACGTCTCTGATCCAGCCTGTTGCGTGCAACGATGAGTCAAACCCAAGAATCACCTGGGGGAAATATGAAGTTTCTGATACCGGCAGGGTCATTATGCCCGTTTCAGTTTTAGCCCATCATGCGCTGGCAGACGGCAGTCACATTGCGCGGTTCTACGATAATTTGAAGCAGGAAATCGAGAAATTGTATTCTGATAGATAACTCCCGGTTTGCCGTGTCGGAAATCGAACATCTCTTTTTCGGAGGAGATGTTCTCTTTGGTTCAGTTCGGGTTCATCGCGTGGCAGCGACAATTTTCAATTCCTCTCACTACCGCACAAATTAAGAAGTATCGGTCTGCCGTTGCTGATATACATGATGTTCATGGTGCCGCTGCCAATATCACAGAGCATATTTCCTCTTGATTTTCTTCCGCGCGTGGAATATAATAAAGAAGTAAGTTAATTTAATCTAACCAACGTCGGGCGTGAAGGCTAAGCAGTCTTCTTTTGTCCTGAATGCTGCAAGAAACTTACTGGAGTAATTTTTTGGTCAATGGTTAGTATTGGCTAACTTAAAGGAGATTCCATGTTTATCAATGAGTATGGCGATAAGAATGATCCGCTCGTCCTGCTTCTGGCGCCGATGATGGTATCGGGTGAAGACCTGTACCAACTGATGCATCAGTACTTTAAACACCATTATCATTTCATAGCGCCGGACCAGGGCGGTCACGGGAAAGCCGGAGGCTATATCAGTGCTGATGAGGAATATAAAACGCTGAAAAGCTTTCTGCTTGACGAGGGATATAGAGAGATCGAACTGGTTTATGGCGCATCCCTGGGTGTCGCGATCGGATACAGGCTCTTCCTAGATCCGGATTTTACGGTCCATCATGCCTGGTTTGACGGCGTGGCGCTCAGTAAGAATGTCGCTTTTCCCGAGTGGTTTATGAAGAAGATGTTCAGAAGCCGCAAGAAGAAGCTGGCAAAGACGAAAGCAGAAACATCTCCTTCCCTGGTGCAGATGTACGGCTACGACTTCGCAAAGATGATGACAAAGAACTTTGAGCGGATCACGGAAAGCGATATCGATGCGATCTGCCATGCCTGCTGCCACTATGATCTTCGGAAGCTGACTCAAGATGAGCAGGCAAAGCTGCATCTTGATTTCGGTGAAAAAGACTTTGACTGGAAATACTCCAGGAAGACGATCCCGGTCACTATGCCGGAAGCAGAGCTTGTGATCCGGCCCGGATTCCAGCATTGCGGCTATATGGCAGCGCATCCGAAGGAATATGTGGAGGAAATAGAAGCGTTCATCAGGAGGCAGCAGGATGTTCTGGGATAAAGTAGCCGGTATATATGACATATTTGTCAATGTCATTAACAGGAAAGCCCATCAGAAGCTGAAGAGGATCGTATCTTCGCTGATTGAACCTGATGATACGGTACTGGAATGCGCCTGCGGGACAGGGCTCCTCTCTGCCGTGATCGCAGAGAACTGCAGGCAGCTTACAGCAACAGATTTCTCTGAAAACATGCTGAAGAAAGCAGAAAAGAACTGCCGCTCCTTTCGCAATATCACATACGCTCAGGCAGATATCACGGCACTTTCCTATCCGGACGGCAGCTTCGATAAGGTCGTGGCCGGAAATGTGATCCACCTGCTGGACAATCCACTGACGGCCCTAAGGGAGCTGAACCGGGTCTGCAGGGATGGCGGGATGCTGATCATTCCGACCTACATGAATAAAGACTCGAAAGGAAAAACCAGCAGCTTTGCCGGCGCAGTCGGAAAAGCCGGCGCGGACTTCAAGCGGCAGTTTACCGTGGAGAGCTACCGGCAGTTTTTCCTGGACACTGGGTATTCCGATGTGCAGATCCGGTTGGCCGACGGACGAATACCCTGCGCCGTGGCAGTGATGAGGAAGAAATAAAATGAAGGTATATGAGTTTGGAAAAGAACATACGAAATCCTTTGCCATGTTTCAGTGTGCGGTCGAACCATGGTGGGTGTTTAAAGCTGCCGCCGAGGAAATGGCGAAGAACTATCACGTGTATCTTTTTATCGCAGACGGCCACGATGAACTCGGCACTGAATTCGTTTCCCTTGAGAAGTATGCGAAAGACGCTGCGGAGTATCTGAAAAAGCGGAACATCGGACGGGTAGATGGGATGTACGGAGTATCTATGGGCGGCGCTGCTGTGATCCGTTTTCTTGCGACAGAGGACATTCCCGTGGAAAAGGCCATCATCGATGCCGGAATCACGCCGTATCCTTATCCCAAACTGATTTGCAGGCTGATATCACTAAAGGACTGGATCATGATCATGCTGGGGACCCGGTCACTTCGAATGATGAAGCTTGCCTGTCCGCAGGAAAGGTGGACGCCTAAGGGCGAGGATCCGGAGGCGCATTACCGGGCATTGCTGAAATTCTACAAGCAGCATTACTCTCCGCGAACGATCTACAACGTTTTCTGGTCTACGGATAACTACTCCATGCCGGTTCCGGTTCCGCGGGTGGACACGAAAATCGAGTACTGGTACGGCGAGGAAGAAAAACGGGCAAGAGAAAAGGAACATGATATCGAATTCGTCAGCCGAGCTTATCCGCAGACGGTGTTCAGAGAGTTCAAAGGCCTTGCCCATGCGGAACTTGTGATGATGTTCCCGGAGCGGTTTGCATGGGAAGTGAAAAGGTTTTTGGAGGAATGAGAATGGGACTGTTTAAGAAATTTGTGAGTCAAACGCGAAAGCCGGACGGCTTCTTGGGAAAAATGATGCTCAGCAGCATGAACTCCGGACATGCGAAGCTTGCAGACTGGGGCTTTTCCCATCTTCCGAACATATCGCCTGAAAACGCCGTGGATCTGGGCTGCGGCGGCGGACGAAACGCAGGAGAACTGCTGAAAAAATATCCAAACGCGCGCGTCACGGCGGTCGACTATTCCGCACTGTCTGTGGAGAAGGCGAAAGACTACAACAAGGCCATGATTAAGGCAGGACGGTGCGAAGTTCGGCAGGGGGACGTGTCCGATCTTCAGCTTCCCGCCGGAACGTTTGATCTTGCTACAGCCTTTGAAACCGTATATTTCTGGCCGGGGATCGGGAAGTGTTTTGCACAGGTTGCCAAGGTATTGAAGCCCGGCGGGTATTTTCTGATCTGCAACGAGTCGGACGGGGCCGATCCCACGAGCCTGAAGTTTGAAAAGATCATCGACGGCATGAAAAACTATACGGCGGAAGAGATCGACACGGCGCTGAGAGCCGCAGGCTTCTCGGAAGTCTTGAGCGATCATCACCCGTCCAAGCCCTGGATCACGGTGCTGGCGAGGAAATAAGGAAGCATGAATACCATCGGGATCGAACACAATCTGGACCGTCCGCGGATCAGGAAGCTTCTGACCATCGGTCTATTTGCCTCTGCCCTCACAGGGATCGGGGACTTCCTGCTTGGATACGGTGAGGGCACTGCAGGCGGCAGCATTGCCACCCGTGTGATGGCCAGCGCACCGAACCTTACTGACTGGCAGATGATTGCCGGCAGCTTGCTTGGCTTCGTCGGTATCTTTCTGGAGGGCCTTGCTTGCTTCGCCGTCTATCGTCTCATGGCGGATGCAGCGCCGAAGTATGCGCATCTTTACCGGGCCGGAATCTTCGGTTATATCTGGCTGGCTCCGGTCGGCTGCCATTTGAATATGGGCATCCTGAACCTGACCTATAAATATCTGTTGCAGGCGGATGAGGCACTTGCAGCGAAGACGGCTGATCTGCTGTTTTTCGGCTTCAGCCAGCCGGTATATCTTCTGCTTGTGATCTTCTGGCTGCCAATGATGATTATCCAGTTTAAAGCTTTTTCAAAAGGACTGACGCCCTACCCGAAGAAGGCAAAGTGGTTCTGTGTTCTGATCGGGGCGATCCCGGCGCTGGTGCTCTCTGCAATCCTCGGTCCTGATACTGCTCTCGGAGCGGCTATCGGAACGATGTTTTTGAGCTTCGGCAACGCCTTCATGTTCGGCGGGCTCCTGGCAGCGATGCCAAAACGGGAAAGATTTGAGGAATTTGAAAGAGACAAAAATCCTCGGGAAAAGGAACCTGATGAAGCTCGGAGCCATGTGCTGCGATGCGGCTACGCGTTTTTGAAAGAGTGAAAAAATGGCTTTATCGAAACAGTATAAAAAGCTGATCCGCAGAATGGCGCAGTCTCGCTTTCCGGGTGAGGAAGCTGATCGGATGGAACAGCCCTATAATGCCTAAGATGGCGCTGAAGATGTATTCGCGTTACAAAAAGAAAATCGATGAACATGTGGCTAAAGGCGAATGGGGCAACACCTGGCGAATCGAAATGAACCCGGAAGGACACACAGAGGGATTTGCCATTCACACGAAAATGTGTCCGAACTGGGATTTCTGCAAAGCACATGGATATGAAGACTTTATGCCTGCGATCTGTGCGCAGGATCACAGGATCGCCGAAGCTATGCATGGCATCCTGATAAGAACACATACGGTGGCTGCCGGGGATGACTACTGTGACTGGTGGTATTTTGGTGACAGGCAAGAATTACCTGAGGAAGCCTCACGGACGCTGAAGGAGAAAAAATAAGCGTTATGGTTGCAAAAATAATCATAGAAATGGCTTATGGGGACGGCAGGATTTGCGATTGTCTGTGCGGCTCTGGCCGGGATCATGAGCCTGCTGGTGAAATAAACTGAGGCAAGAAGGAGTCAGAACATATGTCGCTGAAATACGAGATCCTGAAACGGCTCGTAAAAGCCGCGAACATTAAAAAGATGTGGACCGGAATGAGTACGGAAGAGCTTCTGGAAAACCGGAGAAAGCAGAATGCAAAGAACCGGATCCCGAATCTTAAAGACGATGCGTTTGATATCAGCCGTATCGAGATCATGGGCTGCCCCGTCCTGAAACTGATCCACAGGAAAAAGGCAGGTAAGGCCAACCTCTTCCTGATCGGCGGCGGGATGATATCAGCACCAAGACCCGGTTCCGTCAGGAAAGCACTTCGATTCGCTAAGGAAACAGGTCTGGATGTGTTCGTCCCCTACTATCCGCTTTGCACGGACTATCCGTTGACCACGGCATATGAGATGATCCATGAGACCTACCGGATTATGCTGCAGGACTATAAGGCAGAGAATATTTCTGTGCTCGGAACGTCCTCCGGCGGAAACCTTGCACTCGGAATGGTTCCGTATATCAACGACGGCCATGGAGATACGCCGATGCCCGGCTACATCATGGCTATCTCTCCAGGTACCTGTGTCGATACAGAGAAGGAATGGCAGCGGATGCTGGAGCTGGATAAAAAGGATGTCGCGATCCCGGCGCAGTATATGAAGACAGCCGTCGAAGTCATGCGGCATGGGGATGACAGTGTCCCGGAATATATGATCTGGCTGCAGAAGGGCGATTTTACGAACTGTCCGAAAACCACCTTCATCTACGGCAGTGATGAGACATTGTATGCCTGTGCCCCTTCCTTTGAGGCGGCCATGAAGAAATACAAAGTCGATTACGAGATGATC
>JAFRIV010000019.1 GCA_017432615.1 Oscillospiraceae bacterium
ACCGGCTGTGACAGGTGTGCAGAGCAGCAATAAGACGAGCATGCAGGCAGCGAATTTCTTCATAGTCTTTCTATCCTCCTCGGCAATCATGGATCCTGCAAAAGCGGAGCAGATACTTGTGTCAGGAACCCTGCAGCATCTGCGCGGCCTTCCTCTGTCTGGATATTAACATGAAACGCCGCAAAAGACAATATACGGCAGAAACATTTATACATGGATTATGATACATGTGAAAGCCGGCTGGGAATGAAGGGCAGCTGCGGCTGTATCCGGGTGCAGCGCCGCCTGACACCCGAAAACGTGAACGCCAAGTGGCTGTACGACAACCTTCGCCGCAAGCCCTTTACCAAAGTCATCATCTGGGATGATTCCGACCGATAATCCGGATTATCAAGACTCGTGGATAGAGACCCGAACAGTTTTTTCCCCGCATAATAAAAAAAGCCCGGGAGCTTCCGTTCTGCAGTCAGATCAGGAGTTCCCGGGTTGCTTATCAAAAGGAGGCAGTACGTTTTTCCGGTGTTTCTGCTCCGAAAGCCCGTCCTTCCTGAGCAGCCGGGCAGTCCTTCATACCGGCATCTCCATAAACTCATCAATCGCCTTCAGTACAGGAGCCGTGTATTGCTCTCCGCCAAAGAGCCACTGTTCGTGCTGCATGTCGAACTCACGGATCTCCGGATCGCGGAAATACTTTTTGTAGCGCTTCAGATACTTCTCGCCCATCTTATTGGCATAGATGAAGTGGACCGCCGTGTGTTCCACATGGATGTCGTCTTCAAGATGCGTGAGCAGATCGGTGTAATACTCGTTTCGGATGGATTCGGGCTTGAATTTTGAAAAGCAGCCCATGAACCTGTCAGCCGTGTCGTCGTTCATTTCAAAGAAAGACTTGATCTTTTCTCTGGCCTTCGCCTGTCTCTTCTCACTGCCGGTGAAGCTGGTCAGCAGCGGCACTACAAGCTTCGACTGCAGCCATGCGCTGATCTTTCCGCTCTGGTCAAGGTCAGGGCTGCCAAAGATGCCGTGATCGATATGCACTCTCTGACGCATGATCAGCTGCCCCACAAAGGTGCTGCCCAGGGAGGAGCCGAGTGCCCCGTCCAGCTTCCCGCCGAAGTGCCCCTGAATATACCCCTCGATCTTCTCCGTCACCGTGATCATATCCGGGAAGACGGCGTCGCTCCCGTCAAAGCCATCGTAGTTGACGCAGATCAGGTGATACTTCTCTCCAAGCCGGTCCAGCACCGTAGCGAAATTTGTCTGATAATCGCAGGCTGTCCCCGGAAGGAGCATCAGTGTTTTCCCGGTCAGGTTGCCCTTCTCATCAAATTGCATTCAATGCCGCCTCCTTCATCCGCCGCACCATCCGATCCCAGTCCTCTTTTGTCTCTTTCACAATCGAAAACCATGTCGTATACACCGGCTGCACAATCCCATAGCATAGAAAAATCTCACTTCTTGGGCATCCATTTTGCAAAATCAGCTTTCATACCGGTTTCTCCTTACTTCCTTGCAATGATGGTAATCCACGGTTTGGACGGATGATGATCGCCGGTCACTTCTGAAAAGCCGGATGATTTCAGCGCCGTTTCGAGCTGTTCCGCCGTATAGCATTTCATCCCGTCGATGATGCCCTCGTACTTCTTCCCCGTATCATCCTCGCCGTCTGATTCATTGCAGATCATAAATATCCCGCCCGGCTTCAGGATACGAACGATTTGCCCGAAGCATCTGTCCAGGCCCGGCCAGAAGTAAACCGTCTCAAAGGCGGTCGCCAGATCGAAAGAACAATCCGGGAGATGAAGATTGGACACATTGCCCTGCCGTACCTCACACTTTCCTTCCGCAATGGCCGCCTGGTTGAAGACTTTCGCCTTTTCCACGGACAGCTCAGAATAATCGATGGCCGTCACATGCGCCTTCGGATACTTCTTAAGCAGTTCGCCGGCGTTGCGTCCGCCGCCGCAGCCCAGATCCACGGCCTTCTCAGGCGTCATAGGCGGCAGGTGGGAAATGCCCCAGTCGGCCATGGCGGCGTGACCGGAGTTCATGCCGCTCAGCATCACTTTTCCGAGAAAGCCCTCCGGTTTCCTCGTCTGACTGACAAACCTTTTGAACAGCCCCATTCTTCTTACTCCTTTCAAATGCTGTTGGTTCTTTCATTCTCCGTCAGGGCAGCATGTTCCGTCCCGCCGCCTTGAACAGCTGGGACATGGACATCCCGGTATCCTGCACGGCAGCAATTAGTCTAAACTAACTCATGGCTTAAAATAATGATCCCGGTATCCGTTTTGCCCGTTGTATTTGTCGCGCAAGGTTAGGCAGCTCTAACCATATTATACTCCAATGCCGGAAGAAATCAAGAGGGAATCGCAGACCGGACTCTGTTTCTTCTCCATGCCGTCCAGGCAAGCGAGCATCATGCCCCTGTTTCGGATTGGTGTCGGCTTCACGAGATTCGGGAGAACATGATAAAAAAGGAAAGCCGTCTCCGGCTTCCTTGTGGCACCCACGAGGGGATTCGCCCGCCTGCGGGCGGGCCCGGTCGCGGGGAAACCGTGCCCCCGGCACGTTTTCTTACACCGCTCCCCTCGAATCCCATTTAGATTTTTCCAAACGAAAGCAGCCGCCTGCAGCAGCTGCTTTCGTTTGGCACCCACGAGGGGATTCGAACCTCCGACCTACCGCTTAGGAGGCGGTCGCTCTATCCTGCTGAGCTACGTGGGCATGTCTTTTTGATGCGCGGGTA
>JAFRIV010000020.1 GCA_017432615.1 Oscillospiraceae bacterium
AGATACTTGTTTGGAGACGAACCGGGAAAATAGGTAACGCCAACACTTGGAGGGATTGAATTCCTCAGTCCCTCCACCTTATGCCTCCTTAGCTCAGTCGGTAGAGCACGCGGCTGTTAACCGCGGTGTCGTAGGTTCGAATCCTACAGGAGGCGCCAGGGAGACGCAGCCATCACCTTGTGGTGGTGGCTGCTTCTAACTAGGACCGTTAGCTCAGTTGGTAGAGCAGTCGGCTCATAACCGATCGGTCCGGGGTTCGAGTCCCTGACGGTCCATTTTATATTTAGGGGAATAGCTCAGCTGGTAGAGCGGCGGTCTCCAAAACCGTAGGCCGAGGGTTCGAAGCCTTCTTCCCCTGCTTTAATAGTTCTGAAAATCTGTAGAATTATGGATTTTCAGAGCTATTTTCTTAATTTGTCCTAAATTGTACATGGAGAAAAAGTACGATTGAAAGCTTAAGGATACAGAGTTGGATTTGGATAGTTTCAAATATCCGTTGGACAGATTGAGAATAAAATGTTAAGAGGGTTGAATTTATGGAAAAACAAATTGAAAAAAAGTGCCTGGATTTAGTGGACAACTATCGCATTTTGGCAGAGGGTAACAAAATGGAGTTCTCTGAAATGATTTTGGCATGTGCCGGGTTATATCTGGCTGCCGGTGTTCATCCGGATATGGTCAAAGTACAGGAGTGCAAAAAACTTCTGAAAAGCAAAGCGGGTATTTTCTCCAACTTCCGAGGTTCAGACGAGCTCCTTGTCCGGTGTAAAATGGCACTTGCTGTTGACCCGGATTTGTATTTTGAAAATGTCGAAGGGGAGTATCAACGTCTCAAATCCTTTTTCAGCGGAGAACAGACCGTTCTCGCAGCCATGATCCTGGCTGAGCAGCGTGTTTCCGCAGAAAGCCAGGCGGATAAGACAAAGCTGATTTACAAGGAGATGAAGGAGGCACACCCATGGCTGACATCAGAAAGCGATCTTCCCTTTGCTGCGCTGATGGCGGTTTCCGGGAGAGATGCTTCCACTGTTTATGAGGAAGCAGAAGAAATCTTTGCACTTTTAAAGAATAATAAACTGCGGGCGGACAAAAACACACTGCAGATGCTCAGCCATATACTTGCTATCCGAAAAGGATCTGCAGAAGAGAAATCCAATAAGCTTTGCGCACTTGCCACAGGGCTGAAAGAGGCTGGACACTCGCTCGGAACGGGGAGCAGGCTTGCGATTCTCGGCATTCTTGCGGACTCAGGTCTGCCGACAGATTTGCTGGTTGACCGGATCTGTGAGACGGATGACTTCCTGAAGCAGTACAAGCCTTTCCGGGGAATCTTCAGCGTTGGAAAAGACTGCAGAAGAATGTTTGCAGTACAGATGGTGCAGTCTTCCCTCTCCAATGAAGAGTCGCTCAGTACTTCCGCACTGATGAGTGCCTCTGTAGAGCTTGCTATTATTACGATGATTCTTATGATGATCGTTGTGAGCAGCACTGCCTCGTACCATACCGGCAGCCACTAAATCTGTTTGCATTCCTGATCGGGATGTAACTGTCGGATTGAATATGCACGTAAAATAGTTTACATAAAAAATTTCCGGTATTCATCCGGTTCATCTTATGGTCAAAGAGAGGGGTTTTCGCACGGTGATGAGGAAGAGATTACCGTGCTTTTTTAGTCGTTACAGGTATTCCGGTGCGGAGAGTCTTTAATACTGGAAATCTTCAGCTCTTTGTGGCATAATTAATTGCACCCTTACTTCATGAAATATCAAGAAGAGGTCAATGAAAGATACTGTATAAAAACAGAGACTGCAAAATGGAGGCGGAAATCATGAGAAGATGGAATCCGTTTCGGGATGAAACTCTCACAAAAAGGCAGGCTGTTTTGGCTGTCGGACTCATTTTTGTCATTGCAGGGATATCAGGCTGGGTTTATGAGGAACTCTTTTATCGTATTAATGACGGATATTTTTCCTGGCGAGGACACGGATTTGGCCCCTGGCTGCCGATCTATGCCTTCGGGATGGTCATCCTGCTTTTCGCGACAGCCCCTGTAAAGGATTCTAAATGGAAGACCGTTCTGTTATGTGCGCTCATTAGCGGAGGATTTGAGTTTCTGGTAGGATGGGCAATCTATCATCTTTATGGCGGATTGCGTCTGTGGGATTACAATACAGAGCGTTGGAACTGGGGGAATATCGGGGGATACGTTTGTTTTCGTTCGGTTCTTGTCTTTGCCGCTGCAGCACCGTTTCTGATTTATACGTTGGTTCCGATGATCGAAAAGCTGGCAAAAATACTTCCGGATTGGGCGTATACACTGATAACTGCTGTTCCGTTCACGCTCTTTGCAATCGACATTATCCATGGTTATATCATCAGGGGTCTTTGAGAACTGAATATGTACAGCCTGTGGGAAGTTTTTCTGCATCGCTATACAGCATCATCCCGGGATTTATTGTTAATATTTCCACTGCTGAAGTATGGGAGAGCGTATGAGGAAGATCAATGTGGTTGCAGCTGTTATTCGGAAAGACGATTCGGTTTTTGCGACACAGCGCGGATATGGGGATTACAAGGATGGGTGGGAATTCCCCGGCGGTAAAATTGAACCCGGAGAAACACCTCAACAGGCTCTTGTCCGGGAAATAAGGGAAGAATTAGATACCGGTATTGAGGTAGGAGAATTCCTGACGGCTATCGAGTATGATTATCCTGCATTCCATTTAAGCATGCAGTGTTTTTGGGCTGCTATCTGTGATGGAGAACCCGTGCTTAGAGAACATAAAGCAGCAAAATGGCTCAAAGCGTCTGAACTGGAGAATGTAGCGTGGCTGCCGGCTGATTTGACAATACTTCCGCTCATAAAAAAAGAACTGATGATTTGTTGAACTATCAGGTATACGGATTTCCCAATGGTGCAATGCAAAACAGTAAAATAAAATCAGCCATACAGGCTGAAGAGATGATAGGGAAAAAGAAGCGGAACCTCACGGGGAACCCATTTACAAATGAATGACGGAAAAAGAGAATACAGAATGGGGAATAAACATGAAAGAGCTTTATTTTGTTCGTCACGGGGAATCTCTTTGGAATGCGGAAGATAAAATCTGCGGTGCAACGGATGTACCCTTAACGGAAAAAGGGCACGAGCAGGCTGTAGAAACAGGAAGAGTAATACTTGCATCCGGGATCCACGCCGATATGATCCTGTATTCACCGCTGAAGAGAGCAGCCGACACTGCACGTCATATTGCGGATATTACCGGAATACAGGCAAAGATGGAACCAAGACTGATCGAACAGAACTTTGGAATCTGGGAAGGGACCAGCCCGCGAAAGAGTGAAGCCTTTCAAAGGGCAAAACAGAATTTTATCTGCTCTTATGGGAGCGGAGAGTCTATGTTTCGTGTCGCACAGCGCATTTACGACCTGCTGGATGATCTGAAAGCCGATAAAAATACATATATTCTGGTAGCTCATAATGGTGTTGCACGCTTTATAAAATCCTATTTTCAGGATATGAACAATACAGAATTTGCAGCTTTCGGGGTGAAGAACTGTGAGGTATGCAGCTTCACATTTTAATGCTGTAGGATGAATGTCTTTTCTTGACCTCACGGGAAGAAAAATGAAATGTGGCCATAACTTGCATCCGGCAGTTGATGGCCACACTCTTTTTTATTGTACCGGAACACTGTGCCGGTCGATGTATAATTCATAGATGTTGGAGACCTCGGCATTCCCCTGTAAGTCAGCATAGATATACAGCAGTGCCCAGACAGGATCAGCTTCCTCTGAGACAGGTTTAATCTGGCAGAGAATACAATAATTCATTCCGGCAACCACCTGCCTGGACAGCAGAGCTACAGGGATGTATTCCGCATCGTCCAACGCTGTAACCGCTTTATCAAAAGCTGCCTGTACCTCTTCAGAAAGTTCAACGGCTTCATGAGGTACAATCTCCCATCCGCCGACCGACAGCCCGGCTTCGGTGGTTGCGGGGAACAAGATTGCTATCAGGATCATAGTCAGAATCAGTGAACCTATACGAAGATAACCGTATTTCATGGGGAAATCCTCCTGTTATTTCTTGATTTGTCAGATAGAATACGAATCTGTAAGAATTATAATACAACACAGCAGGGAGGTCAAGCAGATAAAATCGCTTTGCATCGGTATAAATCCGATTGCATAGCATGATTTCATGTGATAGAGTATAAAAAAGAGAATATGCTGTGAATCAGCCCTGTAAAGACGATGAAACAGTATTCTTTATTTTGAAATGAGGAAAAATGAAAGCGTTTTATCATCTGCCCGGATTATTTGAGTTTTACGGATTATACAGTATTTTCCTGCCTTTGTTTCGCAGGCACCGGGAGTACTTTTATGACTGGTGTGAGATCAGTTCCGTTTACGGTGCTCCCTCAGACTGCCTTTGGGGAGGAGGCCGTGTGGGCTTCGGGCAAGATCGCCCTGAGGAAGTGGCGGATCTGATGAGAGAGTATGATATTTCCGCCTGTCTCACATTCAGCAATTCTCTGCTCAGGGAGGAACACCTTTCCAACAGAAAATGTAATGATTTGTGTGCACTGTTTGAAAACAGCAGAGTTGTGCAAAACGGGGTGATTCTCTCTTCAGATCTGCTGCTTCACTTTCTTCAAAGGCAATTTCCCGGGTTTTACTTTGTCTCGTCTACGACGAAAGTTCTCACCGGGTTTCAACAGTTTGAAAATGAACTGAATCGGAGAGAGTTTCGCTATGTTGTGCCGGATTTCAGGCTGAACAAAGCCTTTGACAGCTTAGACGCACTCGCTGAATGCCTAAAGCGTAAGGTGGTGTTTCTTTGTAATGAATGTTGCCGATATGATTGCCCGGACCGGAAAAAATGTTATGAGGATGTGAGCCGCAAAAATCTGGGTGAAGACTGTGCAGATCACCTTTGTGTCTCACCGGAAGCCTTCAAAGGCTATCGGTTTTCTGATGCAATGAAAAATCCTGGTTTCATAGGGATTGAAGACATTCAAAATGTTTATTTGCCGAGAGGATTCTCCCATTTCAAAATCGAAGGCCGGGGCTTGGGCAGCGCTGTTGTTTTGGAATTTCTTCTGTACTACATGACGAAAAGGGAGTATCAGCTGAAGGTCCGGGAAGAAGTCTATCTTGACAGTTCGCTGGATCTGTTTTGACTTGAAGGCAGTTTTATGCCGGAAAGATCTGATGCAGGGATAATCGGATGAGGGAGGCCGTTATGAACATTACAGACCTTCAGAAAAAGCGGGCAGAAAATATCATATGGAACTGTGCAATGGACTATTCCTTTGTACCGGATTTTAAAGCGTATGATAATAACGGCAATGTGGATATTTACTGGAATATTATCTTCGGAGCGGCAAGGCGTCATTACGAGTATGAAAAACTGGAAGAGCTGTTTGCCATGCTTGATAAATATAAAAACAGTGCAGTCTATGAAGCAATATTCTGGAATGCAATAGAACCTGTTCTGTTTCGGACAGAACTTTCTGACCGTCCTGTACTTGAGAGAATACGCCCGGTACCGGAGAAAACAGATCTGAAATTTAATGCCGCAATGAACACAGATGAAATCGTCGATACGGCAAAACGATTTTTCTTTGAGCATTACGGACTGTACGGAGACGGCAAAATACGGCTGAAATATCGTCTGCCTCATCTCAGAAGGATGTCGGTCGACAGTTTTTTACAAAGGGGTAGAGTCTTTTTTGCATAAAAAAGGTATCTATCATGGAGATGTAGTTGGCTGGGATGGAGAGTATTCTCTCAGTTCCAAACTGAAGGAACCAGAACTGCGGGAATTTCTTGAGACGAAATTCGGCAGATCCGTCTATTCAGCTGAGCATGTTGCCGGGCTTGAAAAGCGGCTCTGCAGCGGAAATCATAAATTCACGCATCTGCTTTATACAAAGGGCGAAATAGGCGAACTGCGTGGTATTTACAGCACATTTGAAATGCACCAGAGAAAGCGCCAGATGGAGGTGATAGCAAACAACCGCGCCTATTATGAGCAAAATTTGCTCCAGAACAGGCTCCACATCTCGAAACTCAGTACGAATATCATGAACTCAATTCTTCTTCATATGCAGCCAGCTCACGTAAAAGCCAATTCAGGGAAAATCAACCCGGCACTCGCATGGAGAGCTGCAAAGCTGAATGATGGGATGGTTTTCCAAAAAAGGGAAAATGAGAATGCCGGAGATATAAGCGTGGACATTCTGCTGGATGCTTCGCATTCACAGATTAACAGGGCGAAAATCATCTCTTCGCAGGCATACATCATTTCGGAAGCACTTTCAAAATGCCACGTTCCCTGCAGGGTGATGAGCTTCTGTTCGATGAGTGGTTTTACCATTATGCGTCTGTTTAACGATTATTCCTCCTGTGACAACAGCAGCATATTTGATTATTATGCTGAGGGATGCAACAGGGACGGTCTTGCTATACGGGCAGCGGGAGAGTTGATGTCCCGTACGGCTTATGATCATAAAATGCTCATTGTTTTGTCAGATGTAAAACCGCTGGATATCGCAAAGATAAGAAAGAATGAGCAGGATGTTGGGGTCAGTTATGATGAAATCAGAGCGCTCACTGATACTGCGCAGGAGGTGAGGCGTTTACGTGCAGAAGGAATTTCCGTTGTCTGTATTTTTACCGGGGCAGACGAAAATCTGACGTCTGCGAGAATGGTATATGGTCAGGATTTCGTCAGGATACGGGATTTCTCTTTTTTTGCCGATACAGTCGGAAAGCTTATCATCGATCAGATGAAACATATTTTTATGTAATTGACTGAGGACGGCGGATTTCCCCAGAGCGATTGAAATGGTTTTGTTTGGGTATGCTTTTGTGATCGGGGAAACGGGAGTTCCTGGTTACTTCCGGATGAATGTGAAAATATCGTTTTTGTTGAAACTCGTTCACGATTATGCTATAATACTCTGAAATATGCTTGCAAGGAGATCAAATGAAGAGATTTTTCACCTTTTTAACGATTATCTGCCTGTTTCTGGGATTTTGTTCAGAAGCAGAGTATGCCTGTGCGGAAGGGATTGAAGTATCTTCCTACGCGGAACTGGCTTCTGCCGTGGCTTCTGCCGGAATGGACACATATATCGTATTGCTCTCTGACATTTCGATGGAAGAAACCATCGAGATCCCTTCGGGTGCAACAGTCATACTGGAATCCGTGGCTAATGCCGTGACACTTCGCCGTGCCGGCTATTCCGGACCGATGTTTACGGTTCCTGCGGGCTCCAGCCTGACAATCAAAGGCAGTCAAAACAGCAGAATTGCTTTGGAAGGTGCCGGCAGTTTATCCATAGAGACAGATTCCTCTGACTCCGGAATCTATGCTGAAGGCGGAGTAACGGCGGAATATGTCGATTTTTCCAAATTCAGCGGAGAAAACGGAGCGGCTATCTGCCTTACAGACGATGACGGTTCCTCAGGTCTGGTCGCGCTTCAGGCACATTTTTGCAGTTTTTCTGACAACCGCGCCCAAAAGGGCGGAGCGCTCTATATCGGCTTCGGACGTTTTGCAGAGATTACAGCTTCCGTTTTTACCGGCAACTCCGCTTTAGAAAAGGGAGATGCAGCATACGTTGTAGGACAATTGACATATGGCAGCAATAACCGTATTACAGATGCTGCCGGGCCGATGGAGCTCGGCGGAGACGGGGTCGGCTTCAATTACGGTCAGGAGGTTGTCGGTAGCGGTGATTTCAAACTATCCTATCGCACAGACGTCAATGGTACGGTTTCCTGGGGCGGAAAAGGAGAGATTCCCTCTGCAATTGAAGTAATTCTTCTTGCCGACGGCACAGAAACTGCCAGGAAGACCGTAACGCCGGACGCGGAGGGATACTGGAGCTTTTCTTTTGAAGATCTGCCCGCAGAAGTTACCTATGATATTGCGGAAAATCCGGTAGAGGGTTATCGTTTTGATAAACGCGGGGAGGCAGATGTCGGGTTTGAGATTCTGTATGCAGATGTTGCTGCACCGGAACCTTCTGTGAAGGATCTGCCACCTGAAAAAGAAAATCCTGAACAGCCTGTCTTTGAGCCGTCTCAGAGTGAGGAGGAAAGCGGGAATCCTTCTATCCAGAATCAGGCCGGAGAGTCTGATAATTCTTCTGAAGAAGCGACGGAAGCACCTTCAGCTTCTGCAGAAGCACCAGAGCCTGTTGTAATTACAAAAAACCCCACGGATGAAACGGCTAAGGCTGGTGGAAAAGTCATCTTTATCGCAAAGGCAGACCATAATTCGGGAGTTGTCTGGCATCTGATCAGTCCGGATAACACAATAGATTATGCCGGAGAAGCCATTCCGGAAGCATTTCCCGATCTTGAAATAGAAGGCCTAAATGAAGAAAGACTCAAACTGGAAAATATTTCTCCATCTCTGAGCGGCTGGAAAGCCCGTGCAGAATTTACGGGAGCGGGAGGATCTGTTTTTTCGGATGCTGCAGTGATCCATATGGAAAACGGAGAAGATAATACCACAGAGAATCAGGAGGTCATACCATCACCTCCGCCTTCCGCCACCCCGGAACCTACAGAGGAACCGTTGCCTACACCGTATGTTCCTACCCCTGTGCCTACGGTGGAGTTGGTTGAAGTGACGCCTGTCCCAATCGAGATTGTACCGCAACAGGATCCTTCCAATACAGCGACCCCTGAACCGGCTCTTCGAATGGTCCAGGTTACAGCGCTGTGGAATGACAATGATAATGCATATGCATCCCGGCCGCCATACGTGATCGTTGAGCTCTATCGGGATGATACGCTGTATTCTACGGCTGTTTTAAATGCGGACAGCCGATGGAGTTATACTTTTACACAGCTCTCCGGCGGCAATTATAAAGTTAAAGAAGTGGCTGTAGAAGGGTATACGCTAAGCTATTCTGCGCTGGGCAATACAGTGAGTATTCTCCATACTTATAATGTGGTTCCCCAAACTCCGATCCCGACGATGATCCCCTCGACGCCTTATGCAACACCGGCAGTCTATACGCCTGCTGCCGCACAGACAGCATCTGCAGCACCTGCTCCGGCTGTAACCCCTGCTGCTTCAGTGCAGGCTTCTGAAAAACCGCAGGAGAGTTCAAACCCTTTGATTACTCCCGTCCCATCCGCTTCTGCGGGTGTTGTTGATGTTTTGCCGGCAAAACAAAGCAGTTTTGGTTTATTTGTAGGTGCCCTTGGCGTTCTTGGCGTTATTTTTGTTGCTGCGGCTGTCGTCCTGCTGCGCCGGCCCAGGAAATAATTGTTTTGTCAGCTTTGAGAAAAAGGAGATAGGAATGGATTTTCAGGAGATTTATCGGAAGAAACTTGTTACAGCAGAAGAAGTTGCTGCGCAAGTGAAGGATAACTGGACACTCGGAATGGACTCCGGCCCGACACAGACGGATGCTATTATGGCTGCTCTCTGTGCACGTGCTGCAGTTTCTCCTCTGAAAGGGGTTAAAGTGCATACAATGCTGGATGTATATCCGCTCGGCTTCTATACTGACAATTCATTGAACGGGAAAATCAATGGAATATCGTGGTTTTCCAGCACGGGTGCGAGGAAAGCAGTTGCCTCTGGATATGCTGATTATATCCCCAATTATTATCGAGACACCTTGAAACTTATCCGGGAGTATTACGATTATGATGCTTTCTGCGTTGCTGTTTCTCCGATGGACAAGCACGGCTACTTTAGCTTGGCTACCAACAGTTCCTATTCTGAAGCGATGATCGACAAGGCCAGATATATATTTGTGGAAGTCAATGACTATCAGCCGAGAGCGGTATGCAATACACAGCTGCATGTAAGCCAGGTTGCGGCTATTGTAGAGAATTCGCATCCGCTGCCGGTACTTCCGCCGGTAATACTTAATGAAAAAAGCATCACTATAGGCAATCTGATAGCAGAGCAGATTCCGGACGGAGCCTGTATCCAACTTGGGATCGGTTCTATTCCGGATGCTACGGGAAAAGCTCTGAAGGCAAAACATGATCTGGGGATTCATACCGAGATGTTTACGGATTCCATGGTGGAACTTTTGGAATGCGGTGCTGTCAATAACAGCCGCAAACAGATTCATCGGGGCAAGTCGGTTACTACCTTTGCTTTCGGCTCCCAGCGCATTTATGATTACCTGGATGACAACCCTGCTATTATGATCCTTCCGGTCGATTATGTGAATGATCCGAATGTGATCTGCAAAAATGACAACATGATGTCTATCAACGCAGCAGTGGAGGTAGATTTCTGGGGTCAGGTGTGTGCGGAATCTGTTGGACCGAGGCATCTCTCCGGTACCGGCGGCCAGGTGGATTATGTTCGCGGTGCAACCCAGAGTCATGGAGGAAAAAGCTTTATTGCATTTGAATCTACGGCAAAAGGCGGCACAGTCAGCAAAATCAAAGCAAGCCTGACGGAAGGAGCTGCTGTTACTACCAGTAAAAATGATGTGGATTATATTGTGACCGAGTATGGTATTGCTCATCTGCGCGGACAGAGTCTTTCCAGCCGTACCAGACAGCTTATTTCCATTGCGCACCCGGATTTTCGGGATGAATTAACTTTTGAAGCCCGCAAACGCGGTATTCTCATTTGATAAACGGAGTCTATCATTATGTCAGACCTTACGCAGGAGATCCAGCGCCGAAGAACTTTTGCCATCATCTCGCACCCTGACGCAGGGAAAACCACGCTTACCGAGAAGCTCCTGCTCTACGGAGGGGCGATTCAGACAGCCGGTTCCGTAAAGGGTAAAGCTACCAGCCGCCATGCGGTATCTGACTGGATGGATCTGGAAAAACAGAGAGGGATTTCCATCACCAGTTCTGTTCTGCAGTTTGAATATGAGGGATACTGCATCAATATCCTTGATACTCCTGGGCATCAGGACTTCTCCGAAGACACATACCGTACTCTGATGGCTGCTGATTCCGCTGTAATGGTACTGGATGCTGCCAAAGGCATTGAACCCCAGACCCGCAAGCTTTTCAAGGTTTGCGCAATGCGCAGTATTCCGATATTTACCTTTATCAACAAAATGGACCGCGAAGCCCGCGATCCGTATGAACTGATGGAGGAACTGGAAAAAGAATTCGGAATTGGTACCTATCCGATAAATTGGCCGATTGGCTGCGGTCAGGATTTTAAGGGCGTGTATGACAGGGGAGACAGGAAAATCCTCTCCTTTGAGGATTCCCACCGCGGTCAGAGCCGAATCCGGGCTATTGAAATTCCGCTGGAAGAAAGCGAAGCAGTAGAAAAAGCTATCGGTTCACGTCTGAAAGCGACGCTGATGGATGATATTGAACTGATCGACGGTGCGGGTTATGATTTTGACCTGGATCAGGTACATGCCGGCAAGCTTAGTCCGGTATTCTTCGGTTCTGCGCTGAACAACTTCGGCGTGGAAGAATTTCTGGAGCATTTCCTGAAGATGACGTTATCTCCGTTGCCGAGAATGGCCGGAGAGGAAATCGTTGATCCTTTTGATACGGCATTTTCTGCTTTCGTGTTTAAGATACAGGCCAATATGAATAAAGCACATCGCGACAGGATTGCATTTATGCGTATCTGTTCCGGAAAATTTACCCGGGAGAAAGAGTATTATCATGTGCAGGGGGAAAAGGAACTGCGTCTGGCTCAGCCTCAGCAGCTGATGGCCTCTGACCGGGCTGTTATCGACGAAGCATATGCAGGGGATATCATTGGCGTTTTTGACCCGGGGATCTTCTCCATAGGGGATACGATCTGTGAAAAAGGAAAAAATATTCGGTTTGCCGGGATTCCTACTTTCGCACCCGAGCATTTTGCGTCGGTGGAGCGGATAGACACGATGAAGCGTAAACAGTTTGAAAAGGGAATCGAACAGATTGCCCAGGAAGGAGCTATTCAGATTTTCCATGAACCCCATACCGGCTTTGAGGAAGTGATTGTCGGGGTGGTCGGAGTGCTGCAGTTCGAGGTGCTGGAATACCGGTTGAGAACGGAATACGGGGTGGAGGTACGTCGGCGAGATCTCCCGTTCGAAGCGATCCGATGGGTCGAAAATGAAGATCTTGATTTTCATTCTCTAAACCTGACAAGCGACACCCGCCGTGTACAGGATTTTAAAGGGAACGATCTTCTCCTTTTTACCTCACCGTGGACGATCAACTGGGCACTGGACAAAAATCCGACACTGCGTCTGAGAGAATTTTCGGAGAACTGATTTCCTTTTCCCAAGCAGCGGTTATTATGCATGAAAAAGCGGAGAAACCCGAAAAGAGAGGTTACAGCCATGACAAATTTGGAACAATTCAAACAGTGGGTCGAGGAGTGCGATAATATCGTTTTCTTCGGCGGGGCGGGAGTCAGTACCGAAAGCGGTATTCCTGATTTTCGAAGTGTTGACGGGTTGTATCATCAGCAGTGGGCATATCCGCCTGAAACGATCCTGAGCCATACTTTTTTTGAAAGGAACCCGGAGGAGTATTACCGCTTTCATCGTGAAAAACTCGTAATTGAAAATGTACAGCCCAATGCTGCGCATAAAAAACTGGCCGACCTGGAAGCGGAAGGAAAGCTTCGTGCGGTAATTACTCAGAATATTGACGGGCTTCATCAGGCTGCAGGAAGCAGAAATGTGCTGGAATTGCATGGAAGCATTCTGCGTGCTTATTGTTCCCGCTGCGGAAAACCTTTTCCGGCAGAGAGAATGAATCATGGTACCGGCATTCCGCGCTGTGACTGCGGCGGGGTGATTCGGCCGGACATTGTACTGTATGAAGAGGCACTGGATCAGGATGTGATGTCCTCTGCCATCCACTATATACGAAATGCGGAGATGCTGATCGTCGGCGGTACGAGTCTGAATGTTTATCCTGCTGCCGGATTGATCAACTATTACCGTGGAGATCGTCTCGTGCTGGTCAATTTGAGTGAAACACCTTATGACGGCTACGCGAATCTGATCATCCATGAAAAAATCGGAAAGGTGTTTTCACAGATCTGATATGGGAAAACTGATCGTACTGGAAGGAATTGACGGGAGCGGAAAAAGCTCCCAGTATCGCCGGATTTGCTCTCGGCTGGAAAAAGACGGTATAGCATTTACTCATATTGTTTTCCCGCGGTATGATAAAGAAAGCAGTGCGCTCCTTCGCCTCTATCTGAATGGCGCTTTCGGCACATCACCCGAGGATGTAAATGCGTATACGGCATCCACTTTTTTCGCAGTAGACCGCTTTGCTTCATTTCGGGATGATTGGGGAAAGGCTTATTCCGATGGGGCACTGATCCTTTCAGACCGCTATACAACGTCCAATGTGGTGCATCAGGGTTCCAAACTGGCTGACCGTGATCTGCCCGAGTTTTTTTCCTGGCTTAGCGATCTGGAATTTAACCGTATGTGTTTACCCAGACCTGATTTGGTGATATATCTGGAAACGACTATTGAAATCTCTTTGCGCCGTATGCGTCGACGTGAAAAATTGACACATACCCATGCGGATATCCATGAACAGGATGTCGCTTATCTGAAAAAGTGCCTGCATACAGCAGAGCTGGCATGTGACTTTTTTGGCTGGCAGCGTATTGCATGTGTGGATGAGAATGGCGCTGAACGGAATATCGATGAGAAAAATGACGAGATCTATGCTCTGATTCGACGCAGCCTTTCATAAGGCAGAGAGGGAGTTTCATGCCGGAAAGTGCAGAAAAAAGAAAAGAAGCTTTGCAGCCACTAAAAAAGACTGCAGCAGAGCGTCCCGGGGAAACCGGGAGAGCAGGTACATCTGCTTCCCAGAAAACCTCGCCGGCCAGGCTTCGCAAGCGGGAACAGAAATCAGGCTGCCTGGGCGGACTGATGTACTTTATGTTTATCCTGTGCCTTTCTGTTTCCTTGGCATTCTTTGCATGGATGGCGGCAAGCGATATCATGGCTTTGAACAAGCGAGACTTCACAGCAACGGTTACCCTGCCGACCAGCGCCTTTACTTCTGAAACAGTCACTGTTACCCTTGATGATGGGGAGCAGATTGAAAAAACGGTTTCCCATGCGGATATCTCTTATGTAAGCCGTGCACTTAAACAGGCAGGCCTTGTCCAGTATGATTGGCTGTTTGAAATGTTTTGCCGCCTTTCTCATTCCGATACCCGGTTTGATCCCGGAGAGTATGAACTGAAGTCCAGTTACGATTACCGCGCACTGGTGCAGAATATGCGCGCAGGAGCGGGTGCGATCGGCACGGTAGATGTGACCATTCCGGAAGGCTTCACGATGCTGGACATTTTCAAACGCTTGGAAGAAAACAAGGTTTCTTCACTGGAAGCATTTATACAGGCTGCGGCAGAATTCAATTTCAAATATGATTTTCTGGATGAAGCCGGTTATGCGGGCTCTACCCGCCTGGAAGGGTACCTCTTCCCGGATACCTATCAGTTCTATGTGAACATGGAAGCTTCATCCGCCATTAATAAACTGTTGAATAATTTCTACTTGAAGTATTCAGCCGATATGCTTTCACAGACGGAAAAAATGGGCTACTCTGTTAAGGAAATCATCACGATCGCTTCAATTATTGAAAAAGAGGCCTACTTTGACGATGACAGAGCTTATGTCGCATCCGTAATCTATAACCGTCTCAATTCAGGGATGAGTCTCGGAATGGATTCTACGATCCTTTATCTTTATCAGGATCACGAAGGAGCTCCAACTGCCGATATGCTTGCCGATACATCGCCCTATAATACCCATTTGCATACCGGACTTCCGCCCACCCCCATCTGTAATCCGGGTATGGCATCCATCCTCGCTGCACTCAACCCGCAGGAGAGCAGTTACTATTATTTTTATTCCGACGAAGATACCGGAAGGCTCAACTTCTTTACCGGCTATGATGAATTCAATTTATATGCAAACACCCACCCGCACTCGTCCTGAGCTGCTTTCCCCGGCAGGGGACTATGAAAAACTTGTTATGGCTGTCCGTTATGGGGCAGATGCTGTTTATCTCGCCGGGCGAGAGTTCGGTATGCGTGCTTCTGCTGCCAGCTTCAGCGATGAGAGCTTGAGACAAGGCATTGCTTTTGCCCATCAAAACGGGGTGAAAGTATATGTCACCTGTAACACACTTCCACGAGAAACGGAACTGGGGCGCCTGCCGGAGTATCTGTCTTTCCTGGATGAAGCAGGCGCGGATGCCCTGATTATTGCCGATCTCGGAATGCTTTCCCTGGCAAAACGATATGCGCCGCATGCTGCAAAACATGTCAGTACACAGCTTGGGGTGGTCAACAGTGCCACGGCTTCTTTCCTTTATGAACAAGGGGCGGATACGGTTGTGCTGGCGAGAGAAGTACCGTTGGAAGAGATTCGTGCCATTCGGGAAAATACGCCTTCTGCGCTTCGTATAGAAGCTTTTGTACACGGTGCAATGTGTGTTTCCTTCTCCGGACGCTGCCTGATCTCCAATTATCTCACCGGGCGAGATGCGAATCGCGGCCAATGTGCACAGCCGTGTCGCTGGCGTTATCATCTGATGGAAGAAACACGTCCGGGCGAGCTGTTTGAGATTACCGAGGATAACGGCACTTTTCTTCTCAATTCAAATGACCTGCGTATGATAGAGCATCTGCGTGATCTGATAGATGCCGGTATACAGAGTTTTAAAATCGAAGGAAGAATGAAAAGCGCCTACTATACGGCAGTAATCACCAATACTTACCGACATGCAATCGATGCCTGCCTGTGTGCTCAGCCGCTTGATCCGATTTGGATTGATGAGACGGAAAAGGTGAGCCACCGCCCCTACAGTACAGGCTTTTTCTATGGTTATCCGGGTCAGCACTACGGGAACTCATCCTATACGCAAACGGCGGATATCGTTGCTGTAGTGGAAAGCTGTGATGATGACGGCAATGCACTTCTTACACAACGAAACCGTTTTTATGCCGGCGATCAGCTGGAACTGATGAATCCGGAGACAGAGCCTGTTCCTTTCATTGCCGGACATCTCACAGATGAAGACGGTAATCCTATTCCGGACACGCATCGCGCTATGATGCGTTTTCATATGAAACTTCCGATAAAAGTTCCGCAATATACCATTATACGCAAAAACAGAGTTTAATATTTGGAGGTATCCTTATGCATCCCTACCATGGTCTGAATGAACTGCGCGAGATGTTCCTTCGTTTCTTTGAAACCAAAGGCCATCTGCGTCTGCCCAGCTTTTCCCTTGTTCCGCAGAATGATGCCAGTGTTCTTCTGATTAATGCTGGTATGACGCCCATGAAGCCTTATTTCCGCGGGGAGGAAGAACCCCCTCGTCGGCGTATCTGCACCTGCCAGAAATGCATCCGTACCGGTGATATTGAAAATGTAGGAAAAACAGCTCGTCACGGCACTTATTTTGAGATGCTCGGCAATTTCTCCTTTGGTGACTATTTCAAACATGAGGCTATCGCCTGGAGCTGGGAATTTCTTACTTCACCGGATTGGGTCGGCCTGGAAGCAGACAGGCTGTATCCTTCCGTCTATTTGGAAGATGACGAGGCGTTTGACATTTGGAACAAAGAGATTGGCATTGCACCGGAAAGAATCTTCCGCTTCGGCAAGGAAGATAACTTCTGGGAGCACGGCGCCGGCCCCTGCGGCCCCTGTAGTGAAATTTATTATGACCGTGGAGAAGAATTCGGCTGCGGCAAACCGACTTGTACGGTCGGTTGTGACTGCGACCGTTATATAGAAGTCTGGAACAATGTCTTTTCTCAGTTTGATAACGATGGGCATAATAACTATACCGAACTTAAGCAGAAAAACATCGATACAGGTATGGGGCTGGAACGCCTTGCCTGTGTCTGCCAGAACGTCAACTCCCTGTTTGATGTGGATACGGTGATGAATATCACCAACAAAGTCAGTGAGATTACAGGCGCTTATTATGGAAAAGACCATAAGACGGATGTATCCCTTCGCGTGATTACCGATCATATCCGGTCTGCAGTGTTTATGATCAGTGACGGCATTCTTCCGTCCAACGAAGGCAGAGGCTATGTCCTGCGTCGCCTGATGCGCCGTGCCGCCCGTCACGGGAAACTTCTGAATGTCAACGATGCGTTTCTTTGGAAGATCGTGGACACGGTAGTCCATGAAAATGAATTTCAATATCCGGAACTGAGGGAAAAAGAAAACTACATTGTCTCTGTCATACGCAATGAAGAAGAAAACTTCAACCGTACCATCGATGCGGGTATGGCGATTTTCCGCAACCTGCTGGAAGAGCACAAAGCCAAAGGGGAAACCACTTTCTCCGGCGCTGATGCATTCAAACTCTATGATACTTACGGGTTCCCGCTGGATCTTACCATAGAGATGTCTGCCGATGAAGGGATGGCAGTGGACGAAGAAGGCTTCCGCGCATTGATGGAAGAGCAGCGTGTGCGTGCCCGTGAAGCTCGAAAAGCTCTGGGAGATCTGGGCTGGGCAGGTGTTGAATTCGGGAAGGAGATCCCTGAAACAGCATTCGTTGGATATGACACTCTCAGTGCGGAAGGAAAAGTGCTTGCCATGGTCCTGGACGGAGAGCAGACCTCTGTGCTGCAGAGCGGACAGAGCGGTATTGTCGTTCTGGATAAAACAGCTCTGTATGCGGAGATGGGCGGTCAGGAAGCCGACCATGGTACCATAAGCTGTGGGGATGCCGTTTTTACAGTGACAAATGTAATAAAAAACAAGGGCGGCAAATTTATGCACTATGGAACACTCTCCGGGGGCAATCTGAATATCGGAGATGTTGTCACGTCTTCCTGCAATTCCGAACGGCGTAAAGCCATTGCCCGTGCCCACAGCGCCACACATATGCTGCAAAGCGCCCTGCGTGCAGTGCTCGGTGATCACGTCCATCAGGCGGGGTCTCTTGTACAGCCGGATTTCCTTCGGTTTGACTTTACCAATATGTCTGCTGTCTCTCCGGCGGATCTTGCTGCCGTTGAAGATCTCGTCAACCGCCATATTCTTTCCGGAGAAGAGGTGAGAACGGAAGTCATGTCTATCGAAGAAGCGAGAAAGTCCGGCGCTACAGCACTTTTTGGTGAAAAGTACGGAGCAACGGTTCGCGTGGTAAAAATGGGAGATTTCAGCGCGGAACTCTGCGGAGGTACACATCTTCAAAATACTTCCGGGGCAGGTACCTTCCATATCCTCTCTGAAGCTTCTGTTGCTTCCGGTGTACGCCGGATTGAAGCTGTTACAGGACTTCGGGCTGCTGCTATCGCAAGAGAAAACGCAGTGCTCATTGCCAGAGCGTCTGCATTGTTTAAAGCAGCCCCGGCTGATCTTCTCAGCCGGATCGATGGCCAATTTACAGAGATTCGTGATCTGAAAAAGACCATCGAACAGTACAAAGCACGGGAGTCTTCCGGAAGTGCGGGAAGTTTTCTGGAGAAAGCCAAAATAATTAACGGCCTGCATGTTACTGCAGCAAAACTGAAAGACACCGATGTCAGTGCCCTTCGAACTATCGGGGATGCTCTTCGTGACAAGGACAGCTCAGTTGTGGCGCTTCTGGCTTCTGTCAACGGAGATAAAATTTCATATTTGTGTGTTTGCGGTAAAGAAGCAGTGGCAAAAGGGGTAAAAGCCGGAGATATTATCCGTAAGGTTACAGCTATCGCAGGTGGAAAAGGCGGCGGAAAGCCGGATTCTGCTATGGGTGGCGGCACTGACCTGACAAAGCTGGATGCTTCCCTTGCAGCACTGGAAACTATAATTGAAGGAGAATAATCATGGAAAATTGCCTTTTCTGCAAAATAATTGCCGGAGAGATCCCCAGCACAAAAGTCTATGAAGATGAGTATGTTTATGCGTTTCGCGATATCAACCCCCAGGCACCGGTACACGTGCTGATCGTGCCGAAAATCCATATTTCCTGTGCTGATGATATCAACGAAACAAATTCGGCTGTCATTGCGCATATTTTTGAGGTTGTCCCGAAAATTGCTGCAGCGGAAGGATTGACAAATGGTTACCGCATCGTTAATTGCTGCGGAGAAGATGGCGGACAGACGGTCTATCATCTTCATTTCCATCTGCTCGGGGGGAAAAAGCTGGGGGAGAACTTTTAAGCCACTCTGACGTACTAAAGGGAGTATCTATTCATGGCATCTGCCAAAAAATCTGCAACCACCAAAAAACCAAAGACAAGATCTGCTTCTACTGCAAAAACCAGGCCGGAACCTTACCGGAAAAATGCCAGTACGGAGAACTTTACAGGGCGTATTGCAAGCGCTTTTGTGTTCCTTTTCCTTGCTTGCTTCACAGCTGTCAGTTATTTTGTCAATGATGGCACGGTGATTGTTCGTCTTCGTGAATTTATGACGGGCATCCTTGGGTATGGCTACTGGGCTTGTGCAGTCTGTTTTCTCTGGGTGGCGTTTCTGTTGTTCAAAGGTTCAGGCCGGCTGGGACTGCGCGTGGCGTGCGTACTGCTGATTCCGGTCCTGTTTTCTGCGTTCGTAGATGTGCTTTCCTATACACCGGCTCAGGGAGTATTTGATCTCAGTGCTGAGGCAGAACACCTTTTCCAGCGCGGGCAGGATTTCAGAAGCGGAGGCGTAATCTCCGGTTTACTGGTCATGGGGATGGTCACGCTGCTCAGCAAACTCGGAACAGGAATTGTACTCACGATTCTGATGCTCTCCTGCATTGCTTTTGCTGTCAGCGAGCCGGATTCCTGGTTTACTCCGGTCCAGCCGAGAAAAATACCGGAGCGTACCGAGGGGATCAGAACGGCACGCTTTAATCCGGCAGATCTGATTCGTTTCAATGAAAATAACGAAAATGATATTATATTTCCGGAACAGACTGGTCGATCGGATCCTTCTACTGCAGCTTCAACCGCCTGGCAGAGCATACAAAAGGTCGGAAATACGAAGCGCCCCGCGGCAGATATCCCGCTTGAAGAAATCGGGGAAACGGTTTCTCCGGCAGTTCCTGTTCGCAAAGCAGCCTCTTCCAAAACAACAAAAAAGCCGGCTTTCGGACTCCCGGATCCTGCTGCCGTTGAGGCGAACAAAGCGTCAGAGAAGATTCCGGAGAAAAAAAGTGAACGGGAAGTGCGCATCAACGGCGACATTATTCAACTCGATCCGAGTCGTGCCGGTTCCAGAAGCAAAACGGACGCTGTCAAACCCCTCTCACCGGAGGAAGCGGCGGAAGTTGCCGGTGTATCGTTGGGACAGAGCAGTACCCCTGTTTCCAGACGGGCTACCGCTTCCACTTCACGGGATGTAAAGGAAGAAAAGCCTCTTACCAAGGAAGAACTTGCCATTCAGACGAAGGCATTTGCAAAAGCAGCAAGTGCTCCAAAAGAGATGGCACCTTATGTCTATCCCACACCGAATCTTTTGCAGCGCAGCAAAAGTGCAGGTGCAGATTCACGTGAAGAACTCATTGCCACAAAAGAGCGGCTTGAAAACTCTCTTCACAGTTTCGGCATCTTTTCCTCAGTGGTCAATATCACCCACGGTCCTACTGTCACCCGCTATGATATTGAACTGGAACAAGGCGTGAAGCTGACAAAGGTTACCAACCTCTCCAACGACATTGCTCTCAACCTTGGAGTCAGCAATGTGCGCATTGCCCCGATTCCGGATGAAATATCCACCGTAGGCATTGAAGTCCCCAATAAAATTGTCAATACCGTCGGCTTGAGAGAACTGATTGAGTCTGAAAATTTCCGAGCGGCAAAATCTCGACTGACTTTCGCTATCGGAAAAGACATTGCGGGCAATGCTATTTGCGGCAACATTTCGAAGCTTCCGCATTTGCTGATCGCAGGGACTACCGGATCAGGTAAATCGGTCTGCATGAATTCCCTGATCCTAAGCCTCCTGTACAAGGCACGCCCGGATGAAGTTAAATTTATTATGATCGACCCTAAGATGGTCGAGCTCGGAATTTATAACAGTATCCCGCACCTTTATGTCCCGGTTGTAACGGATCCCAAAAAGGCAGCCGGAGCTTTGCAGTGGGCTGTAGTAGAGATGCTCAAGCGTTACCGGCTGTTTTCCGAGGCAGGCGTTCGCGATCTGGAAACGTATAACAATTACTGCCGGAATAACGGGGAAGAAACCCTGCCTCAGATGGTCATTGTCATCGATGAGCTGGCAGATTTGATGATGGCGGCTTCAAAAGAGGTGGAAGAAAGTATCTGCCGGATTGCCCAGATGGGCCGCGCGTCCGGACAGCATCTGATAATTGCCACGCAGCGCCCTTCTGCGGATGTGATTACCGGGCTGATGAAGGCCAATATTCCGTCACGTATCGCTTTTGCGGTTTCATCTACGCTTGAAAGCCGTATTATTCTGGACCAGGGCGGGGCTGACAAACTGATTGGGCACGGGGATATGCTTTATGCTCCCATCGGATGCGGTAAGCCTTTGCGTGTGCAGGGTGCCTTCGTTTCCGATGAAGAGAGGGAAAAGGTCATCAGTTTCATCAGTAAACATACGGATGGTTCTGCTGAGGAAAATGAAGACCTGAAGCAGTATATGGAAAATGCCGCGGAAGACAAAAAAGGAGATTCCTCCTCTCCCTCTTCTGCCAAACAGGAGGAGAGCAGCCTGTCCTCTCAGTATGACGAAATGCTGTCTCAGGCGGCTGAAGTTGTTCTGGAGATGAAGCAGTGCTCTGTTTCGATGCTGCAGCGCAGATTGAAACTTGGTTATTCCCGTGCAGCCCGTATTGTTGATCAGATGGAGGAACTTGGCATTGTGGGTCCGTACGAAGGTGCCAAACCGCGTTCAGTCCCGATTGACCGGCAAGGCTGGCAGGAACTGCAGGTTCAGCTTGGCCTTGCGTCGGCGGACGATTTTGCTCTCGCTGCTGAAATGAGTGAAGCCGCAGGAGACAGTTCCAATGAACTATCTTGATCCTTCTTTTACCAAGGCTGATATCGGACAGGTCAGTGTTCTTGGACTTGCACATGTGGGAGACGGCGTTTATGAGCTGATGGTGCGTACCTGGCTTCTCGCTCATGCGCATACAGCGTCACCGGATCTTCACCGCCTGACGGTCGGGCTTGTCAATGCCCCCGCTCAGGCGGCACGTTTTGCTGCTATTGCCGATTTGTTAACAGAGGAAGAACTATCCGTTTTTCGCCGCGGAAGAAATGCCAAAGTGCATCAGATCCCGCACCATGCCAGCACAGCACAATACCACGTTGCTACCGGGGTGGAAGCTCTTTTCGGGTGGCTCTATCTCTCAGGGAAACAACAGCGGATCAACGAATTGTTTGAAAGAATGATGGAAAATGCTTAATGCCGGATTTATTTCTATACTTTGCGAAGAATTGAAAGAAGCTCTTGTCGGAGCAAGAATAGATAAGATCCGCCAACCGGCAAAGGATGTTGTCCTGCTTGACTTCCGTTCCCGCAGCATCGCGCAAAGGCTTCTCCTTTCTGCCTCGCCGGGAAAGGCCCGTGCTCATCTTACGGAGATGTCCTATGAGAATCCTTCTGAGCCGACTTTGTTCTGCACCCTTCTTAGGAAACACCTTTCCGGCGCTGTTCTGACAGATATTGCCCAGCCCGGCGGGGACAGAGTACTCTCTTTCTCTTTTTCAGCCTTTGACGATCTCGGACGGGAAACACCGGAGACACTGGTGGTCGAAATGATTCCCGGCAAAACCAACATTATTCTTATTGGGTCTGACGGGCTGATCGTTGACTGTGCTTACCGCCGTGATTACGAGGCTGATCTCTATCGTCGCCTTGCACCGGGTATGATTTACCGTTTTCCGCTTCAGCCCGAAGGCTTTATTCAGCCTGCCGGAGAAGGAGCTTTTCATTCGGAAGCTTTCTCCACGCTTTCTGCTTTTCTCGATGCCTATTATTCCGTGCAGGAGAAGGAAGAGGTATACCGCCGCAGGAGCAAGGAACTGCGTACTGCACTTTCATCTGCAGAAAAACGCATTCGCAAAAAAATCGGTGCACAGAAAATAGAACTGCAGCACACTGCCGGGCGGGATGAGATACGGAAACAGGCAGATCTGATTACAGCCAATATTTACCGCCTCAAACGTGGGGATGAGGCTCTTATTTGCGAAGATTATTATGCTCCCGGGTGTCCTCACATCACCATTTCGCTGGATCCTCTGCTCACACCGCAGGCAAATGCGGCAAAGCTGTATAAACAGTATAATAAACTGAAAACAGCGGAAAGCTATCTTACGTCGCTGATAGCGAAGGGAGAAGCACAGTTGGATTATATCGCCAGTGTCCGGGAGGAACTGGATCGTGCAGCTTCCGATCGCGATATAGCTGATATCCGAGGGGAACTGATCAGCGCAGGGGTGCTGCGTGATCGCAGGAGAAAATCTGCAAAAAAGGAAGCCCCTCAGAAACCCCTCGCCATGTGCACGGAAGACGGATTTGACGTGCTTGCCGGGAGGAACAATATTCAGAATGATGAACTGACCTTCCGCGTTGCTCATAAAAACGATTTATGGTTTCATGTGAAAGCCATACATGGAAGCCATGTGATCTTGCGCTGCGGTAATGCAATGCCCTCAGCCAGGGCTGTAGAACAGGCTGCTGCCTTTGCGGTAAAAAATTCCCGCGGGCGCGACAGCGAAAATGTTCCGGTGGACTATACGCGTGTCCGTTATGTAAAAAAGCCTGCGGGAGCTCTGCCCGGCAAGGTCATCTATACGGATTATGAAACGATTTCTATCCGCGCCTGGCGGGAACTGCTGAAAGAGTGACCGGAGAGAAAATATTTCGGGTTAATGACTGAAACCGGTTTAGAGTATAAAAAAGGAAAATGCCGGTATTGTATGGATAAAAAACAGTTGCCACAAACGGGGGTTTGTGGTATTCTTGAATAGTTAAAGACCAGCACGACATATTTTCTTTTCTATGAAAGGAATTATGCCGTTTTGTTTCATTTTTTACTTTACCAAAAGAGAAAGGACAAAGATTCATGAGTAAAAAGTATGTCTATTTGTTCTCCGAAGGCAACGCTTCCATGCGTGAGCTGTTGGGAGGCAAAGGAGCAAATCTCGCGGAGATGACGAATATCGGGCTTCCGGTTCCCCAAGGCTTCACCATCACCACAGAAGCCTGTAACCGTTATTATGAGGATGGTCGTCAGGTCAATGATGAAATCATGGCGCAGGTCATGGAATATGTGGAGCGTATTGAACTTCTGAACGACAAAAAATTCGGGGATTTGGATAATCCGCTGCTTGTTTCCGTTCGTTCCGGAGCGCGTGCCTCCATGCCGGGCATGATGGATACTATTTTGAACCTTGGCTTGAATGATGATGTTGTCAAAGCAATGATCAGCCGCAATCCGTCTCCCGAGTTTGAAAGATTTGTCTATGACTCTTATCGCCGCTTTATCCAGATGTTCTCCGACGTTGTTATGGAAGTCGGCAAGAAGCATTTTGAAAAACTGATCGACGAAATGAAGGAAGCCAAGGGCGTTACCTATGATGTGGAACTCACAGCTGAAGATCTGAAAACACTGGCCGAGGAGTTCAAGGCAGAGTATAAACAGCAAATCGGGGAAGACTTCCCGACTGACCCGATCGTCCAGCTCAAGGAAGCTATCAAGGCTGTTTTCCGCTCTTGGGATAACCCGCGCGCCAATGTGTATCGCCGCGACAATGATATCCCCTATTCCTGGGGCACGGCTGTTTCTGTTATGCCGATGGTATTCGGCAACCTGAATGACAACTCCGGTACTGGCGTTGCCTTTACCCGTGACCCTGCAACCGGAGAAAAGAAGCTGATGGGTGAGTTCCTGACCAATGCTCAGGGCGAAGATGTCGTTGCCGGTATTCGTACCCCGATGCCCATCTCCCAAATGGAGCAGAAGTTCCCCGAAGCATTCCGCCAGTTCACACAGGTTTGCAGGATCCTGGAAAATCATTATCATGACATGCAGGATATGGAGTTTACAGTAGAAAACGGAAAACTCTATATGCTGCAGTGCCGCAACGGCAAACGTACCGCTCAGGCTGCACTGAAGATTGCATGTGACCTAGTGGATGAGGGTATGATCGATGAAAAGCAGGCTGTTCTGATGATCGACCCGCGCAATCTGGACACACTGCTGCATCCTCAGTTTGATACTGCCGCCCTCAAGAGGGCAACGCCGATGGGCAGAGGCCTTGGCGCATCTCCCGGTGCGGCCTGCGGCAAAATCGTTTTTTCCGCAGACGATGCCAAAGCCTGGGCTGCCCGCAAGGAAAAGGTAGTTCTCGTTCGTCTGGAAACTTCCCCCGAAGACATTGAAGGCATGAAAGCTGCACAGGGTATTCTGACGGTTCGCGGCGGCATGACTTCACATGCAGCTGTTGTTGCCCGCGGTATGGGTTCCTGCTGCGTATCCGGCTGCGGTGATATCAAGATGGATGAAGAAAACAAAAAGTTTGAACTCGGTGGAAAAGTCTTCCACGAAGGTGACTATATCTCCATCGATGGTTCTACCGGCAATATCTATGATGGAATAATCCCGACAGTCGATGCTACCATTGCAGGTGAATTTGGCCGGATCATGGGTTGGGCAGATAAATATCGCCGTCTGCGTGTGCGCACCAATGCCGATACTCCGCGAGATGCCCGCAAGGCAGTGGAACTTGGCGCAGAGGGGATCGGACTTACACGTACCGAGCACATGTTCTTCAATGCAGACCGTATCCCGGTCTTCCGCGAGATGATTTGTGCTGACACCGTGGAAGAGCGTGTTGCCGCACTTGCCAAACTCGAACCCATGCAGCAGTCCGACTTCGAAGGCATTTATGAGGCCATGGGCGGTCGGCCGGTTACTATTCGATTCCTGGATCCTCCCCTCCATGAGTTTGTGCCTACTGAAGAGGAAGATATTGAAGCCCTTGCCAAAGCACAGGGGAAGACGGTTGCTCGCATCAAAGAGATCATCGCATCTCTGCATGAGTTCAACCCGATGATGGGCCACCGCGGCTGTCGTCTCGCGGTTACCTATCCGGAAATTGCCGAGATGCAGACCCGCGCGGTTATCAAGGCGGCTATGGCAGTGAATGCCCGCCATCCGAATTGGGACATCGTGCCTGAAATCATGATTCCGCTGACAGGCGAAGTTAAAGAGCTTAAGTATGTGAAAGCTGTTGTTGTCAGAACAGCCGACAGGCTGATCAGCAGCAGGAATTCCGATCTGAAATATCTTGTCGGTACTATGATCGAGATCCCGCGTGCGGCTCTTACTGCGGATCAGATGGCTACTGAAGCTGAATTCTTCTCCTTCGGTACAAATGACCTCACACAGATGACATTCGGCTTCTCCCGTGACGATGCCGGCAAATTCCTCAATTCCTATTATGATACGAAGATTTATGAGAATGATCCGTTTGCCCGTGTTGACCAGACCGGTGTCGGCAAGCTGGTGGATATGGCATGCAAGCTTGGCCGCAAGACACGTCCGTCACTTCACCTCGGTGTATGCGGTGAACACGGCGGGGATCCTTCTTCTGTGGAATTCTTCCACAAGGTCGGGCTGGACTATGTTTCCTGCAGCCCCTTCCGTGTGCCTATTGCCCGCCTTGCAGCAGCACAGGCTGCCATTAAGGATGAATCCCGCAAAGAGGAGATCATGACTAAGATCGCGGAGAGCGGCAAGAGCATTGACGAGATCCTTGCTTTCCTCAATAGCTGATTTTAACATAATGACGTACAAAGGGAGGGGACGTATCCCCTCCCTTTTCCGAGCTGAGGAGGGAGAATGCCAAACATTGTCAAAATCCGGGATCTTTCGGATCCCAGCCTTTCTGTTTATGCGCACCTGACGGAAAGAGAACTGATGCATCCACAGCATGGTAAGGGTATTTTTATTGCTGAGAGTCCCAAAGTAATTGATCGTGCACTGGATGCCGGATATCGGCCTCTTTCTTTACTTATGGAAGAAAAGCATGTGGAAGGGCAGGCAAAACACATCATTGAGCGATGCGGCGCAGTGCCTGTTTATATTTCCACGCTGGATGTGCTTACTTCTCTTACCGGTTTTGCGCTTACCAGAGGGGTGCTGTGCGCCATGGAACGCCGGTCTCTTCCAGCTGTTAACACGATCTGCAGCAACGCATATCGTGTTGCCGTTTTGGAAGATATCATGAATCCTACAAATCTGGGGGCTGTTTTTCGTTCAGCAGCTGCCCTGAATGTAGATGCGGTTTTGCTTACCCCCGGCTGCTGCGATCCCCTTTATCGACGATCAGTACGTGTCAGTATGGGTACAGTTTTCCAGATCCCCTGGACGTTCCTCGGTAAAGAACGGTCTGATTGGCCGAAAAACGGTATGCAGATTCTCCATACGATGGGCTTTCAAACGGCAGCTTTAGCTTTGCGGTCCGATGCCCTGTCCGTTGATTCTCCTGTGCTGATGAAACAGGAGAGACTTGCCCTCGTGCTCGGAACGGAAGGGGAGGGATTGGCTGAATCCACAATTGCTGCCTGTGATTATACGGTGCGCATCCCTATGTCGCATGGTGTGGATTCCCTGAATGTCGCAGCAGCGGCAGCGGTTGCATTCTGGCAGCTATGCAACAGGATAAACGGCTGCAAATAAAAAAACCTTGACAGTGGATGTTTCCGGTGCTATACTGCGACAAGCAAAAAGCCTTAACAGGGAGGGAAAACAGGTGGAAAAGGAAAGAGTTGCCCAGAGCATGCTCTTCGATTTCTACGGGGATCTTCTCACAGAGAAACAGCGGGAATGCTGTAATCTCTACTACAATGAAGACCTGTCTCTCTCTGAAATTGCGGAGCAGCGCGGTATTTCCCGACAGGGTGTATGGGACAATATCCGCCATGCGGAAGATTCCATGCGAGGGATCGAGGAGAAGATCGGGCTGATTCGACGTTTTGAAGATACACGCGCAGGACTTCAGGAGGTGCGGCAGATGTTGAAGGATCTCCGGCCTTCTGACGGTACGGCAAAGATTGTTGAAAAAATTGATGCGCTTATTCAGGCTCTTTAAGGACATGGCAATGAGGAATTATTATGGCATTTGAGAGTATTTCCGATAAACTGAATGAGGTTTTTAAAAGACTGCGCGGTAAAGGGCGGTTGACGAAAGCGGATGTGAAGGAAGCCATGCGAGAGGTGCGTATGGCACTGTTGGAAGCGGACGTCAGCTACAAAGTGGTAAAAGATTTTACTGCCCGCGTAACGGAGAGAGCCTCCGGAGCGGATGTGCTTGAAGCGCTTTCTCCGGCTCAGCAGGTTATTAAAATCGTCAATGAAGAGTTGTGTACGCTCCTTGGCGGGCAGAATCAAAAGATCAACATATCCTCCAAGCTCCCGAGCGTTGTGATGTTGGTGGGCCTGCAGGGAGCGGGCAAAACGACAAATGGAGCCAAACTGGCAGGCTATTTACGCAAGCAGGGCAAACGTCCGCTGCTGGTTGCTTGTGATGTCTATCGTCCAGCAGCGATCAAACAGCTGGAAACAGTCGGAGCTCAGCTGGAGATTCCGGTTTTCCAGCAGGGTCAGGGAGATCCGGTTGCAATTGCGAAAGCAGCGGTAGCCCATGCAGAAAAGCATGGCAACGACATTGTGTTCCTTGATACAGCCGGGCGGCTACATATTGATGAGCAGCTCATGGATGAGCTTCGCAATATAAAAGCCGCGGTGGAACCGGCAGAGATCCTTCTTGTAGTGGATGCCATGACGGGGCAGGATGCTGTCAATGCTGCTTCAGCCTTTGATGAAGCTCTTGGAATTACGGGCGTAATGCTTACCAAACTTGATGGCGATGCAAGAGGTGGCGCGGCATTATCGATTGCAACCGTTACCGGCAAGCCAATCAAGTTCATTGGCGTCGGGGAAAAGCTGGATATGATTGAGCCGTTTCATCCTGATCGTATGGCTTCCCGTATTCTCGGCATGGGGGATGTGCTTACCCTTATCGAAAAGGCTGAACAAAGTTTCGATGAAAAGAAAGCTTTGGAAGCTGCAGAGAAACTTCGGCAAAACCGTTTTACGCTGAATGATTATTTGGAACAAATGGATCAGCTGCGGAATATGGGAGATCTTGGCGATTTGATGTCGATGATTCCCGGAGTAGATTCCAAGGCGCTGAAAGGTGCTCAGCTGGATGAAAAAGCGCTCAACCGGCAGAAGGCCGTGATTCAGTCTATGACAATGAAAGAGAGAGAAAACCCGGCTATTATCAATTCCTCCCGGAAAAAACGTATTGCTGCCGGATGCGGGCAGACAGTTGTAGATGTAAACCGCATTATCAAACAATATGATGCTATGAATCAGATGATGAAGCAGTTTTCCGGCAGAAAGCTGAAAAAAATGCAGAAAAAACTCGGCATGGGCGGTAACCCCGGCGGATTTGGAGGATTCGGTTTCTGATTCTTTCAAAAGTGCACATTTATTTTGTTTAACATTATTTTTGTATAAAGGAGAATTAACCCATGGTTAAAATCAGACTTCGCAGAATGGGTGCAAAAAAAGCACCATATTATCGTATTGTTGTTGCAGACTCCCGCTCTCCCCGTGACGGACGCTGCATTGAAGAGGTCGGAACATACGATCCCGCAGCAGAAGGCGCAGAAAAAATCAAGGTCGATCTGGAGCGCGTGAAGTATTGGGTTTCCAACGGTGCGCAGCCTACAGATACGGTTCGCGGCCTTCTCAAAAAAGCGGAAGCTTAAGATCGGCTTCTCAGCATGAAGGAACTACTGACCTACATAGTACAAAGCCTTGTCGACCATCCTGATGAGGTATCTGTGACCGAACACAAAGGAATAGGGGGAGAAACTGTCTTTGAGGTTCGGGTAGCGGATGGCGACATGGGAAAAGTTATCGGCAGACAGGGAAAGATCGTCAAACAGATCCGCATTTTAATGCGTGCGGTCGCCCAAAAACAGGGAAAAAAGATTTCTGTTGAGATTATGGACTGATCGATTCTTGACTTTGTCTGACAGGTATGCTAAACTTTTTTTGCTGAAAACAAAAGAAACGGAGATTCAACATGAAAAGAATTCAGACGCTCAATACCCGTGACCTTTGCAAAAGTGCCGGTAATGGCGGATGCGGTGAATGCCAGACGTCTTGCCAGTCTGCCTGCAAAACGAGCTGCGGTGTAGCAAATCAATCCTGTGAGAAGAAGGATCAGTAACTAACCGCGTAATTTGCCGCCACGGAAGCTGCCGGTGTTGCCAGCAGCTGCTGAGGCGGCTTTTTTTAAAGATTAAGGAGAAGCCCCATGACCCATGCCTATCAGCTGAATGGATACAACATTGTGCTTGATACCTGCTCCAACTCCATCCACGTAGTGGATGAGGTAGCATATGATGTTATTACTCTTTTTCAGGAAAGATCGGAAGAGGAGATCATTTCCGCCCTTCTGGAAAAATATCGCGGCAGGCCGGATGTTACAAGAGAGGAACTGGAAGAGTGTCTCTGTGATGTAAAAGAACTGCACGGCGCAGGAAAACTTTTTACTCCGGACACATTCGAACCCCTTGCGGGTACCTTTAAAGAGCGTTCGGGAGATGTAGTGAAAGCTCTTTGCCTGCATGTAGCACACACCTGCAATCTCAACTGTGCCTACTGTTTTGCCAGTCAGGGCAGATTCCATGGGGATCGGGCGCTGATGTCGTTTGAGGTTGGCAAACAGGCATTGGATTATCTGATTGCCCATTCCGGCACCAGGCGGAATCTGGAGGTCGATTTTTTCGGCGGAGAACCGCTGATGAATTTTGATGTTGTCAAAAGGTTGGTTGCCTATGCCAGAAGTGTGGAAAAGGAGAAGGGAAAGAATTTCCGCTTTACACTGACCACCAACGGGATGCTCATTGATGACGAAGTGATTGACTTCACCAACCGGGAAATGAGTAATGTGGTGCTGTCTCTGGATGGGCGGAAAACTGTGCATGACCGTTTTCGTGTTGACTATGCCGGAAGAGGCAGCTATGAAACAATTGTCCCGAAATTTCAAAAACTGGTTGAAGCCCGCGGGAATCGGGGATATTATATGCGCGGCACTTTTACCCACTTTAATCCTGACTTTACCAATGATGTTTTCCATATGGCTGACCTTGGATTTACAGAGCTTTCGATGGAGCCCGTCGTTTGTGCGCCTGATGACCTTTCTGCATTGACGAAAGAAGATATCGAGATAGTCAAGCAGGAATATGAAAAGCTTGCCGTGGATATGCTGCGTCGTAAAAAAGAAGGCCATCCGATCACGTTCTATCATTATATGCTGGATTTGGAGGGCGGACCGTGTATCTATAAGCGAATTTCCGGATGCGGGTCAGGCACGGAATATATGGCTGTAACTCCTTGGGGAGATCTTTATCCTTGCCATCAGTTTGTGGGGGATGAGAAATATAAACTGGGAAATGTCTGGGATGGCGTTATAAACACTGCACTGCGAGAGGAATTTCGTGCCTGCAATGCCTATGCCAGACCTGATTGCGCCGATTGTTGGGCGAAGCTTTACTGTTCGGGCGGATGCGCAGCAAATGCTTATCATGCCACTGGCTCTATTCGTGGGGTATATGAACCCGGCTGTGAACTGTTTCGCAAGAGGATTGAGTGTGCCATTATGATGAAGGCGGCGGAGGCATAAGCGGTGACTGCGCCTATCGCCGATTTTGTGCGGAATTATAATGTTTCCGGCACGGTGCGCTTTCATATGCCTGGGCACAAAGGGAAGGGATTGCTGGGCTGTGAAGCATATGATATTACAGAAATTTCCGGCGCTGATGCACTGTACGAGGCAAATGGCATTATTGCCGAAAGCGAGAGAAATGCAGCTGGACTATTTGGCACGGCTCTGACGCTCTATTCTACGGAAGGTTCCAGTCAATGCATTCGGGCTATGATATACCTTGCTGTAACGGAGAGAAAGGAAGGCGCAGAGCCCCTGATTCTTGCCGGACGTAATGCACACAAGGCGTTCTTGTATGCCCTTGCTTTGACCGGAGCTGATGTGGAATGGCTCTGGGGAGAGGATCCCTCCCTTTGTTCCTGTACGATTTCCCCGGAAAAACTGGAAGAGGCGCTCAAGTCTCTTTCTGTCCGTCCGGCAGCAGTTTATCTTACCAGCCCTGATTATCTCGGCAAAACAGCGGACATCACATCGCTTGCCGCTGTCTGCCATCGGTACGATGTACCGCTGTTGGTGGATAATGCCCATGGAGCCTACCAGCATTTTTTAACGCCGCCTGAAGACCCTGTTATGCTCGGGGCAGCTATGTGCTGTGCCTCTGCCCATAAAACTCTTCCCGTGCTTACAGGCGGGGCGTACCTGCATCTTTCGCAGGATGCTTCGTCGGCTTGGCTCTCCGGAGCAAAACGGGCAATGGAACTGTTTGGCTCTACCAGTCCTTCCTATCTGATTTTGCAGTCTCTTGATCTGTGTAATCAGGTTTTGGCAAACGACTACTCTACCCTTCTGCAGGAAACCGTGCAGCGGGTGGAAGCATGTAAAAAAAATCTTCAGGCGAACGGATGGGAGATAGAAAAAAGTGATCCCCTTCGCATTGTCCTGCGTGGTAATGCATCAAAAATAGCCGGTCTGCTGCGCCGACACGGAATGGAGCCGGAATATTCGGATTCGGAATATATTGTTTTGATGGTATCTCCGGAGAATGATGCCGCAGACCTGGTCAAACTGCAAACCGGCTTGGGAAATAATGATGACCCGTATCTTCCCGTCAACCTGCATCCGAGGGAAAAGCCCGCACGCATCCTCTCCGTGCGGCAGGCGCTGTTTTCTCCCCAGGAGGAGATCCCTGTGGAAGATGCAAACGGAAGGATTTGCGCATCCCCTTCCGTTTCCTGCCCGCCGGCGATCCCGATAGCGATTGCCGGGGAAAGAATCGGGCTCAGTGAGATTACACTGTTTCGGCAATACCGCCTGATGTCTGTTTGTGTGGTTAAGTAAAACGGCCTTTCCGCTAAGGAAGTCCGGTTCCCGTGTCTGTTAAGCGTTTTATACTAATGAGAAGGAGCATACAGCTATGAAAGTTGTGCTTCAGGATTTGACAAAGATTTATCCGAGCCGTACCCGGAAAGGGGAGGAAGTCAGAGCAGTTGATGCCTTCACGTTTGAGATACCGGACGGAAAGCTTGTTGGGCTTCTCGGTCCGTCAGGCTGCGGGAAGAGCACAACGCTGAATCTCATCAGCGGCCTTGAAGCGCCCACAAAGGGCAAGGTTTTTTTCGGAGAGGATGATGTGACTGCCCTTCCGCCGGAAAAGCGAGGTGTAGGGCTGGTGTTTCAGAACTATGCCCTTTATCCGCATCTCACAGTTCGGCAGAATATCCTTTTCCCATTGCAGAATTTGCGTGGAAAAGAAAAACTGACGAAACAGGAGATGAATACACGCGCAGAGGAAGCAGCCGGTCTGGTGCAAATCGATGCGCTGATGGACCGTAAACCCAGTGAATTATCCGGTGGACAGCAGCAGCGCGTAGCCATTGCCCGTGCTTTGGTAAAAATGCCGCGTATTCTGCTGATGGATGAACCGCTTTCCAATCTGGACGCAAGGCTTCGCCTGCAGACGCGGGAGGAGATACGCAGGATCCAGAGGGAAACCGGCATTACTACAATTTTTGTCACTCATGACCAGGAAGAGGCTATGAGTATCTCCGACCTGATCGTTGTCATGAAAGACGGCGTTGTGCATCAGATCGGGAAACCGCAATCGGTGTATGATGAACCGGTCAACCTGTTTGTGGCCAAATTTCTCGGTACACCGGGCATCAATCTCTTCACCGGCAGAGTGCAGCAGGAGACTCTTCTGATCGGTGAAGAAGCAGTGCTGCCGGTCAAAGGCTGTGCGGACGGCAAGGTGATCGTGGGTATCCGGCCGGAAGGCTTTATCCCGTCGGAACATGGATGCGTTTCCTGCCACATGGAAAGGGTGGAAGTCATGGGGCGGGATACCAGTGTAGTTTCCACACATCCCTGTGCACTAAATGAAGTGATCCGCTCTATTATCAGCGCGGAGGATGTTCCGAACGCTGCATCCGGAGTGATCCGCTTTGAAATCAAACCGAATAAGACGTACCTTTTCAACCCGGCTACGGAGGAAAGGATCCGTTTTACGGGAACTGAGCAAGGGGGAGAGACATGAAAAAAAACTCCTTGCGGCCATGGCTGTATCTGTTGCCGGCAATCGCTTTCCTTGGGCTGTTTATGGTCTACCCGCTTGTAGATGTGTTTGTTTATTCTTTCGAGGAGGGGTATAATTCCGCTTCTCAGACATATTTCGGCACAGGGTTTTACAACTATTCCTATGTACTGCATGACCCTTATTTTCTTCAGGCGGTGAAGAATACTTTTCTCATTGTAATGATTACGGTCCCGGTATCTACGGCATTTGCTCTGATGATTTCACTGGGACTCAGTTCTTTGAAAAAATTGCAGGAACTGTATCAAACAATCTATTTTCTTCCGTACGTCACCAATACGCTGGCTGTCGGCCTGGTGTTTATGATACTGTTTAAGAGAACGGCCTATTCCGAAGGACTGGTCAACCTGCTGATCCGTTTCTTTGGAGGTTCTTCTGTGGATTTTATCGACGGACCTTATTGGGCAAAAATGTTTGTCATGTGTTTTTATACAGTTTGGGTCGTCCTGCCGTTTAAGATCCTGATCCTGACAAGTGCGCTTGCCTCTGTCAATCAGGACTATTATCGGGCTGCCAGAATCGATGCAACACCAAAATGGCGCATTTTTTTCCGAATTACCCTGCCTATGATCTCTCCGATGATCTTCTACCTTGTCATTACAGGATTTATCGGGGCATTTAAAGCATACAGCGATGAAGTAGCCCTTTTTGGGACGGATTTGAATTCTGCCGGCATGAATACGATTGTAGGGTATATATACGATATGCTCTATGGCAACAGCGGAGGATATCCATCTTACGCCTCTGCGGCGGCGATCCTTCTTTTTGCCATTGTTCTGACAATTACCTGCATCAATCTGCTCTTCAGCCGGAAGAATGTTACGGTTTGAAAGGAGGATCCGGGATGCAATCGGATGAATTAAAGCAAAAAAATCTTTCCGCCTCTCTCTTCGCACAGAAGTCCGGTCACGCTCTGGTTGTGCTGTTTTTGACGATTTGGGCTCTGCTGGTTCTATTTCCCTTCTATTGGATGCTCCTTACTTCGCTGAAAAGTTACAGCGCATATAACGCAGAGTATATTCCCAAGTTTTTCACCCTTTCTCCGACGCTTCAAAACTATGCGGATGCATTTACTGCTGTTCCGTTGGCAAGATATTTCATCAACACGGTGATCTTTACCGTTGCGACGACAGGGATTATGCTGTTTGTCATTATTCCGGCTGCTTTCGCCTTTTCGCGTCTGCAATTTCGAGGAAAGGATCTGGCCTTTATGCTGTTCCTTTCTCTGATGATGATTCCGAACGAACTGGTGGTAATTACCAATTTTCAGACGATTACCAACTGGGGTATGCGGAATACCTTTTGGGGTTTGATTTTGCCCTCCGTTACGTCTGTTTTTTATATCTATCTTCTCAAAGAGAATTTTGAACAGATTCCGGAGGAACTATATAAAGCGGCAAAGGTGGACGGAACTTCTGACCTGAAGTATCTTTTCAAAGTCATGCTGCCCATCTGTCGTCCCACGGTGATCACCATTACGATTCTAAAGATCATTGAATGCTGGAACGCCTATGTATGGCCGCGCCTGATTACGGATGACGAAGCGTACTTTCTCGTTTCCAACGGTATACAGGAGATTCGTGAAAACGGCTTTGGACGGGAAAATATCCCCGCCATGATGGCAGCGGTGGTGGTAATCTCAATCCCGCTGATCGTGCTTTTCCTGATCTTTCATAAAAAGATTATGGCCGGAGTATCCCGGGGAGGCACAAAGGGATGAACAGGAAGATCTTCAGCCTTCTGCTGTGTATAGTGATGGGGCTCGTTTTCCTTGCCGGCTGTCATGGCTCGGTGGAGCGCCCTTCCTTTTCCCTTCCGGAGAGATTTGATACTTCCGGTACATTCACCATTACCTTTTGGGCGAAAAACGATACCAACAAGGTACAGACGGCAATTTATGAAAAAGCCATCCGTGATTTTCAGGAGATCTATCCCAACATTACCGTCAATTTGCGGCTCTATACAGATTACAGCAGGATCTATAACGATGTAATAACCAACATTGCCACCAATACCACTCCGAATGTCTGCATCACGTATCCTGATCATATAGCAACCTATCTGACGGGAAATGATGTGGTGGTTCCGCTGGATGAACTGCTGACCGATACCCGCTACGGCCTCGGCGGCAGTGAGGTGCGTTTTGACGCACCGACCAAAGACGAGGTGGTGCCGGAATTTCTGCAGGAGTGCAGGATCAATGGCGTTTGCTATGCGCTGCCTTATATGCGCTCTACAGAGGCATGTTATGTAAACAAAACAGCGGTTGAAGCGCTGGGTTATGAGCTACCGGAGATCCTTACCTGGGATTTTGTCTGGGAAGTATCGGAAGCGGCCATGGCCCGGGATTCCGGAGGGACGTTCCTCCTCAACGGGCAGAAAGTTCTTATTCCTTTCATTTATAAGTCGACCGACAATATGATGATCCAGATGCTCCGGCAGCTTGACGCGCCTTATTCTGACGGGAATGGTAAAATCGGGATCTTCAGCGATGTTACCCGCGATGTGCTTCTTACGATTGCGTCTCATGCTAAAACCGGAGCATTTTCAACATTTAAGATCTCCAGCTATCCGGCAAATTTCCTAAATGCGGGGCAGTGTATCTTCGCAGTAGATTCCACGGCAGGGGCTACCTGGATGGGTTCCGATGCTCCGCTGCTGGATATCAGCGCAGACAAGCTTGTGCAGTTTGAAACAGCTGTTTTGCCGGTTCCGCAATTTGACACGGCTCATCCGAAAATGATCTCCCAGGGGCCTTCTGTCTGCATTTTTAATAAGGCGGATCCTCAGGAAGTCCTGGCTTCTTGGCTTTTTGCCCAGTATTTACTCACCGATGAAGTGCAGATTGCCTACGCCAAAACAGAGGGATATGTTCCGGTAACGCAAAAGGCACAGCAAAATACGCTTTATCAAGAGTATCTCGCCCATGCAGGGGAGGACAATCAGGAGCATTATTCCGTCAAACTGCAGGCTTCTCAGCTGCTGATGGATCACACAGAGGATACCTTTGTCACACCGGTTTTTAATGGCTCGGCATCACTTCGGGATGCGGCGGGGCAGATGATCGAAAATGTGACAAAATCTGTCCGCAGAAAAGAGAATGTGGATGATGCTTATATTCAAAAGCTTTATTCTGATGTTACTTCTCTTTATCGGCTGAATGTGGAGGGAAGTGAAAGCTCTTCTTCCTCCCGGCAGGAACTGGGACCGCTTCCTGCCACCGCCAGGACATTGCTGATCTCTCTTGCATTCGCCTGGATTCTGATTGCAGTGGCCTTCTTTGTCCTCCGAAGGCAAAAAAGATAAAATAGCTGTTGATTTACTAAAAAATTTGGCTATAATAAAAAGTATCCTCGTATCAAAAGGAGATGCACTATGAAAAAAACAATTACGCTCATACTGGTCCTGCTGATGATCATTGCACTGGCAGGCTGCGGAACGCAGAAATCTGCTGCAACACCGACGGCTGCCCCTACTGTTGAGCCAACAGCGGAACCCACACCGGAACCCACTCCGGAACCAACGCCTGAGCCTACCCCTGAACCTACTCCGGAACCAACGCCTGAGCCTACCCCTGAGCCCACTCCTGAACCGACACCGGAACCTACTCCTGAACCTGCTCCGGAACAGGTGGAAGAAACAGAAGTTTCTGTTATGTCTTATGCTGACTATGCAGCTGCGGAAATGGATTCCAAAGTCTGTGTGGAGACGTTTGTCCAGGCGCATCAGAGCTGGTGGGATAATGCGGTTACCGTCTATGCTCAGGACCCGGATGGTGCCTATTTTATCTATAACATGGCATGCTCTGAGGAAGATGCCGCAAAGCTGCTTCCCGGAACAAAGATCAAAGTGACCGGTTATAAGTCACAGTGGTCCGGAGAGGTCGAAATCGTAGATGGGACCTTTGAGTTTGTGGAAGGGGATGCCTATCTGGCTGAACCTCAGGATGTGACGGAGCTGCTGGGCAAGGATGAACTGATCGATGCCCAGAATAAATTTGTGGCCTTTAAGGGCATGACGGTGGAAGCCTATGACGAATCCGGCGCTGCTTTTGCTTATAAAAATGAAGTAGACAAGACGGACGATCTCTATTTCAAGGTTTCCAAAGACGGCCAGACATATGACTTCTGTGTGGAATATTATCTTTGCAACAACGACACCGATGTTTACAAGGCGGTGGAAGCTCTGAATGTTGGCGATGTAATCGATCTGGAAGGCTTCCTCTACTGGTATGAAGGAGCCAATCCCCACATTACCGGTGTTACGGCAGCAGCTGCCTGATTTTTCCCCCGAAACAGAAACGAATAGGAGGATAAGAATATGGCCCAATCCACAAGCTCCGAGAATAAAGGATTAAACAAGATCCTGATTATTGCCCTGGCAGTTGTGGCGATTCTTGCAATTATCTTCGGTTTCTTATTCGGAAGCACATCCGGGAAACTGAAAGATAGCACCGCTCAGGTTGAGGAAGCCAAGGCGGAACTGACCAGGACGACTGAAACCCTCACAGCGGAAAAGGACGAGGCTCTTGCGGCACTTACTGCAGAAAAGGATGAAGCGCTTGCTGCTTTGACAGCTGAGAAGGATGAAGCGCTTGCTTCTCTGACAGCGGAAAAGGATGAAGCGCTTGCTGCTTTGACGGCAGAAAAGGAAGCAACCGTTGCCGAAAAGGATGAACTGATAGCAACCCTCACTGCCGAACTGGAAAAGATTGAATCCTACTCGGAAGATACCGCTGTTGCAGAGCTGCAGGAAAAGGCAGAAAAAGTTCTTTCTGAAGCCAAAACGGAGAGTGCAGATGCGGAAAAAGATCTGACGGTTGTTGTTTCGGAGCTGCAGACAGCGCTGACAGCTCTTGCTGCGGAAAAAGAAGAGGCAGTTGCCGCAGCAGTTGCGGAAAAGGAAGAGGCACTGGCTGCCGCATTTGCCGAAAAAGACGAGGCACTTTCTGCGCTGCTGGTTGAAAAAGACGAAGCAGTTGCAGCTGCAGAAGCGGAAAAAGACGCAGCCGTCGAGAAACTTACCGCTGCAGTAACAGAAAAAGAACAGGCTCTGATTGCCGCAATTGAAGAGAAAGACAAAGTGCTTGCTGCCGCTGTAGCAGAGAAAGAGGAAGCACTTTTAGCTGCTGCAAACGAAAAAGAAGAGGCGTTGGCAGTTGCGGTTGCAGAAAAGAAAGCGGCTGTAGATGAGCTTTCTGCGGCCATTGCCGAAAAAGAGCAGGAAATTTCCACTGTCCTGACAGAGAAGGAAGAAGCTCTTACGGCTGCTGCGGCTGAAAAGGCTGAAGCACTTGCTACAGCTGCTACTGAGAAGGAAGAAGCGCTCACCGCAGCCGCTGCGGATAAAGCCGAAGCGCTGGCTGCCGCAACTGCTGAAAAGGAAGAAGCGCTCACGGCAGCCGCTGCGGACAAAGCCGAGGCACTGGCTGCTGCAGCTGCTGAAAAGGAAGAAGCGCTCACGGCAGCCGCTGCGGACAAAGCTGAAGCACTGGCTGCTGCCGCTGCTGAAAAGGAAGAAGCGCTCACGGCAGCCGCTGCGGACAAAGCTGAAGCACTGGCTGCTGCCGCTGCTGAAAAGGCTGAAGCGGTTGCTGCAGTAGAGACAAAAATGGAAGAGGAACTCAAAGCACTTGCAGAAGCCCATGATATCGAGATGACGGATCTGAAAACGGCTCACAGTGATACGCTCCTTGACCTCAAGTCTATCCTGGAGATGGATATGGACACTCTCCGTACAGAATATGCGGAGACTGTCCAGGCGATTGAAGCAGAACAGACGAAGATCAATTCACAAAAGAATGCTTCTTCCGGAAGTGCAGAAGAAGGTTCTGATTCCGCGGTCCTGGATGAACTCAATTCGGGTATCGCCGCTCTCAAAGTAAAAATTGAGGAACAGGCAAACAAGATCGAGGTACTCAATACATTGCTCGGCAATCGCGGATATCTCTTTGACGCGGATGGAAACATCAAATATACGGTTACCCGCGGTGATACGTTGAATGCCATCTGCAAAAAGTGCGGGATTGATTATAAGTCCATGAAAGATAAGATCCTCAAGCTCAACAATATTAATGATGAGAATCTCATCCAGATCGGTCAGATTTTGAAGATCCCACTCGGATAAATACTTTATAGCAGCTTGGGAGAGGCTCCGGAACTGGAGCCCCTCCTTTTTTATATTCAGACAGGGTATTGCTTGAGGCATTTGCGGAAGAGGCTGTTGATTTTAAAGTTGAAAAATAGAAAGATATGCGGTATAGTGAACTGCAAGGTTACGATCCGGAGAGAACAACTGCTACCAATATCCGCGTGATCCCTGACAGCCCCTCTTGCCGGAAGGGGATCAGCAGATGTATGAAGACAAATTTGTCGGGAAGAGACAGATGTGGCCTTGCTCAGAATACAGCTGACATCGGAATCCTTAGAAAAGGTCTATAATTGATGAAAAGTATCTATTTCAGAAATTTTATAGCCACAGCAGTGATGATAGGGCTTTGCCTTCTCCTGGTGGCAGGGTCCATTTTCAGTATCGGACGAGGCGTTGTCGTGGAAGACTATATGCGCAATATGAAGAACAGCGCAACAGAAGTGGCACATTATGCCTATGCCGTAGCAGAGGAAGGCACGATGGACAACTGGATGCTTTCCATGATGCTTTCTTCCGTAGCCAAAGCAACCGGGAACCATGTGTTTCTTGCCGATAGCGACGGTATAGTTGTGGTTTGCTGTGATGACATTCCCTTCTGTGAGCATTTGGGGGTCGTCATCCCGTCTTCCGTTAAGGAGGCTGTTCAGGAAAGCGGCTTTTATGAAGGGATAATCACATTGACCGGAGTCTTTGACTATGAGCGTTATGCAGTCGCTGTACCGATTACAGGGGAAGAGAGAGACAATGCTGTGGGGTTCGTTGTTGTTAGTGCCCGAATGGACAGTATCTTTTCTTCCTGGAGGACCTTCCTGATTGCCATGCTGGTTGTGCTGGTGATTGTTTTTGTCGCGATCCTTGCCTTTGCTTTTGCCTATTCAAAACGAATGGCGAAACCGTTGGACGAGATTGCGGAGGCGTCACGTTCCTTTGCTCGAGGGGATTTTTCCGTTCGCGTTCGACAAAATACGGACAGTTCGGATGAGGTCGGTACCCTGATCGATTCTTTCAATAAGATGGCAGATTCTTTGGAGAATGCAGAAAAACGCCGCAGCGAGTTTATTTCCAATGTGTCTCATGAATTGCGTACTCCGATGACGACAATCTCCGGTTTCGCTGACGGAATTCTGGATGGAACGATTCCGAAATCAGAAGAAGAAAAATATCTGCGCTCGATACGGGATGAGACCCGTCGGCTTTCACGCCTCGTCCGCAATATGCTGGATATTTCCCGTACGGCTTCTACTGCATCCGACCCGACGCGCCGTACGGATTTTGACCTTACGGAACTTGTCCTTCAGACGCTTCTCAGCTTTGAAAACCGTGCTACAGGCAAAAATTTGGATGTGGATCCTCAGCTGCCGGAAAACCGCCTGATGGTTCACGCGGATAAAGACGGTATTACCCAGGTTATCTACAACCTTTTGGACAATGCTGTGAAGTTTGCCCGTCCCGGCAGCTGCATTACACTTCGGCTTTATAAAGAAAATCAAAAAGCATTTTTCTCGGTGAAGGATGAGGGAGAGACGATACCGCCGGATGATCTGCCTTATATTTTTGACCGTTTCCATAAATCCGACCGGTCTCGCAGTATGGATAAAGAGGGTGTCGGGTTGGGGCTGTATCTGGTAAAAACGATTATCAACAGCCATGATGAAGACATCGCGGTGAAAAGTGCTGACGGAGTTACGGAATTTGTGTTTTCCCTTCCTCTCAGTGAGACGTAATGTTAAAAAAAAGTTTATCTTAATACGGGATTTTTTCATAGACATACGGGAATATTCTGTGATATAATACGCTATGCTGCTATGTTTTATCGTGGAACCGGAAAACTTTCGGTAGCTTTACAGGATGCAAATGTGTGAAAGACTTATAAAGGAGATATGATCATGTTGAATATCAGTAAGAAAATCGAAGACGGAAAAGCTGTTTTTGCACTGGAAGGCAGGCTGGATACTGTTACGGCCCCTGATCTGGAGAAGGAACTGAAAGGGTCCCTGGACGGGATCCAGGATCTGGTAATGGACTTTGAAAAATTGGAGTATATTTCTTCCGCAGGCCTGCGAGTTCTGCTCTCAGCCCAGAAGGTTATGACCAAGCAGGGGAAAATGGTGATCATTCATGTCAATGAATCGATCATGGAAATCTTTGAAGTAACTGGTTTTGCCGATATTCTGACGATTGAGTAAGCGGAGAACATTTGCTTTCTGAAAACTGTTTTCGTCAATATTTCGTAATATATTGTAGTGTGATGATCGGATGATGCCGCGCATCGAAGCATCAGATCAGGAAAGTGAACGGGAAGACCATGAAAGAACTGACAATCAAAGCTCTGGTCGAAAACGTTCCGGTTGTAACGGCATTTGTCGATGAAGAGCTTGAAGGCGTGAATTGTCCCATGAAAGTGCAATACCAGATCGATGTCGCTGTCGATGAAGTGTTCAGCAATATTGCCATGTATGCCTATGAGCCGGCTCAGGGAGATGCAACGATTCGTGTGGAAATAGATCGGAATGCCCGGGTAGTGAGTATTACATTCTTTGACAGCGGGATACCGTTTAACCCGATGGACAGGGAAGAACCGGATACGTCTCTTTCCGTTGAAGAAAGAGAAATCGGAGGTCTTGGCATCTTTATCGTAAGAAAAAGCATGGATGAGATATTTTATGAATATAAGAACGGACAGAACATCCTATGCATAAAGAAAAAACTGTAGTCAGCAGTCAGGATAAAAGTGCCAGCTCACATTTTGAGTATGGCACTTTTTGAATTATAAACGAGGATTCGCACTTCTGCAGGAGGCTCCGTTGAGGACCTGTGTGACAGGAGTGTGAGCGGGCAACTGTTACTATAAAAAGAAATCAGAACTACAAAAGGAGTTGGAGTCCTATGGAAGAATCCCTGTTTCGCAAACAAAGCATCGATCACATTTCTTCTCCGGAGCAGCTGAATGACTATCTGCACGTTACGAGCCCGACAGTTTGGGTCATTTTGCTGGCAATAATTATTCTCCTGGTCGGTATGTTGATCTGGAGCTCTGTGGCTACGCTGGAAAGCTATGCCGCAGGTACTGCACAGGTAGAAGACCATGTTCTTGCACTGTATTTTGATGATGTGAAGGTTGCATCCAGCGTAAAACCGGGGATGACGATACTTGTCGGGGGTGATGAGATGACAGTTCGCAGTGTCGGCAATACGGAATACGGGGTTCCCTTTGCCGTTGCGGATACAACGCTTGCCAATGGGACTTATCCGGCTCGCATTGCTTACAAGCAGACGCAGCTGATCAGTCTGTTGTTCCGTTAAGAGGGGTCCTGCATGATGCAGAAAGCAAAACCGGAACCGGTAATCAAAGGCAGGGTGAAAGTCCCTGTTGTCATGCAGTTGGAAGCGCTGGAATGCGGGGCGGCTTCCCTTACCATGATCATGGCTTATTACGGCAAGTGGGTACCGCTGGAGCAGGTGCGTTTGGATTGCGGTGTTTCCCGTGACGGCTCCAACGCAAAGAATATTTTGGCTGCAGCGAGAAACTACGGTTTTACAGCACAGGGATACCGCTGCGAGGTAGATGCCCTGCGCGATGAGATGCAGAAGCCCTGTATCATCCACTGGAATTTTAATCACTTTGTAGTGCTGAACGGGTTCCATGGAAATTATGCTTATATCAACGACCCGGCAAGAGGCGAAGTGAAGGTTCCTATGGAGGAATTTGATAAAGCCTTTACGGGGATCTGTCTGCAGATTATTCCGGGGGAGGAGTTCGTCCCGGACGGGAAGCGCGCCAGCACACTGCAGTTTGCCAGAAAACGCCTGACAGGTGCCGGAACAGCTGTCGCCTTTGTGTTGCTGTCTGCTGTGATAACTTCTCTGTTCGGTATTATCAATCCGATATTCTCCCTGTTCTTTATGGATCGTCTGCTTACAGGAGAAAACCAGGAGCTTTTAATTCCGTTTATTGTTATTATGGCGCTGATGAGTTTCGCCCAGGTGGTGGTCTCATGGATACAGGCGGTCTATTCTCTGAAGATTAACGGGAAAATGGCGATTATCGGGAACAGCACTTTTATGTGGCAGATCCTTCGCATGCCGATGGAATTCTTCTCCCAGCGTATGGCAGGGGATATTCTGTCACGGCAAAATACCAACGCATCCATAGCGTCTGTGTTGGTCAACACTTTTACGCCGTTGCTGATCAATGCTGCCATGATGGTGTTTTACCTGTTTGTTATGCTGCGTTACAGCGTGATTTTGACGCTTATCGGTCTGGTGACAATCTTCTTGAATTTACTGGTTTCACGGGTGATATCGGCAAAACGGGTCAACATCATGCGCGTGCAGATGAGAGATTCGGGCAAACTTGCTGCAGCAACGGTTTCCGGTATTCAGATGGTGGAAACGATTAAATCCAGCGGCGCAGAAAACGGCTATTTTCAGAAATGGGCCGGATACCAGGCTTCTGTCAACACGCAGAAGGTAAAATACGAAAAGCTGAACCGCTATCTTGGCAGTGTGCCGGAACTGCTTACAACACTGGCAAATTATACTGTGCTGATACTCGGGGTATGGCTGTGCATATCGGACAATTTCACACTCGGTATGGTGATGACTTTCCAGGGCTTCCTGGGCTCCTTTATGGCCCCTGCGACGACGCTGATCTCTGCCGGGCAGACGATTCAGGAAATGCGCACCGATATGGAGCGTGTGGAAGACGTGATGCAGTACCCGCTGGATCCTCACTGTTCCGAAAAGTCTTTGGATGATGCAGCAGATTATTCCAAACTCTCCGGCGCAGTGGAATTGCGCAATGTGACCTTTGGCTATTCCCGGTTGGGAAAGCCGCTGATTGAAAACTTCTCGATGAAGATGAAGCCGGGAAGCCGTGTCGCCTTCGTCGGGACATCAGGCTGCGGGAAATCCACATTATCCAAGCTAATCTCTGGCCTGCATCAGCCGTGGAGCGGGGAGATCCTTTTCGACGGCAAACCTATTTCTGAAATTGACCGCAGCGTATTTACCGGTTCTCTCGCAGTCGTGGATCAGGATATTGTTCTTTTTGAAGATACCATCGCCAACAATATTAAAATGTGGGATGATACGATCGAGGACTTTGAAATGATCCTTGCCGCCCGTGATGCACAGATCTATGACGATATAATGGCCCGTGACGGCGGCTTCTACGGCAGACTGACGGAAGGCGGGAAAGATCTTTCCGGCGGCCAGCGGCAGAGGCTGGAAATTGCCCGTGTTCTGGCGCAGGATCCCTCTATCATTATCATGGATGAAGCGACGTCTGCTCTGGATGCCAAAACCGAGTATGAGTTGGTGAAGGCTGTGAAAGATCGCGGGATCACATGCATTGTTATCGCTCACCGGCTCTCAACCATAAGAGACTGCGATGAGATCATTGTTCTTGATAAAGGCGTCGTTGTGGAGCGCGGAACACATGATGAGCTCTATGCCAAAGGCGGCTTTTATACAGAGCTGATCTCCAATGACTGAGGAGGGCGACAATGGGTTGGTTTGATGAACAAATCAGGCAGCGCAAAGAAAGCGATCAGGAAGTATTTGAAGAATCGATCTTTCGCATGGCCTCTGCCGTGCTGGGAAACCAGCAGGCGGCACTTCTGAGGAATGAACGGTTTATCACCAAGGAAGCCATCGATGAAATATTAAAATATTATCACTACAAACCGGCAGAGATCCCGGAGAGTATCCAGGACCCGGATGAGCAGTTGGAGTATTGCCTCCGCCCCCATGGGCTGATGAGGCGAAATGTTACCCTGGAAAAAGGTTGGTACAAAGATGCCTACGGCCCTATGCTGGCATTTCACAAAGAAGATGGGGTCCCTATCGCCATCCTTCCGAGACCGTTCCTCGGTTACTGGTTCTACGACCCGAAAAGCGGGGAGAAAAAATCCGTCAATCGACAGACGGCGGAACAGTTCGCTGCGGAAGCTATCTGCTTTTATCGTCCGCTGCCCCTGACGAAAATCGGTATTTCTGATCTTCTGCTTTTCATGGCGCGGTGCCTGAGTGTAGGAGACATCGTATTTATCGTCGGGCTCACGCTGTTCTCTACGATGATCGGCCTTTTGATCCCAAGCATCACCGCCTTGCTGACTGGGACGGTTCGGAAAAGCGGGAGCGGAATGTTCCTGCTGGGAACGGCAGTGTTTATGATTTCAACGACCATCGCCAAGAAGCTGGTCGATACAGTGAAAGAACTGATGATGAACCGGCTTGAAACGAAAACAGATCTCTCGGTAGAAGCTGCCATGATGATGCGCGTGATGAATCTGCCGGCGAATTTCTTTCGGAAGTTCTCTTCCGGTGAACTGTCCAGCCGCTTCAGCTCTGTGGGTCAGCTGTGCAATCTGCTGTTGGGAACCGTGCTTTCATCCGGGCTGACGTCTCTGATGTCTCTGCTTTATATTACGCAGATCTCCCGCTTTGCCAGCGTACTGGCAGGACCTGCTATTTTGATCATCCTGGTCAGCGTGGTGCTGAGTCTTGTTTCCGTATTTGTTCAGATGAGGATCAGCAAACAGATCATGGAAAACAGTGCCAAGGAAAGCGGTTTGAGCTATGCCCTCATCACGGGTGTCCAGAAGATCAAGCTCGCCGGGGCAGAGAAACGCGCCTTTGCCCGCTGGGCAGAGACATATTCCAAAACTGCAACGCTCAATTATGATCCACCGATCCTGATCAAGGCGAACACTCCGATTTCCACGGCAGTTACTCTTGCCGGAACGATTATTCTTTATTATCTGGCTGTGCAGGCTCATGTTTCACCGTCGGACTATGTGGCATTCAATGCCGCTTTCGGAGCTGTCAGCGCTGCTTTTTCTGCGCTGACCGGGGTTGCGCTGACAGTCTCACAGATCAAGCCGATCCTGGAAATGGCGGAGCCGATCCTGAAGACTGAGCCGGAATCTTCGGAGAACAAAACAATGGTTACCTCTTTGCGCGGCAACATTGAACTGTCCAATGTCTATTTCCGGTATAATGAAAATATGCCCTATGTGGTCGATGGCATGAACCTCAAGATCAAAGCAGGGGAGTACATAGCTATCGTTGGGAAAACAGGTTGCGGAAAATCGACACTGATCCGTCTTCTGCTCGGTTTTGAAACACCGGAGCGGGGCGCGATCTATTATGACGGACAGGATATCACAAAGCTTGATCTCCGTTCACTCCGGCGGCGGATCGGGGTTGTCACGCAAAACGGCAGTCTGTTCCAGGGGGATATTTATTCCAACATAGTCATTTCCGCACCGCAGCTTACTTTGGAAGAGGCATGGGAGGCAGCGGAACTTTCGGGGATCGCCGATGATATTCGCGCTATGCCCATGGGAATGCACACCATCATTGCAGAAGGACAGGGCGGCATCTCCGGCGGACAGAAGCAGCGGCTGATGATTGCACGGGCAATCGCTCCGAAACCAAAAGTGCTGATGTTTGATGAGGCAACTTCCGCACTGGACAACAGGACACAGAAACAGGTATCTGATGCCCTGGACGGACTGAAATGTACTCGTATCGTGATTGCGCACCGTCTTTCCACGATTAAAAACTGTGACCGTATCCTGGTGCTGGATAAAGGCCGCATCCTGGAAGACGGAACCTACGATGAACTGATCCGGAACAACGGATTTTTCGCAGAACTGGTCGCACGGCAGCGGCTGGATACGGAAGGAACTGATTCCGGGAAAGAGGAAAAAACAGATGGGTAAAGAAATCTCAAAAACAGAAGTATTGGCTGATCAGGATCTCTCTGATGTGGCTGCGGGGATCAGTGTTTATGAATCTTCGGAAGGAGTAAATCGTGACTCCTGGTTTGTAACGCTCATGTCAAGGCTGATGGGAAGAGAACAGCCGGCGCAGAATTCCGTTCTGCCTGCCCAGCAGACAGATGGGACGCCCGGCGCGGTGCCGGAGCCGCCTGAAGTAATGCGCGGCAACAGACCGTGAAGGGGAGCAATCTGAAGTTTTTCACCCGGGAGAAGAAGCCGAAGGTATACAGCCTCGCCGTTCTCACGGGGGTCGCGGCGTTGCTGTTCTTTCTTGTGGTCCGGTCTATGCCGGAGATGTGGCTTCCTTACGGGAACCTGATCCTGACGCTGTATTTCGCGCTGGCAATCATACTGCTTGCTGACGCTTTTCGCAAACAGCTTCAATATAATCCCTATTCATATAACACTATTATTTATCCGGGGTTTGCCCTTTTTATCCTCTTCCTCCTGGGTACCCATGCCTATATTACGGTGCAGTGCTTTCGAGAACCCGGAAGCTATCGGGAGGCGCAGGTGCTTTTTACCCTGGTGCATTCTGCCAAGAACTACATGTTCTTGACGACGCCGTTTTTGTTTGCCTTCTCGCTGGTGCTGCTGATCTCCAATATTTCGCTGATCCGTCACGAGGGCAGGCGTTTCGTCAATGTGCTGGGTATTCTGCTGGCTATGATGCTGATGCTGGGGGAAGTTGTGGTGGCAGCCCTGGATTTGTGGAGTTCCCTTTCCGGCCTGGGCAGCCTTCTGCAGAATATGGCAGTGAATCTGCTGGCGGCATTTTATCTCTATTTTGAGTGTATGATTGTCGGGGCTGTCATTGCTGACTGGATCGCTGCAAAGCATCAGGCAAAGCCGGACAAGGATGTTCTGCTCATTCTGGGGTGCGGGCTGAAAAAGGACGGGACCCCTACGCCATTGCTGCGCGGAAGGCTGGATCTGGCTCTTGCATTTGCAAAAAAACAGCGTGAAGAAACAAAAAAGCAGCCTGTATTTGCCGTTTCCGGCGGCCAGGGCCCGGATGAAGTCTGTCCGGAGAGTACTTCCATGCGGGCATATCTTCTGCAGCAGGGAGTGGAGGACAGCCGCATCCTTACGGAAGACCGTTCTACAGACACCGCAGAAAACATGCGCTTTTCAAAGCCTCTGATCGACCGGCTCTTCCCGAAAGCAAAAGTTGCTTTTTTTACCACCAATTACCATGTGTTCCGTTCAGGGCTCAAGGCCCGTCAGGCGGGAATGCGTGCAGAGGGGATGGGGTCGCCGACCAAATGGTATTTCTGGCCGAATGCGGCAGTGAGAGAATTTATCGGCCTTTTGACGGAGCATAAAGGAAAGCAGGCTGCGATCCTGACAGGGATTGCGCTTAGCTATGCCGTGCTGACATATCTGGTTTATCGCCCATAGCGATAGATGCCTACAGGAAAGGAAGGATCCAAGATGAAATCCGATGTAATTATGATCAATAACAGCAGCGAACAGATTGAAAAAGCGCTGAATCAGGTGGAAGCGGTGGCTGTATATAAATCTCTTTCTTCCAAAAATGAGATGCTGATTCGCCTGCTTGCGGAGGAACTGCTGGGGATGGTCCGCTCCATTCTGGGGGAAACCGGCATCAAATTCTGGATAGAAGATGCGGAAGGCGTTTATCAGATCCATCTTCTTGCAGAGACTATTCTTAATACGGAAAAGCGGGAACAGCTGCTCTCTGCGGCCACCAGCGGTAAAAACGAGGAAGCCAAAGGCTTTATGGGAATGCTGCGTGAGTTTTTTTACCGCACTTCAGATCCGGATATTCCCATCCACGGCGGCATGAATGCTGTTCGGCCCGGTGCCCCTGCGTTCTGGAATTATACCTTTGAACCGGCAGTGGATACCGATCTCATGTTTGCACCATTCTGCCAGATGACGGAAGGAGTTTACATGCAGAATGTTTCTCCGAAGCTGGATTATGAATGGTCGCTGGCACAGTACAAAAACGGCCTGGATCAGCGTCGCAAGGACGACAGCGAAGCGTTAAAGGCCTGGGATGAACTGGAAAAATCGGTGGTTGCCAAGATGGCGGATGAGGTAAAGGTCGGGATTCTGGGCAACGAGGTGGAAATGGTGGTGTTCAAGCGACTCTCCTGAGGGATTTCCCCCGTTTCGAGTATTTTTTATGAAAAATACGAATTTTATGATAGACATTTGCCCGGTATCTGTGCTATAATGTGACAACCGAGTTATGTAAAACATTTTTTATAAAAATGTATTTTTGTGTGACAGTAGTGTGACAGTTGATCTGTTATACTCTGCCCGCAAACACGAGATGAGAAACATCCGGTTTACAGAGATATATTATCAGCATGGCTGTTAATATAAATAAATTTGGAGGATATGAAAATGAGCGAAATTATTAAGGACGCAGATCTGGAAGGCACTGTTGGCGGCAGCGCAAGAGGCCCCGAATGGACGCAGGGCGGTATGACTTTCTACCGCATCGCATCCGGTGACACTCTTTCTGAGATTGCCTATCGTTTCCACACCACCTGTGAGGCCATCAAGGCTCTCAACCCGACCCTGATCAAGGACATCAACAAGATCAACGCCGGCTGGGAGATCCGCGTTCGCTAAGATTCTCTTTGCAAAACAGTTTCCCGCTGTCCCTGAGACAGCGGGAATATTGTTATCAGTCATCTTGTTTACAAACAATGTCGATACGGTTTACCAAATAAAAACATACAGGAGTATAAAAATCATATGAAAGTGAAAAGAATCATCAGCCTTATTCTGACGGCAATCTTTACGCTGATTCTTTGCGCCGCTGCTTCTGCTGAACCTGTAAAGGCGGATGCGCAGCTTGCTGAACAGCAGATTACGTATTTTTCCTCCAATCTGAGCGCTTTTCAGCAAAACGGCACAGAGGGAAAATGGTATTATGCCGTCACGGATCTTGACCACAACGGCATGCTGGAACTGATTGCCGTAGCGACGGATGAAGCCGGCAACAGCAAGGCGCTTCGCGCATGGACCTTCAGTTCTGAGAGCCAGGAAGCGGTTTCCTGTTCCGTTGTATTCCCGGAAGGAATGGCAAACCCGGGCATCACGACGGAAACGGCAAAAGCGGTCTATGATGCCGCAACTGACCGCTGGACGTATTTCTTCAGTACCGATCTCGTCCTGGGCGAGCAGGACGTCTATTCCTTCCGCTGCACCCTTGCCCTGCAGAATATTGACCTTGCCTATGAGGTACTGCCCACGGAGCACAGGCAGATCCTCAACGGGATCCCGGCTGTTTCCTATCTGGACCAGTCCGGTACGGTCATCGGCTCAGACAGCACCGGCGGTTTTTCAACGGATGAGATGAAGGGCGCTTCCGGAGAAGAAGTACACTTCTACTGGATCGATTCCTCTTCGGTGATCAACTTCACGGCGCTGTCAGACAGTTATCTTGTTTTCATCGGAGACAAAAAGGGTTCAGAAATAGCGGCAGCTGCCGGCGGTACGGCATCGGTCTATAATACATCTCCTGCCTATACCCCCGCGCCGATCTATACCCAGGCACCGGGCTATACGCCTGTCTACACCCCTGAACCGACTCTTTCCAATGACGCCACACATGATCCCATGTATGACGATCTCTTTGCTTCCGGCCAGGCACCGGTCTGGACAACGCCCGTGCCCGCAAATCCCGCCCAGCCGTCGCAGCCCACTCCGTATTTGAACAGGGATCCGCTGTATGGTCAGGTGAACGGGCCTTCTTCCTACTATGTTCCGACGCCTGCCCCGACCCAGCATATCGATCTCTATGTCACGCGCAATCCCACTGATGAAAACCGCAAAGTGGGCAGCACGGCGAATTTCGTTGCCAATGCCAACATCCGTGACAGTTTGCACTGGACGTTTGTGTCACCTGGCGGCAGCAGCTATTCCGCACAGGAATTTGCGAGTATGTTCCCCAATTCTCCACTTTCCGGGCTGTATGAAGGCGTGCTCTCCGTCAGCAACGTTACGGAGGATATGAACGGCTGGGGTGCCTACTGCACTTTCTTCTATGAAGATCAGGTGGCAAACAGCGGCACAGGCTATATCTGGATCTATTGACGGAGGTGGAGTTCGTTGGCACATCCGTTGATCGATCGGACTTTCTACGAGGCAATCGTTAATTTTGAGCGGTCTGATCAGGCTAAAGAATACTATTATAAAGTAATGGACACCGTTGTGGAACGGGAAGGAAAGAAGGACACGGTCAGAAACCGGATCCTGCGCACCTATTCCATGCTGTTCTGTGATGATCTCGGGGCAGTAGCCGGGCAGATCGCCACGTCGGAAGACGTCGAAGCCACGGCGGACAGGCTCCATACGGGGAATATGGGGTACGACCCCAAACACTGGTACCGGATGCAGCATCATTTCCCGGTCATCGATGACGACAATTATGATCGGTTTGCTGCACTGGTGATTGCGGATCTGAATGCCGGCCCGCTGCGGGAGGCCGCGCTGAATAACGGTGATATGCTCCTCGTCGGAGAACTGAACTCTTTGTCGATGACAAGGGAGCAGCGGAAAAATCAGCGCGTCAGGATCGTAAAGCTTAAAGGTGGGACCCTATGAAGATCCTTGCGGTAGACAGCAGCAGGGCTGTTCTGGAGGAGATCACGGGATTTGTCCGGGAACTCTATCCGGAGGAAGAGGTTCTCTGTTTTGAAAGCAGCCTGGAGGCTCTGGCGAAAGCCCGTTCAGAGGAGATCGATATCGCGTTTCTTGCAGTAGATCTGCCGGAACTGAACGGCCTGGATCTGGGGCAGTATCTGGTGGAGCTGTATCCCCTCATCAATCTGATCTACCTTGCGGAAGGAAAAGAATGCGGCTATGAAGCCATGGCCCTGCATGCCAGCGGGTATATTCTCAAGCCTGTCCTGCAGGAAAACGTGAAGCGGGAGATGGAAGATCTCCGGCACTCTGCCGTACAGAAGAATCATAAACGGCTCTTCGCACAGACTTTCGGGAATTTTGAGCTGTTTGTGGACGGCAAACCCATCGAATTCAAGTATTCCAAAACAAAGGAAATCATGGCGCTGCTGATCAACAACCGCGGCGCACAGACCACCAACGGGGAGATCATTGCCACGCTCTGGGAGGATGACGGAGACCCCGAGAAAAAAGCCTCCTACCTCAGCAACCTCCGGCAGGATCTGCAGAACACGATGACGCGTTACAAACTCAACGGCATCATTCTGAAGCGGCGCGGCAGCATGGCCATTGCCATGGACCGCATTGAGTGCGACCTCTATGACTGGCTCGAGAAAAAACAGAAGTCACAGTATCATTACATGGGCGATTATATGAACCAGTACAGCTGGCCGGAGTACTTCCATGCGGAGCTGGATGAGATCAGCTACGCCATGGAAGACGAAGAGTAAACCGCCGCAGAAAATATCGCTTTTCCCGCACAGGGGCCTTCTTTTGGAGGGCCCCTGTGTAATTGTTTACAACTCCCTGATAGAATTCCCGGGGAAATCAGGTAAGATACGGAAAGAACCGAAGCGGCTCTGCGTCCCTCCTGTGTGACAGAAGTGTGATGTTTTGTGTGATATGCTCTGTGTGCAGCTGAAGAGAGCTGGAATGATGAAAAACCCGATTCTGCTTGACGGAGGAGATAAAAATGAATCAGAAGGAAGAGAATATGATCATGCTGAATGATGAAGAAATCACCAAAGCGTCGGGCGGCGCAGCCAGAGGCCAGGAATGGCAGCAGCTGGGAATGACCTATTACCGCATCGCCCGGGGAGATACCCTCTCCGATATTGCACGGCGTTTCCATACCTCCAGCGAGGCCATCAAAGCGCTCAATCCGATCCTGATCAATACCCTTGACGGAATCAGGGAGGGCTGGGAGATCCGCGTCCTGTGAGGTTTGCGCCGTACGATCCGCTTTTCTGCATTGTCCGGCTCAGCCGGACAATGCGCTGTAAAAAGATAGAATGGAGGCTTCCTGTGAAGCTATGAAGAGATTAATAGCTGTTTTACTGATTTGCTGTGTTTTGTGTTCCGCAGTTCCTGCCGTTTCCGCGCAGGCGGAAAAGGCACTCCCCGATGTGGGGGACACCGTCTGCGGATTCACGGTAACGGATAAGAGAGACTTTCCCCTCATCGGGGCGGAGATCCTCGTTTTTGAGCATACTAAGACGGGTGCCGGGTTGATGGTGATCGCCAACAACGACATCAACCGTGCCTTTGACCTCACGTTTTTCACCCGCGCTGTCGACAATACCGGCCTGCCGCATGTTTTTGAGCACGCCACGCTGAACGGATCAGACAAATACCCGTCGGACGATCTGTTCTTCAACCTGATCTACCAGACCTACAATACCTTCCTCAACGCGATGACAGGCCAGCTCTATACCACCTATCCGATGGCAAGCCTCTCTGAAGCACAGCTTCTCAAGTATGCCGAATTTTATACCGACAGTTGCCTGCATCCCCGCATCCTTGAGGATGAAAGTATTTTCCGGGAAGAAGCCTGGCGCTACCGCCTGGCATCTCCCGAGGACGAACTGACGGTGGAGGGCACCGTCTATTCCGAGATGCTCTCTGCCTACGACCTGAATACGGCAGCCCGTTACAACTGGATGCGCACCTCCTTCCCGGGAGCTACGGTGGGCAATTCCTCCGGAGGGGATCCGGCAGAGATCCCAAACATGACCTGGGACGATCTGAAAGCCTATCATGAAAAGTATTATCATCCCTCCAACTGTATGGCATTTCTGTACGGCCAGTTTGACGATTATACCGCTTTCCTGAAGCTTCTGGATCAGGAGTTTTCCTCTTATGACCGCCGTACCTTTGACTTTACGGAGGAGTATACCCCCATTACGGAGTCCGTCACCAAGACCTTTGCCTATCCTGTGGAGGCAGACTACTACACCGACGGCGCATCCATGATCTACTACTCCTTCCTCTGCCCCGGTCTGAATCAGGACCCAGAGGAGGAAATGCTTCTCAACACCCTGACAGACCTTCTCATCAGTGACTCGTCTGTGCTCATGCAGCGGCTGAGAAAGGAACTCCCCTCGGGATACTGCGGTGCCTACATCGACCGTTCCGGCCCGGAAGATTCCATAGCCTTCTATGCCATGTATGTCAACCCGGAAGATACTGACCTGTTCCGCTCTATCGTGGATGAATCCCTGGCGGAAATCGCTTCCAACGGTTTTCAGCAGGATTTGGTGGATGCCCTGATGTCCGCCCTCTCTCTAGACATGAAGCTGGGGCGGGAGAATACAAGCCTCGGCATCAGCCTGATCACCGGTGAATTTGCCCCCTCCTATGCCGAAACCGGGAATCTCTACGACTACCTGGACTATGTCGATGCCCTTCAAAATATGGACGTCTGGAACCGTACCGGAGAATACAGCAGAGCCGTGCAGAAATGGCTCACCGGTGAAGATGCCGTCACGGTGCTTGTGACGACCTATCCCGAACCCGGCGCAAAAGAGCAGCAGCAGACAGCGGAACGGGAGCGTCTTGCATCCGTCAAAGCTTCTCTGAAAGAGAAAGAGTTGAAATCCCTCGTGGATGTAACCAATGCCCCGGCGGAAGAAGACCCCGACACGGCCTCCTGCCTGGCTGAACTTCAGGCAGTCTCCGTCAGCACCCTGCCGGAAGAGATCCGCACCTACCCCATTACCGATGAGACGGGCGAATACGGCATCCGCCGCATCAACGCTGCTGCAGACGTGGAAGGCATCGGTCAGGCAATGCTTTTCCTCCCCGCAGAGGGAATTGCCCAGGAGGATCTGCACTGGTATGCCCTTTATGTGGGCATGCTCGGACAGCTGGATACCGAAGCCTATACCCAGCAGGAGCTCTCATCCCTCATCGCCCGATATCTCTACAGCTGTGATATCCGTTTCTCCATGCTGGATACCTACGGTACAAAGGAATTCCATCCCTATCTGCGTGCCGGCTGGATCGGCCTGGAAGAGGATCTGCAGCAGGGGTACGACCTGATGTATGAGATCCTTTACAAAACGCAGTTCACTGACAAGGAGACGGTTTCCGGCCTGATCGACAGGGCACTCTCTTCCCAGAAAAGCTCCGTTACGCTGGGGGCATACAGCATGATGCTCTACCGTGAGCTCGGTGCCACGTCCCCGATGTATGCCTATTACGATCATCTAACCGGGCTTGCCTACTACGATTTTCTGGTAAAAGTCAGAGCCCTGATGGATACCGAGCCCGAGACGGTGATCGCTGCCCTGCAGAAGATCCAGCAGCAGTTCCACAACCGGACGAATGCCGTGGCAGTTTTTGCCGGTGACCCGGCAGTTGCTTCCGCCAACGAAGCCTGTGCAGACGCTTTCTTCCAAAAACTGGACGCCGAGCCGATCCTCCCCGCAGCCTACAGCTTTGAAACACCCGCCATGCGTGAGGCGCTGATCATTGACAGCGATGTGCAGTATAACGGTGTGGTGGGGGATTATAAGGCAATGGGCCTTTCGGGATACACCGCAGACCTGGCGGCAGTCTCCGCCCTGGTGCTGGACAACTACCTTGTTCCGCAGCTGCGGGAAGCTTACGGTGTCTATACCCCGATCCACAGTTACATCGAAAACGGCGGGACATATCTTCTCACCTACAGTGATCCGAATATTCGGGAGACCTTTGCCGTCTACGATGCCCTGCCGGAATTCCTTTCCGGACAGGAGACCGATCAGGATGTGCTCAACGGCTATATTCTCTCTGCCTATTCCACTCTGGCCAGGCCGGAAGGTGAACTCAGCGGTGCGCTGTCTGCAGCCATCGGCCGGATCTGCGATGAACCGGAGGATCTGAAGATCCGCTTTATGCAGGAACTGAAGTCCCTCACCCCGGAGACTCTTGCCAAGTATGCTTCCGCTTATGAAAGCCTTGTGGAAAACGGGCACATGTTTACCGTCGGCGGGGCATCGGCCATCCGTGAAAATGCCGATCTCTACGATGTCATCCTGGATCCCTTTGCCTGAAAACAGGGCGGGCCGGCTTTGCCGGCCCGTTTCCTTCTTTGTGCAGCAATCCTCTGCATAACTCAATTGATTTTCTCCCACCGGATATGGTATAGTAAAATTTACAGGTGGCAGGTGAAAACATCTTCCTGCAGCGGTCAGCACGGCAAAGCTGCCCCGCGCCGTTGGAAAGGAGAGAACGGATGGAGCTGAAACAGTTTAAAACCGACGAGATGATCTTCCGCCAGGGGGATCCCAGCGATTGCATGTATCGGATCAGAGAAGGAAAAGTCGGCATTTTTGTAGATTACGGGGAAGCCGGCCATACCAAAATAACGGAACTGTCCGCCGGCCAGTTTCTCGGGGAGATGGGCCTGTTGGATAAAGTGCCGCGCTCCGCAACAGCCATCTCTCTGTGTGAGGATACGGTGCTGCAGGTGATCAATGAAGAAAACTTTACCCGCAGCTTTACGGCGGACCCTGAAGATCTCCTTTTTCTGCTGCAGCAGATGAGCACGCGTCTGCGCCGCATCTCCCGGGATTATACGGAGGTCTGCCGCACCGTCAGCGAGGTGGTGGAGACGGAAAAGACCGGGGCGGAAAGAAGCCCTGCGCTGAAAAATCGCATTGCCAAGGCGCTGGCGGGCTTTGAAGTATCCTGTACGGATGGAAAAACAGGAGAGGAGGGGGATGCATGAAGACGATTTCTTATGCCTCCGGGGAAGTGATCTTCCGCGAGGGGGATTACTGCCTGACGATGTACGTCATCCTGAAGGGGAGCGTTGCTGTCTATCTGGATTATGAAACGGAACAGAAACAGCAGCTCACGGTTCTGAAGGAACAGCAGCTTCTCGGGGAGATGGGTCTGATCGAAGCTTCCCCGCGTTCTGCTACAGCTGTCGCGCTGGAAGACGATACGCTCCTGCAGGAGATCGAAGAGAAAGAGTTCTACGATTTCTTTCAGAACAATCCGGAACACCTTCTGCATCTCATGCGGCAGTTGAGCGCCCGTATCCGTGACAATACGGAGAAGTACCGGGAGGCCTGCCTGACCCTGCTTGCCCATGAAGAGGCGGAGAAGAAAGGCGAAGCAAAAAGTGAGGATCTGACCCGGCAGATGCAGGAGATCAGCAAAACCGGCGAAAAGAGAAAAGCGGGATACTCCGGTCTGCGCTCGTCCTTCTTCAACTATGTGCTGGAAGACGTGGAAGCTTACGAAGGGAAGCGGGAAGTTGTCCGGGTTGGGTTTGTGGAAAGGCACTTTGTAAAGTATATCTCTCCGCTGGAAATGCATGTGAACCCCGACGATGAGTTTGCAGATCCTGCTGTCGGGCCCAGCGACCGGATCATCAGTGAATATGTGCAGGAGATCCCCTATTTGAAGCGCTTCAATGAAGAAATCTTTCCGGAACCGGTCATCGTAAACAAGCTGGCATCGGATGGCTATCTGATCCTGAACGGACACCATCGCTGGGCGGCGGCCGTCAAAAGCGGGGTGAGCAAACTGCGCGCTGCCATCATGAACCCGTCTGACTGATCAGGAGAGGAAGGTATTGGAAAGCCATGAAAATATCCTTTGATCTGGACGATGTGCTTTTCGTTCCCCCGGAAACCTATGAAACAGAACCGGTACCGAGATTTCTGCCTCGCCGGCTGTTCCCGGAGCGCCTGAGAAAAGGGACCCCGGATTTGATCCGCACCCTGCAGGAAAGAGGGTATGAAGTCTGGATCTACACCTCCTCACACCGGACGGAAAGATATCTCCGTACCCTGTTCCGCGCCTACGGGATTCGTTTCAACGGGATCGTCAATGCCATGCGGCATGAGCGCGAAGTCCAGCGTGCCCGGAAAGAGCGGCTTCCGCAGAAGTTGCCCAATTACTACAGGATTGCTCTGCATATCGACGATGAAAAGGCGATCCGGGACAATTCCGTCCAATACGGGTACAGGACCTTTTGCGTCAGGGAACCGGATGCGCACTGGGCAGAAAAGGTCTTGCGGGAAGCAGAAAGAGTCCGCGCGCTGCTGCAGGCTCAGCATTCGTGAAACAAAAGGCGTTATCTCTCAACAGCTCTTTTCGCTGTTTTGAGACGACGCCCTGATTTTTCAATAACCGCCTTAGATGATCTATAACGTATCAACTCTGCTTTGTAAACTGCCCCATCGTGTTCTGCAGATATTCCGCGGCTTCAAAAAGATCTGCGCAGACCGTTTTTGAGATCGCCCTCATCTCCTCATCGGCCGGGAGGATATCGGGCACCATAATGGGCATCAGTCCCGCAGCCTTCGCAGAGCGGATCCCGTTATAGGAATCTTCTATCGCAAACGTTGCAGCGGGCTCAAACCCGAATTCTTTGCAGGCCAGAAGATAGATCTCCGGATCCGGCTTGCTGATTTTTACCGCATCCCCGCCGATGCACCCGATGAAATACTCATCAAGCCCTGCCGTTCGAATCCGCCATTCCACGATCTGCTTTTTCGTGGAGGAAGCGATGCCGGCTTTTATTCCGACGGCCTTCAGATACGTGAGGATCTCCTTCACGCCGGCTTTCATCGGCATAACGCCGTCGGGATACCGCTCCCTGTACAGCGCATCGATCTCCTCCCGGAAGCACCGTAGCTTCTCCTCGCCGAGCTTTTCCAGAAACGCGTCCTGAAAGATCCGGGCTGTCTGATTGCTGTTTGTCCCGATACATCGGATATAGGTGTTTCTCACAAACTCTTTCTCGAAGCCGTATCTCGCCCCCGTATCCACCCAGCACCCCAGAAGGGCGCTTTCCGAGTCAAAAATGACCCCGTCCATATCAAAGATCACATGAATCATAGTTATCTGCTGTCAGGGGATGCCTGACGGTCCTCCCGGTATTCTTCCTCTGTTTTTTCGGACCTATTGTATCATACCCCGCTTATCGGTGCAAGGGCAGGCATTTTTACTTCGGGTGCATAGTCCGCAAAGTAACTGATAGCACAGGAAAGCGGCAAATCCTCTATAGACAACAGCCTTTCCCTCTGCTAAAATTGGAACGCGTCCGATCCCGGATGAAGATTAGCGTGCGGGCAAATGCACCGAGGAACTCTGCCCTTTGCCGGGGCAGGGTTCCGATACGGAAAACAGGGGATCTGTCAACAGAGGAGAGAAACAGTATGTATTATCTGATTCAAAAAAGCCTGGTTGAGTGCAGGGTTTCAGAACTCAGGGGTGCGGAGTATCCGTTTGTCGCCGTTCTTACCCCTGCGGAGTGGGAAAGGGAAAAAGAACTGTTTGACATGGGGATCGACCTGGATCTGAACCCGGCAGATATCCACAACACAAAAATAGAGGTGAATTACGATTCCCTGACGGGTACCTTTTCTTTGCCCGACAGAGCAAATCTTCTGGGAGAAAGCCGCAAGTTTGCCTTTGCGCTGGACGAAAAGGGGATCGTTTTTATCGATGACAGTGATACGGCACGCGGGATCATTCAGAAAATAAAAAACTCCAGACAGTGGAAAATGCCTTGTCTGGAGAGATTCCTCTATGATTTTCTGGAGCAGATCGTCCATGAAGATCTTGACCTGATGGAAAGGTATGACAGCAGGCTGGATCAGATCGAGAAGGATATTCTCGATACGGGGGAGAGCGGCCATGTGAAGGAGATCAACCTGATCCGAAGCGATATCCGGGAACTGAGGATCCACTACGAACAGCTGATGGATTTTGTGCAGGAGCTGGAGGAGAATGAAAACGGCTTTTTCCGGGAAGAGCATCTGCGTTATTTCCATATGCTTTCCAACCGGATGGACAGGCTTTATAATTCCGCTACGCACCTCAGGGATTATACGATGCAGCTCAGTGACCTGTATCAGTCGCAGATCGACCTGAAACAAAACCGGATCATGACGATCCTCACCGTGGTAACGACGATCTTTATGCCGCTTACGCTGATCACCGGATGGTACGGGATGAACTTTACCTATATGCCTGAGCTTGATTCACCGTACGGCTATCCGATCATCATTGTTGTCGCCCTCATGATAGCCGTCGCGTCACTGCTTTACTTTAAAAGGAAAAAATGGCTTTAATTTCACACCGTATGACGCCGGGGACGGATTTTTCCGTCCCCGGTTTTATGCTTCAGAGGATCCGTAGCAGCAGGAGATTTCAGGTGGATACCCGAGGAGTTGTGACAGTATGTGTCAGTCTTTTCCTAAAGTTTTCTCGCGCGCGAGAAAAAATAAAAAATAGTTCTATAGAAAAGTTTGGTTTTTGACTGCCGCAGCCTGTCACAACCAGCTTACGGCAGCGTATCCCGAATGCTGCCTCCCGCAATTTATAGTATGCCGATAGGTCGGGAAGCAACAAGATGTTGGGCAATAGGGTCTCAAAAAGTCTTTTTTGCACCTTGATTCTGAAGGTTTCTTTCTTCACGATAAAGATAGATTACAAAATATTGACATAATGTACATCTGGTGATATAATGCATCCTGTATGTTTATAATCATGGGAGAGGTGCGCCCTTTCCTGAAAATAGCGGTTTTCACGCAGAAAAACGAGGTACCTGTCATGAAAAAGCAAACCCAGAGATTCCTGTCCATCCTGTGCATTTTCGCAATGCTCTTCACCAGTATGCCGGTGAGTGTATTTGCTGAAAGTATTCCGGAAAAGCCTGCCCTGGTAGAAACGGCCGATCCGGTGGATGAAGTTGTTCCTGACGTGGAACAGCAGGAGGAACAATCTCCTGCAAAGGAACCGCCTGCCGAGGATCAGGCCTCACAGCCTGATGCTTCTGTGGTGTCTGATTCGATAGATTCTGAAGCCTATTCCGCTCAGAAAGCCGCTCAAGGGGATAATTCTGCCTCGCAGAAGGGCACTGAAGGGGATAAGTCTGCCTCTGCCGACCCGGCTGCTGCCGATGATCTGACAGAAAATGCCGACGATCCCGATGCTGACGATGACGTCGATGTGCCGGGTGCTGACGATGCAGAGGAAGAAGACGACGCTTCCGAGGATGCCGCAGAGGAAGACGAAGGAGAAGAGAAACTGCCTACGGAATCAGAAGAGAAGCAGGATGATTCTTCCGACCAGGCCTCTGCCCAGTCTTCGGCTGATAAGGAACCTGAAATTGACCGTGAACTCACAGTCAACGGCGACGTATACACTTTTTCTCTTGACAGCACCTCGCCTGTCAATCTGCGTCTCAATGTAGACTCTGATGGTTTTGTGGTCCTCAAGGCAACCGGAATGGATTGCCAGGTCGACGTGATCCGTGAAGACGATAAAAATGATTCTCAGCGGAAGATCTCCGTGAACGATGAGATCATCTATTCCTTTGAAGCGAAATCCGGATCCTACATCCTCGCCTTTGGCACTGAGTCCTCCGGGGATGTCACCGTCCAGGTTGTCGACCAGCTTACCTTCCTGTCCTCTCTCCAGTCCGTTGCCGACTTCGCAGCCCTGCAGCAGTCACAGGCTGCCTCTTCTGCTCCTGCGAAAACCGCGGAAGTGAAAGATGAGCCAGCTGACAACGAAAACGAAACCAACAACGTAAAAACAACTGACAATACAAATGAAACCGGAAATATAATTGAAGCCAAAGACGTTGAAGCAACTGCAGATACTAAAGAAACCAAAGATACAGAAGAAACAAAGGACTTAGAAGAAACTAAAGATACTAAAGAAGTTAAAGACGTAGGCGAAACTAAAGACGTAGGCGAAACTAAAGACGTAGACGAAACTAAAGACGTAGACGAAACTAAAGACGTAGACGAAACTAAAGATGTAGACGAAGCTAAAGACGTAGACGAAGCTAAAGACGTAGATGAAGCTAAAGATGTAGACGAAGCTAAAGACGTAGACGAAGCTAAAGATGTAGACGAAGCTAAAGATGTAGACGAAGTTAAAAACGTAGAAGAAACTAAAGATGTAGACGAAACAAAAGACGTAGACGAAACAAAAGACGTAGACGAAACAAAAGACATAGACGAAACAAAAGACGTAGACGAAATCAAAGATGTAGACGAAACTAAAGATGTAGACGAAACCAAAGACGTAGACGAAACCAAAGATAAAGAAGAATCTGAAGACAAAGAAGAAACTGAAGACAAAGAAGAAATCGACAATGAAAAAACAATCGAATCTTCTGTCAAGTATATTTTCAAGGAAGAGGAAACCTCTGTTCTCCTTTCTTCATTGCTGACACTTTCTGAAGACGTCTCTGTTGCTGAAGTTACTGCAGATGAGGATTCTCCCATCACAGTTAATGAGACGGAAGAAGGCGACTATCTTCTCTCTTTTGAGGAAGGCACATTCTTTACCGAAGCAGCCGTTATTGTCAAACTTTCTGACGAAACTGCAGTTACAATCTCTTTAAGCAATCCTGAGCCTCAGGAACCGGAAGAAATAGAAGAGCCGGAAGAGAATTCTCTGACGTATACTTTTTCCGAAATTGGCGAAGTAGCCTGGCTGTCAGAAATCATTGAAGCCACCCACGCATCCTTCACGCAGAAACAGTATAAAACTGCTGTATCGGATACTTCTCTTGTTGAACTCGCTGAGAGCGGAAAGAATATCAGCTACGATGGTCACTCTATCGCGAAAGAGCAGCGTCTCACTACGCTTGCTTATTTTGATGAAGTGATCCTCACGATGACCTCTGCCAACGGAAAAGATAAGGTAGAAATTATTCTCAAAAATCCGGCACCGAAACAGGTCGTTGAAATGACTTTCGCTTTCCCTGAATCTCAGACGGTTCTCCTCTCTGAAATTCTCGGTGAAGCTGCAGATGTCACAGCTGTTGAAAACTTTACTATCAGTGATTCGGAACTTTTAACCGCTGTTCCGGAGGAAGGGGATTTCCGCTTTACAGCAGAAGACTATTTTGAAGCTGTTACCCTTACTGTTACCACAGCAGAAAAAGAGTTCATTGTAACGCTTACAAATATAGAGCCGGTTGCTCCTTCCGTGATCGAGGCTGACAGCGGCAGTATGATTTCCATCGTCGGAGACATCCCGGAAAATGCACAGTTCTCCACATCTGAGATTATGCCCACTGAGGATGAGCAGGCAAAGGTTGAAGCAAAGCTTTCTGAGATCTTTGACACAGCAGATGTTGAAACAGCCTATTATGCAATTGAACTCACTGCTGACGGAGAAGCAATCCATGACGTAGCCGGAACCATCACCCTGGCAACCAGCATTCCTCTCCCGACAAAAGAAGTTGAGAAAGAAGAAGAGACGGATGACTCCGCCTCCGATGAAGCATTGCCTGAAGATGCTGCTGCTCCCTCTGTCGAAACAATTACCGGCACAGTCAGCTCGCTCAAAGTCCTCCACCTGACGGAAGCCGGTGTAGAAGTTCTGGATGCCGAGTATACAGTTTCAGACAATGTTATTACCAGTGTAACCTTTAACACCGACAGCCTCTCCACCTTTGCAGTTGCTTTCACTGTTGAATTCCATAACGGAGAAGAGGAAGTCGTCATCGCCGGCGGGAGTCAGATCCTGCTTTCAAAGTTAATTAATCAATTACATATTACTGTTCCCGATAATGACGATGATCCACAGAATAATGTCCTTGTTAACATCGAAGAAGTTTATTCTGTTTCATTTGAGGAACCGGAGCTCTTTTCTGCTGAAAGAATCACTGAGAGTCCTTTCCTGTTGAATGGAGAAGAAACGGAACTAATATATAGTCAAGATTTTATTATCACTTCTAAGGAATCTTTTGATTCTACAAAAATGATTATAACCCTTAATAATGGTACTGTTATAGAAATCATAGTAACTGATAATAGAGAGACTGACCATCATACTGCAATTATTAATATTGGACGAGGTGTTTCTTTACCTGAGGATACCTATGTAGTTTTCTTTATTAAAGATAAAAATGCATATTGTTATGAGAAACTACCTAATGCTGTAGCAGGATCGACAATAACTATAGAGTCTTCTACATTATTTAAAAAGGTAGGTGCAGAAGAATACTTAGAGTATCTATATCAAGACAACGAAGAAATTATTGTATGTCTAGCTATGAATATTCATAGTTTTCTCGACGGTAATTCAGAATGGATTTTCCAAAATAACGGATCAAGTCTTCCAAATTGGAATGATGCAGAAAGAATAACTCCAACTGATTCTGATTACCATAAAAAAAGTGTTACCTATATATTAAATATCGATTCTACAACAATAACTATAGGTCAGCTTCCTTTATATACCCTCGCTATTGATTTTACTCCTCATGTAGGGGGACAGGGACCGGAGCAGACGAGCCTGGGAGGGCATAGTTATTATATTGTAGCGGGTACTTCTAATAACGGTTATGACTATTACGTTCCTATTAAATCTGATGGAACTTTGGGCGAAATTATCAGCACCTCAGGGCCAGTAACTAATGGCTCACTTCCAACATTGGCTAATGTTGCCATAATACAGTTTGATGGAGCAGAACCCACATTGTCAGCTTTGAATACCAGCGGGATCTTAGTTTCTAATGGAGACATGATGGGTGATTATCAGGTATCTTATCCGGAAACTGTTGATCCAGACAATATGGTAATAACATTCCATGCAGCCAAACCGGAAACATATCAAGCAAAATGGGCTTATTACAACTCGGACGGCACACTTTTTGCACAAGGATTCAGGCCAAGCAGCGGTGAAAATGTAACTGACTATTATCTTGTAGCTACCAAAGGGAATGTAACTTATATTGCTAAAGCACGTACTTCTGTACGTCAGGGCGATCTTCATTTCCGCGATGAAGAACATTTTAATGCTAGCATTGAAGGCGGCGGAATCCAGGATGCCAAGTTGTTCGAAGGAATGGATATTAAACTGGTACATGCCACAAACGGAGAAACAGACTTCAATGTAATTAAGAATCTGCCAGATGAAGGTAGTGATTTTGGCGAATATACGCTGACATATACATTCACAACAGAAGGAGGTCCTGCTGAAAAGGGCTATCATTTCCAGGCTGTCCGCAAACCCAACTATGATGCCAGCATATACTTCTATGACACTGAAACTGCCGCAGAAAATGATCAGGGAAACGGAAATAATACCGTTAATCCTGACCTGACAGGATATTATCTCGTTGTTAATGACAATGGCAATGCGGTAGGTTATGCGCCTGTGACAGGGAATGGCACACTTACATTCAGAGACAGTGCGGGGGAAAGTATTCCGCTGCTGACCTCTTATACCTATCGTGTCATGAAATATGAAGGAGAAAATGCCAGCCTTTATGATATTCTCAGTAATGGAACCAATACCAACGGTCTGATTGGTGATTACACAATCAGAGCTTTAACGCCCAGTGTAAAATCGACACCTCAGGCAGGATACCAGACAGAACAGGGTGGACAAGATCCTGGAAATACACGCGGCCAGTTATATTTCCAAGCTGTGAAGTCTCCAATCTATCCAGCCAACATTTCTTTTGACAGTGATGTGACAAGCAACGAAAACGAATATTATCTTCTGGCTACGCGGGCAGGAGAGACGATTGCCTATACGAAAGTGCCCAACAGTAACACAGCTCCTATGAACTTTGTGGATTCCACAGGAGCACCGGTTGTCGGCTTCCCTGAAGGAACGCGCTTCACACTGATGAAATATACAGAAAATGATGTTTCCCTTGCCAATCTTAAAGAAAATGGCGAAAATGTCGGCACTGCGTTCGGCGAAAATGACTTGGAAATCCCCAGCAGACTGACAGACAACAATGGGAACAAATCCTTTGAGTTTATTGTGTCGAAGCGTACAGGCTATAATATTCACGTGCTTTTGAAGAACGAAGAAGGAATACTTGAAAATCCAGATAGCATAATTGAAGGCGATTGGTATATACGTGTAAAGGTACAGGAAAAGGGAACAGACAGTTCAGAAAATGAAACCTGGACGGATTGCGGATGGGCACTTTTACCAGTTACCATGACGAATGCGGATAACAAGGTTACATTGACTGATTTTGTTGGGTTGGATAAGAATGCCTTGACAGAAACCACCAATCGAACAGAGTATAATGAAAATGATTATCGTATAAACATTGATGATTCCCAGGCAGTACGTCTTATTAAGATTTCAGATGTCAATACTGTAGATAAGTATGATAAGGCATTTCCGGAAGATGATCAGGGAAATGGCAATTCTGCTGTAACAGATGATGCACCTGAAGGATATTCTCATAAAGGTGTGAATTCTACTGCTGATGGTGCTGCCGTTAATCTGCAAAAGGAAAAACCAAAGAATTATATCGTACGCGTTAAAATCGAGGGTGCAACAGCGCTTGGTGATGTGCCTTCTGTCGAGCGTGCGGATGAGGGCGCCCTTTATGCTAAGGTGATTTTGGGTCACAAAAGCGGAACTACGACTTACGGTATGGTTCAGCTTAAGGACAGCATGAAGAAAATTGTCGATGGTGTCGTCGTATGGGAATTGCCAGTTGAACATTGGTTAGACTCTGAAGGTGCTGTCAGTCTGACAGATGATATATTTACCGGCAATGAAGAGTCGATTAATGTAAAACTAGTATATTATGCTGATAATGTGAATCCTAAACCAAAAGATTCTGGCTATATTCTCCAGGAAGGGCAATATGTTAATAACGCTCAGATAAAAGATTATCCAGACACCCAGATGGAATCGGAACGCATTAAGCAAACCGATCCGGATGACCCCACGAAGGAAGACATCATTGATATTATTACATTGAAGAAAGAAAGCCGGACTTTGGACAATTATGCCGGATATAATCTTGAAGGGCTATTAACGCAGTACAACGTCATAACGATCTGTCCCAATACAGACGGCGAACCAGGACAGGGTGATTTCTTCGATGAGAACCACACAATCGGTGGCGTGTTGGTACGCGGAGACCTGATCTCTTCCGTTTCATCAGAGAATATCGGTACCGGTATCAATGCAAACAGTCCCTCTGTGGTGGGAGGAACAATTAGCGGAAAACTGGCAAATTTCCAGAACCTTATTGGACAGGGGCAAACTCGTGAGCGACCGAATCCTTTTAACTTCTATATCGGTGAAGAGAATTCTGTATACGGCGGCACCAGTAATGGAGCTATAAGCGGATACATAAATGGCACCGAAATGGGGTACAACGAATATGGTTATACCGTTGCTTCAGATGACTTCGTCGATTGGGAAAGGCTCCGGATTTCCATCATAGATACCTCATACGCCCTTCTTATGCAGGCGAGTCGTACGATTACTTCTGCAGATGTTGAAGGTGGTAAGGTTCTTATTAATGTCGGTGAGCATGTGCTGGTCGACGACAGTGTGCCGTCAAACACAATCTTTGTCATAGTCGGGCAGAATGGTTGGGGCGTTGATAATTGGGCAGTAGCGAAAGGAACGGTTCTCAACTTTGCCGGCTCGGGCACTTATCAGGTCCCTCTCTTTGGCTTGAGTACAGACGGAGGAGCAAGCTATGAAGGTATGAATGGTATCGAAAATGGTAAAGGTATGTCTATAGTCTGTAACTATCCGAATGCAGCTGAGGTTACAGACCATGGCAACACTATGTTTGGCCATGTGATTGCCCCGAACGGTTTGATTACTACTAACTTCCAGTACAACGGCTCACTTGTAGGCAACAATGTGCATACTGGTAGTAATGCGGAAGGCCATCTGTGGCCTTATCGCGGCGGCAAGCTTGTCACTTCTTCTGAAGGATTTGTCGCACAGAAGACTGTCAATAATACTTTGCCTACTAAAGGACAGGTTTATGAATTCATTCTGGAAGAACTGAAATGGGATGATGCCGAGAATAACTTTACATGGCAGGAAAAGGAAAAAAAGCAAAATTCCGGACAGAGGATCGCTTTCACAGAGATTAGATACAACGTACCGAGGAGCGATCAGCATTATATCCACAAGGAAACAGACGACCTTGGCAGAATCACATCTGTTACGTACTGTTATCGTATCACTGAAAATCCCATGACAGTGATTGACGGCTGCAGCCCGGATCTCACACAATACTATATCAAAGTTCTTGTTGAGATAGAATATGATGGCGACAATACGAATATCACGGATACTACAGTATATTACAGGCAGGTGTTTTCCGGCGGTCCCGATTATATAAAGAATCCGACTGCTGAACAAATTGAAAGTCTTCCTGAGTGTGACGAGAACGAACTCCAATTTAACAATCAGAACAGCATGCTGAAGCTTTATAAGTCTTTCACTTTTGACGGCGAAGCTGTTGATATCAGCAAGCTCACAACAGCGCAAAAAGAAGCACTGAAATTTACTATTACTACAGACATACCTGTCTACCAGAAAGTAAACAATGTTTCTACTCTGATTGAAGGCACCAAATATGTCGCCTGGGATACAGAAAATGGCGGTATTCATGGACGGCGGGCAAAGTTGCAGACGGAAGAGTTCTCCTTCACTTACAATGACTTCCGTGACGGTATGCTCGTGCTGGAAGGTCTCCCGCTGGGTGAGTATACAATCGTAGAAGAAGGCGGCGAGAATGTCTTCGGTGCTGGATATATATGGTCAAAAGCTACTGTAAAGGTCGGTCGTGATGGAGAGCTGAAAACTTATGCCAATGATGACACGACTAATCCGCTGCCTAATGAAAATGGTGTGACTACCAATGCGGAACTGGTGGGCGAGGACTTTACACAAGTCTTCTTTGCCAATGAATATGTGAGTGCGCCGACAAGTGTTCAGGCCATCAAGATTTGGGACGATGCTGGTAACAAATATGGCCTGCGCGAAAACGTCACGCTTAGACTCGAAGGTTATTATCTCGATGATGAGAATAATAAACAGTATGTTACAGATACCGGTGATGTCCAATATATTAAGGTCATAAATGCTGCTGATCAATGTGTTAACGTTTATGCAAAGACGGAGACCGTTGATGGCAATGAAGTGACTACGTATAAGACCGAGGCTGAGTATAATGCTTTGTCTGAAGAGGACAAAGCGGGTTATTCTCGCTTCCAGGCTCAGACTGCTGTTTGGACCGATCTGCCAAGGTATGTGCATGGGCATGAAGTTGTCTATACTGTGTATGAAGTAAACAGTGGCGATGCGTATACAGCGACTGAGAGCAAATGTACATATGATGAAGAAAACAATATATGGACTACTTCTATTACTAACACTCTCAAAACCGGCGCATTGAAAGTGAACAAGAATATGTTCATAGACAATGTTCAGGTAACGCAGGAGAATGACAATACTGACGGTAAGACGAATTGGAACCGTGAGTTCTACATTAAGATAAAATATGTCGATAAAACTGGCCAAGCATGGTATATCACGAAGGATGGGCTTCTGAGCAAAGTAGATGATATTACCAACAATGATGATATCATTGTGATCAAGCCAAGCGATGCAAATAAACTCTTCACCGGTCTTCCCTTTGGTGACTATACGATTACAGAATACGTCGCAATTAAGAACGACGAAAATGTGATTACCGGCTATAAACAGGTCAGCGACAGCCAGACAACTGCAGCAGAAAAGAACATTGGCAGCATTACATTTATTGACAGCATTTCCAAAACAGATGATGCTGTAACGATCGATACTGCATATGATGCTAATGATTCCTCTACAATCGAAACAGCGGAACTCGTCAATACCTATGTCACCGGCAAGTACTGCATTGCTGTTACCAAGCAGTGGCTGACGAATGGTGTTGTCAACGCCCCGGATGATTTGGTTCTGTATGTCAAACTCCAGCGTACAACTACACCTGACGATGAGAATAGCTGGGACGATGTTGAAAATATTTATCTTGGTAATACAACTGCAAATCCATTAACCACATCTGATCCTCACTTAGTGGATAACGATAGCAATCATATTATCATTGAACTAAATAAGGCCAACAACTGGTCTGCCGTCGCTGTGGGGCAGGCTCAGATGGATGCTGCCGGAAATCGGTACAGCTACCGCTGGGTCGAATTGGAGAAGAACGGCGAAAGCTACACACCGAAGACTACTGGCGATATTATCAGTCTGGGTACCAATAATAACTGGATGGTAGGGGCATCCGAGCAGATCCAGTCCACCAGCAAAGATGGCACACAACTGAACTTCCTCACCAAGCTGACGAATACGAAAGCAGTCGCACAGCCTGAGGTGACCAAGCAGGTAACCGGCAGCGGTGCAAAAGCAGCTCTGGATGAAGAGTTCACCTTTACGCTGGCAGCAGTGAATGGGCTTAAGTCTGATGGAACCACTTCCATTGCACAGGCTGATGTTCCAATGCCTGCCGGCACTGGTAATGCTGTTACCATCAAAGCAGGCGAGACAGGCATCTTTGGCGAAATCGTATATACTGAAGCGGGAACCTATAAATATACAATTACAGAGTCTAAGGGCACAACTGTCGGCATGACTTATGATGTCGGTGAAAATGGTCAGCCTGTTGCGCACACTGTAGTTGTAACCGTTTCTGAAGATGCAAATGGTGTGCTGACTGCAGAGATCAACTATGATGGCGATAAGAATGATCTGACAGTCACCAATACGTATGAGCCTGTCACGCAGACTGCTGTCACCAAGGTCTGGGATGATAACTACAACGCCGCCCACAAACGTCCGACCAGTGTAACAATGAAGCTGTATGCAAATAATGTGGATACAGGCATCAGTGTTGTACTGTCTGATACACCTGAAAACCAGGTTTTCAATAATAGTGGTAACAATGCAGTTTACAATGGTGCTGCTGATGATCTTGCAACAGCACGCAAGGCAGTCATTTCCAATCTTCCTGAATATGTAAATGGAGTAAAGCAGACCTATACTTGGTTGGAGGATCAGTCTACACTCGGGGATTCTGGTTATACTATTAAGAATGTTACTGTAACAAAAGATCAGAATTCTGAATCCTACACCACAACTTATACTAATACTTATACAGAGAACAGCGGTCCGGACAAGATGTGCCTGACCGTGCTAAAGGCATGGGATGATAATGGAGATGGTATTCGTTCTGATGCACAAATCGTAGTGACTCTGTATCGCGCAATTACTGTTGACGGAACGACTACAGTTGAAATTGCTAAAGACGACGGTAATAATGATATAACAAAGACTCTTAGCAAGAGTAACAATTGGACGGCAATGGTTCTTGGCGTTCCAAAACAGGATGCAAATGGAAATACTTATACCTATTACTGGAAAGAGACTTCTGGTGCTCCTGAAGGATATAAGCTAATCACAGTAACTGAAACAGTTGGAAACATAGAGGGATTGATCAAAGCAGATCCTGATGGAACGCGCATTGCAACCGTTACGAACAAACGCGGTACAGCGGAAACTCAGGTCAGTGTAACGAAGGCCTTGAGTGGGCGTGAGTGGAACGATACCGACTGGTTTGAGTTCACGCTGAGCCAGGATAGCGCCCAGGACGGCGTGACCATGCCCGAGACGACGGTGAAGGTAGCGACGAAGAACAACCCGACGGTGACCTTCGACGCGATCAAGTTCACGGGAGTAGGCACGTACACCTTCAAGATCACTGAGAGTAACGGCAATATTCCTGGGATTACTTATGATACGACGCCGAAGACTGTAACGGTCAAGGTGAAGGACAACGGCGCAGGCGGGCTGGAGATCGAAGAGGTCAAGTATGGCGAGGCAGAGAGCCTGACTGTCACGAACACGTACAGCACGGAGCCTGTGAAGAAGGCGCTTGAGGC